>CAZXSN010000001.1:0-59778 GCA_964643295.1 uncultured Lachnospiraceae bacterium
TAATCCTGCGGGTGGCATCCCTAAGCTTAATTAAGGGGCTGTTGATGCCGGCATAAATCCAGAAGGTCAAAATGGCACCGGTAATGACCAGAATCACCACGATCGCCACCAGAAGATCAATTAACAGGGTGCGCATCTGCGGAAGATGCGCCGAGGTGGAAGTGATAATAAACGCACTTCCCAGGGATCCGTCCGAAAACTCCATGTCCACCTGTTTGATCAGCGCCCGCACATCCTCCCCGATATAGATTCCGCTGTCGGAAGCCATATCCATCTCTCCGCTGTATTCCGGCAGATAGGGCAGGATCTGACTGGTATTCTCCTTTTTCCCTTCGTAATAGACTTCCCCGTCCCGCCTTAAAAGCAGGTAGGAGAACTTTCCGGAAAGCTCCTGATTGATCGTTTCCAGATACGACAAATCCAGAAACTGATCGGGATCCTTTCTTACCTGCTCTTTGACACGGTCGCAGACATCCTCCGTGTAATGGCTCACCATATGTACTGTGTCAAAAAGCGAATCCCGGGAAAGCTCAATCCCGTAAGTCTCCTCAATCGAGCGCATCTGAAAATGCCCGAACCCGGCAACCGCCGCGCCCATCAGCACAATCGGCACCAGAATCACTCCGCAAAAAGCAATCAGAAGCCTTGTTCTCAACTTCATAGTCGGTTCCCCTTCCGTCCCTGCGCCTGTCCATCCTTCCCTCGTAACCGGCGCGAAACTCTTCTTGTGCTTCAGTATAGCATAAACGATCGGGAATGGCATCTAAAGAAAGATCCACATTTCTAAATTTTCTCTAAAGGGTAGGAAGCTGACGAGCTATTCATCGCTTTCCAGGCTCCTGCCCGTATCCCGTTTGGCAAATCCTCCCCTCATGGGGCTTTCCCTCCCGGGAAATGCCTCCGAGTATGGTTCATGCCGGAATTCTCAGTGCATACAGGTTTAGTGATCTGTCAATGTAAGATTCAGTCATCATTGCATCACAGTCAAAAATCTGCTTCAAGCTCAGAAAAAGTCAGAAGGATCTGGCACATTCCCTGGCAGCAGGAAGGCGATGAAAATTCGTGAAGGTCCAAAATGTTATTAAAAATCATCGCGTTTGTGGCGGAATAGAATTGACAGACTGGAAAATCCGCCGGGAAATGGGAGAGTTTCCCTTGAAAAATCTCAGATTCCGGGTGGACACAAAATGTTCACAAAAAATTAGCACTCACCTCTTGACAGTGCTAACAATCGGTGCTATACTGCAGTCAGAACGAAAGAAAGAGAGCAGTCCAGATGCGAAAGCACAAAAAAGGACTGCGGGAAGCAGCGCATCTTCAGGAAGCGGAAAAAAGGATCCGCGCAGAGCAGATGCCGCAAATTTAAAAAGGAGGAATTGATGATGTTGGTACCGAGCATTATTGGAGAAAGTTTATTTGATGACCTGATGGACTCAATCGATGACTTTGACCGGGAGTTCTTCCCGAGGGCAGACCGCACGAACCACGCAAAAGTCCCGCAGATGCTGATGCGGACCGATGTGAAGGAGACCGATGACTCCTACGAACTGGACGTTGATCTCCCGGGCTTCGCGAAAGAGAACGTGACCGCTCAGCTGGAGAACGGATACTTAACGATCCAGGCTTCCACGAACACGAACAACGACGAGAAGGACAAGGAAGGCAAGTATATCCGCCGCGAGCGCTTCTCCGGCCGCTGCTCCAGAAGCTTCTACGTGGGAGAGGAAGTCAAGCAGGAAGAGATCAAGGCGAAATTCGAAAACGGCATTCTGAAGCTGTCCGTTCCCAAAAAGGACGCCAAGAAGGTCGAGGATAACAAGTTCATCTCCATCGAGGGATAATCCTTCCAAGATGTCTCTGAAAGGATAAGCAAACGCCCCGAGGAATGGCCCCGAAGGACAATTGCCGCTCACACACTGAAAAATGAGAACGCCCCGCCCTGGTTTTCAGGGCGGGGCACTTTTTCGTTTCCGCGATCTTCTTATTTTTACAGCACGATCCTGGCCCGGCTGCCGCCCGTGCGCTCTTTCGTCACGACAATCTGATGTTCAATGCGTTCCTTTAATTCCGACACATGAGAGATGATGCCCACCAGACGGCTGCCCTCTGTTAAATCTCCCAGTGCCCGCATGGCCTGGTTTAACGATTCCTCATCTAGGGAACCAAAGCCCTCATCCACAAACATGGTATCCAGCTGGATTCCTCCCGCTGACGCCTGGATTTCATCCGACAGACCAAGTGCCAGAGACAGGGAGGCCTTAAACGCCTCTCCCCCGGAAAGAGTCTGCACACTGCGTCTGCTGCCGTTGTAATGATCGATCACATCCAGCTCCAGACCGCTCTGGCTTCTTAAGCTGGCCGCTTCCTGCCTGCGCACCAGTTCATACTGGCCGCCGGTCATCGTCATCAGCCGCAGGTTGGCCCGCATCAGGGTACGGTCAAAATAGGTTCTCTGAACGTAAGTTTCCAGCATGATCTTCTCTTTCCCCGAAACAGTGCCGTTGGCCGTACTGGAAAGAGCGCTCACCATGGTCATCTTTTTCTCCAGTTTCCCGATTTTTTCCCGCAGATCCAAAATCCCGGCCTGTGCCTGCCGGTTTGCCGTAAGCCGTCCGCCCACTTCCGTCCGCTCTTCGTTTAACCCGGACTGCTGCTTTTGCAGTTCCTCCTTCTGCGCGGTCAACGCCTTCGCGTCTTCTTCCTGCTCTTTTGCCAGCTGATCCTGCAAAACCTGCACCGCAGAACGGGCGCGTTCTGCCTCTTTTCTTCCCGTTTCAACCGCAGTCTGTGCTTTTTTGTAAGCCTCGTCCAAAGCAGCCTTTTTCGCTGTCATCTGCTGGATTTTCTCTTCGGCAATCTTTCTGCTTTCATACTCCAGGGAAGACGCCGCTTTTGCGATCTGTTCCTCCAAAAGGACATCCTGTGCCTGCAGGGCCGCCTGCTCCCGCAGAAGCTCCTCCTGCTTTTTCTGGTTTTCCTGCTGTTTCTTCTCCAGAAGAGGCAGTTCCTTTTCGATCTTCTGCTTCTGCTCCAACCGCTGCTCCTGCTCCTTAAGCTGCTTCTCCAGCGCGGCAAGACTGTCGCTGTTTTGAACGATTCGTTCGTCTAAAGCCGTCTCCAGCTCTTTAAGATCTGACTTTTCCGCTTCCTCTCCCTGAACCTTAACCGTCTCTCCCAGAAGGGTTCCGGTCTGCTCTAAAATCTGTGTGCGAAGGGTATCCCATTTGCCTTTCGTCTCTCCCGCCTTACGGCTCAGCTTCTCAGTCTGCGCCTCATCAGTGGAAAGCTTCTTCTTCGCCTCTTTTAATTCCTCCCGGGTAGGGGCGTGTCCCTGCTTCTTCGCGGGTTCCGGATGATGGAGTGATCCGCAGACCGGACATTTCTCGCCTTCCTTTAACGTTTCCGCCAGCACACCCGCCTGCTCATCCAGGAAAGACTTTTCCATGGTCTCGTAAGCTTCGCGGTTCTCCCCGGTCTTTTGCGCCTGTTTCACATACTGGTCCTGAACCTTCTTTAAATCCTTTCCAAGTTTCCGCCAGTCCACCCACAAGGTCTTCAGGTTTTCAAGGCGCTCCTTCTCATGAGTCTGCTCCTGGCTTTGCCGCTGCAGTTCCTGGCGCTGTTCCTGTGTATCGCTTAACGTTTCCAGCTGCTCTTTCCACTGCGCAATCTCATCTTCCGCGTCCTTTGCCTTCTTTCCCAGGCGGGTAAGATCCTGGCCAATCTTCTTTTCGCGGGCTGCCTGCTCATTCTTATTCTTTCTCAGGCGTTCCACCTCGTCGTACTCATCCAGGCGCTGGGTGGCCACATGGATTTTCAGGGTGAGATCCTCTCTTTCCGGCTCCTTCTCCTGCTCGGCCTTCCACTCATCCTCCGCCTTCTTAAGGCGCGGTTCCCATTCTTTCAGGGCCGCCTGTTCTTTGCCTAACTGTTCCCTGGCCCTGCGGGCCGCCTGGGCCTTGCCAATCCGCTGATTTAATCCTTCGATGGACTTTGTAAGCTCACTGATCTTCTCTTCCGCCAGGGAATCCTGCTCTGTATCCTCCTCAATGATCTTCTCAAGCAGTTCCAGCAGATCGTCAGGGGAAACCCACTGTCCCTTTCCTTTTAACTCCTCCAGCGTACTCCGGTACATGCTCTCTTTCGCGCAGCGGATGCTTCCCGCAAGCCTGATCAGGTCACGTCCCGCTTCCTCATTCTCCGCCTTAAGCCTGGAGGTCTCCTCCTTTAACTTCTCCTGCAGCACCTGATACGGCTCCGTGTGAAAGATCTCCCGAAAGATCTTGCTGCGGTCCTCGGTCTTTGCCAGGAGCAGACGCAGAAAGTCTCCCTGTGCGATCATCGCCACCTGCGTAAACTGCTTTTTCGTAAGCCCAAGCAGTTCTTCTACGGCTTTGGTCACCTCTTTTACCTTTGTGACCGGGGCGCGTCCGTCCGGGTAGATAAGCTCCGCCTCCGCCCGCTGCTTCGTATTCCTGCCACCGCGACCGGGACGCTCATATTCCGGACTTCTGCGGATGCGGTATGATTTGCCGCGGTAGGTAAATTCCATTTCCACGTAAGTCGGCGTCTGGGGATCAGCATATAAGCTGCGCAGCATCCCGGGTTCTCTTGTTTCTCCGCTGGCCTCCCCATAAAGGGCAAACGTGATCGCATCAAAGATCGTGGTCTTGCCCGCGCCCGTATCCCCGGTGATCAGGTACAGCCCCTGGTTTCCCAGCCGCTGCAGATCCAGCACCTGCACACCCGCATACGGCCCGAAAGCCGACATCGTCAATTTACACGGTCTCACTCTCTATTCCTCCCAGACTGTTTCAATCATCTGCTCCATGAAGGCACACTGCTCGGCGCTCATCGGACTGTTGTTCTGCAGCTCATAAAGCTCCTCAAAAAGTTCCAGCGGCGAACGGTTCTCCGGATCCTCCGCGGCATTTACCGCATAGTTCCCCCGAGTGCGCTGATTGTCATACTCCAGCTTCATGATATTGGGATACACGGTGCGCAGTTTTCCCAGTGCGCCCGGCACATCCTCCTCGTCGGTCAGCGTCACCTGCAGATAGTCCTTTACCGGTGTCCCCTGATATGTCCGGCGGTCGGTAAGCTCCATGTACGTTCCCCGGATCTTTCGCACATCGTGCAGAGGCTTTAAGGGAACTTCGCGAATCAGTGTGTTCCCCTTCTCCCGCAGTTCCACGATCGTCACGGATTTTGGGGTGCCCGCCTCGGAAAACGAATATTTTAGCGGTGTGCCGCAGTAGCGCACATTCTCCTTCCCCCCGACATGCTGCGGCGTATGAATATGTCCCAGAGCCACGTAATCAAAGGGAGCGAACAGTTCGAGCGCCACCTGATCAAGTCCCCCCACGGAAAGCTCTTCGGAATCGCAAAGCGCGGCGCCGGTCACGTACTGATGGGCCACCAGCACATTCCTTAAGGACGAATCCCAGGGGATGTGCTTTGCGCTTTCCCTTCCTCCCGCGAAAGATTCCGGCTGTGAAGCGTTTTCCTTCGCACCGTCCGCACCGAAAGATGACTCTTTTGCGCAGATCCGCCCGATCACTTCCGCCAGGGCATCCTGATAACTTTCTATCTGCGCCTCGGGATAGGCGGCCCGCACATGCGCCGGTTTCACAAACGGCAGCAGATAGATGCGGATCTCCCCAAACTCATCGCACAGCACCACCGGCTCGATCTCCCCGTGAAACACCGGGGAGAGATACACACCGGCGTGTTCCATCAGCCGCGCCCCGAAAGCGATGCGCTCCGGGGAATCATGGTTCCCGCTGATAATAAAACAGGGGATATTCCTGGAGGAGATGCCGGTTAAAAAATCGTCAAACAGCCCGACCGCCTCCGCTGAAGGGACTGACTTGTCATAGATATCCCCGGCGATCCAGATCCCCTCGACGGCCTCTCTGTCCGCGATGGATAAAATCTGTCCCAGAATGTAGCGCTGATCTTCCAGCATCGAAAACTCATTCACGCGTTTCCCGATATGAAGATCCGATATATGCATAAATTTCATGTACTCTCTCCGCCTTAAAAGTCTTGCTGAACCTCTCTGCTTCTTACCCAGACCTGTTCGAACATTTTTCGTTCTACTGCGCCTGCGGCTCCTGCACCGGCGTCCCCTCGATCTGGCTCTCCTCGATGATCTGCTGCAGTTCCGCGATCATCTCTTCGTCCTTTAAGCGAAACTTGACTTCCACACGCCTGGAAGCGTCCATGTCCACCTGTCCGTCCGCTCCCATAATCGGATTGCTCATCGAGCGGCCGTTGGCTGTCAGCTTCTCTGTCAGGATGTCGCTCTCCGCGGCCGTCAGAAATGAATCCTTCGTATTCATCAGATACTCTGCCACCGCGAACGCCCTTCTCTGTGAAAGATCCAGGTTCGTAATGTAAGTGCCTGTCGTATCCGTATAACCGTCGATGATGACCTCCGCCAGGTACGGTTCATATTCCTCGCTTAAAAGCACCCGGCAGTAAACCGGCAGGATCTGTCCCAAAATCTGCGTCCCGGCCTCCGTGAGCACACTCTCGTTATAATCAAAGAGTACGCTGGAATCCAGCACGATCGCCCCTGTCTGGTGGTCAATCTCCACATTTATCTGATTTGCCTGAAATTCCTCGTTCAAAGAGGCGATCAGATCCGCCTTTACGCCGATGATCTGGTCAATCCTCTGCTGCTGCTGAGCCATCAGCGTCGTCTGCTCGTCCAGTTTTGCCTGGCTGGCCGCCAGCGCCTCATCTCTCTGCGCCAGCTGCTCCTGACTGGCCGCCAGTGCGTCCTCCCGCTCTTTAAGCGTATCCTCCTGTGCCTGCAGTCTTGACTGAAGCGCTTCCAGCGCTTCCGCCTGCTCGTCCAGTGTCGTCTGCTGAGCGGCGAGCTGGGATGCCTGTTCATCCACCTGCAGCTGGCTCTCATCCAGCGCATTCTGTGTCTGCAGCTGTTTGGCCTGCTCCCGCAGCCGTTCCGTATAGTTGATCTGCGCCTGCATCAGGCACACAGCCATGATCAGCACGAAGAGCAGCAGCAGGCCGGACATCATATCCGAATAGGACCGCCAGACGTTATGCCCGGACGTATCCTGCATTTTTCTGCGGCTTACCTTTCTCATACCTGTCTCCCCTTTATCGGAACATACCCTTCTTCTTGGCTGCCTGCCTCTGCTGGCGTTCCATCACGCCAACCAGCGAATCGATGCGGTCAATCAGATCTTCCAGATCCTCGCTGCTCTCTTTCGGAGCCACTTCCTCCAGGCGCTGCGTAACCGCCTCCAGTGTACGGTCTCCCAGATCGCTGATGCGGCTCATCTTTTCCATGGCCTGCGCCATGTATTCGACAAACTCACGCAGGTTCTCCTGCTGCTCCTGCATGGCCGCGAGCGTTTCCGCCTGGCTGTTGGTGCTGGCTTTCATCACCCGCGTCATTTCCCGCTCCCCGGAGAGGAAATCCGTCTGGAAACGGGCCTGGGCATCCGACATAAATTGAATGAAGTCCTTCTGCGCACGGTTCGACTCCCGCAGCAAAAGCCGCATCTCCGAGAATTCGGACAGAAGCTCCTTCTTCATGCTGTCCATTACCTGATGAGAGATATTCTCCAAGAGCTTTTCCTGCTGCAGCGTGATCACCTGGGTAAAGTTATCCAGCGTCTGCTTGATCTCCTCCATAAGCGGTGTGATCTGTCCGTCAAAGCTCTCAGCGATCTGCTTTGCCAGCGCGTCCGCCATCCCCTCCATCACTTTGGTCTGCTCTTTCTGGTTGGACAGCACAAAGTTCATCGCCGTTACATCCGTAGGCGGAACGGCGCACAGGTAATAAGTATCCAGGAAGCTGTCCAGGCTTTCCGACACCCGGGAGAAGGCTCCGCGCAGCCAGTAACTGAAGGCCATCGACAGCGAAATCCCGTAAATGGAGGTGATAAAGGCCACCTTGATTCCGTTGACCAGAGAGGACACAGAACTCGTCATCGCCTCGTAGGTCTGAGGATTAAACCCTCTAAGTCCCCACACCAGACCGACAAACGTACCGAGGATTCCCAGACTCGTGAGGACATCCGGGATCATCTCGATCACCCTGCGGTGCGTATAATTGTTGATCTCATATTCCCCGACATAGTCCCCGATATCGCAGGGACTGTTGGTCTTGCGCAGATAGGCCAGGTATTCCTGGTACTTTTTGTCCAGATACTCCACCTCAAAGATCTTCGCATTGGAAGACGTCAGCTCCGCCAGCGCTCCTCTGCGGTTAGCGCCTTTTAGTTTCTCCGAGGCGCGGTCCAGCCCCGCGATGGTCTGAAAGATCCTGCGAAAACCCAGCACCCACGCAAGCAGGATGATCAACAGCATGACAGCGAGAAACGCCAGGTTGTAAACAATCGTAAAGATGTCTGAATCCAGTGCCAGCAGCGTGACGAACACACAGACTGCTCCTGCCATCACTCCAACCAGCACGTTGGAAAACTTACGCATAGAAACCTCCCCTCCTTACCGATCCGCTTCCTTTCAGCGAACCGTCGTATTTTTCACGCTGCTCCAGACGCTGAAATAGAAGGCCGTACCCACTTTTTTAAAGGTACGAACCCGCACGTAACAGCGGCTGGCACTTTTCACTCCGGTAATCGTCCGGCTCGTAGTGCCCGCGCCAAATGCTTCCCTCTTGCTGCCCTTAAAGCTGCTCTTCGGCGCATACTCAATCTGGTATCCGTCAATACCGGAAACTTTCCCCCAGCTTACGGTCAAAGCGCCTTTCGCGGCTGAGCGGACAATGCCTAAGACTGTCTTTCTGGGCAGGATCTTAAAGGTAAGCTTTTTTGTCCCGGTATAGCTGCCTTTCCCCTTGATCTTCACCGTGGCTTTCCCGATGGCTTTGTTGGAAGAATAGCTGATCGTGTAGTCGGTTCCCTTCTTCAGTTTCACCGATCCGTTTTTCACCGTCACCGACGGCTTGATGAGCTTGCCTCTGTATGTATAGTCCTGTATAGTGGAATACTTTAACTTGCTCACGGATTTCCGGGAAATTTTGAACTTCTTTGTCACCTGTCCGGAAAAATTTCCAATCCCGGTGATCGTCACTTTCGCCGTACCGACCTTCTTGTTGTCGCTGTAGGAAACCTTGTAATCCGTCCCTGACTGGAGCACGTTCGTTCCAAAGGCCACTTCCACGTCCTGTGTGATCTTCTTTCCCGTATAGGACGTATTGGAAATCCCGCTGATCACCGCCCGTTCAATGGAATCTCCCGCACCACAGTAGATACACAGGCCGTCCTCGCCATAACTGTGACCATGGGCTGGTACTCCGCTTTCTTCTTTATAAGTGCTGTCCCCGCGCACACACGTGTAAAGGATGTAGCCGCCTTCCGTACAGGTAGGAAGGATGTCACTGGTTTCATAGTCATGCCCAAGAGCAGAAATTTCATCACTGGTATAACTGTACCCGCAGCGACTGCAGATATAAGTAGTATAGCCCCCTTCTGTACAGGTTGGTGCCTTAACCTGCCCTTCTGGAAAGTCATGGCCTAATGGCTCCACCCAATCCACCTGTCCTTTACTACAAAGGCTGCAGGCTGTCACAATATATCCCGGATTCAGGCATGTTTCCATTTCATGGTAGATCCCGTAAGTATGTTCCCCGCTACAAACCAGGGTTTCCGTGGACAGAACCGGATAGGCAAACTCCATTCCTATTTCAGAGCCGCCGAAATTTCCGTTGGTGACGCGCCCGGCAAGTGTATTCCCTATCAGAAAATATGAATAGCCAAAACCCTGAGTATAGTCATCCCAGGTTGCATCGAGCAGATACCACTGTCCATCCACCTGTACACCATTCCACATATGCCCTATCGTTGATCCTCCCTGCTGTACCGTTCCTCCGATCATCACACAGGGAATCCCCAGCTGATCACAGATCACCTTGAACGATTTCGCATACCCCTCACAAACCACTCCGGTTCCCACACTGTCCAGAAAGGCCCCCGCCGCGCAGAAAATCCGGTAATCCTTTGTGGTCTCATACTGAGAATAAGAAACCGAATCATACCAGAGACGGTCGCACAGATAGTCATGGATCCTTCTTAACACTTCCACCCTCTCTACCGTCCCGTTGCTGTTCGTATCCGCACCCGCGTAAATCTGTGCCGCCGTGTATTCTACTTTAGAATAAAAATCAGAAATCAGAGCCTCCGCGCCCTCAAAAGCGACTGTAGGGGTATATAGAATCTGACTCACATACCCATCCGCAGGTCCCACCTGCCCGGTGTTGACCGCCGCAAGAGAAATTTTATAGGTACCGCCGCGAAGCCAGAATACTTCCGGATGGTCATATAAAAACGCATCCAACGATGCCTGCATATCGGCTTTCACCTGTGCCTCACAGGCTAAATACTCTTCCGTGTTTTTATCAATTGCCAGTTTCCCCTCTTCATTCCTGTACAGCTCGGCCTGATAGGTATAGGGAGACGTACCTATTTTCCACTCGCTTCCTGGTGCCTTTCCAAATGTCATGCCACCTGTATGTTTCTCTGTCACGTAATTCGACACACGTATGTCATACAGTAACCTTGCGTTTCCGCTCAGCTGATTTCCAAAACAGCCGTCAAACTGTCCAAGGGCAATGCGGTTCACTTTATGGTAGTTCTGCGCGGAAGTTACAGTGGGATCCTGTTCCTCAGCAATTTCCACTTCTACAAGAATCTCCTCTTCCGGGGATCCCTCCTCTTCAAAAAGAGACTCTGTTTCCGTCTCCTCTACCAGAGAAGACTCTGACTCTTCCTCCTCATTTTCGCTTTCCGTGGTGCTTCCGTTTTCTCCCTCGTCCGTGAAAAGCTCATCCAGACTGATCACCGGGGACGAACTGCCCTGCTCCTGGGACTCAGAAGACTCCTCCTCAATGATCAGATCTTCCCCTAACGGATCAGATTCAAAGGAGGGGCTTTCCGCCGCTTCTGTGTTCGCATCCTCCTCCGGGAAAACAGCTTCCCCCGAAAAATCGGCTCCTTCAGAGACACTCTCCACAAAAGGAGAAGGATCCTCCAGGATCAGATCCTCCGCATAGACCGGAAGCACTGGCTGAACAGCTAACGAAAAGCAAAGCAGTCCGCACATCCATTTTTTCTTCATCATCCAATTTACCCCTTTTCCGCCGCAGGAAACTCCCCTCTTCCTGTATGCCTGCTTTCCGGCAGGTTCCCGGCTTTCTTCGTTTTCTTACTCCCTCGTTTTTTCAATTCCCAGTGTATCCTGTATGAGAGGATTTTTCAAGTTTTTGTTTACCAATTCCTGCCTCTGCTGTATACTTTTTGACAGAAATGGAAACCTGACAGAATGCCCCCTATATAAGGAAAGGAGACCTCTCCATGGCAAAAAATTATCGTGCCGAACTCGTCGGCGTATTTGGAGATCCGGTGGAGGGCAATCCCACCGGTGTGCTTGAGGAAGCCGGTTTTTCCGCCCTCGGCTTAAACTACCGCTACCTGACCATCAAGGTTACACCTGAAGACTTCGATATCGCCATGAAAAGCCTTCGGGCGCTGCACATGAAAGGCATCAATCTGACCATGCCCCACAAGATCGCCGTCCTGCCCTATCTCGATGAAATCTCTCCCTCTGCCAGAATCATCGGCGCTGTCAACACCGTCGTTGTCCGGGATGGAAAGCTGTGCGGCGACAATACGGACGGCAAGGGTTTTGTGCAGGCACTGAAAAACGAAGGCATTTCACCAAAACAAAAGAATGTCGTCATTCTCGGCGCAGGCGGAGCCGCCAGGGCAATCGCCGTGGAATGCGCACTCTCGGATGCCAGCCGCATCACCATCATCAACCGCAGCAAAGACCACGCGGAAAGGCTTGTGGAAACCATCGCGGAAAATACCCCGGCAAAGGCTGAGTTTCTGCCCTGGAAACCCAACCAGAAGGTCCCGGAAGGAACGGATCTTGTGATCAATGCCACCCCGGTCGGATTCCATCCTGACCAGACGGCCAAACCGGACATCGATTACCAGTCCATTCAGGAAAACATGGTCGTATCAGATGTCGTATTCAATCCCGCTGAAACGGAATTTTTAAAAGAAGCCGCCGCGCACGGCGCCAAAACCATAAGCGGACTGGGAATGCTGGTCTGCCAGGGAGCTTTGAATTTCACGATCTGGACTGGAAAGGAAGCTCCCTACGATATCATGTACGAGGCCCTCAAAAACGAATTTCGCTGAAGCTTTCGTCTGCTCGCTTACGCCGGTTTCTTTCCCTGGCGCCGCGGGTGGCTTTCGGGATGCCCTCCCCGTTTCGCCCGGTTAAGCCGGATTAGGAAGCGCTTTCGCCAAAGCAGAAAAAATAAGGGACTGCCGCAAATCTTGTGCAGCAGCCCCTGTTATCCGCAGCAGCGTAAAATCCCGCGGCGCGGCGTTCCTGCCGCATCCTGCTCTTACAGATACCAGACGGACAAATGCATCCGTTAAGCCTTTGTCCTTTTTATCCGCTCCGTTTTCCGGGATTTTTCAGTCTGAAAGAATTCTTCATTCCCTGTCTGTCAAAAGTACAAATCCGAATGCCTTCCTTATGACCAGTACCGTACAATCCTCACAGGAGTATTGTAATCGTAGTTGGAGATCTTGATTCCCCCTGCCGGATACGGCTGGGAATTACTCGCATGCACAATCTTATCATCCCCGATATAGATCGCCACATGGCTGGCGTAATTCGCAGAGCCATAGAAAATCAGATCGCCCGGCAGCATATCCTCGACACTCACATTTACCGCTTTCTTGTATCCCTGTTCCACATGCGCGGTGTCAGGCCCCTTCATCTGATCGTCTGCCACCCGCAGAAGTTTAATTCCAAAGTTCGCAAACACCGTCTGCACAAACCCGGAGCAGTCCGCCCCGTTTGTCAGGCTCACGCCGCCCCAGACATACGGGTTGCCGATGTATTTGACAGCAAATCTGGCAATCTCTGATCCTTTCGTATTACCGGAAATCTCGAGAGTCCTTTCCGCTGTCACAACCCCGCTGCTGTTGATCGTGTACTCTTTGTTCCCCACTGCCAGTACCTGATCCGTTGCCAGAATGCAGGTCGGGAAGAAATAGTACTTCTTGCCCTCGATCGTCTTTAAGCCGGATACCGCCGCACCGCCGGAACCAAAGTAGTACTTATTCTTATCGACTGTCTGCCAGCCCTTGTACATGTTGCCTTCCGAGTCATAGCAGTATTTCTTTCCGTCTTTGGTTTTGATCGTGAGCGTCGGCTCCTTGTCCACCCGCGCTCCGTCCGGGCCCACGTAGTAGCTGCCAATCTGCTGACTGACCGCCATCTTGCCGTCGGTTCCAAAATAGTAATACTTGGAGTTAATCTTCTGCCAGGTATTGACGGCTCCGATGCCGCTGTCATCAAAGTAGTACTTGTCGCCTGAAATATTCACAATCGCCCGCTTCACCATCCGACCGTTGGAAGTCAGAAAATAGTAAAGCGTTTTGTTGATGGTTTTCAATCCGGTATACAGCCTGCAGTCGTCGCCGGCGTAATATTTATACCCTGCTTCGCTGAACCATCCCTCGTGCGAGAGTTCTCCGGTAGTCTTGTCCGCATGGTACAGGGAAGTCGAATACTTGATCCAGCCCTTCAGCAAAACGCCGTTGTTCGTCTGGCTGAAATAGTAGTATTTCCCATCAATCTTCTGCACACCGTCCACACGGGCGCCGGTGGCATCCACGTAGTAGCTTTTGTTAATCCAGGAGCTGACCTGCTTCACGCCCTTGGAATTGAAGTAGTAGGTCGCATTGCCGATGGTGGCCCAGCCTACAGTCCGGTCACCGGTCTGCGGATCAAAGTAATAGCGTTTCCCGTCAACCGTCAGCCAGCCGGTTGCCATGGCCCCGGTGTTCTGCAGATATTTCTTTCCTTTCCACTTGCCTGTCTGCACAACCCCGTTGTCTTTGGCAAAGTATTTGTATGCCCCCACGGTAAACCAGCCCGTGACTCTGGCCCCGTCCGAGGGACGCAGATAATATTTCTTATTGGAGAGTGTCAGCCAGCCGGTCACCTTTTTCCCGCTGCGGTCGTAATAGCAGGTAATGCCTTTCTCGGTCACCCAGCCCACGTTGTTCTGCACACCGGTGTAGCGCCCGTCGGCTCCGCACCACTTTCCGCTTACCCATTCATTGACCGCCATGGTGCAGTCTTCTTTGAAATAGTACTCGCCGCCGATCCACTTATCCTGCGCCAGTACCCCGCTTTCCTCATCCCCGTAGTAGGTTTTGCCCGCCCCGGCCTTGATGAAGCCGCGCTGCAAAATGCCGTCCTCACTGAAATAATACTTCTTCTTGCTGATCGTCTGAAGCCCGGTCTGCATCACACCCTTGGCGCTGAAATAGTACTTTACTGTTTTATCGCCCGATTTCAGCGTTTCCCAACCGGTGCGCATCTTGCCGTCATCGCCAAAGTAATACTTTTTCTTGCTGATCGTACGCCAGCCCGTCCGCATTTTTCCGTTGCTGCCGAAATAGTACTTCGCTCCGTCAATCGTCTCCCAGCCAGTTGCCATGATGCCTTTGGAAGAGAAATAATATTTCGCTCCGCCGATCGTTTTCCAGCCTGTGTAATACCCCGGCGAACCGCTGGTCGTATACATTTTCCCTTCAGATGTTTTCTTCCATCCGGCCTCGGCGGTCACCGGCAGCACAACGGACAGCAGCAGACAGATGAATGTCCAGACAGCCAGCTTTTTTCTCATAGTGAAGATTCCTTCCCATTTATCATCAACTGTTCCCCGCTTCGCGGGAAAAGATTACATTTCTGTTACATCTTGTTTACGATTTTACTAAATTTCTTTAACGGTGTCAAGTTCTTCTGTAAAATTTTGTAAAATTTGCGGCGAAAAAATTGAAAATCCCCGCCGCGTCTGCTATACTGTACTACCGGAAATGCCGGAAAATCCGGCAGGAGAAGGAGGCTGTCATGCGTCTTAAGAACATCCCGGGTTCCCGGGAGGCCGTATCCGCCAGCAAATATGTGATTCCGGAAGAGGAAATGGAACATCTGCGCGGGCACTGGCAGGAAGTATTCCGCAGCACAAACCCGCTCTACCTCGAAGTCGGCATGGGGAAAGGGCAGTTTCTCACGCAGATGGCGGCAGCGTTTCCCGAGCGCAGCTTTCTCGGCATTGAAAAATACTCCAGCGTTTTGATCCGCGCCCTGGAAAAGCGCCCGGACAATCTTCACAACCTTCTCTATCTGCGCATGGACGCGCAGAACCTGCCGAACGTTTTTTCTCCGGGGGAAGTGGACGGGATTTACTTAAACTTTTCGGATCCCTGGCCCAAAGACCGCCATGCCAAACGCCGCCTGCCGGGCAGGGAATTTCTCGCCCGCTATGAGCAGATCCTGAAGCCGGAAGGCCAGGTGGAATTTAAGACCGACAACCAGGACCTCTTCGCGTTTGCCCTTGCCGAAGCGAAAGAGTGCGGGTGGATCATTGAGGATGTCACCTATGATCTGCACCATGACGAGAGGATGCTGGAGGGCAATGTCATGACCGAGTACGAAGAGCGCTTCGCGGCCAGAGGAAATCCCATCCTGAAAATGATCATCCGCCTGCCGTCCCGGCCGTAAAGCGGGGACACGTAAAAACCCGGCATCCGCCTGAAACCCGCAGCTGTAGAAAGGTCTTTCCTCCAGGGAACCGCGGATTCCCGAAGACACAGATTATCAGGCGCAAAACACATACAACAGAAGTTTATGGACGGGCAAGTCGAGAATCCTTAGTGTTTCTCTTGGCCTTCGGGCACCTGGTCATCCCTGAAGTGTTAAACTTTTCGAAGCTTTTCCAGGATGGGTGAAACTGTCCGCCCGGCGGATTCTTACCGCTGTTTACAGCCCGGCCGAATGGTTTCTTAAATTTTTCTAAAAAAATCCAAAAAAACTATTGCAATTCTGAAATGCTTATACTATAATCGAACCTGTTGAGGGAAAGTTCCGAATGGAAAATTTCCTTCGCGCCTTTAGCTCAGTTGGTAGAGCACCTGACTCTTAATCAGGGTGTCCAGGGTTCGAGCCCCTGAAGGCGCACTGAAAGTACTGGTTTTGCAGACGTAAGAGCTGTGGGGTCGGTGCTTTTTTTATTGTCTCCGGTCTGTGTGTCCATCTTCTCTTTATCCCAGCTTTTCATCGACCATCCAGTTAAAGACCGCCAGTACGCTTGTATAAATGTAATAGCAGTCATCCTGCACGCCCCGCGTGTGGTCCAGATACTGGGCATGGCGCATGGCCATCCAGGAGGACAGTTCCCGGTCGATTGCCGGGATCTTCCAGGGATTTCCCTTCAGAGCCTGGCGCATGAACTCCCTAAGCTGCGCCTTATATTTCATATGAGCGAAAAAGGAATACTGAAACTTAAGCGTATCCGGCCGGTAAAAGCAGTCCGAGAGAAAGTGGAAAACTCTCCCCGCCCGGTACCACCAGAAAACGGTGTCGTGATACGGACGCTCCAGGAAGGATGCGATTCGCTCCTTTCGTTCCTCATAACAGTGGCCGCGTCCAAAGCATCCCCTCTTTTTCCCCAGATACGTAAACCCGTTCACATCCGGTTCGATGCACCCAAAACAAAAGGCTCTCTTCTTTCTCTCACTGATATTCAAAGGAGCGGACATTAACCGCGCCAGTTCGTAATGATCCTTGATCTTCACAGACGGTTCCCCCCAAATCACACTTCCCTGTCCCGCATGGCAATAGATACGCTTCCCAAATGTACGGGCCAGGCTCTCTTTCGGGTAGATTATAGCACAGTCTGCCTCTCTTTTGGCCATTTTTGGCAAATTTTAGAATCTGTCCTTCTGATTACTTTTCACAAAACGACTGTTTTTCCTTTAAGCTTGTCCACGAAAGTACCCTGCGCTGTGGAAATTGTGGAAAATGTGGATAACTCAGTGCATAAGTCCATTTTCCCGGGTTTTTCGCCCGTCTAAAATGTGGATAACTTTCGTTCGCTTGTTTTTCTATTGGCCGCTCAGAAAATTCCCCCTGAATCGACGAAACCGCCGTGCAGTGCACAGCGGTCCGTCTATATGGGTTGAAATTGTAAGGATTGCCTTCTGAATCCTCCTTAAGTCTACACGAACCGTCTCGCGCAGACCGGAGTTCTGTAACCCACGTCAGAGATAATAATGCCGGTGGTGGAACTGCTCGCGTGTACCACCTGGCCATTGCCGATATACATGGTCACATGGCCGATGCCGCCGCCGTCATTGTAGAACAGCAGATCCCCGGGCTGAAGGTTCCCCAGATCCACCGGTGTCCCGCAGCCGGACTGCGCGGCTGCGCTGTGCGGAAGGCCAACGCCGAAGTTCGAGTACACCGCCATCGTAAATCCGGAGCAGTCCGCCCCTCCGGTCAGGCTCGAACCGCCGTACACGTAGGGGTTGCCCACAAACTGGCACGCATAATTTGCGATCTGCTGTCCAAGGCTTGCGTTCCCCGTATCCGAAGAACCTCCCTCGTCGTATTCCTCCGCGTAAATATCCTCTCCGTAGGTATCCTCATATGTCTCATCGTATCCGTCGTCTGCATAGCCGTCATCTGTATAGCCATCGTCTGTGTAGCCGCCGTCCGCGTAGTTGTTGTTTTCCTCCACATAAACATCATCCGTATAGGCTTCCGGCGCATACGAATCGCCCATGCCCACTGCCGCTTCATCCGCCGCCGCCTGGGCCGCCAGATATTCCGCGTATTCTTCCTGCGCCGCCGCCGCGGTATCGTAGACTAACTGCTCATCCGCCTGCTGCGTCGCCTCATCGGCCGCTGCCTGCGCATTCAGATACTCCTGATAGGCCGCGTCAGCCGCTGCCTGCGCATCGGAGTAGGAACTGTCATAGCTCTCCTCGTAAACGGCATCCTCCGGATAGTAATAACCCTCGTCTGAATAGGTCTGCTCCTCCAGATAAGCTTCATATTCCGCTTCCTGCGAAGCTAAATATGCCTCGTATTCGGCTTCCTGTCTGGCCTGCTCTGCCAGATAGGCCTCATATTCCGCTTCCAGTCTCGCCTCTTCCTCCTCGATGGATTCAGCGACCTGGTACTGCACTTCGGTACTCACATAATCGGCGGACACATAGCCGTAGCAGGTGGAATCCACGGCCACCTTCAGCCATCCGCCCAGATCCTCAATGACTTCCACTTCCTGTGTATTGGTCACCGTGGTAATAATCTCAGAATCCTCGCTCGGATCGGAGCGTACATTCAGCACTTCCGCACCGACCTCCGCCACATGATAGCCAACCTCCTCGGAAAGAGTCTCCGCCTGCGCTCCCACGGCAATGTACTGGGAAGCCACATATCCTTCGACATTTCCGGAACTTACCTTATACCAGCCGTTCTCATCGACATCCTCAATATACACAGCGGAATTGTTGTACAGCTTGCCCAGCACCTCGCCGGAGGTATCCGCGCTCGCACGGATGTTGATATACTCGCTGCAAAGGGCAATCCCCGTTGTGCCTACCATACTCGTATCAAGCGGGGCGGGTTCCGTCTCGTCAGAAACGTCCTCCCAGTCCTCACCGCTTACATCTTCTGCTGCTTCATCGGCTGACGCTTCAAAAACACCCTGTGTTTCTTCCTCCCAGGTTTCCTCCGCATCGTCCGCAGTCCCGGCCTCGTCTGCGGTACCCGTCTCTTCCGGGACACTTTCTGTCTCCTGCACCGGCGCCTCATCATCGGCAGCCGTTTCAGGTTCCTGTACATCTTCCAGGTCAGAAGTCTCGTCTATGAGCTCCTCCCCGGTCTCATCCGTATTTCCCACTGACAGCAGGCCGACACCGACCAGCGTCAAATCCAGGCTGTCCGCAAAAGCGGCCAGATCCATCGTCCCGATGGTCAGTCCGGCTGCCAGAGCACACGCCGTAATCCTTGCAAACCCCTTTTTCATTACAATCCCAACCTCCAATTATTACGAATTGATTACCAAATATTACGATTCTGTTAAATTTGTTACGATTAGATGATAGCAAACTCTCGAAAGTATGTCAAGAGTTTTACGAAATTTTTTCGTAATTTTTTGGCGGGATCGAGTTTTCCCTTATTTTACAAGGAATTCAGGTACTCTGAAACTCCGTAGACAGCGTTCGCTCCATCGGCGCAGGCTGTAACAATTTGCCGCAGATTTTTGCTCCGGACGTCCCCTGCAGCGAAGATTCCGGGGATATTTGTGCTCCCATCCTCCCCTGTGAGCAGGTATCCGGCCTCATTCTTTACAAGATTGTTACAAAAGTGTTTCGAATTTGGTACAGTCCCGATCGCGATGAAGATGCCGTCCACATGCAGAGGCTTCACCTCCCCGGCTGCGTTTTTCACCTTGACGCACTCCACATGGTCCTCCCCGCAGATTTCCGTCACCGTAGAATTCCAGACAAACTCCACGTTCTCTTTCTCCGCGAGTTTCTGCTGCAGAAGCTTGGCGGCCCGCAGACTGTCCCGGCGGTGAATCAGATACACTCTGCTGCAGATCCGGGCCAGAAACAGCGCATCCTCCACGGCTGCGTCTCCGCCGCCGACCACTGCCACCTCCCGGCCTTTAAAAAAGGCTCCGTCGCAGGTCGCACAGTAGGAAACGCCCATGCCGCTTAACTCTTCCTCCCCCGGCACTTCCAGTTTCCTATGATGGGCGCCCGTGGCGATGATCACCGCTTTCGTCTCATACACGGCCTCCTTAGTCACAACTTTTTTCCGTGTTCCTTCTATAATAATATCCTCCACAGCGGCATTGACAAATTCCGTGCCAAACGATTCCGCGTGCTCGCGGAATTTCATCCCCAGCTCCAGCCCGCCGATCCCGGGAAGACCGGGGTAATTGTCCACTTCATAGGTGTTGACCACCTGTCCTCCGCTGACATACTCCTTCTCCAGCACCAGGGTATTCAGCTGAGCCCGTTTCGCGTAGATGGCTGCGGTCAGTCCTGCCGGTCCTGAACCGATAATCACCACATCGTACATTCTCTCTTCCTCCTGTATCTTAAAAGATCTTCTCTTTCCAATCTCCAGATTGCTTCCGGCGAAAACGCCGAGTGCGCGTTCCCCGCCGGGATTCGTTTTCTCTGAACCGGTTCTTTCCTTATATATAGGAACGCCCGCTTAAACGATAAGGTCCCTGGTTTCGGTCCGGTTTTCGCGCTGAGCCTCCTCTATCTTTTCTCCCTGAGGACGGTCAATGTCCTCGACATACATTTTCCGCAGCTCGGAAGGGGTGCATCCGGCAATCTTCTTGAACATCCTAAGAAAAGCAGAGAGATTGGAGTAGCCGGAGCGCAGAGAGACTTCCAGTATGGGAATCTGCTTGTCCGTCAAAAGCAGCTTCGCGTAGTTGATTCTCTTCTGATTCAGGTACTGGTAGAACGAACAGTCCGTATACTGCTTGAACAGCCTCGTAAAATGATACTTTGAAAAACCCGCCATGGACGCCATGTCATCCAGTGTCAGCTGCTCCGAAAAATGCTCACTGATATAGCCGCAGATAAAATCAAACTTCTTCATGTATTCCTGCTGCTTGGAATCCTTCGCGTCAAAGCCCTGGCGGACCATCTCTGCGTGGTGACGCCCGACCAGCACAAGAATCTCCAGTACCTTCGAATAGATGCTTGATTCTGCGAAAGAGGGAGCGAGCAGATATTCATCGCGGATTTCCAGCAGTCTCTTTTGAACCTGCTCATAGATCTGCGGATGCGTCTCCGGAGTGATCAGGACAGCAGGATCAATCATGGAGATCAAAAGATCCAGGTCGCTTAAGGAAAACGAGGACAGAAGCGGCTGAAAAATGATCCGCACTCCCTGTTCCGGGGCGAAAAGCTCATGCAAAACCCCGGGACAGATGATGAGAATGTCCCCTTCCCTGAGAAAATACTCCCGGTTCCCGCAGCGCACCTTATACCAGCTTTTCGTCGGCATGATCAGTTCAAACGGCGTGTGCCAGTGCGGAGGATAGTTTTCCGCCTCATCATTGTTGTACAGCCTTAGATGGGTGTTTTTCCTGTAATTCACGGTCTCGTGCTGCCCGCTCAGATTCTCGATCAACTCTGTCTTTCTCCTTTCCAAAAAGGTTCCGGTTTCTGCAAAGATTTCAGTTGCAGATTTCACTCCGGTTTATTGTACAAAATGCCGCGGCATATTGCAACACCAAGAAAAACAGACAGTCTGGGGGACTTTTAGGCGGAATCCTTGTGCAAATCGATCAGCCGTATGGTGCGGGAAAGAGAGGAAACCGGAAAACTGACAAAACGCCTTTCGCAATCGCAGCAATAATTAGGAACCGATTCGCAAGAATTTATTTGACACTCTGTCCCCAATCGGCTATACTGAACCTGAAATATTTGGTGATTCGTCACAAAAAAGAAGGAGGAAACATCATGAAAATGAAAAAATGGATTTCCGTCGCCATGTCGGCCGCCATGGTAGCCTCACTGGTGACGGCAGTCCCGGCACAGGCGGAAGAAGTCGAGGAGATCACCTGGATGTTCTGGGATGACCTTCAGGCAACCACAGACACAACATCCTTAGGATACGCGCAGGTACTCGATCGTTTCAACGAAGAGTATGCCGGCAAGTATCACGTAACCGCCATCACCACGAACCTGGAAGAGTATGACGGCAAGCTCAACGCTCTGATCGCGGCAGGGGAAACCCCGGATGTCTACATCTGTAACCCCGGCCCGAACATGGACGTATACGTAGAGGCCGGCGCCTGCGCAGACCTTACGGATATCCTGACGAACCAGGAGCCGGAATGGTATGCCAGCTTCACGGATGGTATCTTTGAGCGTATGACTTATGATGGGAAGATCATGGCTGTTCCGACCTGCTTCCAGGCTGCCTGCGTCTTCTACAATACAGAAATGTTCGAAGCGGCGGGCGTGGAAGTTCCGACCACCTATGACGAACTGCTCGATGTCTGCCAGAAACTGCAGGATGCGGGCTATACGCCGATCTCCTGCTCCGCCGGAACGGCCTGGTGCCTGTCCATGATCGCCGGTTATCTGTGCGACCGTCAGGGCGCTGATCTTTCCAAGATCGCTTCCCATGAGGCCAACTGGACGGATGATGTGTTCGTACAGGCTGCTACCAAGCTGCAGGAGCTCTCCCAGTACTTCCAGCCGACCGCAGCAGGTGACTCCAATGACCAGGCTACCGCGGCCTTCTACAACGAAGAAGCTGCCATGCTTGTACAGGGTTCCTGGGCAATCGGCCAGATGAACGGCGCCAGCGAGACGATCGAAGACAAGTGCGGCGTGTTCCAGTTCCCGGCTATCGAGGGCGGCAATGATCCGAACCGGATGATCGTCAAGACGGACGACCTTCTGATGAGCTCCACCACCGAGCATCAGGATGCGGTTATCGCTCTGATGAAGATGTTCACCGATGAGACCGCTCAGAAATATATGGCGGAGGTTGCCGGCAAGTTCCCGATCAACAAGAACGTGGAAATCGACTTTGATGTTGCTCCGGCACAACTGAAGTTCGTGCAGGATATCATGGCGAATGTAACCGGTACCCTTGGTTTCTACAATGAGTCTCTGGATTCCGTGGAAGCGGGCGACTGCTTCGACAACGCGATGGTTGACGTATTCCTTGGCAACCAGACGCCGGAAGAAGCTTTGCAGACCGTTCAGGACTTCTATGAGAGCAATGTCTGGGAATAAACTGAATCTGAATTTACAGCCATCATAGACGATTAAAATGAAGGCCGTTGCAGAGCGCTCGAAAATGGCTGTTTCTGCAGCGGCCCTTTTTAACAGAGGGAGAAGCTATGGATAAAATATTTAGCAACAAAAAAGCGATCTGCATCTTCATCGCTCCGGCGCTGATCATGTTTGTGCTGATTCTGATCATTCCTACATTCCAGATGATCTATTATTCGTTCTGCGATTATACGGCTTTGACTCCGCCGGTTTTTGTGGGATTTAAGAATTATCAGAATCTGTTCCTGAAGGACAAGACGTTCCGCATCGCCCTGAAGAACTCGATTTTCTTCATGGTCTTTTCCGCTGTCACGCAGCAGGTCATAGGGCTTCTCCTGGCGGTTCTGCTGACGAACATCCCGAAGGGACGCAACCTGTTCAAAAACATCTACTATCTGCCCTGTGTGCTGTCCTCCGCTGCCCTCGGTCTTCTGTGGGCATTCTTATTCAACCCGCGGATCGGCATCAATCAGCTGCTGGCGAAGTTCGGGATTGAAGGTCCGCTTTGGCTGATGGATTCCAAAGGATTTATCGTGCTGCCGATGTGGGTGATCGCCTTCGTGGCCCTATGGCAGTATGTCGGTCAGAACATGATGCTCTACATGGCACAGATCACCGGCATCTCAAAAGAGGTGTATGAGGCATCCTACATCGACGGGGCATCAAAAGTGAAGGCATTCCGCTATATCACGCTGCCGCTGGTCAAGCCGATGGTCGTGACCTCGCTGTCCCTGAACTGCATTGGCTCGCTGAAGTTTTTCGACCTTGTCTACAACATGACGCAGGGCGGCCCGAACCACCGCACCGAGGTGTTGGCGACCGAACTCTACGCGGAAGGTTTCAATTACTTCAAGTACGGCTATGCGAGCGCAATCTCCGTGATTCTGCTTATATTCTGTCTGGTTGTCACTCTGCTTGTCAAGAAAGTCATCAAAGTGGAAACTTACGAAGGATAGGAGGCAATATCGATGAGTAACGAAATGACGAAAAAAAGAAAAAAACTCAGCCCGTCCATGATCCTGATCTATGCCCTGCTGATTTTGCTGGCGTTCATCTATATTGCACCTCTTGTGTGGATGCTTATGGTATCCATGAAGGATAATGCGGAACTGATGAAATCGCCGTTCGGACTGCCTTCCAAAATCCATTTCCAGAACTATGTGGAGGCGTGGACGCTTGGCAGACTGGGAATCGCACTGGTAAACTCCGTGATCGTCTGCGGCTCGACTCTGGTCGTAAGCCTTTTCTTCGGGGCGATGGCCGCGTTCGCGATCGGGCGGATGCGCTGGAAACTTTCCGGGGCAATGGGAACCTTCTTCATGATCGGCATGATGGTGCCGGTACACTGTATTCTGATCCCGCTGTTTGTGCGTTTTTCCCACATGGGACTGACAAACTCCCGATTCGGTCTGGTTTTGCCGTACATCACGTTCTCACTGCCAATGACAATCTTTCTGATGACCGGTTTCTTTAAATCCATTCCAGGGGAACTGTTTGAATCCGCCGCGATCGACGGCTGCGGAATCTACCGCTGCTTCTTCCAGATCGCACTTCCTCTGGCCCGCACCGGATTCTTTGTCTCCGGTCTGATGACCTTCATCAACAACTGGAATGAGCTGCTTCTGGCGATGGTCTTCATCTCCGATCCGGAGAAAAAGACACTTCCGGTTACGCTGACCTACTTTGTGGGACCTTACGCGACAAACTACGTGCAGATGTTCGCGGCCATCATCATCGCGATCGCGCCGACCGTTATCGTATACTGCATGTTCAGCAACCAGATCGTAGAAGGTCTGACAACCGGCGCTGTGAAAGGCTGATCCTTCCTTAAACCGGAGAACCATTCTGTACAGCTTTCGTACAGCTTCCTTTACAGATCCGCCGGTGCGGCTGCGCCGGCGGATACAAGGTTATCCTTGTTTCCCGGGGTTTTAAAAATCCGGGGCAGAAACCTAAAAGTCTCATCAGACGGCGGAAAAGTTCCCCTTTGGCAGCATAACTACAGGAGACTACGATGAACAGAGAAGAGGCAAGAAAAAGAGCAGAAGCGCTTGTCGCGCAGATGACGCTGGAAGAAAAAGCCAGCCAGCTAAAATATGACGCACCGGCCATTAAGCGGCTGAACATTCCCGCCTACAACTGGTGGAATGAGGGGCTGCACGGGGCGGCAAGAGCCGGGCAGGCAACCGTCTTTCCGCAGGCCATCGGGATCGGAGCGACCTTTGATCCGGATCTGGCAAAGAAACTGGCGAATGTCGTTGCCACGGAAGGACGCGCAAAGTACAATGCCGCTTCCGCTTTGGAAGATCGGGACATCTACAAGGGACTGACCTTCTGGTCTCCCAACATCAATATTTTCCGTGATCCCCGCTGGGGACGCGGCCAGGAAACCTACGGGGAAGATCCGTACCTGACCAGCCGTATGGGTGTCGCCTACGTGAAAGGACTGCAGGGGGACGGAGAAACGATGAAAGCCGCCGCCTGCGCGAAACACTTCGCGGTGCACTCCGGTCCGGAGGCCAGTCGGCATGAATTCGACGCGAAAGTGTCCTTAAAGGATCTGAACGAAACCTATCTGCCCGCCTTTCAGGCGCTTGTGCAGGAGGCGCACGTGGCGGGCGTAATGGGCGCCTACAACCGCGTCAACGAAGAACCCGCCTGCGCCAGCCCGACGCTTATGAAGAAACTGCGGGAGGAATGGGGCTTTGAGGGATATTTTGTCTCCGACTGCTGGGCCATCCGTGATTTCCACGAACATCACATGGTAACCTCTTCCGCCAAAGAATCCGCGGCTCTGGCGATCAACCAGGGCTGCAATCTAAACTGCGGAAACACCTACCTGCATATTTTAAACGCATATCAAAGCGGCCTTGTCTGCGAGGAAGCGATCACGGAATCCGCCGTGCGTCTGTTTACGACACGCTTCCTTCTGGGCCTGTTTGACGAAAGCGAATACGATCAGATTCCCTACAGCGTGATCGAATCGAAGGAACATACTAAACTGGCGAAGCAGGCAGCACTGGAGAGCATCGTCCTGTTAAAAAATGACGGCCTACTGCCGCTTCGCAAAAGTGCCTTGAAAACCATCGGCATCATCGGCCCGAACGCGGACAGCCGTGCCGCGCTGGTTGGCAATTACCACGGGACGGCCTCCCGCTATGTGACCATTCAGGAAGGTCTGCAGGATTATCTTGGCGAAGACGTACAGATTCTCACAAGTAAGGGCTGTGAACTTTTCCGTGACCGGACGGAACGCCTGGCGCTTCCCGGGGATCGGATCGCGGAGGCGAAAACGGTCGCCAAACTCAGCGATGTGGTGATTTTGTGCCTGGGACTTGACGAAACGCTGGAGGGAGAGCAGGGCGATACCGGAAACAGCTACGCCTCCGGTGACAAACCGGATCTGCTGCTTCCGAAAGTGCAGCGCGATCTGATGGAGGCAGTCGCGCAGACGGGGACTCCAACCGTGCTGTGCATGATGGCTGGCAGCGATCTGGATTTAAGTTATGCGTCGGCTCATTTTCAGGCGATCCTGCAGGTCTGGTATCCGGGTTCGCAGGGAGGCGCCGCTGTGGCGGAGCTTTTATTTGGTGATCACTCCCCGTCTGGGAAACTTCCGGTCACCTTTTATGAGACGATCGAGGAGCTTCCCGCCTTTGAGGACTATTCGATGCGCGGCAGAACCTACCGCTATATGGAGCATCCGGCGCAGTATCCGTTTGGCTTCGGTCTGACTTACGGGGACGTGCGGGTAACTGACGCGAAGGTGCTCTCCGGAGATGAAAAAGACGCTCTCATCCTGCTTGCGGAAATCGAAAACGCGGGCTTTTGTGATACGGGGGATGTGCTGCAGGTATATATTACCTGCGATTCAAAGTATGCGCCGAGGAATCCTTCGCTCTGCGCGTTCTCCAGGGTTTTCCTGAAGGCAGGAGAAAAAAAGGCCGTAACGCTCACCATCCCGCCGTCAGCCTTTACGGTGGTAAACGACGACGGTAAACGGATCATTGACAGCAGACACTTTGTTTTGTATGCGGGATTCAGCCAGCCGGATGAGAAAAGCCGAAAGTTATGCGGCGTATCTCCGGTTAAAGTTACGTATGACTGTTAGCGGATTCATGCAAACGGAAAGAAAAGTCCTCCCGTCTTCCTTACTGACGGGAGGTTTTTTGGCATATGGATCGTAATCCTCCTAAGCATGCGGCAGAAGCGGCCGCGGGAATCCTTCTTCCAGGAGAGCCAGCAATAGAGCTGTTCGGATTCCTTCGTCTCAAAGTCTTCAGACTGCAAAGTTTTCAGGTAAATGCGCAGATGAAAAAAGAAGCTCTTTACCAGGGGATTTTCCTTCTCTTTCGGAACAAGGTACCAGATCATACGGCCAGGCGGCGCATCGGTCAGCCGCTGAATGGGGATCCCTTTCTCTCTCAGGCGGTATCCGACAGAAAACGGCACAACCGCCCAGGCATCCGCTGTCAGAAATTCCTCCATTAACGAAATCTGATCCAGGAAAACATGGGCATGTACACTCTCCGGGAAATGCTTTAAATGCCACCGGTCAAACTCATCGTTCCAGGGCAGACGGATTTCCTTATGAAGGATCCAGATCCGAGGAACAAATCCCTGCTTCCTTTCCTTCCTTTTTCTCCAGGGATTCGCCCGGATGCGGGCAGTCATTCCTTTCCTTCTCCTTTTCCTGTACGGCAAATTTTCCCACCGCGCCGGCCACTGCAAAAGGATCAGAAAACGCGGGCAATACCCGCAGTGTTTTCGTATGCCTCTCATCTGCTGCAAAGGTCATGTCCGTCATTCCCTGTTCCCCTCACTGTGAATAGTGACAAAAACCAGCGGCAAAGAGGCTCAGATTCCGGCAAAATTTCTTCTTGACAGAAACAGGGATCTTTGATATCATTTTGATAACAGTAACGATTACTATTATCAAGGAGGCCTTATGGCGGAGCTGAAGCACAGCAAACAGAGAGAGTCCATCAAAAACTTCCTGGCCGGGCGGACGGATCATCCCACTGCTGAAACAATCTATGCCTGTTTGAGGGAAGAGTATCCGCACATCAGCCTGGGAACGGTCTACCGGAATCTTGCGCTGCTTACGGATCTGGGCGAAATCAAAAAAATCAGCACCGGGGACGGTCCGGACCACTTTGACGGTGATATTTCCCAGCACCATCATTTCATCTGCCGCAATTGTCATCACGTCATCGATATGAACATGAAAAATATCGACTGCATCATCGAGGAAGCGGCCAAAGACTTTGACGGTCAGATCGAGGGATATGTCACAAACTTCTATGGACTGTGTGAAAACTGCCTGCGGGGACAGGAAATCACCCCTGCATGAAAGGTTCCCCCTGACAAAAACCTAAGGAGAAAGTAACGTAACTGACGCTAAAAAAATCAGAAATCAGAAAAGGAGAAAATGGTATGGCAAAGTTTGTATGCAAAGTTTGTGGTTATGTTTATGAGGGAGATGCCGCTCCGGAGGCCTGCCCGATCTGCGGTGCTCCGGCTGAGAAATTCGAAGAGGTGAAAGAAGGCACCTTAACCTGGGCCTGCGAGCATGAGGTAGGCATCACCGAAGGCGTCAGCGAAGATATCGTGGATGGCCTGAGGGAAAACTTTGAAGGTGAATGCAAGGAAGTTGGCATGTACCTTGCCATGGCGAGAGTCGCTCACAGGGAGGGATATCCGGAAATCGGCCTGTACTGGGAAAAGGCCGCTTATGAAGAGGCGGAGCATGCCGCGAAATTTGCCGAAATGCTGGGCGAAGTCGTCACCCCGAGCACCAAAAAGAATCTGGAGATGCGCGTAGAGGCTGAAAACGGCGCTACCGCAGGCAAGCTCGAGCTGGCGAAGAAGGCAAAGGCCGCCAACCTTGACGCAATCCATGACACCGTCCATGAGATGGCAAGAGACGAGGCGCGTCACGGCAGAGCATTCAAGGGTCTCTTAGACCGTTACTTTGGCTAAACAAACAGCCTTCTTATAAGAAAGGGTTGCGCCAGGGGATTTTTCCAGGGCGTAGATCCTTTCTTTTTATAGGGGAGAAAATTCGTCCCTTTCGCAGTCACTGAAATCTGCCCGCTGAAAGACAAATCCTTCACCCTATGCGGGGAAAAAGGTGTTCGCTGCGGGCGGCTTTTCAGACAGCAGGAAGAAGGACAGGCGACAGCATCTTAAGGAGAAATCCTTTTCCCTTATCCTGCAGGGGCTCTGCCGTGAATAATAACCCTTTAGAGAGAAAGATCTCATAGACCGGAGGAAGCTTATGAAAATCAGATTAGACAAGGCAATCGCAGAATTTGTCCCGGAAAACCCGGCGGAGACCGCGGAACTGGAAGCGCTCTGGGTGAGAATGGGAAACTGTGTCGGCAACAATAAGAGTCTGGAGCCGATCGGCGTTTACATTCCCTCTGAAAAAAATGTCGCACAGTTTCACATCAGCGGCTTAACTCCCGAGGAAGAGAAGGCCGTTCCGGAATTTATCGCGCCTTATGACACCGACGTTTACTGCTCAACCTGCAATAAGGTTGTCCACGTGAAAAAGGGTGAGCAGATCCCCATCTGCTGCGGCAAACTGATGGAGATCCTGGACTAAATTTTACCTGAAAAACCGATCCCTCCGCTTCCATAAAGCGGAGGGAAATTTTATATTTTCGATCCTTTCTCCTGCCTGAGGTAACGCCCATCGGCTGTTAGGAGAGCGCCAAAAATATCCTGCCGGATTTTCATACGCTGCCGACAGCGAAAGCATTTCCTTCTTCATCCGCATTTTTCCCGGGGAGATGATCCCCTGTTTCTCATTCAAAAAGCTCCATGGAGGGATTAGCATGACAAACCGTGAAAGACGGGACAGCGAACTGGTCTACCGGGCGGATGAAGCCGTCCAGGAGGAACTTAGAAAAACAAGGATCCTGCTGCAGAAACTGAATACCGCTGACCGGACAGATGTGAACCTGATTGCCAATCTCGTCAAAGAACTGCTGGGCAAATCAGACGGAGCTTTCATTAATCCACCATTCTACTGCGATTACGGCTTTCACATCGAAGTGGGAAAATCCTTTTTTGCCAATTACAACTGCACGATACTGGACGTTGCCAGAGTGAAGATCGGTGATTACTGTCAGATGGCTCCGAACGCGGCCATCTATACGGCGGGGCACCCGATTCACCCGGATACCCGCAATTCCGGTTATGAGTACGGAATCGAGGTCGTGATTGGCAGCAACGTGTGGATCGGAGGAAGCGCCGTGATCTGCCCGGGTGTCCATATCGGAGACAATGTCGTGATCGGAGCCGGAAGTGTGGTAACGAAAGACATTCCTGACTGTGTCGTCGCGGCGGGAAATCCCTGCAGAATCATTCGGGCGGTCACCGAAGATGACCGGAGATATTATTACAAAAACAGGCTGATCGATGACGAGGCCTGGGAGATCATCTCAAAGAGCTGAAACCCAGGCTGTTTTAGGTAGTAAACGTTCATTTTCCTACTAAATCTAAAGTCAATAATTAACATTACGGTGCCAGTATGCATCGTCAAACCGCAAATCCCCGGGATGTGCCGCTAACTCCCCTAATCTGCCGTTTTTACTCCTCCCACTTTTTTCAGAAATGTTATTTTTTCTTTATCTTTCGGTCACAGATTGCTCACAAACGTCCCGTATAATCAAAACCATCAGAAGTCCAAATGATCCCCAAGTTCATGAGGTGCACCATGAGACCGGGGATCGACTAAAAATTCTCTCAGCCAAAAAGGCCGAGTTCACATATATTTCCTTTCTCCGGCAGGGCTGCTTGAAACAGCGCCCTGCTTTATTTTTTCTGCCTGACGCAGTCTCATTGACTGTCCTTCGATCTGCCGTCCTTTACGTTTTTGACAGAATCCAGATAGAGCGAAAGCTCTTTTGCGGGCAAAGCCCCGTCCATCCATGTGCAGGAACACTCTTTGCCCGCACAGCCTGCCTGGAACTGGATGGCCCAGGCGATCCTCTTTCGTACCTCTACCCTTACAAGGGCTGCTCTTCCGCAAATTTTTGCCTGAAACTGCAAAAACAGGCAAAAAGCAGTTGCCAATCCTGTCAAAACGTAGTATACTCTCTTTGTTACATAGTATTGAAAACCACATGTCGGTGTGCATCAGCGACGTTTCGTCTTTCATTTGCCGTATCTTGCCGGAGCGCCATTTTTTCTGTGCGGCACGGGCGGGTTTCCCCGCTTCGAAAAGACATCCGCGTAAACCTGCAGCATGCATGCCCTTTTCCGGCAAAGAGAGAGATTGGAGGAATGAAATCTATGGCAGATAAAACTGGAAAGAAACAGAGGCACTTAAAGGATCCCGGCAGCGCCATCACCCATTTCATTGGGCTGATTCTGACGGTTCTTGCTTCGATTCCTCTGATGATCCGCGCGGCCTCCACCCATGATCCCATGCATGTGATCTCTCTGGGGATTTTCTCCCTCAGCATGATTCTGCTGTACACTGCCAGCACTGTTTACCATGCCCTGGACATTTCCGACCGTGTCAACCGCATTCTGCGCAAGATTGACCACATGATGATCTTTGTGCTGATCGCAGGCAGCTATACACCCATCTGCATGATTGTTCTCAAGGGGAAAACCGGCTACACCTTATGCGCTCTTGTTTGGGCGATCGCCCTGGCAGGAATCCTGATCAAGGCGTTCTGGATCACCTGCCCGAAATGGTTTTCCTCCCTGCTCTACATCGCCATGGGCTGGTGCTGTGTGATCGATTACCAGGAGATCGTCTCGGGACTTTCCAAAGCGGCCTTTGCCTGGCTGCTGGCAGGCGGCATTATCTATACCATAGGCGGGATTATCTACGCGCTGAAACTGCCGATCTTCAATTCCAGGCATAAGAATTTCGGCTCACACGAAATCTTCCACCTGTTTGTCATGGGAGGCAGTTTCTGTCACATGGTTCTGATGTATTTCTATGTGGCTCCCATGACGGCATAGCGTCATCCTCTTTTAGATCCGAAAGCTTTCCGTTCTGCCCGGGATGTAAAACCCCGGGCGGGTTTGAGACCTTAAAAAGATCCGCCGTTTTCCCTAACCTTAAGGATCCCACAGCATTTTTCTGCGGGCGTATTTTACGGCTGCCTCCCGACAGAACCGCTTTCAATTAAGAGCGCCTTCTCTCTGTGCGTAAGCCGCTTCAGAGCCCGCTCCCTGCGCAGGGCTTCCTCTTTTGTGGGGAGCTCTTCCCAGTAGACGAGCTTTACAGGTCCCCGGCCTTTCGTGTACTTTGCTCCTCTTCCCTGGTTATGTGTCTCCACACGGCGCTTTAAATCGGTCGTCCATCCGGTATAATAGGTGCCGTCTGCGCACTCCAGGATGTACACAAAATTCTTCAAGGCTGTCTCCTCGTTTACCATTTCTCTCGGCAGTGTCTCCCCCGTTTTGCTAGGTTGTATGTTTGCCGACGGTTTTCTCCTCCTGCGCTGCTTTCGTACACAAAAAGAACCCGTCCGGTGAACGGGTCCATTTTTGTTCTTCCCCTCGGCTACTTTTGTATATTGGCAAATTTTGTAAACCGCGGAAGCCATGCCAGCTCAATCGTCCCGATTGGGCCGTTGCGCTGTTTGGCGATGATCACCTCGGCCACATCTTTGCGCTCCGTATCTTTATTGTAATAATCTTCACGGTATAAAAACATGACGACATCCGCATCCTGCTCAATAGCCCCCGACTCGCGCAGGTCTGACAGCATGGGACGGTGATCCGGGCGCTGTTCCACGGCCCTGGAAAGCTGGGAAAGCGCGATCACCGGAATCTGCAGTTCCCGGGCGATCTCCTTTAAGGAACGGGAGATCTCGGAAATCTCCTGCTGTCTGGACTCCGAGCGGTGACCGCTCTGCATTAACTGCAGGTAGTCGATCATCACAATATCCACGTTGTATTCCAGCTTATATTTGCGGCATTTGCTGCGCAGTTCCGGTATCGAGATACCCGGCGTATCGTCGATGATCAGGTTGGAACGGCCGATCACGCCCGCCGCCTCAATCAGACTTCCCCAGTCCGGATCGCTTAAGTTCCCCGTGCGCAGAAGCTGGGCATCGATCCTCGCTTCCTGCGAAAACAGCCGGTTCACGAGCTGCTCCCTGGACATCTCCAGGCTGAACATAGCCACCGTCTGTCCCCGCTGAAATGCCATATATTCCGCCATATTCAAGGCGAGCGCCGTCTTTCCCATGGATGGACGCGCGGCGATTAGAATCAGATCCGAGGCCTGAAAACCGGAGGTCTTGTAATCGAGGTCGATAAACCCGGAGGCCATTCCCGTGACGGCTCCCCTGTTGCGGCTGGCGGATTCAATCCTGTCCAGCGCCGCCATTACAATCTCCTTGATCGGCGTGAAATCCTTGACGCCCGGCCTCTGGAGCACCTGGAAAATCTGTTTCTCCGTCATCTCCAGGATATCGTCAACGCGGTCCTTCCCCGCATAACAGGCATTGGAGATCTCATCGCACACCTTGATCAGGCGGCGAAGCAGCGCTTTCTCCTGCACAATCTGCGCGTAACTGCTGACATTAAGGGAGGTCGGCACCCCGGCAATCAGGTTGCCGATATATTCCAGACTGCTGTATTCCTCCGGGATCTCCCTCTCTTTCAGGCGTTCCTGCAGTGTTACGGCATCTACCGGTTTTCCCTCCGCGTACAGTCCCGCGATCGCCTCAAAGAGCGCCTTGCACTGCCGCTGATAGAAATCCTCCCCGGTCAGCATGTCCGTTGCCACCACAATCGCTTCCGGATCGATCAGCATCGCCCCGATAACTGACTGCTCCGCCTCTACGTTGCTGGGAAGGATCCGTTTAATCAGTGTTTCTTCCATCTTAAAACTCCAGTTTCCAAAATGAGGTTTTTTCTGCCCGTTTAAGTCCCGCTCATCTTCTCCGGGGCTTCACTGACCATGAAAAGACGCGCCGCGGTCCTGTTTCTAGAGCGCTTCCACATTCACCTTCAGCGAGGCAGTCACCTTTGTGTGCAGCCGGATCGGTACGCTCACCGTTCCCACCGTTTTGATCGGGCTGCTGAGCATGATTTTCTTCTTGTCGATCTCATACCCCAGCTGTTCCCTGGCCGCCTCGGCAATCTCCCGGGAGGAGATGGAACCAAACAGCCGCCCGGCTTCCCCGCACTTCACCTTCAGTGTGATCGAGGCCGTTTCCAGCTTCTTGGCAAGCTCCTGAGCGTTCACCAGACTCTCTGCCGCCACTTTCTCCTGATTCGCTTTCTTCAGTTTCAGATCGTTTAAATTTTTGCTCGTGGCCTCCAGGCACTGGTTTTTCTTCAGCAGCACATTCCTCGCGTACCCGTCGCTGACTTCCACAATCTCGCCCTTTTTCCCCAGAGTCCGTATATCTTCCAGCAAAATCACTTTCATTTAAATCTCGCCTCCCTCTGTCATCTCTTTCAAAATCTGCTTCAGCCGCTCGATCGCCGCCTGAGTTGTACTGCCCGTAAGCTGTGCCCCCGCGATATTGATATGACCTCCGCCGCCTAAGCGCTCCATGATGATCTGCACGTTCACCTCGTCAATGGACCGGGCACTGATAAAGACTCTCTGCTCGTGCTCCGTGAACACGAAGGAGGCTTTCACCCCGATGATATTCAGCAGCTCGTTTGCCGCCTGCGCTCCCACCACGGTAGGATTCTCCAGTCCCTCTGAAGGACAGACACCGATCGCATAGCAGCCCATGTAGTTTTCCGCGTGTCGCACCGCTTCCGCACGTGCCTTGTAGCTTTTCACATCCCCGCGCAAAGCCTTTCGCACCCGCGTCACATCCGCGCCGCTGCGTCTTAAGTAGGCTGCCGCTTCAAACGTCCGCACTCCGGTCTTGGCCACAAAGTTGTTCGTGTCAATGATGATCCCGGCGTAAATGCAGTCCGCCTCCAGATTCCGAAGCCGCACACTCTCCTCGAAATACTGCAGAATTTCACAGATCATCTCGCAGGCGGAGGAGGCGGAAGTATCGATGTAGGAAAGAGCCGTATTCTCTATCTGGTCCGTCGCCTGGCGATGGTGGTCAATCACGATCACCGTCTTTGTCTGCCCAAGGATTTCCGGACACTCCACCATACTCGGACGGCTCGTATCCACCACCGCCACCATCGTGCTGTTGTCCACAAGCGTCCGCGCCTGATCATGAGTAAGGAACATGTCATTTTCATACTCCCGGTTCTCCTCAAACTGACGCGTCCACAGGCGGATGCCGCTGTCCTCCTCGCCAAGCACGATGTGCACCTGCTTGCCTAAAGTCTTTGCCGCCCGGTAGATGCCGACACAGGCGCCCAGACTGTCCATATCCGTAATCCTGTGTCCCATCACCACCACACTTTCCATGGAAAGCATGATCTCGCGCAGCGCCTGGGCCTTCACCCGGGAACGCACACGGGTATTGCGTTCATTCCGCTGGGATTTGCCGCCAAAGAACGTCATGTTGATCCGATCCTTGATGACCGCCTGATCCCCGCCTCGCCCCAGCGCCATTTCGATCGCGCTGCGGGCAAACTCATAATCCTGCAGATGTCCGCTGCCATCGACACCCATGCCGATGCTGACGGTCATCCCCACATCGTTGCCGATGTTGATCGTCTTTACACCTTCCAGGATAGAAAACCGGTCCTCCTCCAGGGCGTCCAAACCCTTCTGATTGAGCACCACCAGGTACTTGTCCTTCTCCAGTTTTCTCACCAGACCCTGCATACCCACAAAATAGTGATTGATCCGGCGGTCTACCAGCACACTTAACAAAGACTGATGTACCTCGTCTACCCGCTCCATGGCCTCCTCGTAATTGTCCACATATACAAGGCCCACCACCGGGCGCTGATCGCGGTTTTCCTGAATCGCTCGGTTTAGCTCAGTCTCATCGAACAGGTAGGTCATATACAGATAATTCTCGTTTCCGTCCCGTTCCAGCATTTCGACATCGTCGATCAGATCGTTCAGGAGAATTTTCTGCATGTTTGCCCGGTAATCCCGTTCCCCATAGCGGATGAGGATATCCGCTTTCTCCTCGTTCTCCGGGAATGCGCCGCGCGTAAGTTCCGGAAAGATCGTGGAAATATTTCTGCGGTAATTCCGGTCTTTTTTCGCGAGCGTTTTCATCTCCGTATTCATCCAGAGAATCTTCCCGTCCGGCTCCAGCAGCGCGGCGGGAATCTCAAACTGCTCCAGAATCTCCTTCTGCACCTGCCCGTAACGCGTGGCAAAATCCACCAGCTCCCGCAGAATCCGGGGCTTATAGTAGAAATACATCAGAAGAACCAGCAGGAAATAGACAGCGGTAAACGCCAGCGCGACCAGCCCGGCCCGCTCATTGATGCAGAACATCACGACCACCAGGATCAACAGCGTAGATGCCAGGATCACGTTCCAGCGCCAGTGCAGCTTCAGATTTCCCCCATATTTGACCTTCATATTTTTTTTCATCGTTTTTCTCCGCCGCCGGGCAGGTCTCCTTCCCGGCGCATTTGCCTTTTTGCCTGTCCACAGGCAAAAATCCGACCACGTTGATTGATTATAGCATACTTTCAGGCATTAGAAAAGAAAATCCTGGAAATTCGCCCTGCCTTCCAAACGCTCCTAAATTCCCTCTTCGGGCGCAAAAAAAGAGCGCTTAGGTCTCAGCGCTCTCCTTTTGATTCCTGTATGCACCTTTGCTGTCTCATTTTCTGTGGCAGGCTCTCCCACACGGTCCTTCTCCCAGGGGGTAAGATCCCGCAGGGAAAGCCTGTCCGCAGGAAGGAGGCCTCCTTAAAACCAGCGGATTTCGCCGGCTTTCAGATGTAACGGGAAGCTCTCGCGGTCGGTATAGACAACTGTCTGCAAAGGCTCCTCGCTGTTATTGACGACGCACCAGCAGCCGCTCTCGGGGTAAGCATGCAGCTCTGTTTTTACATTGGAGGAGAACCATCTGTGCAGTTCCCCCTCCCCGTGACTGCTCCAGAGAATGGCGCGGTGCAGAAGGCGGGCGTTGCCGCAGGAATAGGGAAGTCCGGACAGATACACCGCGCGGCCCAATCCGTATTCGTGAACCGCCATCTGCACTTCTAACTCCTTCTGAATTAGAACGTAAGTTTCCGGAAGAGCGTAAATACCCTTTTTCCCCTCCCCAAAATCCACATCCTCTTTTACATCCTCCAGGATGAAATGATCCCGGTGTTCCTCCCAGTTGTATTTGTCATAACTTAACGTAAACCCGGTCTCCTTTTCCACACCCAGGATGCCGGACAGCTGCAGATACCGTCCCTGATAAAGATGTCCGGAGGGTTCGCCTACACCGATAAATCCCCCGCCTTCCCAGACAAACTGCTTCAGCAAAGAAGGAATGCGCTCATCTTCCCAGACTCCGCCCCCGGTATGCGCAGTGTCCCCGTCGCCGATCATAAGCAGCACATCCACCTGTTTAAGTACGGACGGATCGGACAGCAAATCGTCAAAGCTGATAAACAAAACCTTGTAAGGAGCGCCGGAGAGAATCTCGATTACTCCGGCATAGGAATAATTCTGTTTCTGATACAGGGCGTGATGCACCATATGGCAGCCCCAGGAACGGGAACGCCCCCAGCAGTTTAAGACGGCCACACGACGGGCGCACCAGGGAGTTTTCCCCTGAATCCGGTCATAGATCTCCCGGAATTCCTCACAGACCGTCTCCACATAGTCTAAAAACTCCGGGAACTGGCAGGCCAGTTTCAGATAGCCGCCGTAGCCGATCCGATCCACCGGTCTGCGCAGGATCGCCCGTCTGGCTGTCACCCAGTTCTTCTTTGCCTCTCCCACGGGATCTGCGCCCGGGTAAAACGTATCCGGGAAAAAGTACGGCAAAAGGCGGCCTTCGGTGTACTTCACCCCGGGGATGTCAGAGAGTAGGCGCAGCGTGGAGCCGTTTCCGACACTGCCCACAACCGCATCCAGACCGATCGAGGAAAACTCGGGGCTGTAAGGTTCCGTCCCGATCCAGTGGTCCCCCAGAAACATCATGGCTTCCTTCCCCATCTCGTGGGTAATCTCCACAAATTCCTTCGCCAGTGATGCGACCTCCCGGCGCTGAAAGGCCACAAAATCCAGATATTCCCTGCTGGGAATCCGGTACTGATTGTTGTAATATCCCTGATCGATGATATACTCCGGACGGAATTTATATCCGGCTTCCTTTTCAAAACGCTCCAGAATATAAGGACTTACCGAAGCGGAGTACCCGTACCAGTCCACGTATTTTTCCCGCTTCAGCTCATCGAAGACGAGCGTAAACTGATGGAAAAAAGTGGTATAGCGGATCACATCCACGTAAGGGTGCTCCCGGATAAACTTGCGCAGCCGCTCCAGGGAATACGCATGCGTAAGGGGCTGGCGCACATCAAAGGTCATCTGATGTTCCACATCCGTCCAGCCGTTGGTGACTGCGTTGTACATATGCACCGGATCCCAGATTAGGTAAGCCAGGAAGCTTACCGTATAATCGTGGAAAGGCTTTGGTTTATCAATCAGGACACAGCCTTTCCCGTCATAGCTCCAGCTGTCCGCGGAAAGGGGAAGTCCCGTGGTGCGGTCCATCACTTCCCACCAGCGGCGGATGTCATCCTGGTCGTTTACCGCTATCAGCTCCGGACTGATTCCCCGCATCAGGGGGATGGAAAGGGGACCATCCCCCGCCGCGGTATGAAAACCGGTCATGAGATAGCACTGCTGTCTCTCTTCCGGGTGTGCCCCGGCCCAGTCATTGTCCTTCCGGGTCGTGTAATAGGTGGCATAAATCTTTGCCTTTACATCCTTCAGTTCCCCGGGAAACTCTGTGCCGTCACAGTCCCGGACGGCATCCGCTCCCCAGCGCTTAATAATCTCAAGAGTCTCACAAACCGCATCCCGATCCGTAGGGATCGTTACGCGTCCTTTTGTTTTTTTCATGAAAAAATCCTTCCCTGTATCTTCCGTATGTCCAATCAGCCGTCCCCGTCCGCGAATGCCCCTGTGCCAGAAAAGCATCCGGATTTCTAAAACGAAACAGGCTCCTTGTATACGAACATCCCGCATTCAGCCTTTCATGCCGCCTGCCGTAACCCCGGTGATGATTCTGCGGGACATGAACAGATACAGCAGGAACGTAGGAAGAAAGACAATAATGACCGCCGCGAACAGTCCCCCATAATTGCCGCTGTACTTCATCGAATTGACGATCTGCAGAAGTCCTACTCCCACAGGGGTCATCTCCTTGCCGGAGGTGAAGATTAAGGCCATGAAGAACTCATTCCACACGGAAAGAAAGTTGAAGATAGTCACCGTGATAATGGCCGGCTGAATTAACGGCAGCATGATCACCCAGAAAGTTTTCTGGGGAGAACAGCCGTCAATGGCCGCCGCTTCCTCATAATTGCGGCTTAAGGTGGCAAAAAAGTCCAGCAGGTAAATAGTCGTATAGGGTACCCGCATGAAGATATACAGTACAATCAGCAGAAGTCTCCCCCGGATGCCCCACTTGACCGCCAGCGTATAAAGCGGCATGATGATCATGATGGCGGGCACACTCATGGAGATCACCAGCGCGACGCGTATCGAACGGCTTCCAACGAAGTTCCAGCGGCTGAGCACATAGGCGGCAGGCGCGGACATCAGCAGCACCCCGGCGCAGGATACCACGGAATAAAGAAGGGAATTGCCGAAAAAGACCGATACATTCTGCGTAGTCCAGGCCGTCAGATAATTCTCCCAGTGAAATCCGGTCTCAAACTTCAAAACGCCGCCGGTTAAGATCTCCCGGGAAGTCGATAAACTCGCCCCGATAATCCAGGTGAGCATGATCACCAGAAAAAGCACGTACACCGTCACCACCAGATAGCCGGGGATCTGGCTGATCTCCCGTTTCCAGTTGATGCTGCGTTTCCTATTTTCCATGTCCCCCTCCTTTTAATACTCCAGATCGTTGCTGGAAAGCAGCCGGTCCGTGATCAGATACACGGCGATGATGATCAGCGTCAGAACCACGCCGACGGCACCGCCCGCTCCGGCATCGCGCGTCACCACGCCTTTGCCTCCAAATACCGTATCATACAGGTAGACCACAGGAACAATCGTGGAGCTTTCCGTCTGTACAGGAGAGAAAAGTTTCGACCAGAGATAAAATGTGGCCGCGTTGATCGTCCAGAACGTGATGGTCGTCTTTAGGATCCCTTTCAGCAGCGGAAGCGTAATGCGGAAAAACTGCGCAGGCTTTTTCGCGCCGTCAATCGTAGCCGCCTCGTAAAGATCCCTGGGAATGCTCTCGATGCCGCTGATGTAGATCAGCATGTAATAGCCGATGCTTCCGTAGATGTATGCCGCGATCATGGCCCAGAGCTTGGTATCGGTCCCCATCCAGCGTATCTTGTCAAAGCCTAAAAAGGTGACGAGCTGGTTTAACAGACCATAATCGAAATTGAAGATATACTGCACCCACATCACAGCCAGCGCCACAGCGGATACCACGTTGGGCAGATAGATCGCCGCCCTGAAAAATCCCTGAAACCGAATGCCGCTCGTGAGAATCACGGCCATCAGCATCGCCAGCGACAGCGTGATCACGCCGCCCACGATCCAGATCGCCAGAAAATTCTTTAACGAGGTAATAAAACCGGCGTTGTGAAAGATCCGAACGTAGTTGTCCAGACCGTTAAACTTCCACTCGCTTAGGCCTGTCGTTAAGTCCTCCACCTGAAAGAAACTCATGGCTGCCGTTCGAATGACGGGATACACGTACATGAGAAGCAGACAGATCACGGTAGGCACGATAAATATAAAAATCAGAGTTTTATTTTTCTTCATTCCAACTCATCCCTCCCCCTTGCCTGGAAAACAGGCGGCACCTTCCTGCCGCCTGCATACCAATGGCCGGATCCCTTAATAAAGGGCATCCATCGCGGCGCAGAAAGCCGCGCCGTCTTCGTACTTGCCTTCAAACAGTTCGGTGATTTGTGTCTTCATCGAATCCCATGCGGGATGCGTGTTGAGAGCGCCGCACCAGGTCATGGTCTTCTCCGCCGCCCGCAGGGTTTCAATCGTGCCCTCTAATCCGGAAGGAGCCTTATTGTCGGGATCTGCCGGAATCTGCGCGGCGGTATCCGCCATCCTCTGATCCCATTCCCCTCTCACAAGATACATGATGAAGTCGAAGGCTTCCTGCGGATGCGCACTTAAGGAAGCGATTGCCAGGGAGTTGGAACCGGCATAGGCAGCTGTGGGTTCTTTGCCGCCTTCCACGCTCGGGTAGTTAAACAGTCCCCAGGAAAGCTGTTCACCGACGGCGGCGTTGACCTCCGCGGTCACATAGTTGGCGCAGACTATCATGGCTGCTTCCCCTGTGCCCACTTTCGTCTGACTGGAGGGATACTCATCCGGAGCGCCGTCCGCCAGAAAGCCCGCGTTCACAAGATCGATGATATCCTGTGCTGCCTGCATGGCCTGCGCATTATCCGCCCAGCCGCCGTGATCGCGAAGTTCGGCAATGCCGTCCTCCCCCAGGTAACGGACCAGATGATAGTAGAAAGAAAAGTCCGTGTACGCGCCGTCCTGCGCTAAAGGCGCGATCCCGGCTTCCTTCAGTTTCGCGCAGGTTTCCAGAAATTCTGTCCAGGTGGAGGGTTCCGCCTCAATCCCTGCCGCCTCAAAGGCTGCTCTGTTGTAAAACACACCGCCCACCTGCGGCTGCTCCGGGATGCTGTTTAAAACTCCTGTCCAGTCCTTCACCTGCCGGTTGAGACAGTCATAGCCAACGTAACCGGCATCTTCCGCCATCTGCGTCAGATCACAGGTCCACTCATTGTAAACCTGTCCGATCCGGTTGTAGTCATCCTCGAAAATATCGATCCTGTCTCCCGCGTCCAAAGAAGCGGTCAGCAGGGTGTTAATGTCTCTTCCCTTCCACTCGATGTTCACATGGATCCCGGTCTCCTCCTCAAAGGCAGCGGCGGCATCCGCAAGCACGACCGACTGAGGTTCGCCCTCGTTCCACATGGACCAGAACTGAAGCTCGACCGGTTCCTGTGCACATGCCGGAGTTGCCAGAAAAGCCAGGGAAGCGGTCATTCCCGCAGCAATTAATACATTAATGAATCTTTTCATTTTCTCTACCTCCTCGCTTTCGTATTTTCTTTTAGTTTTCTTGTATATATTGATTCACGTATCTTATAAGTGTTATTATACTCTTTAAATGCTTTTTCACAATATCATTCTTGCTTTGTATTTTAGAAATCTTGCTTGATTTTTTCTTTTTTCTTGTGAAAGTCCGGCGTCTGGGATATACTAAAAAAGATCCCGGGCAGCCTTTGTCCGGCAGGCGTACAGGATGCCGCCGGACAGCGCACTGTCTGAACACTGCCTGCGGGGAAATCAATCCCAGGTATTTGATGAACTTCTTCTAAGGAAAGAAAGGACTCCCATGAGCACACAGCAGTATCTTCTCCATCAGGAAAACGAAGCGCCGGAACCGGGTACCTCCTGGCTTCGCTACATCACCCGCAGTCAGTACAGCGAGGAATGGAATTCCGCCCTGCATGCGCACGGCTGCACGGAACTGTTTTTTATCACCAGGGGACATGGATTCCTGCAGGTAAACAGTACGTCCATTCCCGTAAACGCGGATGATTTTCTGGTTGTCAACAGCGGTGTCCCGCACACGGAAAAAAGCGACCCGGAAGGGCGCATGGAGTACATCGTACTGGGAGTGGAAGGGCTGGAAGTATCCAGTGATCCCGATGGATATGTGCTGCTTCACCAGTTTTCCAAGCGGCCTCATGTGAGCGAATGCCTGACCATGCTGTTAGAGGAAGCGGATGCCGCAGCGCCGGAGTACGAAACCGTATGCAAACATCTTCTGCAGATTCTGCTTACCCTCCTGCTGCGCCGGGAAGCGATCTCGCTGCGTCCTACGCTGGAGAGAGCAAAATCCAACCGGGAATGCAATCTGGTGCGCCGCTACATCGATGAGCACTACAAGGAGAACCTAACCTTGGACCAGCTGGCAGATATGGCGAATTTAAGCAAATATTACCTGTCCCACACATTTCAGAAGGAATATGGGCTTTCTCCCATGCGCTATCTGACTCTTCGCCGGATCAGGGAAAGCCGGTTTCTCCTGACGGAGACGGACCACAGTCTGACAGAAATCGCGCGGATGCTGGGATTTTCCTCCTTAAGCTACTTCTCCCAGTCCTTTACCAGGATTGAGGGCACCAATCCGCTGGAATACCGCCGCGTAAGCCGCCTCCAGTGAATTACCCGCCGCTCACGGCAGGAGTTTTCCTGGTGCCGCGGGCAAAACTCCGGCGGCAAACAGGCCGCATCCTCCAACCATAATTTCCGCTTTGCCGCCGGACAGCGCTGAAAGCCTAAAACTCTGATCTATTCTAAAAAGACCCCGGACAGGTGAAAATGAAACACCCGGAGTATGCCCTGGAGGAGTTCCCGGAGCCTGCAAAAAAGGTGCTTCATCTGCCGGAATGCGAACCGTCGAAACAGTGTCCAGGAATAGGAGCATTTCAGTGTCCGGCAGCCAATGCGTATTTTAACTGTATTTTGCTGTTGGCTGAAGAATATCCGAAAAAGGCTGCAGCTCGAAGTGAAACAGCTGTACTGATACTGCCTGAAAGGGACGCTCCCCCAAAAGGGGTGCCCTGACAGCCGACCAGGCGGCAGCATTAGCCGGTTTCTTAGTCAAAAGAGCGACTAATGCTGCCTGTTTCCAATGACCTATCCGAATGCGAAAACGAGGAAACCAGGGTTGAACGGTTCTAGCGTTCACCTCCTTTCGTCTGGAACTTTTTATCCTTTATAAGCGGGAACCCTTTTTTCAGGAATACCTGGCTCTTCCTTAAAAGGTGAACTGGTCTCTTTTCAGGTTCGCGGCAAAAGCGAATGGAAAGCCCCTGCGAAACCATATTTCCCCCGCAATTTCAACTATTCTTTCGTGAATGATTTCAGTCCTGACATGTCTTCCGCAAACTTCTGATGCCGTCTGGTACTAAATTTATCAGCCCGCGGAAAATATCTGCGAGATGGGAATGTTCCTATTGTGAGCAGAAAATTTACAGACTGCAGAAAGGAGGAAAGTGGGGAAAAAAAGAAAACAGCTTTAAAAATGAAGACGCTTAAGCTCACACTGGTATAAACCACTTAATAAATCCGATGCCTGTAAAGTCCGGTCAGGTTGGAAAAGTGCTGATGAACTCATCCAAAGAATATCCATCCCGAATGTAGAAGATGTGAATTATGAAAATGAGAAATGGAATTCTGAAAAGTAAGATAAATGACATGTGACAGGAAGGGCGCCTTTCTGATCTTTGATCCTGAGTTTCCTTTCCTGTGTATGCGCAAATTTTCCTGATCAATCCGTGGATTCAGCACAGCAGGCAAAACATCCCAAATAGTCTGAGCGCATCAAACACGGGCAGGAGGAAACAGGAAAATAGAATAAAATACGATTATGAGTAAAAAGCGATATTTTTATAGAAATGAAGAAATACAAAAATTAGAAGACTGTTCCCGGTTAAATTCTGTCTTTTTTATGAATCTCAACTCTGCTTCCCTGTGTTCTCTCCAGGAAAATCCAGCGGGGCTCTTTGTGTCTTCGCTGTATCCGCCTGCTTTGAAAAACTCCGCCGCAGGGAAGGCATAACTTAAAAGCTTCCCTCCTGATACAGCGGAGTTTTCTTCAGGGATCATCTCCCCGTTTCCGTTTTGAAGAACCGGGGGTTATTTCTTTTCCATCTCCTTACGCTGCCCTAAGCAGACTTAGAACTTAAACACCGCCACGCCGTAAGCCGGCAGATCGTACGCGAAGGAGAACGGTCTTCCGTCGCATTCGCTCTTGGCAGCCTTGTACACCGTCGGGCGTTCCTTCCCGGTGCCGCCAAACGTGGGATCATCGCTGTTTAATACCAGCGTATACTGCTTCTTTCGCGGTACGCCCACGCGGTAATCCGGACGCGCCACCGGCGTAAAGTTGATCACAAACAGCACGTTGCTGCGCATATTCCTGGAATGACGCACAAAGCTGAAGATGCTGCGGTCGCAGTCATCAGCGTTGATCCACTCAAAGCCCTCCGGATAGCAGTCGCCATCGTACAGCGCCGGGGTAGCCTTATAAAGATGCAGCAACGCGGAGACAAAGTTCAGCATCTGCTGATGCTTGTCCTCCGAGAGCAGATACCAGTCAAGCTCCCTGGCCTCGCTCCACTCCTGGAACTGTGCGAAATCCTGCCCCATAAACAGGAGCTTCTTGCCCGGATGTCCGATCATAAAGGTGTAGCCCGCCTTCAAATTGGCAAACTTGTCATCATACAGACCCGGCATCTTGTTGATCATCGAACACTTCAGATGCACCACCTCATCGTGGGAAAGCACCAGGACGTATTTCTCCGAATAGGCGTAGGTCATGGCGAACGTCATCCGGTTGTGGTTGAACTTGCGGAAGTACGGATCCAGCTTCATATATTCCAGGAAATCGTGCATCCAGCCCATGTTCCACTTCATCGTGAATCCCAGGCCGTCGTCTTCCGGGCGTCCCGTCACTTTCGGCCAGGCAGTCGATTCCTCGGCGATAATCATCTTGCCCGGATAGCGGCCGCGGATCACGCTGTTTAGATGTTTAAAGAACTCGATCGCTTCCAGGTTTTTATTGCCGCCGTACTGATTGGGCACCCACTGCCCGTCCTGGCGTCCGTAATCGAGGTAGAGCATGGAAGCCACCGCGTCCACGCGCAGCCCGTCCACGTGATAAGCCTCCAGCCAGAAGAGCGCGTTTCCGATGAGGAAGTTTTTCACCTCGCTCTTCCCGAAATCGAAGACCTTCGTCCCCCAGTCCGGATGTTCTCCCTTGCGGGGATCCGCGTACTCAAACAGGCAGGTTCCGTCAAACTCCGCCAGACCGTGCGCGTCACGGGGGAAATGGGCCGGTACCCAGTCCAAAATCACACCGATGTTGTTGCGGTGGAAGTAATTCACCATATAAGCGAAATCTTCCGGGCTGCCGTAACGGGACGTAGGCGCATAGTAACCTGTCACCTGATAGCCCCAGGAACCGTCGAAGGGATGCTCGGCGATCCCCATCAGTTCGACATGCGTATAGCCCGTCCTCTTTACGTACTTCGTCAGAGAATGCGCGAACTCCCGGTAGTTGTAGAACCCGTCCTCGCCCTCCCCATGGGGATGCTTCATCCAGCTGCCCGGATGCACCTCATAGATGGAAATCGGCGACTCTTCAGGCACAAACTCCTTCTGCTTCGTCGTCCAGGCGCTGTCGCTCCAGCGGATCTTGCGAATATCCGTCACCACGGATGCCGTGCCCGGGCGAAATTCCGCCGCATTGGCAAACGGGTCTGCCTTGTACAGCCTGCGCCCGTCCTTCGTCAGGATCAGAAACTTGTACAAATCCCCCAGCCTGGCCTCCGGCACGAACAGCTCATAAATCCCCAGCGGTTCCAGCCGCTTCATCGGATGGCGCATCTCATCCCAGCCGTTAAAGCTGCCAATCAGCTGCACCCCTTCCGCATGAGGCGCCCACACCGCAAAATAGATCCCCTCGATGCCGTTTCTGACCGTATGGTGCGCCCCCAGTTTCTTGAAGATTACGTAGTGCACCCCGTTGCCAAACAGATACTGGTCCAGTTCCGTGACAAACACGCTCTCCTCCGGCTGCGGGGAGGTCTTGGGGCGCCGCCTGGGCAGCTTGGTCCCTTCCGCAGCCATCTTGGCGGCGGCTTTCTCCGTGATCTCCTCCGCGACCGTCCTTTTCACGGCAGACTTTGCCGCCGCTTTCTTCTTCGTCCCAGCGGACGCTGTTTTCGTCTTATTCCCGGCCGACGCCGCGGCTGATTCTTTTCCCGCAGTTCCCGGCTCACCTGTCCCGGAAATCTCTTTGCCCGTATCCGGCGTCTCCACAGTCTTCTCTTCTGTATCCATCCTTCTTCCTCCTCCCTCTTTCTGTATTTTAACAAATTCTGTATTTTTAAACCTTAAGCGCCGGACAAACCTTTAAGGAGCACCGACCCTCTTCCAAAGAGGTGCCCCTCTTTGCTGTCCCTCTGTCTTTCCATAGAAAACGTATCAGCAGTTGACCGCAAGCAGGCGGTATCCATTGCCGGGCACCTTCAGGAAAAGCTGCCCGTTCGCCTCCTGCAGAGATTCTCCGCTTTCCAGATCCCGGATCCCCGCTGCCTGGATAGGCAGCCGAATCGTGCAGTCCGCCTCCTTCTCGTCATTATTTACCGCTGTGATCACCGCACAGGTTTCGTCCATCCGCGCGAACGCATACTGCCGGTTGGTAAGCAAAAGTTCCCTGTAGCGCCCAGTGGAAATCACCGGGCAGCTTCTGCGGCAGTCTCCTAAAAACTTCAGAAATTCCTCCAGCCCAGAAACGGGCGGATCTTTGCGGATCTTCGGCAGATCAATCGCCGGGCGCAAAGCCGCGTCGCCGTCCTCCTTCCTGCCTTCGATTCCCCATTCGGACCCATAGTAAATCGAGGGCAGGCCGGGCAGTGTATACAGCAGCGTGTAGACCGGCCGCAGATGCCTCCTGTCATTTAACTTGTTAACCAGTCTCGACACATCGTGGTTATCCACAAAGCTGTACAGGACGCGTCCCCGGTAGATCCCGCCGTTTTCATCAAACTGGCGGCGGATCGTATGGGCAATCTCAAAGTAGTTGTGATCATTATGCCCTGAGTACAGTCCCTTGTGCAGCTCATAATTGGTCACCGAATGCAGCATCTCCTGATTCGCCCAGCGGCTGTAATCCCCGTGGATCACCTCGCCCATCAGCCAGAAGTCCGCCTTCTCGTTTCCGGTCATCCAGCGCAGTTCCTTCATAAAATCAAAATCCAGGCAGTCTGCGCAGTCCAGACGGATCCCGTCAATGTCAAATTCCCGGATCCAGAACCGGACCACGTCAAACAGGTAATCCTTCACTTCCCGGTTCTGAAGATTTAACTTCACCAGATGCCCGCCGTTATCCCAGGATTCGTAGGAAAATCCGTCATTCCAGCCGTTGTTCCAGCCAAAATTTAAGCCCCGGTACCAGCCGCAGTAACGGGAACGCTCCCGGTTTTCCCGCACATCCCGAAACGCGAAGAATTCCCTGCCCGTATGGTTGAACACGCCGTCCACCACCACCCGGATGTCCCGCCGGTGCGCTTCCTGCACAAAATGCGCGAAGTCCGCATTGTCTCCCAGCCGTCTGTCGATCTGCCGGTAATCCACGGTGTCGTACCCGTGGGACGAAGATTCAAACAGCGGCCCGATATACAGTCCTAAGCATCCCAGATCCTGAATGTGATCCAGCCACTCCTCAAGATTTCGCAGACGGTGTTCCGCCTCAGTCTGGTGATTTTCACGCGGAGCCCCGCATAACCCCAGCGGATAGATGTGATAAAACACCGCCGTCTCATACCATTTTCCCATCTGCCTGCTTCCTTTGTCCAATATAGAAAAACCCTCCTGCTTCCTCTTAAGAACCGTCATGAAAAGATCCCGTACATGAACTGATCTACCAGCGCATGGATCTGCTGCTCGTTAACAAAAAGCGGCTCCCCGTCATCCTGCGCATCCCTTTCTGCCGGGCATGCGAACGCAAATCCTTCGCCCTCCGTATCGGCTTTCCTTTGAGCGCCCGCCGGATCTTTTTCCTCCTGCTCTTTCTTTTCCGGGCTGACATCCTCGTCCCGCCCAATCATCAGATACTGGTTAATCACGCCGATGATGCTGACCGCGAACTGCCGCTGACGGCCGCGCATGTTGCCAAGCTCCGCCTGACAGCTTTCAAATACATCCACCACCCTCTGATTTAAATGGAGCACATAGGGGCGCACGGTCTGGTAAGCCTCGTTGTCCCGTGCGGAATAGAACAGCTCCATCATCAGCACATGAAACTTTTTTTCCTCCAGATAAAACTGGAAATAGGCCTGCGCCAGCGCATGCAGTTTTTCACGGATGCCTCCTGGCATCCCGGGCACTTCTTTCATCCGCTCATCGAGCCTGGCAAATTTTGTCTCCAGCAGCGTATTGAGCAGACCGCGTTTGTTTCCAAAGTAATAGTACAGCGTCGGCTTGGTAATCCCTGCGTGATCCGCAATCTCCTGTACACCAGTTGCGTCATACCCCCGTGAATAGAAAAGCTCTTCCGCACACTGCATGATCCGTTCCCGATTGTCCATCAAACACCGTCCTCTTTTGTTCTGTCCTTTCCCTTCCGTCCGTCAGGTCTTCTTTTGTTTCCTCCCCGCCCGGAAAAAGGAGAGTTCTTTTGTGCTTTCCCGCTGCAGTCTGACTGCTATTATACCGTTCGGTATACTAAAAGTCAAGAAAAACCTTCCCGTTTTCCCGAAGGGACGCTGGAAACCGGAGACTCCCGCAGACCGGGGCACAATTCGAAAGGCATGATCAAAAGTACGGAGGACTAGAAGAAGCCCGCCGGAAACACTTCTCCCCGCATGCCTCCCGCTTCCTCCGTAAGTGATAAGGAAGCAGCATTTTTAAGGTGAGACTGCCGGATCAGCCTTCTCCCTCTTTTCCCGAGGCGCAAAAAAAGCCGGATCCGTTGTGCGCACGTCTTTGCAGGCGGGACGAAAATCCGGCAGTTCTTTGCGCGAATCCACAACTGATCCAGCGTTTTTTACAGGTTTTCCAAAATCATGTCCTTGAAACGGTTTCTTTGAGTCCGGCTTCTAAATTGCTGTACCCTAAGATTCGTTTCCCTGGTTTGTTTTGCTTCAGGATCTCATCGCTCCGTCCACTGACAGAACCTCCCCCGTCACATACGACGCGAGATCACTGGCCAGAAACAGAAACGCATTTGCCACATCCTCCGGCTCGCCGATTCTTCTTAAGGGAATCTGCGCGATCATCGGCTGAATCATCTCATCCGGCAAAGCCGCCACCATATCCGTTCTGGTGATGCCCGGAGCCACCGCGTTCACACGGATGCCGCTGGGACCTAACTCTCTCGCCAGAGAAAGTGTCAGACCGTTAATCGCAAATTTGCTCGCCGGATAGGCGACGCCGCCGGGCTGGCCGGAAATGCTGACCATGGAACTCGTATTCAGAATACAGCCGCCTCCCTGTTCCTTCATGATCTTTACAACCGCAAGGATCGAATTGAACACTGCGGTTACATTCAGGTTCATCACCTTCTGGAACTGCTGCGCACTGTAGTCATCGATCTTCGTGCTGTCCGACATGCCCGCGTTGTTGACCAGGATATCAATCCTGCCATAAGTTTCCCGGACGTCTTCCATCACAGACGCAACCTCTTCCGCGTTCAGCAGATTGGGATAAGCACCTTTTACTTCCCAGTCCGGATTTTCGTTTTTAAGAAGGGAGAGAGCTCTCTCCACCGTCTCCGCCCTGGAGCCAAACAGCATCACCTTCGCTCCGTTCTGCAGATACTTTCGCACGATCGCGAATCCGATTCCTCTGGTTCCCCCTGTCACGACTGCCACTTTTCCCTGTAACATATAAATTTCCTCCTCTCCAGACTTCTTAGCACATCTCTCCTAAAGAGCGGAAAATACCGCTCTTTTGTTTCCCGCACCCTGTAAGTAGCTCAAAACAGGGCTCTCTGCCAAGAGTGCCCTGTAAGCTGATCCGCTTTGCCTTACCGGAAATCCTTCTCCTGCAGAATGATGCAGTTGTTCTCATCATACCGCTTTTTCCCGGATGTCAGCTTGCGGAAAAATTTATTTGCCCTGTGAATCGCCTGATCCACCAGTTCAATCACATTTGTGATGGATACCAGATTCCCTGCTTCCGAAACGCTGCTGATCCTCTCGTTTAAAGTGCCCGCAGCATCTTCGCTGAGCACATAATCCCGGTCAGCCGCATAGATCTGGCCAAACCGCACGAGTTCGTCGTTCGTAAACACCGGAATAAAGATCTGTGAAGTAAACTTCATCGTAAAACGCGGATGACGCATCAGCAGGTCGTGAATGTAGCGCTGCTCATCCTCCAGAATCACCAGCAGAGCGTCCGTGCGAAATTCCATGGCTGTCGTCAGCTGATCCACCACGTTGTCCTCCAGATCGCCGGCCTCCTCAATGATCAGGGTGCCGCCCGCGATTTTGGCGATCGTAGCCGCCACATCCTTGCGGTTGAAATCAGAGGCATAGATGCGGGCCATCTTCACATACTGACTGCCCATATCCTGCGCAATCGCCTTGGCGATATTGGTCGCGATCGTCGTCTTTCCGCAGCCGTGACCGCCAAAGATCAGAATGTTGCCGGACCGGGACGTGCGGTCATCCCCGCGCTGCTCCGCCTGAATGATCGCGTTCGCGATCTGTTCTTCCATGTTCTGGATGCCAATGAAGCCCGCAAACATCCCTCTCTGGTAATCCTTGATCCTCAGCCTGGGAATACGCTCGCTCTGCGGAGCGGGTCCTCCCCCGTTCCATTCTTCCCTCGCCTGCTGCCTGTCGGCCGCTGTCCTTTCCGGCTGCTTTCGCGGCGGCTCCTGGAATCCTTCCGGTTCTTCCGCCCCAAAGGATTCTTCCTGAGTAAAGGGTTCCTCAGTGAAAGGTTCCTCCTCATCGGAAAGATACCGATCCTTATCGCTTTCCTCCTCATCCGCCGGAGATTCTCCCGGCGTTTCCGTTTCCGGTACCGGAATCCGATGGCCTTCCTCATCCAGGCCAAAAGAGGCATGGATCTCCGAGATCTCATCTGTCGGAATCCGCTTGGTCTTCGCCGTGGTAATCGCTTCCATGTCAAGCGGCGCGGTGGTTTTCCAGGAGCTTCTCCTGTAGTCGGCTGCGGATGTCTCCTGTTTCACCTCTTCGTTTTGCGCCAGTTCCTTCTCCTCAGACTCTGCGCTTTCCTCCGGCTTGTTCTCTTCCTGCTCCTTCGATTTCCCCTTCACATCCACACCCATCCCCATGAGAGCTTCATCCATCGCTGACATGACACCGGATGCCTGTGTTTTCGGCCCGGCAGATGCACGTGCCGCCATCTCGCGCATGGCATCCCCGCGCTCTCCCATGGAAAGCAGGATATCGTCAATCGACAGCTTTCCCGCCTGCGCAGGCTCTGCCGCCTTCATCTGCACCTTGGAGGGCATCTGCAGATTGATCCCCGCTGTCTGCTGAGACGCACCCTGCGCCTCACCGCTTCCGGGCTGTTCGCTTAAAGGCTCCCCCGCCGCCTCTTCCTCATGATGTCCGCCGACCCCATAGACAATCTCGCGCATGCTTTTGACCAGTTCTGTCTGCAGTTCCTGGGTATTGTACCTGTTCAGCTGCTCGTCAAACGCCTGGGCATCCTCGATGGGTTCGTCCAAAGGTGTCTCCTCCGGGATCTGTGCGCTTTGCGGAGACGTATCTTTCGGAGCGTTCTCCTCCTCGTCTTCTGCCGCCTGAGTCTCCTCCGGGGAAGGTTCCGGCTTCATACTCCCGGACAGCTCCTCGGCAATCTCCCTCTCCGTATCATGAAGGATCGTCTCTGCAAGCTCATCCTCCGTCGTCTCTACGATCTGCTTTTCCTGCCCCAGCCGCTCATCCTCATCATCCATGGCCTCATCAAACCGATGGTCATAGATCTCCTGCTGTTTCGGCGTCAGGGAAGCGTACCGGCGCTTCAGTTCCAGCGCCTTGATCACATATTTGCCGCTGTGGAACCAAAGAATCAGATCATCGCAGGCCGCCAGACATTCCGGAATCCTTCCGGCCTGCTGATACAGTTTCGCCAGCTCATAAGCCCATTTCTCCGTGTATTCCTGGCTGAGATACTCTTTCAGAATCTCAATCTGCTCGTCCAGGGAGGCTCCTCTGCCCTTGTAGATCTTATATTTCAGGATATATTTGTTGTTATCATGAGGAGCCGCCTGCACGTACTCGGAATAGTACTCGATCGCCTCATCGAACTGTTTCAGCTGGATCGTCACTTCCACCAGACGGTACAGAATCGCCCTTCCTACCGGAGAACGGCGGTAGGCACGCAGCAGCAGAGCCTTGCTCTCCTCATACCGGTTTTCCGCCTCGTAGATCTCGCTGATCATACAGAGTGTGCGCACATTCCGCACCCTGCGCCAGTCAATGGTATCCGCGATTTTCGCGGCCTCGCTGTAGTTCCCCTGACTGACATACCGGTCGATCTCCTCTAGTTTCTGGTTGTACTCGTTCTTATCCACTTATCGTCACCTCAAATCCTGTGGTCATTCAATCTCCATCCTGTTTTTCAGTTTATCATACCTGTTTTTCAAAGTCAAAAGATATTCTTGCATTCCTGCGCTAAAATCGGTACAAATTTGCCGGTTTGCTCCTTTTTCAGGGGGCGGGCGGCTTTTTGGAAACCGTCTCCCTCTCATGAACGGTTTCGCTCTCTTTTTTCAATACCGCCGCACCTTTTCCTACATAATAGAATCGAGAGCCTTTGCTGCGTGAAACAATCCTCTGTGCGGTCCGGCAGGGTGCCCTTTCGCAGGTTTGCCGCCTTTTTACCGGGGCCGGTCAGTCCCTTTGATTTCACGCTCCTTAAACGAAGGCTTTCTGACGAAGTTTTGTGATACCGTCTCGTCTCATCTTACATATTAGAATCGGGAGCCTTTGCTGCGTGAAGCTGTTCCGCTTTGCGGTCCGGCAGGGTGCCCCAGCGCAGGTTTGCCGCCTTTTTACTGGGGACCGGTCAGACCTTTGACTTCACGCTCCTTAAACGAAGGCTTTCTGACGAAGTTTTGTGATACCGTCTCGTCTCATCTTACATATTAGAATCGGGAGTCCTTGCTGAAAAAGTTCGCTTCCGCGCCGCGGGAAGGTGCGCCTGAGAAAGTTTACGCCCTTGACTGCTGCTGTAACCTCTGCCGCAGGGAAAAACCGCACCAGGATCAAACCGGCGGCAATCGGGAACGGCTTTTGCGGACTGCACCGTGTTCACAGTAAAAAAGGAGAGCCTAGATGATCAGAGCACAGAGATTAAAACCCTGCTGCTGAATGACCCTTTCCGCCGGGAAACCGAGCGGGAGGAAAAACGCCGTTAGTGACTAAACAATTCGCCGTCTGACAGTCATCCTCCTGAAGGATAACGACTGCAGTCTTAAGGTGCACAGAAACGGATCGCCGAAAGAGTATCCACCGTCAGCGATTAAAAGGATCTGCTCGAAAAAAGAGCAGAGAATCTCATTTAGAAAAAAGGAGGAAGTAAGTTGAAAGATAGTTATAGGGTATTACAAGGAAAATATCAACGTTCACTGGTCTCCATCCGCGAGCTTACGCACGATGTAGAATGGTTTCAATGTGAAAACGAAACTCTTATAAAGAAACAGGAGACGCTAGTAAGAAACATCAGAAACCTTTGTGTGGATATCTTAAAGAAGGAGCCTGGTGATCCTTATGAAGAAAGCTGGGCTACAATGGATATCCAGAAAATGCTCTCCCGTGCGCAGACGAGTTACGACAACCAATTTGTCTCCACAACTGAGCAGCTCAAAAAGAATCTTGAAACCATTGAAAAGCAGAACGAAAAGAAAAAAAGGATGACGGAGCTTATATTAGAGATGCAGGAGCATCGGAATACAATTCTGGAGGAAGATGCCAACACGATTAGAGAGCTTTTGACAATGATTGCGGATCTGACGCGGAAGCTCCTCTCCGGGGGCTTAATCAGCTGCGAAGCAGCCGAGGCGATTCTAAAGGAAGCGCGTGAGACCGCAGGGCAGAGCTACACTGAAATGAAAGATATCGATCTGCCTCTCGCTGTAGAAGTATCATTTAAAACGGAAGAGCAGGATAATCTTGCGGAAACCGTCGCCGATACCATGAGAACGGTTTTATTGGAAGAGAAAACTCCGGCGCGTGTCTCCAACCCTCTCAAGCCGGGACCTATCATCTGCCTGGATTCAAAAACCAAGGAAGCCGCACACGAAGTACTGGAAAAGGATGCAGAAGAAAACAGGGAGCATATCGTTAAGGAAGCAGAGAGACTGACCGATCCGCAGAAGCTGTACGTACGTGCGATGGGGGAATCCGGATACTGTGAACGCAAGCAGCTCCTGGACTTTATAAAAGAGCAGTACCCCTGTGAGGAGAAGGACAGCAGAATGCAGGCCGCCTTCTTTGATCTCGTTCGGCCTACCGGAGAGGAAGGAATCGTTCTTTCGACAGTTCTGTGCGTCCCGGGATATTCCCGGCTGAATCTCTTCAAGCTGGGAGATCTGGGGAAAGAGGTCTTTCGATATCTGTATTCCAAGGAGCCGGTCGAAGCGGAGATGGATGTGCTCGTGAAAAACCATACATCGTTGGAGCATGGCTACGGGATTCGTCAGACTGCTCAGCTTTTTTCCACGATGTCCTATTTTACCTGCAGGAACGCGAGGATCGAATACCTGACGAGATCAAAGAAGATCAGTGTCAAAACAGGGGACCACACGTCCTACATTCCCGATATAGCTGTCTATTATGAGAAGGAGGACAGGGACCCGATCGTCGCCTACTATGAGTATGAGACCGGAGCCTGTACGCAGATGGATTTTTTCGCCAAATGCAACAAGATGGCCTCCATTCACAGGAACCTCTTAATCATCGTGCCAAACGCGGAGGCTAAACGCGTAACTATCGAAAAGTTCAAGGCCTGGAGAGCCAAAGTGCGGGACGGAACCTATCAGCTTGATCACAGGGTAGAACTGCATTTGTCTACCTACGGAGAAATCAAGAGAAGAAAAAACGAACGGGCAAAATTCCCGTGGGAGTATAACGCCTCTGTTTCACCGTCGAAAGCAAAAGCAAACCGGAAGGTTGAAGACTGGGAAGAAGATGAAGAAGATGAATCTTAAAAGTGCCGCCAAATATCAGAAAACGCGTTCCCTCCATTCCTTCTTTCGCTTGATTCCGTCAGACTTGCGGCTGCGGTCTCCCAGAAGTCCGCCCGGATTCTTCCTTTGCCGTTTAAGCCGAAGCTTTTCTCTCCAGCCGGAAACGGCTCCGAGACAGATCGGCGACAGAACAGGATAACGATCCCCCACACGGAAATAAGAGGAATTCCCGCATAGGTCCGGTGGCGGAAGAGGAAAATGTGAGGCAGGAAACAGGGCACGTCCCGAAAAAAGGATGGACTGTACATCCAAAAATAAAATGAAAAGGAGGAGGATCCGCGAAAGCGGGTCCATAGAAAGACATGTTGAAGCTGGATACACATACCTGGGTAAACGATTCTACGATCGAGGCAATCAGTCCCTACGGATCCCTTCCTTTAAGGAACCTCGCCCATGCGGCGCAGGATCAGGGCTTGCTGCGTGATTTTTCCGGGCCCAACGGATTTAAGAGCATCATCTTCGCGGAAGACGGGTTTGTCTATCGGTGCGCCCACCGTCCGCATTTCTACATTACCAGGATGGTGGTCGATAACTGGTATGTCGCGGAGGCAAACAGGATCTACCTTCGCGAAGAGTACGTAAGAGAGATTGCGGAACGCCTGAATTCCTCCCAGAAGCGCTCACTCGCGCAGGCAAAGGCGGAGGGCCTTTACGTCAACCTCTCGAGGAACAAGAGGGTACGGTACTATGTGTTTATGAGAAGCGGAAGGGTCTATGGGGTTCGCTCTCTTAAACCTTCCCCCTGATACGGGCCGACACTCGAACCGCGCCGGGGCACATCCGGCGGACAAATCACTAAACGGACCGGGGATTCTTCCTGTTTTTGTCTCTGAGGACGAACAGAGAGCATCCCCGGACTGTGCAGATCAAAATCCGGACCCTTTAAAAACGGGCCATACAGGAAACGGTAGGAAAAGCGCCTAACAGAAATTGGTTCGTGAATGCACGTTTCGAATTGGATGATTCAGGCGTCAAAACGTAATCACGGAAAATGCCCGGCGCCTACCTGCCATGCAGGCAGTTTCACATCTGCAGACTGGAAAATAGCTGAAATGCCAATGAAAAAAGGACTATCTCTAGTCCTTTTTCCTTTTATCTTTATTTAGTTTTATTCTTTAAAAAATGATCGGAGGGTTTTTCTGACCTGCTCTATCTATTCAATATATATCTCTCGATATATGAACTCATCAATATTTCAACACCTGTGCTCTACAAACATCGGAAACTCTCTGATAATACATCCAGTTGCAATTGAATAAATCCTTCCTCATGTGGTATTTAATCAATATAACAAGTGAAGGTGTTTTGCACTCTTTCCGATTTCCTCTCCGATTATCGTTTTCTTTCGATCATTCTGCAGAAATAAGCTGCAAACTCTTCTCAGCAGGAACCTTCCACTCTACCACCGTTATACTGATAACCAAATTCAATTTCCATAGGCATCAGCTCCTCTCATGGCGAACTGTTCATCTCACTCGCGCCTGTTGCCCGCGCTCGTTTGTTATCTGTATCCTACCATGGGCCCGAATAGTTGTCAAGCACTTTTTTGAGAAATTTTAAATTTTCTGAATTTTCTTACTTTTCTGGATTCTCTGCGCTTTTGTCTCCTGTTTTGTGTCATCCTGCGCGGTTGTAGTTGATGAGACACCCGTCCAGGATGATCTGGCGTTCCTTCTCGGTCATCTCCCCCAGTGTCAGGAAGAATTCCCGCAAATCCCCGTCCCGGACCACAAAGGCCTCCACCTTTGTCGCTCTGTCACGCACCGCGCTGCGAATCCCGGGGAGAAACAGGTACTCGTGATTCTGAAACGGCAATGTTCCCTCCTCAATCAAAAACGGCAGCATCCCCCAGTTGATCAGGTTGGAGCGGTAACGCTTGGTCGCGTAGCTGTGGGCGATATTGGCCCAGCCGCCCAGCACCTTCTGGCAGGAAGCGGCCTGCTCTCTGGCAGAGCCGTCTCCCGGCTTCACGGCAAAGATAGTCGAACCGACACCGGTGTTTGTCCGATCCACCTGCGGATAGCGCGTACGGATCACGTCCAGCACCGGAGCGATCTCTTTTAAGCCTTCCTCCGGAGCCTTCCCGGCTTCGATTGCCTTCTGCGCCTGCTGCACCTCTTTCGCCAGTCCGACATAAGCCGGATCCTTGCGGGAGAGTGTAAATTCTGCCAGCCCCAGCGGATTGGAGCGGTAGGAAGAGGTCTCCCCGGAGGGAATCAGTTCATCCGTCGTCGTCACCGGATCGTGGATCTCGGATACCACTTTGAGGATCAGATTCTCCGGCAGTTCGCTCATCGGCGGCCAGTCCTTGATGTTCGGACCCAGTTTGATCTCCACAGTGGGATCTGCCGCTCCTTTGCTGTCAAAGACACGGTTCTCATAGATCGTGCGGTCAAAGAAATACTTCGGTCGGGTGAAATTAACATCCGCCTCGGTTGCCGCCGTAAGAAGCCCCTGATTTGCCGCAGTCGCGGCAATGGAACGGGCGTCCATCAGGGCTACCGAAGCGATCTGACCATTCTGCAGCTTGGAACCCTCGCGGTTCGGGAAATTTCTCGTGGAATGGCGGATGCTGAACGCGTTGTTGGCAGGCGTATCTCCCGCACCAAAGCACGGACCGCAAAAGGCGGTCTTCACCACGGCGCCCGAACGGATCAGATCCGAGATTCTGCCGTTTTTCGCAAGTTCCATATAGATAGGCATACTCGCCGGGTAGACACTGAGTGTAAACTCCCCATTGCCGATAAACTTTCCGCGCAGAATGTCCGCCGCATCGCAAAGGTTCTCAAACCCGCCGCCCGCGCAGCCGGCAATGATCCCCTGATCGACCTGCAAATTTCCGTCATGCACTTTGTCCTTCAGCGTAAACTTTACGTCTCCCCCTAAGCTCACCGCCGCCCGCTTCTCCACGTCGTCCAGGATGTCCGTAAGATTCTCCTTCAGTTCCGCAATCGTGTAGGTATTGCTTGGATGAAACGGCATGGCAATCATCGGCTGGATTTCACTTAAGTCCACATACACCATCCCGTCATAGTAGGCCACCGCACCCGGATTCAGCTCTTTATAATCCTGCGTCCTGCCGTGAATCTCATAATATTCCCGGATCTCATCGTCCGTTTTCCAGATCGAGGACAGACAGGTCGTCTCTGTTGTCATCACATCGATTCCGATCCGAAAATCTGCGCTTAAGGTCCCGACACCGGGACCGACAAATTCCATTACCTTATTGTTCACGTACCCGTTGGCAAACACCGCGCCGATGATCGCCAGGGCAACATCCTGCGGTCCGACACCTTTCTCGGGCTTCCCGGTCAGGTACACACCGACGATGCCCGGCAGATTGATGTCATACGTCTGGGATAGCAGCTGTTTGACAAGCTCCGGACCGCCCTCGCCCATGGCCATCGTCCCCAAAGCCCCGTAACGGGTATGGGAATCGGAACCTAAAATCATCTGTCCGCCCCCGGAGAGCATCTCTCTAGCATACTGATGGATCACGGCCTGATGCGGCGGCACATAGACTCCTCCATATTTTTTTGCACAGCTTAATCCGAAGACGTGGTCATCCTCGTTGATGGTTCCGCCAACCGCACACAGAGAATTGTGGCAGTTGGTCAGCACATAGGGAACAGGAAATTTCTCCAGCCCGGAGGCACGGGCAGTCTGAATAATCCCCACATACGTGATATCATGGGAGGTGAGCTTGTCAAAGCGGATCTTCAGTTTTTCCATGTCGCCGGAAGTATTGTGCTCCTGCAGGATTCCATAGGCGATCGTGTTTTTCGCCGCCCGCGCACGAATCTGTCCCTCTGCGGACTCCCCGCGAAGAAAGTCAAGCGCCTCCCGACCGGAGGCCTTCTCAGCCGCTTTGATCAGAGCTTCCCTCGCCTTAGGCCCGTCTTCCACGATCTGTGTTCCGTCAACCAGATACGCACCATTTTCATACAATCGGATCATACTGTTCCTCCTTCCTCTTCATCAGGTTCTTTTTGTTTCCCGGTACCAAATGCATACATCCTTTTCCGGGAACTTGTAACGAAAGTTTCGTGTTCTTCCTGTTTTTTCGCTGTCCTAGCAGGAGTAGGCTCCTCTTCGGTCCGGCAGAAACATCCTGCAAAGTATTTCTTCCCTTATTTTTCCCCCGCGTACGAAAACCCGCTGTCTGTGGGCGGCAGGAAGATTTTGCCCGTTCACAGGGTAAGGAGTTTTTT
>CAZXSN010000001.1:59878-71895 GCA_964643295.1 uncultured Lachnospiraceae bacterium
CGCTGTCTGTGGGCGGCAGGAAGATTTTGCCCGTTCACAGGGTAAGGAGTTTTTTCTGCCTATGGTAAGCACTTTTTTTCTTCGCCACGGTAAGCGCTTTTTTCCTCCATCATGGTAAGCACTTTTCTCCTCCATCACGGTAGGCACTTTTTTCCTCCATCACGGTAGGCACTTCTTTCTCCTCTATGGTAAGCACTTTTTTCTTCGCCTGCAAGGAGCTCATCCCCGGCAATTCGCTTCATACGGCGTTCCCTGCCGCCTTTACAGATGGCTTTCCTGGCCTGCCGATCCGCCTGTAAACAGAAAAGGGACTGGAGCAAACCGTTCTTTTAACTGCCCAGTCCCATCCATCCTTTTATTTTATTTTTCATGCCGTCCCTGTCAGACGCCATGCGTTCTCATACTGGTTTCCCGCACCGCGGCAGCTTTAACCGACGCGCATGCGGAATTTCTGCGCTTCGCGCTCACTTTCGATACATTCAATCTCCGCCCCCAGGCTTCGGAGTTTCTCGTCAAACCGCTCATATCCGCGCTGGATATACATTACATCATCAATAATCGTAAACCCTTCCGCCGCCAGTCCGGCGATCACCAGAGCGGCCCCTGCCCGCAGATCCGGTGCGCTGATCCTGGCTCCAGTCAGACGATCCATCCCGGTGATGATGGCGGTGTTGCCCTCCACTTTCACCACGGCGCCCATCTTTGCCAGCTCATCCATGTAGCGGAACCGGTTTTCAAAAATACTCTCGGTCACGATACTGGTCCCGTTCGCCATCGCCAGGGCCACCCCGATCTGAGGCTGCATATCGGTGGGATACCCCGGGTACGGTAAGGTCTTCACATTCGTGCTGTTTAAGCGTTTTGTCGCTACCACGCGCACCGCGCTGTCGAACTCCTCCACCTCGCAGCCGATTTCCAGAAGCTTCGAGGTCGTCGCCTCCAGGTGCTTGGGGATCACGTTCTTTACCATCACATCGCCCTTGGTGACAGCCGCCGCAAACATGAAGGTCCCTGCCTCAATCTGATCCGGGATAATCGAATACTCTGTGGCATGCAGCCTCGGCACACCCCAGATGCGGATCACATCCGTGCCGGCTCCGCGAATGTTCGCGCCCATGCTGTTTAAGAAGTTGGCGACATCCACCACATGCGGCTCACGTGCGCAGTTCTCAATCGTCGTGCGCCCTTCTGCCATCGAAGCAGCCATCATGATATTGATGGTGGCCCCCACGGAGACGGTGTCCAGATAGATATGGCCTCCGTGCAGATGCTCAGCCTCCGCGACAATGAACCCGTTGCGGATTTTTACCTGAGCGCCCAGTGCCCGAAAGCCCTTGATATGGAGGTCGATCGGCCGGCTGCCGATGTTGCAGCCGCCGGGAAGCGGAACCTCCGCTCTCTTAAATTTCCCAAGCAGTGCCCCTAACAGATAATAGGAAGCTCTGATTTTTCGGATCAGGTCATACTCCACGCTGACTCCGGCAATCTGCGATGCGTTCAGCTTCACTTCATGTCTGCTCACACGCTCGATCCGTACGCCAATCTTTGTCATCGCGTCCAGAAGTACATTAATGTCCCGCACATCCGGCAGATTCTCGATCAGCACCGTCTCATCCGTCATGATCGCGGCAGCCAGAATTCCCAGTGCCGCATTTTTTGCCCCACTGATCTCAACATCGCCAGCGAGCGGATTCCCACCCTTAATAATATACTGTTCCATCAGAACACCTCTGTGACCTTATTTATACTTCCCTCGAAAATCTTAAATCCTCCGCAAACATTCCCTTTACCTTTGCGGAGGCCTGTCTTTCCATGGACTGGATGAACTTTCGGTCCGAAACCAGCAGGCGCAGCAGTCATTTTCCGCACGGTTTCCGTATCCTCTCCCTCCAGGATCTTAGTACCCGGTACGCACCCCGCAAGCTGGGTAAAACCCATTATATCACAATTTCCATATTTGTAAACGTGAACTCGTGTTTTTCTTACCTGTCCGGATTCCGCCCGTTTTATAAGGGATTTCTCCTTAGTTTTACGTTCGCTTTCCTCCGTTTTTCCGTCTGACGCTGCAGCCGAAAGTCCCCAGCTTTCTGCCGAGCGCAAAGTATTCCCCGTGGGAATAGGCTAAGAGGTTCGCCTCCCGAAGGTGAAGCCTGCCGTCCTTATCCAGGTAACGGCTGTCCACATCGACGGCAAGAACCTCGGAGAGAAACATATGGTGGGAACCCAGTTCCAGAACTTCCCGGACGCGGCATTCCAGTCCCACGGGACTCTCCGCGATCAGAGGGGCCTGCACCTTCGATGCTTTTTCCGCAGTCAGATTCATCTCCCGAAACTTGTCCACTTCGCGGCCGGAGCGCACACCGCAGTAATCTGCGGCCCGCGCCAGCTCCTGCGTAGTCAGGTTGATCACAAACTCGCCGGTCTCCCGGATAATTCCGTAGGAATAGCGCTCCGGGCGCACACTGATTGACACCATGGCCGGGGAGGAACAGACCGTCCCCACCCAGGCCAGTGTGATAATATTCGGTTTCTCTCCCGGTCTCTGACAGCTGACCATCACCGCCGGGAGCGGATAGAGCATGTTTCCGGGCTTCCAGACTTCCCTCGCCATTCGTTACTCCTCGCTGTTTCTGCCGATCGCCGTCATCAGAGCCGGCACGACCTGTTTCTTGCGGGAGACCACCCCGGGGACAAATGCCGCATGCTCTTTGGGCTGCACCTGAAAAGCGGCGCTTACGAGTTCCTCCGCTCCTTCCCCGTAACAGAGCATCGTGGTGGATTCGTTCATGATATCCGTGAGCATAAAGATGATCACATCCAGGCCGTGCTCCTTGCAGGCATTCTCCAGAAATCCCTTCATGCGCACACTCACCGTTTCCAGTTCCTTCGAGCTGATGGAAGTGATCTGTCCAATCCCCAGATTTTTATCCCCAAACTCAAATTTCTTGAAATCCTGATAAAAGATCTCTTCCGGCGTCTTGTTCCCCAGTTCGCTGCCCGCTGTGAACATCTCCCGCGCAAAGGTGCCGCAGTCGATACCGCAGATCTTGGAGAGAGCCTCCGCCGCCGCCTGGTCTAATGGCGTACAGGTCGGGGAACGGAACATCAGCGTATCCGAGAGGATTGCTGCGCACAGCAATCCGGCGATCTGCGGCGGGATGCCGATCTGGCGCTCCTGAAACATCTGATAGAGGATCGTCGCCGTGCAGCCCACCGGCTGGTTGCGGAAAAATACCGGCGCGATGGTTTCTAAGGACCCCAGGCGGTGATGGTCGATGATCTCCAGAATCTCCGCGTCCTGCACGTTGTCGACCGCCTGGGAAATCTCATTGTGATCCACGAGAATCACCGCTCTTTTGCGAACCCCCAGCAGGTTCCGGCGCGAAATCATGCCGACATAGCGCCCTTTCTTATCCAGGATCGGAAAATCCCGATAACGCTTCTTCGACATGACCTCACGGATATCATCGGTGTAATTGCTGACCTTAAACGTGATCAGCCCGTCCTTTTTCATAAAGTATTCCACGGGCATGCTCTGGTTGATCAGGCGGGCCACCGCGTAAGTATCCAGCGGTGTCACAATCACCGTGCAGTTTTTTTCCCGCGCCAGATGCTGGATCGTGCGCGACACCGGCGCCCCCAGACACACCACAATGCAGCCGGCGTTCATCTCGATCGCGCAAAGCTGCCCCTCGTAGCGGTTCCCAAGGATCACCATGTCGTGTTCCTCGATATAATTCTCCATCACATCCGGGTTGGCCGCCGCGATCAGCACCTTGCCCTGTTCAAAGTACCCGTCCTGATCCCCGACGATCATCTCGGCGTCCAGCGTCTCCAGGATGTTCCGGTACGGAGTCCGGGCCCTGGAGACAATCGCGCTGTCGTATTCCTCCATGTAGGATTTGGCGATGTCATTGATCGTGATCAGTCCGTGCAGCTGGTTGTCCTCATCGGTGATCGGCAGCGTAAACACGTTCTGACTGCGCATCAGCTCCCAGGCGTTTTTGATGGAAATATCACTGCGCACACCCGGTACCATGCGGATTTCCATGTCCTTTACCCTGGTGCCGATATTGTTCAGGTACACCGGCTTCGCGGCGCCAAAGTAATCAAGCGCGTACTGCGTCTCACCTGAGATATGTCCGGCTCTGGCGGCCACATACTGGTTGCCGTCGTCCTCCTGGTTCTTCAGATAGGCGTAACAGATCGCCGAGCAGATCGAATCGGTATCCGGGTTTTTATGCCCCACCACGACGACCGTCCGCTTCTTGACTGTCTCCTTCGGTTCCTGTCCCATATCCTTCGATTCCTGTACCGTTCCTTCGGCTGCCATTAAATTCCTCCTTATTGGGCAGGCATAAGCCTAAAAAGCCTCCTGCCGCTGAATGCAGCTGTTTTCACAGCTTTATTATCTGCGCACTTCTTCCCAGAAACTCGTGCCGTCTAAGCGCTCTTCGATTCCCAGCATCTCCAGCACTGTCGCGGCGATGTCCGCGAAGGTCTTTCTGGTGCCGAGGGAGACCCCCTCCTTAACCGGTGCGCCGTAAATGATCATCGGCGTATATTCCCGGGAATGATCCGTGCCCGGAAAGCCCGGATCACAGCCATGATCCGCCGTGAGGATCACCACGTCATCTTCCTTCATTTTCTCCATAAACTGTCCCAGCTGCCGGTCAAAAACCGTGGCTGCGTTCGCGTAGCCGTCGATATCGTTGCGGTGTCCGTACATCATATCGAAATCCACGAGGTTGACAAAGCACAGCCCGTGAAAATCCTCTTCCATGTAGGCGAAGGTCTTTTCCATTCCGTCCTCATTGGAGGTGATCGACACGGTGTGCATGATTCCCTGCCCGGCGAAGATATCATTGATCTTCCCCACGCCGTAAGTATCCAACCCGTGCTCCTGCAGGCTTACCAGCATGGTCCTTTTCGGCGGGAGCAGAGAAAAGTCATGACGGTTGCGTGTTCTCGTAAAGTTTCCGGGTTCCCCGACAAACGGACGGGCGATGACGCGTCCTACCCCATGTTTCCCCTGCAGGATGTTCCGGGCAATCCGGCAGTCCCGGTAGAGTTCCTCAAGCGGCACGAACTCTTCATGCGCCGCGATCTGAAACACGGAATCCGCCGATGTATAGACAATCAGCTTGCCGGTTTTCAAATGTTCCTCTCCGTAATCGCGGATCACATCCGTGCCCGAATAGGGCAGGTTGCAGAGTACTCCGCGGCCGGTCTGCTCCCGAAACGGTTCCAGCACCTCCTCGGGAAATCCGTTCGGATAGGTGGGCAGCGGATTCGGGGAAATCATTCCCGCGATCTCCCAGTGGCCGATCGTCGTATCCTTCCCCATGGAAGATTCCGCCATCCTTGCGTAGGAAGCGATGGGCGACTCTACCCCGTCTGAGCAGGTCACCCCGTCAATGTTAAAAAGACCCATCCGCTTCATGTTCGGGGTATCATATTTGTCCGACTTCACAATCGTAGCCAGGGTATTGGCTCCCACATCCCCGAACTTCTCCGCGTCCGGTAGATACCCGATCCCGTAGCTGTCCAGTACAATCACAAATACTCTTCTGACACTCATATCTCTGATCCTTTCCTTCTCCTTTTGTTCTGCCAGGCTTTTTACCCCCTAAGTCTGCGCCTTCCCCGCCGACAGCTGCTCCTTCCGGCAACTGTTTTTAAGACACCTCTCCCCCCGGGTCGCTCCCGCTGCAGTTTTTTAAAAAGGATTCCTCTTATGCCGGTTGCCGTGCAGGCTGCTTATGGGCAATATTGCCAATAGGAAGTGAAATATTTCCCGGTTCTTTGTAGAAATTTATAGTATTTTTAGCTTTTGTTCACAGTTTGTTCACATTTGTTTGCTATAGTGACAGCAGTTCTTGAGAAGGTTCTCTCAAAGGCGCGTGTGATGGCTGTCATTACACAGGATGATTTTTTCATAACGGCCCCGGCAGCACCTGCCGGGGCACTCCTCTTTTTTAAGAAGTGAAGGAGGAGGAAAGCAGACGGAACTTACAGGCGGCAGGGAAACTGCCGTTTTTTATTTTCCTGTCCTAAGAGGACTTTTCTGTCCTTCCCCCGGGCAGACTATCCGCCGCAAAGAGACCGTGAAGATCTCTTTTTTTGCCGTCCCTGCAGCTGCCCGGCAGGCCGCAGCGCAATCCCTGTCTTTCCGGGAATTACCTATCGCTCGATTCCCTCCCTGGCAGGCTGCTGCCGGTCAAAGGGATGCTTTACTTTGCAGATCTCCGAGACATAGTCCGCCATCGAAAGCAGCTCCTGCCCCGGATTCTGCCCGGTAAGGATCACCTCCAGGTTTTCCGGTTTCTCCCGCAGAGCCTTTTCCAGCAATCCTTCCGAGAGCAGTCCCGCCGAAACGGCATACACCGCTTCATCCAAAAACAGCACATCGTAGTGCTCCGCCGCCGCTTTCCGCATAGCCTCCTCAAGCTGCTTTTCGTTAAAATCCTTCTGCTCCCGCTTTTCTTCCTCCGTCATCTGAAAGCTGAACTTTACCTGCTCCTGTCCGGGCAGCAGCGTGATGTTGTCCACCCCAGCAAGAACTTTTCGCTCACTGGTGCTGTTGTCCTTCAAAAACTGACAGATCAGCACCCGGTAGCCATACCCGGCGGCCCTCAGACAAAGCCCCATCCCCGCGGTTGTCTTTCCCTTGCCGTCTCCGCAGTAAATATGGATAAGTCCCGGCCCTTTCCTGATCATTCTTTCTCCGCTCCTAACGTATCCGCATTTTTTGCAGCCTGCCCGGGATCTGTCCCGGACAGCGTTTCCTCCCCGGCACTTTTAAGTTTTCGCCCTTTCCCATCCGGTTGAAAGAGCACAGCCCGCCGCAGTTTTAAGAATCCTCCTCCAGCACCTGCACCTCCAGGTAATCAAAATCAATCTCCTCGATGAAACTGTCCTGGAAAAACCGGGCCTTTCTGTGCCGTTTGAAATCAGAAACGGTAACATCCAGCCAGATTGGTTTCTCAAGGTCAAAGATCAGACATAACTCCTCCAGACAGCGGAAAACTTTATGTGTGCGCGTATCGTCACTGTCGTCCGTGACGACGGCATCCTTAAGCAGCCGGTTGTCCTTCCAGATCTTTCCCCATAGTTTCATTTTAAATTCCTTCCGTTCGCTTGCCTTTCCTCTGATTTTCGAAACCGGGAACCTATGCCGGATTACTGATAGTACTCCTCGTTATCGAAAAATTTGTATACCACGGAGGAAATTTCCGCAATCTCATCGATCGCCGCGTTCTGGTTCTCCCAGTCCTGGGACAATACGCAGAGGATATAGTCCGCCTTCTCCCCGTAGACGATGGCAACATCGTTTTCCACCTGATCCATCTCTCCGGATTTGCTGCCCACGGCTGTCCCTTCCGGAAGCCCGGCGACAATCTTGTATCGGGTTTCCTGCTTCAGCATCATTTCCTCAATCTCATTGCAGACACTGCGGGATCCCAGTGTGCGTCGGTAGATCTGTTCCAGCAGTTCCCCGCAGTCCTTCGCGGACACCAGGTTAAATCGCTCCGGTTCCGCGTAGGTGGCGGGATCCTCAAACCCGTTGTATTCCCTGGTTCCGCCGGAATAATGCGCTTCTATATACTGATTCACACGCTCAATACCGTCCGCGTAGCTGCCGTTTCCCAAAAGCTTCAGCATCTGATTGGCATCCTCGTTGCTGCTGAAGATGATCATGTTGCTCAACTGATCTGAGACTTCCTGCGTCATTTCGATTTTCCCATCCGCGGCTGCCTCATAGACAGCCCCCATGATAAAAAGCTTCATGATACTGGCGGATTTCATCGGCTCCTCATGGATTTCAAAGGAATCTTCGGTCTTCAGATTCTTCACGTAAATGGACCATTTCCCGTCATACCCTTCTACCAGATAGCTGACCGTGTTTTCCAGCTGGCCAATCGTCGTGGGAAGCGGCGGCAGCGGGCAGCCAGGCAGTTCATAATAATCCAGGAGCGTAACCATCTTCGTGGCCGGTCTTTCTGAGCTTTCCCTCTCTTTCCCGGATCCTGCTCTCACCCGGACGACAGTCCCCTCCCGGGAATCGCTCTCCTCCGGTGCGTCGCTGCTCAGCCCGGACTCAGGCTCTTTCGTCAAAGTGCTCTCTTCCCTAAGAATCTCTTCTGTCTCTGTCTCCAGCAAAATCAGGGTTGCCGGCTGCGTCTGAGGTTCCTCCCCGGAAGTTTCCTCCTCCGGTGCCGAATCCTCTCCGTTTCGGATAATCCTCACGCTGACCCACTCCCGGTCTTCTGTCTCTTCTTCGGAAGTATCCGTTTCCTCGGAAGAAAAAGACTCCGAGGAGAGTTCTTCCCCGCTTAAGCTCTCCTCCAAGACAACTGTCTCTTCCTCGTCAGAGAAAGCCGATCCTTCCGTGGATTCTTCCCTGGCAGACAGGCTGGTTTCCTCTATCAGCGCTTCCTGCTCAGACTGAAAGCTGCTCCCTTCTAAAGAGGTCTCTTCCCTGGCAGACAGAAGTTTTTCCCCGGAGAGAGGCTCCTTTGTGGTTTCCCATTCCGTTTCGGTTTCGCTCTCCTCTTCCCTGGGGATCTTCATCCCGTATGTAAATGAATCGCCGTACTGCAGACGAAGTTCCCGCAGACTTTTCTCTGTCTGCAGCTCTTCTTCTTTGGTCTCCCGCACTGTTTCCTCTTTTGTTTCTTCCGGAAGCTGTGTCTCAGTCTGGCCTTGTTCCTCTGTCTGTCCCTGTTCTTCTGTCTGACCTTCCGTCTGCGCGGGGGAATCCTTATTCGAATCTCCCCCGGAGCAGGCAGTCAGCCCACAAAGAAGGCATCCAAAAAGCAGGAGCGCTTTGCTTATTTTTCTCAACTTCTGTATCCTCACCGGCTGTATCGTTTTCTTTTTCAGCACCTGTTCTTCACAAGCATTGTCAAAGGATTGCGGCTGATCCTTCCCGTTTGCGTTAAGCATATATTAACAAGCAAACGCAAACTTGTCAAATCGAAAGGTGTCATGCAGGCAATGTGCCTTTAGATTCCAGCTGATTTCCGCTGCTGCCTTCCTGCTGCATGTGCGTTCAACAGTCCGCAAATGGAAAACGGCGGAGCCATTCTCTTTCTCCCCTATGCCGCCAGGGAACTGTTTTTATCAGACCCCCGCGAAGCTTAAGGATCCTGCCTGCCCCGCCGTCTATCTTTCCATGAATCTTTGATTCTCCCGGTCCTTTCTCCGGCGTCTTGTAACGCCTGTCCGCTTTCCCGCCCTTTCGTTCCTGTGCGGTCATAAAGCGAACTTTTTTACCGGTCCCCGGGAAAACTCATCTCCCGGTTTTTGCCATTAAAGGCGCTTTAACAGCTCCTCCCTCTCCTTTTCGTATCCCGGTTTTCCAAGCAGGGCAAACATGTTCTTCTTGTAGCTTTCCACACCCGGCTGGTTGAACGGATTCACGCCCAGGATATAGCCGCTGACCCCGCAGGCAAACTCAAAGAAATAGAAGAGTTCCCCGAGAGAAAACTCATCCTGCTTGGGGATCTTCACCATCAGGTTGGGCACGTTGCCGTCCGTGTGCGCCAGAACCGTCCCGTTCATCGCACTCTTGTTGACGAAATCCACCGTCTTTCCCGCCAGGTAGTTAAGCCCGTCCAGATCGGTCGGCTCTTCTCCGATGGTCAGCTCGCACTGGGGCTTTTCCACGTTCAGCACCGTCTCAAACAGGATGCGGCTGCCGTCCTGGATAAACTGCCCCATCGAGTGCAGATCCGTGGTCAGATCCACCGACGCGGGGAAGATTCCCTTCTGGTCTTTTCCCTCGCTCTCCCCGTAAAGCTGCTTCCACCATTCGGCTACGTAGTGCAGGCTCGGCTCATAATTTGCCAGGATCTCCACCGCTTTTCCTTTTCTTAAAAGGATGTTGCGGACCGCCGCATAAAGCAGCGCGTCATTCTCCTCGAAGGGAGCCTCCAGCGCACGGGTTCTGGCGGCTGCAGCCCCTTCCATGAGCTTTTCGATATCCGCACCGCTCACCGCAATGGGCAGCAGTCCAACTGCCGTCAGCACAGAGAAACGTCCGCCCACGTCATCCGGAACGACGAATGTCTCATACCCTTCCTCTGTTGCCAGAGTCTTTAACGCTCCTCTCGCCTTATCGGTCGTCGCATAGATTCTCTTTGCGGCTTCCTCCTTGCCGTATTTCTTCTCCATCATCTCCTTGAAGATGCGGAAAGCGATCGCCGGTTCCGTGGTCGTGCCGGATTTGGAGATCACATTCACGGAGAAGTCACGGTCTCCGATCACCTGGATCAGATGGCTGATATATGTGCTGCTGATGCTGTTGCCCACAAAATAGATCTCCGGGGTTTTCCGGATTTCCCTGGACACACAGTTGTAGAAGTTGTGGCGCAAAAATTCGATCGCCGCCCGGGCTCCCAGGTAGGAACCGCCGATTCCGATTACCAGCAGCACCTCGCTGTCACTCTGGATTTTCTTCGCCGCCTGCTGGATTCGCACGAACTCTTCCTTATCGTAATCCACCGGAAGATCAATCCATCCCAGAAAATCATTGCCGGCCCCGTTTCTGGACAGCAAAGTCTCTTTCGCCGCTTCCGTGATCGCTTTCATGGAAGACAGTTCATTCTCCCGGATCACGCCCGCTGTCCGGGAATAATCAAACGTAACTTTTTCTGACATCTTCTTTATCTCCTCCCTTTTTCTACCTCTGTCCCTACGCCAAAAGAAGCGCTGCCGCTATCCCTTTCCTATCCTGACCCGGCAGGAGGGTTTCAGCATCCCTCTGTGCGCTGATTCTTTAAGCCTTCTCCCGTTATTAAGTTTTCCTGCCCGCTTTTTGCAAAGCAGTGCTTTGTGTCTTCTTTTCGTTTTCCCTGTCAGGCGTTCGCGCCTGAGTGTTCGCTTTCACTGTCCCTATTCTACCATCCGACCCGAGAATCCGCAAGTCCCCGCTTTTTTCCGCGCGTCCTGCGTTCCGGCTTCTTTGCTACCGCAGTTCTTCCATCAGCCCCTCGATGAGCCGTACACAGTGCTCCGCCGCCTGCTGTTCAAAGGTCGGATAATCCATCTGGGCGCTGTCGTCTGCCTTGTCGGAGATGGCCCGCAGAATCACAAACGGCACCTGATTTAAATAGGCCGTCTGGGCAACTGCCGCTCCCTCCATCTCTGTACAGAATCCATGGAAGAGTCCTTCGATTCGATTCTTGGACTCCCGGTCCGCCACAAACTGATCCCCGCTGACGATGCGGCCCCGGAAAACCTTTATCTGCGGGTTTACTCTCTCGCACACCCGCTGCGCCGTCTCCGAAAGAAATGCATCCGCTTCAAAGGAAAAGACTTCCATCTGCGGAATCTGTCCCGGCGGATAACCGAAATTGACAGCGTCCATGTCGTGATGCACGACATCCGTGGAGATGACAATGTCCCCGATGTCAATCTGCGGATTCAAAGAGCCGGCAACCCCTGTATTGATTACCCGGTCTGCCCCAAACTGATCAATCAAAATCTGTGTGCAGACCGCCGCGTTCACCTTTCCGATTCCGCTGCGCACAACCGCCGCCGGTTTTCCCTTCAGCAGTCCAACGCAAAAATCCATGCCCGCCTTCCGGAAACTTTCCGCGTCTGTCATTTCCTTCTTCAAACGATCCACTTCCACGTCCATCGCGCCGATGATCCCGATTCTGCCCATACTAACTCCTCCCTGCACTGCTCCCCTGCCGGTTCTTTTTTTGCCGGCCGGGAGGGTAAATTCCTCTAAAGTGAGCTTTCCTGCTGTCTCCTGAAACCCTATTTCAAGCTTTCCGCGCCTGTTTCCATGTTTACCTTACCACAGATCCCCTGAAAAAACCAGTGCAAAAGTCCGCTCAGGCAGAAGCCCCGTCTGTACCCGAAGCGGAATTTACCCCGAGAACTCCCTTCTTTCCCGTCTGAATCCAGCCAGACGCATCCCAGGGCAACTCCCGCACTAATGCCCTGTTTTCGTTCCTTTTGTCCCCTGATTGTGGTTATAAATTCACCCGGGATTTCCCCTA
>CAZXSN010000001.1:71995-99739 GCA_964643295.1 uncultured Lachnospiraceae bacterium
TTTCGTTCCTTTTGTCCCCTGATTGTGGTTATAAATTCACCCGGGATTTCCCCTATATGATGGCAATCAGCCGGTAGAAACGGCGAACGGATTTTCCATTGCTTTTTCCGGAAATTCTGCTAAACTATACATGCTGCGGTTCATTTTCGCGGTTCAAACATACAAGGAGGAGAACGAACATGACCTACAAAACCAGTGGAACCTGTTCTCAGGCGATCGAATTTGACTTAAAAGACGGCATCGTGAGAAATGTGCAGTTTATCGGAGGATGCAATGGGAATACCCAGGGAATCGCCAAACTTGTGGAGGGCATGCCTGTCCAGGAAGTCATTGAACGGCTGGATGGCATCACCTGCGGCTTCAAACCCACTTCCTGCCCGGATCAGCTGGCGAAAGCGTTAAAACAGGCCGTCGCACAGGCTCCCACCGCCTGATCTTTTTTCGGCTCCCGGAAAAAAGGACGTTTAAAAGACCGCAAAGCCCGACTGGCATCTAAAAAATCTGCCGGAAAACCGAAAGTTTACGTCCCTGAAAAGCCCCCTTAGCCGGCTGCCATTGTCTTACGTACGGGTTTCCATCCTGCCAGTGACAGGCACAGGATGCCTTAAGAACTTTCCTGTCTCCCGCTTTCAAAGGACTTCCTAAAATGCAGAATTATTATGAGCTCCTGGGCGTTAGCAGGGATGCGACGCCCGAAGAAATCAGAAATGCCTACCGCAGCCTGGCGAAAAAATATCACCCGGATTCCTCCGATGTCCAAAAGGATAAGGAACAGTTCCAGAAAATCCAGGAAGCCTATGCCGTCCTCTCCAGTGAGAGCAAACGAAAGGTTTACGATTCCTATGGCCATGAGGCCTACCAGAAAAGCTACTACGCGGCTCATCCGGAGGATGTCCCCGGACAGGGAAAAACCGGTCATACGCACGGATGCGGGCGGGGAGAAAGCTGCGATGGAGACTGCGAAAACTGCGAACATCATGAGGAAGACAAAAAAGGGGAGGAAACCTGGAAGCATGTCGTGCGTCTGGCCGTGTGGCTGGAGATGGAGGAAACCTTCCGCGAAGTTGTAAAAGACGTCGTCCTGACCGAACGCTTCGCCGATGCGGGATTTTCCCCTGCACAGAAGGAGACTGAAAAACGGTGGCGGTTTTCGGTGAGAATCCCTGCCAACACTTACGAAAAACAAAATTTCCCCCTCGAGGAAGTCATCATCGGAAACGAAGAGCTGATCGAATACCTGCATACCGCTTATCCGGACAACTGCTATGTAGTGATCCTGCTGCTTCGCGACAAGCCGGGATACACCCGCCAGGCCTTCCATCTTTACCTGGATTACACGGTTGATTTTCACACACTGGTGCTGGGCGGAAGGGTAAAGATTCCCTCGGTGACCGGTGAATTTCTCTATGATATCCCCGCAGGAACTTCCCCCGAGCGGAAACTGCGGATCCCGAACAAGGGCTTAAATTATCCGCCGGAAATAGGAAAACGCGGAGATCTGTATTTAAATCTCCACGTTCGAATCCCCAGGCAGTTAACGGATGCCCAGAGGAAAGCCTTTGAAACGCTGCGCAGCGCACTGGAATGCGCAAACTAAAGTTTCTCAGGGTTTCGCCCCCGGACAATAAGGATCGGGGTGCGCCCTAAACGCACCCGATTCAAATTTTTCATACATCAAAGTGACACGCGCAAGCAAAGTGTCCGGGAAAGGTCCCCGGCAGCCGGTTGGTATGCCCCACTCCCGGAAGCATTGGCCGAGGCTTAAGCAGGGTTTCATCATCCGCTGCACAGCGGCCATCCTCATCAGACCCGCGGCATGGTCAGCCAAAATCAGCTCACGATCCGAATGCGTTTGCGAAAACTCTTCGCAGACGCTGTGCCGAACCCGAAAAAAGTGACAGCGCAAATTTTAATTGTCAAACTTCAGTTTCATATCCGTAAAAAACCGGTTAAACGTCTCCTGCTTGGAGAACGCATAGTAAAAGTCCGTATGAAACGCCTTCTGAATCAGCCTGTAATCATCGGCGGCTCCCGGTTTTCCTGACATGTCCAGCAGCATTACATAACCGCCTCTGTCGATTACGATACAGTTTGCTTCTCTCAGCGCATCCCTAATTCGCCCTGCCGGAATCCGGTCCCTGCCCATCCCAAGCTGGATCAGACGAATCATCACGGCACACAGAAGATGGAGAAGAAACATCCCGTTAATCCGGTCCTGTGTATTGATGAAACTCATCTTTGCGTCGTAATCCGGTATTACCGTCCGCAGGGTATGCTCACAGCAGGCATAGGCGTCGTATACCTGCAGCGCTGCCTTATCGGACATGCTGCCATCCAGGATATATAAGACCTCCTTCTCATTTGGCAGTTCGCTTTTTCGCAGGTCATCCGGAACAATCAGCCGTCTTGCTGAAGACTTCTCCCCAACGGTTTCCTCTCCGTCCGGCCGCTGGAGAGTTCCGTCCGCGTTTACCGGGACTTTTCCCACGCCAATCCAGGATCCCTCCAGATCCGTCAGTTCCCCGATGCCGGAAACCCTTGTAACCGCCCGCGTCCGTTTGATCCGAAACGTATCCATCCCATCATGAAACCGTCTGGCATTCTCAAACTCGTCAGCGTCTGTCAAAGCGGGAACGAAAAAGCGCGGTTTCCATTCGTCATCACAAAAAAACGTCATGCGGAAGGTGGCATCTTTCTCCCGCCGCGGCGGCGATGGCTCCTCCCCCTCATCCATGCACAGGATTTCCGGAAGCCCTTTCCCTGTCAGCTTCCGGATCCTCTTATCCAGAAATTTCTGCACCTCAAACAGGTTCTTTCCATACGTTCCTAACTCCTCATAGAGATCCTTTGCCGTCACCGGCTGGGCAAACATCCCGTAATACTGCGGCAGCCGTTCCACAGCTTCCTTAAGGCTGCCCCCGTACAGGATCTGATCGGCAGCCAGATATTTCAGCTGTTCACTCTGCCACACGCAATCCTTCCCATGCAGCAGTTCATAGACAGAATCTAAGAACTTAAATCCGTAGTTTACGGACTGTCGGACACCCAGGTCGATTGTCATGGAGATGGGGAAACTGATGCTCTGTGTTTTATCAATCACGAGCTCATCATTGCATGCGTTAACCTCTCTCCAGAAAAGCTCCTGATCCTCATGGTCCTCCGCGTATCCAAAGTCCCGAATCGTCCTCTGTTTCGGGGACGTACCCGGGTACGGCCGGTAAGACTGCATGACGCGGACCTGTGTTTTCACAGTGCCGTTGGCGAATTTGTGTTTCGTTTTGTTGATCATGTGCGGTTCACCTCTTTTCTGGTCCCATTATAACCCTACTGAAATTGCTTATTAAGATAAATTTTGCTGTTTATAAAAATTTTATATTTTTCCTCAGCAGACAAATCAGACTTCCAGGCTGCTCATTCAGCCGGACGGGCAAATACGTTTTTCCCCTTTTCTCAGGACCGCATGAGGACAGATTTCAGATATTCCCGCAAGTGTAGACCCCTCCACTGGGAAACAAAATCGTCTGGAATTTTGCCTATTTTATCCCAGCCTTTCTCTGCCTGCTTATTTTTCTTTCAGAACGCGGAGAATCGTAGACTTGCCAAGAGAAATCCCTGTCTGTTCCTTAAATACTCTCGCCAGTTCCCGTGTGGACCAGCTCTTTTTCCCAGGCGGAGGATCGGATTCCTGAAGCTGAAAGATCAGGGAGCGCATTTCCTCCGTTACCTTCTTATTCGCGGTATCGGAATTCCTGTTTCGCTGAATGGACAGTATCCTCTCCAGGCCTCCCTCCTGATAGAGGCTCAGAGTGCTGAAGACAGTTGATATAGATACATTCGCGTCCATGGCCACCTGTGCCCGTGTCTTCCGGCCGTGATTTTCATCAGCGGAAAGCAGGATCTGACACCTTTGCCTGATTGTCCTGCACACCTGCGGATCCTTCACGGTCCTGGAAAGAGTTTCCCGTTCCTGCTCGCTTAAACGCAGTGAGTTTTTCTCTTCTCTCATTCTCATAAAATCACCTCTCCTCGATACTAAATCAGCGGGAATATCCTGTCAAGTTCAGGAAAGCTGCGCCGGACTTCAGGAGGGCTGCTCACGGCCTGGGCGAACAGACATTTCTCAGCACCGGGATCAGAGACTTAAGGGCACCCTCAGAAGATGTAAACTGGCTTAATAAGTATATCTTTTATTACTATATACCGGTTTCAGTATTTCCCGGAGATGCAGATGCTGGAAATTTGAAGCCTGCTTTGGAAAGGTTTTTCTTGCCGGATTTGAAATTTGCAAAATTCTCAAACCTCCTTGGCTCAATCATTATTTTATCGTCCTAATCCATGTATTCCCTGTGGGCTTCCTTTGCGTTGTTTTCAAATCTCAATTCCAATCTTCACCAGTCTCATCAAGTTTTTTCCGCAGCGTATCTTCCAAAGCAGAAAAAGCGGGAATATAACTGTCGCGGATAAGCAAAAGCATTTCGTCGATTTTTTCCTCATCGTAAAGATGAACAGAGGAATTGCGGCTGCGGAGCATGGAAAGCCACACAGATTGATCTTCAATAAAGCCGAATTTGTAGCCGATCTGTAAAATTTCCCTTGGGGACATGCTGTCCCCGCCTGCACCGTGTTCTCTCAAAACAGCCTGCAGTGCTTTCCGTGCATGCTCAAATGTCAGGATGAACTGTCCGATTATGCCAGTTTTATATATCTCATCTTTATCGGCAATGGTAAAATCCGCCGATTGAAGCACCTTTAAGCTTCTTGCGAAATATCGATCTCCTTCATATATGATCACTCCGTCTCGTTTTATTTCCTTTTCCAATTCTTCGTTTATACCTTTATCCAAATCTACAACATCAAAAGTCAGCAGTGTCCAGGCGTTATAGGTAAGATCCAAGTAAAAATCAGAAATATTCCCGCCGCTTGCCGCAAGGTCAATGTCGCTGCGTTCGCTGTGCGTTCCTCTTGCCCGCGAGCCGAAAAGCATCACCTTTTCGATGTTGTTTTTCTTCGCAAATTTCTCTATATCGTTCATCACTCTGTCTGGAATATTATATTTCATGGCCAACCACTCCTAACTTTCTCCTGATCATATTTTCCAGCTCATGGCCCTCTGGATCATCACCGAAAGTTCCGATGTCAGCCCTGCCATTCTTTCCTCCATCCTCCCGCTATTTAATTCCAGCATAGCGGCCAGGTATAAATATGTGCTCCTGCTTTGTGATTTCCCGCAGATCCGCCGCGGCGAAGAATTCTTGCAGAGATTTCTTAATTTATTGTATTCCTCTCAGGAATGCAATAACACGAAATATTCGGCAGTTTTCACCCTCCAGGGTTCTTCTCGAAAAAGGATGCAAAACAATTCGATATTTCTCCTTTCCTGAGTTTATATCTATGAAAATCTGCAAACTTTTCGAGGGATCATTAAATTTTGCTTTATGCAGCTATCGGATGTAAATGGTTTGTTCCCTTCGTTCTTAAAGAGGTCCCCCTGCAAACTTTACCTGACTTTCCAAAGCCGGGGAGGCAGGATTTCCTCCTCCGCAAAGCTTTGGAAGTATCACTTAATCTCCTCTTTTTCAAAGAGTCCATTTTCAGCGGCTCACACTGATTTCGTGTGTCTTCGTGAACCTGTATCATAAGCTTAACGATTGAGGAAAGCACAGGGTAAATCCGGTTCAAATATAGTAAATCACATTATCATCCAAAAATCAACCCCTTGAGACGATTTAGTATGTGAATACCTATTCATATCTGTTCATCGGCTTCAATCGGCAGCCGGTTTTTGACGCGCCGACTAATCACCGGTATCAGACGGCATTTAGCGGCACAGGTACATACTGTCAGCTGCCTGTTGAGCGGAAAGCCGCAGACCGGGACGGGAAATGTCTCCGAAGGAACTTATGTTTGGTAACTGCTGCTGTTTTGCAGCGTCTTCTTCTATCTGCCAGAACGGTTTTCTGTCTGCGCCAATAAAGCCCTTTCCTTTTCCCATCCCCATTTTAGGGGCAAAGAAGAAGGAAGTCTCCTAAGCCAGGACAGCCGTTCATGCGGGATCAGGACTTTGCGGTGAAACTATAAAATGATTACAGCGTCAAAAGCCTGAGGCCACGGCATGCAAAGCATGCCAGTGGGTGAAAAGGCTTATTGACGCGCCCCAACATGAGGAAGAAGTGGGGCAGGGACCCCATGAATTCCGAATGTTGAGCAGGATTGTGGGAGCTGCGGAGCAGCGGAGCAATCCGTAATCACCTTTTGACGCTTGAATCATAAAATCTGCTGAGGGTGCATCTTTTGCTGTTTCCTGCGCATCCATAGGATAAAATCACCGCTGCTTTCTGTGAGGTCCCCACCGGTACTTCCCCCAGGCAGAAACTGCGGATCCCCAACAAGGGCTTGGATTATCCGGCGGAAATAGAAAAACGTGGAGATTTGTACTGAAATCTCCACGTTCGAATCCCCAGGCAGTTAACGCACACCCGAAAGAAAGCATTTGAGACGCTGCGCTGCGCACTGGAATGCACAATCTTAAGTTCCTCAGGGTTTCGGCCCCAGACTCTGAGGGCCGCGATGAGTCTCCGCCGCACCCGGTTCGAGTTTTTCATACATCGAAGCGGCGTGCGCAAGCAAAGAACCCAGAAAAGTTCCCGGCAGCTGGTTGGTATGCCCCACACCCGGAAGCATTGGTCTGGGCTGAAGCAAAGTTTCATCATCCGCTATATAGCCGCCGTCTCCCATCAGACTTGCATCGTGGTTGACCACAATCAGCTCACGGGCTGCAATGCGTTTCCGAAGGCTCTTTGCAAACACGTCATACAGTTCTCCGCTGGCTCCCAGGATAAATATCTCTCCAAGCCGCATCATATGCAGACGAACCCGGAACGGTTCCCTTGCTCCCGGAGTCTCTGACAGTTCCACCTGGCCGCCAAGCAAAACATCGCTCTGGCTGCAGACTACCGTGCGGTTGATCTTTTTAATATCATCATAATGCACTGCGGAAATGTATCTTAAGATCTCTGTGTGGTCCCCTTCTACCTTTCCGCCTTTCATCTTTCCGGTCATGGGATCCGGATAGCTCATCTCATACATCACAAACGGATTGATATCCCCGGCGGCTCCGCTGGTCCACAAAGTAATCGCGCTCGGATACCGTTCTTCGTTCCATCGGCATACCGTTCCCGCAATATCCCCGCTGATCCCCAGCTTTCCTTCAAATACCGTATGTCCGTTGAGCACACAGCAGTGAACCGGGAAATTGATAAAGAAGGCGATCGGCGCACCGGAAAGATCTTCAAAACGAAGCAGATATACCGTTCTGTCAATCGGTGATTCCGGGTTGGAACCAATCCCGTATTTCCTGTGAATCACACCGTCTTCTTCTGTCTCATAGAACTGCTTTCTGTCTACGCCAATAAAGCTCTTTCCTTTTCCCATTCCCATTTTTGCAGGAACCATTCTCGAGACGGCCTCTTTGGCTGTCTCTGTCAGCACCTCTTTAACAAACGCCTCATACTGATGCGTGGCAGCCTGCACCTGCGGAGGTTTCCCTGCGATATTATTCGGTCCTTCGTTTGGGCGCAGCCCCGCGACCGGAGCCGTATGGGTATGGATCGCCGCGAGCAGGATATTCTCTTCCGGTATCTCGGTTGCTTCGGTCAGCGCCTGCAGATAACTCTCCGGACATGGAACCTTATCCAGGTCAAATGTAACCAGCAGTGCCTGCTCTTCTTTGTTGCGCAGGGCAATCACCCGGAGAAACAGATCATCCGTCACCGCTGCGAACGAACGATCCATCAGTCCTCTGAGATTAGTAAGCAGTATGTCAGGCGGAGTGATTTTCCCTTTCGCCGCTCCGCAGTACAGTTGATTTTCCATTAAAGTCTTCCTTTCTGATCTCTGGATTTTCGCAAACGAAACCCCTCTTCATGAGAAAAAACAAACTTAACGCGTTCCGGTCAGACACAGTCTGTATCGTATCCAGTTCTCTTACCGTTGGTACCCTTTGGTTCGAAACTGTCCGCCTCCAAACTTACACCCTCCCGGACAGGCCATTCCCCAAACTACCTCAGCGGCGTCAGACGAAAGCTTTTTTTCACAGGCTGAAATCCCGTCCGCAGAAACTACGTTTACTTCCCTCTGCAGCTCCTTTTGAAGCTCCCTGCGCAGCTGCTGCAGACAGGGTATCCCATTTGTCCTTTCTCCCGTCAACCGTTCCGCCTGCTCCGGCTCTGTATGGTTCCATACTTCCCGTGCGGTATAGCGGCTGACGCAGGCTCTCTGAATCCACTGGAACAGTTCCGCTGTTGTCAGCACCGCATCACTGCTGTGCCTTTGCTTTCCGGCGGTGCAGGCGCAAACCATGACCAGAAACAGTTCCTCCCTGGGAATCCCCTTTTGCTGATAGGCCGCCGTCACTTTCTCCGCAAACACTTCTTCCGCCGCCTTCACCTCTGCCAGACGGCTGTCCTCACGGTAATGCTGTTTCACCGCGATACAGGAGGAAACAATCAGCGGTCCGCTGCCCTTCGCAAGACGCGCGGCGGCCTTTTTAGCCGTCAAAGCGATCGTCTGCCCTTCGATCCCTGTCAGGTCAAAGATTCGTTCCACACCAATTTTTCTGCAGAGAGCACTCAGTTTGCCCATCTGGTTTCTCTCTTCTTTTTCTCCGAAAAATCTTCCGATATTCTCCGCACTCTCAGGCGCAATGCCAAAGATCACCCTTTTTCCCTGATAGAGGGCTTTCCACAAAAGATCCGTCTCATCCTTTACAAAGACAGCTCCCGTTGGACAGTTTTTCACACACTGCCCGCACCCGCAGCAGTCTGTCTCTGCCAGAGAAATCTGTGCGTCAAAACCAGTCCCGGCTCTGGAAAACCAGCTGCCTGCCGCTGTAAACCCCTGTGCCAGACAGGTGGAAACACACCTGCGGCAGCGGATACACCGGGAAGAATCCCGCACAATACAGGGGGAAGATTCATCCGCCCTGCGTTCCTGATAAACCCGCTCGTATTTTCGCTCATCCAGCCTAAGTTCCACTATCCTTGCATGCAGCTCACAAAAGGAATAATCAGGACAGTATTCACAATCCATCCTGTGCCTGCGACACAGGATATCCAGGGAACGTCTCCGGGAAGCGGTTACTTTCTCGCTTCCGGTGTGAATCACCATCTGCTCTTCCACCGGCGTCACACAGGAGGGCACCAGTTTCGGCATTCCCTCGACCTCCACGACACACATCCGGCAAACCGACGGCTGGTTAATCCCTTTCAGGTAACAGAGAGTCGGAATGGAAATCCCCGCCCCATTCGCCGCCTCCAGAATCGTGGTCCCGGATTCACAGACTATCTCCTGCCCGTCAATGATGCAGCTGACCGTATTCATCGAACCATCCTCCCTGCAAAGTCATGTTTCTTCCCTCAGAGTCAGCAGATTTTCCTGCCTGTACGTCTGGATAAGCACCTGCTTTTTCTCCTCAAAACCAGATCCGAAAGAAACCCTTCTGCAGCCAAAAATCTGTCCGTTATCGATTTTCTTCCCTTCTCCATCCAAAAGGCGGGAGAAAATAGCTTTTGGGAGGATTCTCCTGTGCTCCGATCCGGAAAATTTCCCCGGTCTCTTTTCTCTTAAAAAAGATACGCTGGTTGATCGGCAGATTCATCTTCAGCGCCCCGGTTCGGCACACCTCCACGCAGCAGGCGCAGTACCAGCATTCATCCGGATAAGCCACGACCGGCGGTTTTCCCGGTCTGGGATTCGGCAGAATAGTCTGGATGCGGCAGATATTCGCACAGGCGTTGCACCCCACGCAGACGGAAGCGTCGATCGTAACAGCCTGCGCGGGACCCGTTGGATTTTCCCAGATAAAAGTCTCATGCATGGTGTGTTTCCTCCTGTTTTCGCTTGGCGTCCTTAGATCCTGCAGTCTCTCCGTTTCTGTCCTCCAGTCCGGATTTACAGGGATTCTGTTCGTTTCTCCGGCAAGCCCTGTAATTTTCCTCATAGCCGGCAAGCCAGGGTGCTTTCAGCCAGTAGCGCGGCTGCTCAAAACGCACAGCCACCTTTCCGTCCTTCTGGCTGCAAAACAGGTAGGCACCTTCCGGCATCTTCTGTTCATCCGCCCGGATTTTCTCCCTGCATCCCGACAGGTACATTTCGGAAATCGTAAGTCTCGTGTCACACTCCAGTACCCTGGCCAGCTCATGGGGATTTCTGGCAAACGTATGCCTAGCCTCATTGTTTCGAATAGAAGAGATCCATTTTAATCCCAGTTCCAAAACTGCGGGTGTTTTGACCTCCGCGCAGCACTGCTGCATCACCCGCGCTGATCCGGCCCACAGTTCCTTCCAGGAGACTGTATGTTCCTCCGGGGAATCCAAAAAACGCTGTACCGGGGCATAATTGTGCGCCGCTGCGCGGTTTATCTCCTCCTGTGAAATCTCCTTTGCCTGCCTTTGGGAGGAAAATTCTGCGGCCCGATTCCCTGCGTAAAAACCGGAAGAACAGGCATAGGAGCTTCCTTCCAGACCGCTGTTCGCGCCTGCGGCAAAAAGTCCGGGCACTGTCGTCATCAGGTTCCAGTCCACCGCAGGCTGCGCCTGCATGCCAAACGATTCGCTGCGCCAGCTTTTGCAGGCATCCGGCGCCCCGTGAAACCATCCCCCATCGCGGTATCCCTCCGGTGTCATGACCGGCGCCATCAGCATGTCTTTCTCCGGATCAAATCCGGATCTTGTATACAAATCGTAAAGGGTATATCTCGTTTTCCCTTCATTGCCGATCATCATTCCCCAGATGCTGCGCCGCTCCGCCTTTGGCATACCCGGCAGGTCTGCCCAGAGCGGAAGGGTGAACTCACCGTCCCGGATCCGCTGCGGCAGATCATGAATGAGACCCGGACATTTTGCATGTTTATAGACGTCGCTGATCGTGGAGCCGCAGTATTCCTGCGTCCCGGACGGCAGATTTCTCTCTCTGACGGAATGAAGCACATTTCCGTCGACATCCTCCCAGGGAACCTCTTTTCCCTGATTATCCACAATTGTACAGGGAAACCAGGTATTGTTCGGATTGCCCACTCCGAATCGGGGCCAGGCAAACGGGGAGGGATTCCCCTCTTTTCCGTTTCTGTACATGCCGTCAATCTCCGCTCCTGCCTCCCAGGCCATTGCCAGGCCTTCCCCGACTTCATTCGGATCCCAGCGCCAGCTGTTGCCGGTCATTTCCAGGCTGTTGGTCCAGATCGTACAGGAATACCCGCAGCTTAAGATCACTGCGGGTGCGTGAAAGACAAACATTTCCCCCGTTTCCAGGGAAATACCCGACGCTCCGGTTACCGGGGAACCCTGCTGGTTTCCCTCCGTATACAGCCGGTTTATCATAATCCGCTCAAAAAGCTGTACCTTCTGCTTCTTCAGCTCCTCATACAGCACGGGTTTCAGGTACTGTCCGCCGCGCAGCTTCACGGCGACTAATTCCCTGTAATCGTATGCCTTGTAAAGGCCTGTTTTCTCATCGACAGCCGCATCCCCCGGAATCTCATCCGGATCCGCTTCGATTGGCAGGCCCATCTTTTTCAGCTCCATCAGCGCTTCCCAGGTGCCCTTCAGGGCGATATAGTCCCGGTGCCCCAGACGGCCTTCCGTACTGCCCTTCTCCAGATTTTCTTCCGGAGTCATCGGGCTGTCCGGATGCGAGAGAAGATTGTTCCAGTGGTCCATACCCGCACCGCCGCAGCCGCTGCGTTTGATCGGCGCCTTGTCCGCGAGGGCAACGCTCACGCCCCGCCTTGCGGCAGCAATCGCCGCACAGCTTCCTGCCAGACCGCCGCCGATCACCAGAACATCCGCATACACATGCGTGATTTCCCCGTAACGGACTTCATATGGCCATTTCCATTTACCTGCGTCCGATTGGGCCTTCTCTTCCTGCTGCCGGTCTTTCATTCCCGCATCTCCTCCCGCATGTTCTCTTTGCGGCCAATCTCCAAAAATGTCTTTCCTTAGTCATTGATCTCTCTTACCCTGTGACAGGAGACAAAATGCCCGGTTTCAATCTCTTCCAGTTTCTGCGGCTCCCCGCACTCTTCCGTCGCATAGGGACATCTTTTGGCGAAACGGCAGCCCGGTTTGGGATTGATCGGGGAAGTGATCTCTCCCTTTAAAAGGATCCGCTTCATCGGATGGTCAATGTCTACAGACGGAATGGCGGAAAGCAGTGCCTTTGTATACGGATGCAGCGGACGCTCAAACAGCTTTTTCGCCGGGCTGGTCTCCACCAGCTGTCCCAGATACATGACGCTGATATCATCGGATATATGGCGCACAACAGAAAGGTCATGCGTCACAAACAGATAGGTCAGGTTGTTCTCCTCCTGCAGGTCCATGAGAAGATTTAACACCTGCGCCTGAATCGAGACATCCAGCGCGGAAACCGGCTCATCGCACATGATAAATTCCGGATTGAGCGCCAGAGCGCGGGCAATCCCCACACGCTGCCTTCTGCCGCCGTCGAGTTCGTGGGGATAGGCATAGCGAAGCCGTTCCTCGATTCCCACGCGGTCCATCAGTTCCTCCACCCGCTCCTCGATCTGCTTTTTGTTAAACCGTTTGGATTCCTTGAGCGGTTCCCGGATGACCTCATCCATGGAATACCGCGGATTCAAGGAGGCATAGGGATCCTGAAAGATGATCTGCATTTTCTCACGCACCCCGCGAAGTTCCCTGCCCTTCACGCGGGTGATATCCTGACCGTTGAGCAGAACCTGCCCTTCTGTCGCCTCATGCAGCCGGATGATGGTCCGCCCTAAAGTGGACTTCCCGCATCCGGATTCTCCGACAACTCCCATGGTCTTCCCTTTTTCAATCTTCATGGTAATATCATCCACCGCATGATTCGTCCCGGCAGGCACATAAAAATATTTTTTCAGATTTTTGATTTCCAGTAAGGCCGCCATTTTCAGTCCTCCCTTTTTGCTCTCAGGCACTGGCAGACATGTCCCGGAGTCACTTCCACGGACGGAATTCTGCCCTTTCTGCACTCTTCTGAAGCATAACGGCATCTGGGTGCAAACACGCATCCATCCGGCAGGTTGGTCGGATCAGGCGGCATTCCGTTGATCGGCCTGAGTCTTTTGGAGTTGTCATTTATTTTGGGGATCGAATCAAACAGTCCCTGCGTGTAGGGGTGCGCCACATGGCGGAAGATATCCTCTTTCGACCCGCTCTCCACGATATGCCCCGCGTAAACAACCGCCACCCGGTCGCAGGTTTCCGCGACAATGCCCAGATCATGCGTAATCAGGATCATCGCGGTATGGAATTTTTCCCGCAGATCCCGGATCATATCCAGCACCTGAGCCTGAATGGTCACATCCAGGGCGGTCGTCGGCTCATCCGCCAGCAATAGCTGCGGATTGCAGGCCAGCGCCATGGCAATCACAACCCGCTGCTTCATCCCGCCGGAAAACTGGTGGGGGTACTCCACGTAGCGTTCCGCCGGAATTCCAACCATCTCCAGCATTTCCACCGTTCTTTTCCTGGCCTCGTCCTTACTGAAATCATTGTGCAGGGAAACAACCTCTGTTATCTGATTCCCGATCGACATCACCGGGTTTAAAGCGGTCATCGGATCCTGGAAAATCATGGAAATCTTATTTCCCCGAATCGACAGCATCTCCTTCTCGGAAATCTTCATCAGATCCTGCCCCTCCAGCAGAATCTGTCCTCCTTTTACCTTCGCAGGAGGATCCGGAAGAATGCGCAGAATCGATTTGGCGATCGTTGTCTTTCCCGCGCCCGTCTCTCCTACCAGGCCAAGTGTTTCTCCTTTTGCCAGTGAAAAACTGACTCCGTTTACCGCATGCACGATCTCTCCGTCCGAGGTATATTCGACAACAAGGTCTTTCACTTCAATATATGGATTGTTCTCCATGTTTTTAAGCCCCCTACTTCTTTAGCTTGGGATCCATCGCATCGCGGAGTCCGTCTCCAAACAGGTTTATCGCCAGAACCGTGACTGCGATCATCAGACCCGGAAAGATCATCATATGCGGATACAAAAGTGCCAGGCTCCTTGCGTCGGAAAGCATCGCGCCCCACTCCGGCGTCGGCGGCTGAATGCCGAGACCGATAAAGGAAAGCCCCGCCGCTCCCATAATTGTGCCGCCCACAGACATCGTCGTGCCGACAATCGTCGGGGAAATGATATTGGGAAGCATATGCTTGAACATGATTTTCGCCCTGCTGCAGTTATAGGACTGCGCCGCTTCCAGATATTCCATTTCGCGCTCTTTCAGACACATGGCGCGTGTGCTGCGGATACTCATGGGAATTCCGCCCACAGACATGGCCAGAATCGTATTGCCGAACCCGGGTCCCAGTGCTGTGGAAATCACAATCGCTAAAAGCTGTCCGGGGATCGCCTGCCACACATCACAGATACGCATGCAAAGGTTGTCAAACGCGCCTCCGGCATATCCGATAATCGTGCCGAAAACAGTCCCGATCAGAGCTGTAAAAATCGAACCGATGAATCCCAGCGCCAGCGAATATCTTCCGCCGTACAGGATTCGGGAAAAGATATCTCTTCCCATGCTGTCCGTGCCAAACCAGTGCTCTCTGGAAGGCCCCTGCTTCATAACGGACAAATCCATGGCAAACGGATCATACGGAGCAAGCAGGGGCGCAAAAATACTCACCAGAATCAGGACAAGCATCACGATCAGTCCCGCCACTGCCACCCGATCCTGCATCAGCCTGTGCCAGATCATGGAAAAATTCGACTGCTTTTTCTTCCTCTTTTTGGGAGAAGTCTGCTTATTTTTCATCCCTTCTGCCCCCTTTCCTGGCGGCATAAGAGACATACTGCGCCTTGATTCTGGGATCAATCAGCCCGTAGGCAAGATCCACCAGAAGCACTGCCACCGCCGAGAAAATCGCCAGAATCAGCACACATCCGCGCACGACGGGATAATCCCGGTTGCTGATTCCGCTTAACAGATAGGTGCCCACTCCCGGGAAGGAGAATACCGTCTCGATGACCACCGTGCCGGAGATAATCATCCCGAACTGCCCGCCCAGCTGATTGAGAATCGGAATCAGCGCGTTGGGAAGCATATGCTTGTACGTCACTTTATTCGCGGACAGTCCCTTCGCCCGTGCCGTGGTCACAAAATCCGCTCTTACCGTTTCCAGAACCGCACTCCGCGTCATCCTCAGATTGTTGGCAATTCCTCCCAAGGCTCCCGCGATCACCGGCATGATCCAGCACTTCCAGGAATCAATCCCCATCGGAGGCAGCCAGCCAAGTTCCTGCGAAAAAAGCTGCACCATCAGCATGGCCAGCCAGAAGCCGGGAATCGCTACACCGATCATCGCAAGCACAGAGATCAGATGATCAATCCAGCTGTTCTGGTGCAGTGCACAGGTGATGCCGAGCGGAATCCCTATGATCACGTTGATCACCAGACAGATCATACCCAGAAGAAACGTCCTGGGCACACGCTGAGCAAATTCTGTAATGATCGGAGCCTTCGTAATATAAGAATTCCCAAGATCCAGTTTGATAAAAGTCTGATACAGATAACGGCCCAGCTGTACCAGATACGGATCGTTCAGCCCCAGCGATTCCCGGTACGCTTCCCGCTCCTCCACAGAGGAGCCGGATCCCAGAACGATCAGCGCCGGATCTCCAGGGACAAAATACATGATCGTAAAAATAATCACAGATACACTGAACATAATGCCAATCAGTGCCAATAACCTCTTAATGATGTATCTTCCCATACCAGATTCTTCCCCTTTTAAATCAGGTCCGGCCATTTTGGCCGGACCCGGGTTTTCACTTCGCCGCCTGCTTACTCCGCATATACAAAGGTTCCGGGGAGAACAATCGATTTATCATTCAGCCAGAGGCTGGTGATCTCTTCGTCCGGGTAAGCGATGTAGGTCACGCTGCAGTTCGTCCCTTCGATCAGCGCATTATCCACGGTATACTGCCAGAACGTATCCATATCCTCCATCGTCGCATCAACACTGGTGGCTTTCTTCAGAAGATCCTGATACTCCGCGCTGTCATAGAATCCTTCCGTCGTTCCGGTAGCAAACGAATCGGCGCTCATCACATGAGACCAGATATTGGCCAGATAGTCAGAAGAACGCGTACTGTTGATGTAGAGATCCCATTCCGCAGGATCAGAGGAAACCGCATTCAGGGAGTTCCTTTCCAGTGCGGAGATCGAAGCGTTAATCCCGGCAGCCTGAAGCAGAGCCTGCACAAGCACCGCGCTGTCGGATCCGCCGGACTCGCAGAGAATAACCAGCTCTTCGCCATTATAACTGCTCTGTGCGAGGTATTCCGCAGCCTTCGCCGGATCAGCAGGGGAAGTCTGATAATTTTCCCAGGTCTCCCATTCCGGATTGTAATCCGGGAAGCAGTCCGTGCCCAGGGTCGCCACCGGGCTGTTTGATTCGATCCCCAGACCCTGGCACATATCCTCAGATCCTACCGCGTAAAAAATCGCCGTGCGAAGATTCACATCGCTGCAGAGACTCGCTTCGTTGGCATTCGCCTCCAGATAGAAAACGCCGTTCGCCGGAGCCACCGCCAGTCCGAACTGCTCACTGTACTGTCCGCCGGACGCAAACTGTTCGATATAATCTGCGGGAAGTGCCTGGCACAGATCCGTTGTCCCGGTAGTGAGCGCCGTCACCTTCTGCGTTGCTTCCGTGATGTTGATGATATCGATTTCATCGACATTCGCATACTGGCAGCGCTGCCGGTCCTCATGTCCTTCTGCCCAGTAGTTCTCATCCTTTACCATGGATACGGATGCTCCCTCCACGTAATCAGCCAGCTTATACGGGCCGGTCCCGCAGGCATCCGAATTAAACTGCGATTCAGAGGCATTGTAGGCAGCCTCCGTAAACATGAAGCAGCGCATGACAATATTTTCCAGTTCCCCTTTATTGTTCAGTTCCCGCTCACAGGTCATCTTCACGGTGGTATCATCTACCGCTTCCCAGCCCTGAATGACGCTCCAGCCGGAAGTCTGTCCGTATTCCTGCGTTTTCTGGAAGGAAAACACAACATCGCTGGCCTTTAACGGATTGCCCGCATGATCATGGATATCATCATGGATGTAGAAGAGATACTCGCCGGAACCGGCTTCATGATCGTACCCGCCAAATTCGCCGCGGCTGCCGTCCGCCAGAACGGGAACCATCTCGCTTCCCAGCCCGTTCGATACCTGAAACAGCATTTCGTACATAGAATATACTTCGGTTGAGGATCCCCACAACCCCATCGGGTTTAAGCTCAGCCGGTCCGCATCCATTGTGATCTTATCCTTCTGCGCCGAGGTGGACGGATCCACTTCCTGCTCCTGTGCGCCGCCGATCGCGCCGCCAATCTCCACCACTTCCTCCGCAAACACGCTGCCTGCCAAAGTGCCTGCTAAAACTGCCGCCATCACTACTGCTGCTACGTTTCTTTTCATGATAAACTCCTTTCCTGTGAGATTCCCCCACTGACCGCTTCCGCGGATTTTAAATTATGATCATTACGGCAGAACCGTATTGAGTCCGTTCCTCACCAGATCTCATTTGCATCTTCCGGCACTGGTGTATCATTTTTGATCCATTTGATTTTTCGCCTGTCTTCCATCAGGAAAATCAGAAAACTAAACACTGCCCCCAAAGCTTCTCCCAGAAGCGCCGCCGCGTCGCTGCTTTCCCATTCAGCCCCGCTGCTTATCTTGACCGCTGCCATGAGCAGGAAGACCGCTCCGAGATAGATGGCAAGAAACAGCGCTCCCCTCTTTAATTTTACCCGGGACGCCAGGTAATCCCCCATAGTCATCCTGCGGGGAAGTCCTATCTGAAGGATCATGCAGTATGCCAGATAGGAAAAGGGAAGCCATTCCAGCATCTGCATGACTCCAATCAGCTTTATCCTATTCAGCTGGGAAGTGCTTATACCGCCCACAATCAGCACTGCCGCTGTCACAAGTATGGCCAGAAAGCCGTAAATCTTCTTTCTTTTCCATTCGCCGTCCGGTTCCTCATAACGGCAGTAATCCGCCGTGTAGATCCGTTCGATCCGATAACCTCTGCCGTTCTGCCTGGGAACCCGGTGTTCCGAGTAGCCAAGAAAAAACCGGTGATAGGCTGTACTGTGGGAAATCTGGCTGTCCAGCTCATTTCCCCCGAATACCTCCGCATTCCTTATAAGACGCTTTGAAAGTCCTCCCATCTGACGCCTCCCCGCAGCCGCTGCCGCCTTAAAAACTTCTGCCAAAGATCCCTGCTTCCTCATTTACAGAAATGAAGCTTCCTTATTGATTCCGGATTTACGCCAGCAAAATCTCCCGCAGCACGGATTTCATTTCCTCCGCAAGAACCATCGCTTCCAGTGTGGCAAGCTTTGCTGTCCACCCGGAAGCACCGGTCAAAATCCGGTATATCCGTTCCTTCTGTGAAAACGGGATCTGTGCCCGGTTGAGCGCCTCATAGGCGGCCTGCTGCACATTGTTCTCAAGCACCGCTGTATCTTCTTTCAGTGTGATCGTAAAGCACTCCGTCACAGGGCATTCCCCGGCTGCAACCGTCAAAATGTGCCTGTCTGAATCATACCGGGTATCGAACGGTACCTCTCTGCCTGCAAGTTCCACCATTTTTACCGCATCCGCAGCGATCCCGTAGAATTCCACCTCATAGGACCGTCTCGCCGGAATAAGTTCCAGGGACCCTCTGGCCGGACCGATCGTAAACTGTTTTCGTTCACCCCATACAAGACGATAGGAAGTTTTCACAAACTCGCCCTGCTCAAAACGAAGGGAGACGCCGTCATCCTCATAAAGATCAAACGTTCCTTCCTCCCCGCAGAAAACCTTCACCACCATCTGGCTGGGGTTGTCGGTCCTTGAGGAGACTTCCCTGCTGTTTTGCAGCGGTAAAATACTCCCGGCCCTGCCAAGCACCGGAATGGAATCGAGCGTACGGTGCATGGCGATCATCCGGTCTCCCTCATAATGAAACCCTGTAAACAGATCAAACCACAGCCCTTCCGGGAGCCACGTTCTGACCATTCCCGTTCTCGTCTGCGGATCCGCCTTCGATGTAATGGGATGAACAATCAGCTCTGAGCCAAAGAAGTACTCGTTTCTCACCCGGTAGGCCTCTTCCCTGTCCGGATGAAGGTAGTACATCGGCTCGATCAGAGGGCGGTTCTGAGAGTGAAACCGTTCGTTCATCGTATACGTATAGGGAATCAGCTGATGGCGGAGTGTCAGGAACTTTCTCATGACCCGTTCCGTATCCGCGCAGAACTTCCAGGGTTCTTTCCCGGTAAATACCTCATCCGAACTGTGCATGCGCATGATCGGGGAGAATACCCCAAACTGAACCCATCTGGCCGTCAGCTCATCATCCCGGTATCCGTTGCGGTGCCCTCCGATGTCGTGACTCCACCATCCATACCCGACATTCGAGGCATTCGCGGTGAAAAAGGGCTGAAAATCCAGCGATTCCCAGGTGATAAACGTACTGCCGGAAAATCCGATCGGATACCTGTGGGAACCCAGTCCCGCATACCGGGAAAAATCCATCGGCCGCTTCCCGTTTCTGGCGTTATCAAGGTAGTGATAATGATTCAGCATCCATAGAGGATCATAGCCCGGGATTCGGGAATTCGATCCCTGCTGCCAGTCGATCCACCAGAAATCCACACCTTTTTCCTCATTCGGATGATGGAGATACTTAAAATAGGCCTTTAAAAACGCGGGATCTGTCACATCAAAGGGAATGGGAACCTCTCTCTCATAATCCACACCGAGTTCCTTTGCCATTTCCGTGTACATTTCCTCGTGGGCCTTCACGCCGTCCGCGGGATGAACATTTAAGGAGAAATGCATCCCGTTCTCATGGATTGTTTTCATCATCCCTTCCGGATCCGGGAACAGCTCTTTATTCCACGTATATCCCGTCCATCCCTTTCCGTACCGGGGATCGATATCCACGTAATGCCAGTCCATATCCAGAACACCGACCGAAACCGGGATTCCTTCCCTGCGAAATCTGTCCAGAAGAGCCAGGTAGCTTTCCTGGGTGTAGGCGTAAAACCGGCTCCACCAGTTTCCCAGGGCATACCTTGGCAGCAGCGGCGTTTTTCCTGTCATCTGATAGAAGACGTCCAGTGTTCCCAGATAATCTCTTCCATAATTCAGAAAATAGAGATCCCGATGTCCCTCCGGCGCCGGATGAACCCAGCCGTTCTCATCAAACACCAGGGAGTCGCTGTCATCAATCACGGAGAAGCCATTCCGGGACAAAAGTCCCTCACAGAGACTAACCGGTCTGTCCGGCTCTCCCCAGGCGTTCTCCTCCTTTTCCGAATCTTTGAAATACGTATCTCCCACCGCGTTATCTAAAGTAGACGCCGTCCCTTTGAGATTTCCCATGCTCTCAAGGCCCTGGTCTCCATAAAACCAGGTGCCGCTTTTGCGCAGGTACGGATTGCCGATCATCTGGATACTCAGAGTGCTGCCTGTAAACGGCTGGTTCTTCTCATAGGAAACGATCAGATTTTTCGTGATCACGCGCACGGTGTTTTCCCTTTCCTCTGTGTGATACTCCGGAACAGGAAAGTTTCTGTTTAATACGGTCTGCGTTTCCTGATCAACGAATTCCCCTTTCGGACTGAATTCGAGGCGTACCAGGCGGTCTGTGAGAACCGTGATGCGGTACTTCTCTCCCTGCACAAGCGCCCCGCGGTTAGCGGCAGCGTTCGGGTTCTTTCCGTAGCAAAACTGCATCGTAAGCTGTCCTCCCTTTTGCTGACCGGCTCTCTGTGCCGGTGAAAACCTCCAGAGGGTTTCGTAAGCCCTCTGCTCAGGAGACAGCATACCCTGCCAAAGCGGAAACGTATAGTGACCTCCTTTTCCAAACGCCTTGAAATCCTCCATTTCGATACCCTGATATTTTCCAGGAGGCCTGTTTTCTTCCAGATAAGCGCAGATAGAATCAGATAAAACCAAGATCAGACTGTTATTGACGCATCCTGGGATGCTTGAAAAAAAAGAAATGGTGGATTATAATCAAAGAAAGGACAGGATGAAGCAGCGGACATGCGGGAATTTTTCCATCTTTCCCTGTCATCCGCTCAAAAGTGCAGGGAAGAGACTCTTCCCGGTCAGGAAAGGATACAATAATGGAATCGCAGAACAATTTTTCCCTCTCTTCTCTGAAAAATCAGAGAATCGATTTCAGGCAGGAAATCCGCCGGTATATCGCCCTGCTGCTGATTCCGCTCTTTTTCTGCATTATGCTCTACTTCAGTGTACAGAAAATCAGTTATAATCAGTACCGGCTCAGTGCGGAAAGAACAGCGGAACAGTTCCAGTTACAGATTTCCTCTATGATGCACGAAGTGAATCTGGTCAGCGATTCCCTGATCAGCGACTTCATCGCCCTGGAAAATGATCAGAAGGAGAATATCTCGTCCTCGCTTCTGTATACCTACTCTGACCCGCCCAGTATCTGTCGGCAGCTCTCCATCCGCAGAGAAAACAGCAGTTATATCGAACACATTTACTTAATCCCGCTGCAGCAGCCCTATATCTATTCCGACAGCGGCTATTACAATATGGTTTCTCTGGAAAGCATCCTCAGGGGGATGGGAACGGACCAGAACAGTCTTTTTGAGGTGGAAGAGAAAAAATGGAATATGCTTTCAGAAGGGCATCTCAGCAATCCTTACTGTCTCTCGCCTTTCCGGGACAGCTCCGGAAATATTCTCGGCTATCTTCTGATTACCCTGGATTTGAATGCGTTCATGGAAGTGATCTTTAATATTAACGCAGAATTTGCCTGTCTGTATAATGATACTACATTCCTGCCGTCGCTGCCCCTGGAGAGAGTCTACTCTGCGCAGGAACTCGGCTCGGAAACCATTGTCAGCCGCCTGCTGAAAAAACCGGTCAAGTGCTTTCAGCTTCAGGTGGATGACTATACCTACATGATTGCCATCAGCAAAAGCAGTTATTACCTGCCCTTTTTCATCATCAGCCTCTGTTTTGTCCTCTATGCGGTCCTCGTTTTTGCCTTCAGTTTTTTCTACCTTTACCGGGTTTCGAAAAACCGCTATCTGCAGCTCTCCCGCCTGATTGATGCCCTCCCGCAGGAGTCTGCCACGGTAAGCTACAAAAACCTGATCCCGGCTGTCCAGACTGCACTTTTAAACTACCGGGACCAGAACAAACTGCATCAGGAAACACTGAATGATCATCTGCTTCACGGAATCCTGCACGCCCAGTATAAGGATCATCTGCTTACGCGCGGCCTGCAGCAGCTGCAGATTCCGACAGAAAATGCCCGCTATCATGTGGCGATTTTCTATCTCAAAAGCTATGACAATGTAGCGCTGCTCACCAGCGATGAGGATGACGTGTTCCATATGACCTGGGTCATTTTTCAGACAGCCGTAAAACAGTTCACCGACGATTCGTTTCGTTCCGTCAGCTGTACGGAACCGGAGCGGTTCGTCACGCTCTTCTACACTCTGTCCAGTGAATGTCCGGACAGGCACGTAATGGCAGCCTGCGAAAGCATCTGCAAATTTTTAAGCGACGGATACGGAATCCATCTCCATACCGCCATCAGCGGCACCGTCACCGCCCCGGAGGATCTTGCCTTTGCCTTTGCCCAGGCGCAGAATCTGGAGCGTTTTGCCGTCGCTGTCGATGATCAGTCGAAAATCATCAGTGAGAGCCTCCTGCATGAAAACGGCGGTCTGATTCTGAAGGGAGATTTTTTCCGCCAGACGCAGACCCTGATCAACACCCTGCTCATTGGGAAATATGATCTCATACCCTCCATGGTCGCCTCCCTCCTGCAGGAACATGTCTCTCCCCTTACAGCGGATTACGAGTTATCCACTCAGAGGCTCTACACCGTGTCCCATATCCTGCGGGAATTTCTGCTCACTGTAAATCAGCCGGGTTTTGACGCACAGACATCCTGCGAACAGCTTTCAGCTGCCGGATCCATTTCTGAACTGACAGCGGCTGCGGAAGAGATCTTCACACGGCTGTCTCAAAGCGCCTCCCAGAAAAAGACCTCTTTCCGGGAGGTAGATGAGGCATGCCGGTTTATTCAGGAGAACTTAAGCGACCAGAACCTGAATGTTTCCATGATCTGTGAAGCGGTCGGCCTCATCGTGCAGCGCTTAACCCCCATGTTCCAGGAACAGCTGAACATGGGGATTGCGGAATACGTCAATTTCCGGCGTATTGAAGAGGCGAAAACGCTGCTTGCTGACACCAAGCTTACGGTCAAACAGATTGCCGCAAAAATCGGTTACAGCACCACGGATACCCTGACCAGGAACTTCCGGAAACTGGAAAACATGACCCCGACAGAGTACCGGAAAGTTGTACTCTGAGCTTTCTATTCCCCATCGGGTTTTGTCCAGCCGCATCCGTTGAAGTACAGCCACGGCCAGCGCATATGGTCTCCCCACATCATGGACTGGGATAGGACATAGCCGTCAGCCGCTTTCAGTTTGGTAGTCGCCAGATCCGGCACCTGTACCATCGTCCCCCCGTTGTAATTCTTGGAAAAGGCCACAGTCTCTCCGTTCCATTCCGCTTCAATCGGTTCATCTTTGTTTGTGGAAAGAAGCAGATGCCCAATCCAGGCGGGATCATTGTCCGCCTCGTAAACGGTCGCTTCCTCCTCATTCTCCGTGACCGAATAAGTGCCATCCCCGTTGTCGGTAAGGAATGCGACCGCCTGCTTTTGCATGCCTTCTCCCTGCAGATAAGCGTAATTGAAACTTGTCGGGCAGCTTCCGACATCAGAGAGTTCCACCTCGTTCGCATTGGAAAGCCCGTATACCACCTGTGCCGTTACTGTACCGTAATAATCCAGTCCTCCTCCCGTCTGCACCATGTAGGTGTAAACCGAACCGATCTCGGTAGTATAGCTTGCTTCCCCGTCAAACCCTTCCACTTTGTCGGTGTTGACCTCGATCGTCATTGTTGTATACACCGGCGTATAGGCCCAGTAGACCATGTTTACCGCGATCTGTGTAACAGCAGCGTCCGCGAAGACACTGTACTCACCATCCGCGATTTCCTCTCCGTTTTGTTCCACGGTTTTTAAGCCTGTGTTTGGCTGCAGCACATAGGTATCCCCGTACTTTCCGGAAAGCGTGATGGTCACATCCTCCGCTTCCAGTTTGGATGCGTCCGTTCCCTCAGGCCAGGTGACATAAAAGTTATCCGTCGCATCATGGTAGCTGCCGCTTTCTGATTCTTCCTGCTTAGGTTCCTCCTGCCCATCCGGTTCACTCTGACTCTCCGGGCCACTCTGCTCTTCCGGACCACTCTGCCCTTCCGGGCCATTCTGGCCTTCCGGGCTTTCTTGACCATCCGGGCCATTCTGGCCTTCCGGACCGCCCTGGCCATTCGGGCCACCCTGGCCTTCCGGACCGCCCTGACCATTTGGACCGCCCGGTCCGGGTCCCATCATTTGCTGCTCCTCATGGGAATAGTCACAGATGATTGGTTTTCCATAGGTATTATCCCCGACCCAGGTCCATACCGGTTCGTTCTCTGCAGTTACCTTTTCCTCAAGCGGCTTCTTTGCTGGAAGAGGGAGCTCTACCGCATCATACCCACCGGCTCCCCACCGGGACGCAGACGGATTCGAGGGAGACGATTCCGCACTGAATTCCCGACCGTAAATATACACAGTCGCCCGGAAAGAAGCAGGATCCAGTTCCTGTCCATCGTACAGAATCCCATGGACAGACAGGTTGAACACATACTCTCCATTGCCGTTGCCGCCCTGGCAGCTCCATTCCACTCCGCCGTTATCTACCTCATAACCTTCCGGCTGTTTCCACTCCAGATCTCCCGTATGCAGCTGATAGGAGAGCGTCCCGTTTTCAAAGGCACCCTCCAGTTCCTCTCCATGAAAAAGAAGATCCTCCACGTAATAGCCGTCTCCTTCATCCAAAGACACATAAGCCTGGCTGGTGTCGATCAGCTGATCATCCACATCTGACCCGTCCGCAAAGCTTATTGTCATCACAGCCGCCGTGGAATCATCATAGAGAACATCATGCTCTTCTTCCTCTGCCTTCAGAGTCGTGTAGCCGTTCGTGTCCGCACTGCCGTACAGATTGCTCTCCACGGAAAGCGTCGGCAAATCTGCCGCAAAAACAGCGGTTCCTGCCGCGCCTGCCAGGCATACTGCGGCAATCACAGTCAGTAGTGTGTTTGCTGTCCTGTCTTTCATATCTGCTCCTCCTTTTGCATGTATTTCAAACCACGTTTGAAACCGGTTCTGACCATTCGACTATACCGCCGGTCTTTCCCTGCAAAAAGAGGGCAAAATTTCCAAATGCCCTGAATTTTTCCACCATCCGCACTCTGCCGCAAACCCAGCTGATCCCAGTCTTCTTTCCCGGCCTCCTACAGTTCCTTCGCCAGAGCGTACTTGTGAATGATCCCCATGATCACCTTGACCACCGCGTCCATCGACTCCGCCGTGATATGCTCATACGGTCCGTGCGAGGCAAACGCGCCGGTCCCCAGGTTCGGGCACGGCAGCCCGCGAAAGCTCAGCATCGCGCCGTCCGTCCCTCCGCGCACCGGTGCCACATCCGGTTCCATGCCAAGATCCGTGATCGCTTCCTTGGCAAACTCGATCAGGTGCATACAGGGTGCGATCTGCTCGGCCATGTTGCGGTACTGCGGGCACAGTTCCAGTGTCACTGTTCCCTCCCCGTATTTTTTGTTGATGAACTCCTCGATATGGCGCAGAGTCGCCTGACGGCTCTCAAACCGGGCGCTGCTGTGATCCCGCACGATGTAGAAAAGCGTCGCCTCATCCACCGTGCCCTGCATGGACATCAGATGATAAAAACCCTCATACCGCTCGGTATATCTGGGTGTCTCCGCGCATGGCAGCATTCCGTTGATCTCCATCGCCACCAGGGCAGCGTTGATCATCTTGTTTTCCGCATAACCGGGATGAATGTTGAAACCGTGCACGGTAAACTTTGCGCTGCAGGCATTGAACGTTTCATAGGCGATCTCGTTTTCGCTCCCGCCGTCCACCGTGTAGGCAAACCTGGCGCCGAACCGCTGAAGGTCCATCTTGCTCGCGCCGTCGCCCACCTCTTCGTCCGGGGTAAAACCGATGCAGATTTTTCCATGCGGCTGTCCGCTTTTGATCACTTCCTCCGCCATGGTCATGATCTCCGCGACACCCGCTTTATCATCCGCGCCTAACAGAGTCGTCCCGTCCGTGGTAATCAGCGTCCGACCCCGCAGCTTTAAAAGATGCGGAAACTGCTCCACAGACAGAACCCGACCGCTCTCTCCTAAGATCACATCCGACCCGTCATACTCTTCATATACCTGCGGCTTCACATGCTCACCGCAAAAATCCGGAGAGGTATCGATATGGGACAAAAATCCGATCGCCGGCTGATTTTCGCAGCCCTCCGTCGCCGGAATCGATGCGTAGACGTAACACTTTTCATCCACACACGCGTCCGTTACTCCCATGGCCTTCAGCTCTTCCACCAGCAGACCGGCCAGATCAAACTGCCGTCTGCTAGAAGGAAAAGAATCGCTGTTTACTTCGCTTGTCGTATAAATCTTTACGTAATTTAAAAACCGCTCGTATGCTCTCATGTTCTGATCCTTCCCTGAGCGCAAACAGGAACACCTGCAAAACCAAAGCAGCGCCGTTCCCGATTGCTTTCCTTATTTTTCACCGGAGATTTAGCTTTCTCCGGGCATCCGGAGCATAGTGTACCACATCCCGGTCAGAAAAACCACTTCATTTGTATTTCCGCGGGATACCGGCATAGATGTTTGAATCCTTCTGTATGCAGCGCCATCCTTAAAAAATGTTTATCAGAAAGCGGGTTGATGAGGAGTTTCTCCTATTTTCAGGTGTCATTTCGTTCCCCGGTGTGTTCAGAAAGAAACAGGCTTTTCTTCGCTCCCTTAAAAAGGTGCGGCGCAAGCGGAATTCCAGGCAGTTTCGCCATCACGAAAGACAGCCAGATCAGCTTGGAAATTCCTGTCTGACGAAAAAGAAAAGTAAGCGGAACCGGAAAAACCGCCTGTCTCATCATCGAAAGGCCCATGCTCTTCGTCCCAGGGAACAGCCCCTGCAGGCAGGCCCCGTAAACTGCCCGATTACAGCTGCCAGAGCGGCCCCAAACGTTTCCAGACGCGGATATCCAAAAAAGCCCGAAAATAAAAATCGGATCCAGAAACAGGTTTGTCAGGGATGCCGCCGAGCGGGTGAACACAAACAGCTGCGGCTTTCCGCTTGCCATGACAAAGCGGTCGATGACCCGCTGTCCCATCTGTCCAAGGGAGAAAAGCATACAGACCGAAAGATACAGTCTTTCGTAAGCGGCAATGGTTTCGTTGCCGCCTGCCAGCGAAAATACGGGCGGATAAACAATACGCAGCAAACCGCGATTATCATTCAGGAGCAAAAAGCGATCAAGATCGCCGCATCTGCCGCCTTTCGAACCTTATCCGGTCTTTTTCTCCCAGCGCTCTGGAGATGACCGCGTTGCGCCCGATTGCGCTGCCAAAGCCTGGCACAAAGACAAAAACTGCACGGAGGATACCAGTGACAGAGCCGTTCGAGCCTCCTCTAAGATGCGGGATACAAACACCGAATCGACGAAATTGTGGAGGGAACTGATCAGCGG
>CAZXSN010000001.1:99839-292731 GCA_964643295.1 uncultured Lachnospiraceae bacterium
CCGTTCTGCGCCATCACGCCCACAAGCGCATGAGACACGTACAGTTCTTCCAGATACGTAATCTCCTCCCCGGAAAGCTTCAAGTCGACAGAGTGCGCAGCGCCGTCCACATGCGAAAACTTCGTCGCCCCCACCACCGGAGCCGTCACCTTCGTAAGCAGCCAGGCCAGAGAAATCTCCGTCATCGATACTCCCCGCGAATCCGCCAGTTCTGCCACTCTTTCGATGATTTTGCCGTCCGATTCCGCGGTCGCGTCATACTTAAACTTCGCGTAAGCATCCTCCTTCAGGCGCTTCGATGTCTCCCCGGAGCGTTTGGAGAGTCTCCCTCCGGCAAGCGCACTGTACGGCGTCATGGCGATGTTCTCCTCCGCGCAGAAGGGAGCCATCTCCCGCTCCTCCTCGCGGGCGATCAGGTTGTAGTGTCCCTGCACGGAAACAAATTCTGTAAGAGAGTGTTCCCGGGCAAAAAAGTTCGCTTTTGCCAGCTGCCAGGCAAAGCAGTTGGAGATGCCGATGTAGCGGGCCTTCCCTTCCTTTACCACACGGTCCAGCCCCTCCATAATCTCTTCCATCGGCGTGTGATAGTCCCACATGTGATAAATGTAAAGATCCACATACTCCAGGCCTAAATTTTTCAGGCTCTGATTCAAATAGTTTTCGATGTGTGTCTGTCCGCTCACGCCCGCGTCGATCTCCTCCTGTGTCCGGGGAGTAAACTTGGTGGCGAGCACATACTCATCGCGCCTGGCAAAATCCCGCAGGGCCTTGCCCACATACTGTTCGCTGGTGCCGTTTTGATAGACGATAGCGGTGTCAAAAAAATTGATGCCCAGATCCAGGCCGTGTCTGATGATTTCTCTTGTCGCTGCTTCATCCACCGTCCAGCTGTGCTGCCCGTTCTTCGAGTCGCCAAATCCCATGCATCCCATACAGATGCGGGAAACCGTAAGATCCGATTTTCCTAATTTCACATACTTCATTGAACATCCTCCCTGAAACTGATGCATTTCAGCTTTCTTTTTTTAGCCGCGATCGTTCAAAGACCGCTGGAGATCTGCTTATCTTCCTTTTTATCGTCCTTTCAGCTATGCTATCGACTTTCCCAACAGATATGCCTCCTGCATGTGGCTGCTTCGTGCCGTCATGGACGGAGTGCCGCAGCCGGTGCCCAACACCTGTCCGCAGTCAATGAAATTCATGTACCGGCACAGTTTTTTGTAATGTGCCAGTAAAGCGGGCATCACATCATCGTCGGAATCCCAGGCTGCCGCGATCAGCACCGTTTTTAAATGCCTGCCGGATAACCTGACTGTAAAGCTGTATAACCGGTCGATAACCATTTTCAGCTGCGCTGACATGCCAAAGTAATAGACCGGAGTCACAAACACCGCCAGATCGGCGCCAAGAAGCGCATCCCGAATCTCAAGCATGTCGTCTTTCTGTGCGCACGGGCCATCCATCCCGCAGTGGTCACAGCCAAGACAGGGATGCAGATTCATGTGACCGGCATCCAATTCCTCCACCGAATGACCGGCCTCTCTGGCCCCCTGTATGAACCGCTCCGCAAGCAGGTTGGAGGATCCCTTTTTATGAGGACTGCTCTTGATTACCACAACTTTCACCTAACACTGCCTCCTTCCAAACGGCAGCTGTCTGCCGGAAACAAAAAAGCCCCGGCAGGGAGCCTTTCATACTGCGAAAATACGCGAACTCCTGCCGGGGCTAAAACATGACCACGTCTATGGAAAAGACATTACAGAACCAGCGACGGTGCGGCATAGGTGCGGCCGAGCAGCTCATTGTTCAGCATGTACAGCCCCTTGGCATCTGCGCCGTATAATTCCATCTTGGTGATCTGATCGGAAGAGTTCTTTTCCTCTTCCCCCTGCTCCTTGATGAACCAGTCCAGGAACTGGGTGGTACGGAAGTCATTGACTTCCTGCGCCGCCGCGTAGATCGTGTTGATCAGGGAAGTCACGTATTTCTCGTGCTCAAATGCCGCGTGAAGCGGAGCCGCCAGATCGTCAAACGTCTTGTCCGGCTTGTCGATCGCTTTCAGCGTCACTTCTTCCCCGTTGTTGTGCAGGTAGCGGTACATCAGCATCGCGTGATCCTGCTCTTCCTTCGCCTGCACCTCATACCAGTTGGCAAACCCGTCCAGTCCCTTCTTGGTATAGAAGTTGGCGATATCCAGATAGAGATACGCGGAATAGAGTTCCTTGTTGATCTGGTCATTCAAAAGATCAGACACTTTCCTGTCCATATAGATTCCTCCTTTTTACGAGCCTTTGCGCAGAAAAGTTTTCTGCGTCCGCCAGGCGGCAGCGCAAACCTTCCTTACGCGGTAGGCTGTCTGCAGCGCAAAGAGGTTTTTCCCTCTCCCGCCGTTTTCCTGTGTCCGGGCTCTTTGCGTCATGAAAACGGAAAGAACCTCCTGTTTGCTGAAACTGTACTTAAGTATACCATGTTCCGGCGGGATGTCAACTCACGGGAAAGTGCCAAATCTTAAAACTTTCTCCTGTTTTCCCTTAAGAACTGCCGGAAAGGCAATAGTCTCTAAAGCTTGATTACGTGTCTTACCTGACTTGCGGCCTTATAAACCGGACCTTCCATCTCCTTTTTCACCTGCTGGAGGTATTCGCGGATGGGAAGCCCCTGCGGGCAGTGCTTCTCACATCTGCCGCATTTGACGCAGAGCGAGGCGTTGCAGGGCGTCTTCTTCATCGTCGTGCTCATGAAATATTCCCGCAACCCGTTGAATTTGCCCTCTGTGTAACGGGCATTGTAGCTGCGGAAGCAGGCGGGGATATCCACGCCGTGCGGACAGGGCATGCAGTAGCCGCAGCCGGTACAGCCGATCTTCACCTTGGCGTTGATCGCAGCCTTCACTCTCTCTATCAGGTCAAAATCCGCCTTTGTCATCATCCCGACTTTCGCATGACCGGCGGCAATGATATTTTCCTTCACCATCTGACGGGAATTCATCCCGGAGAGCACTACCGTCACTTCCGGCTGATCCCACAGCCAGCGAAATGCCCATTCCGGCGCACTGCGCCCGCTCTCCTCGATGATCTGCTTTGCCTCCGGCGGAAGCAGATTCACAAGACGCCCGCCCCGAAGCGGCTCCATGATGATCACCGGAAGGCCTTTCGCGGAGGCGTATTGTAACCCTTTCCGTCCGGCCTGCGTATATTCGTCCATGTAGTTGTACTGAATCTGGCAGAAATTCCAGTCATAGGCATCCACCAGCTTCTGAAACATCTGCGTATTCCCATGATAGGAAAAGCCGATATTGCGGATCTGTCCGCTCTCTAATTTCCCCGCAATCCAGTCCTCAATGCCCAGCGTTTTCAGCCTTTCCCAGGTGGCGATATCGGTCAGCATATGCATCAGATAATAATCAATGTGATCCGTACGCAGCCGCTTTAACTGTTCCTGGAAACACTTCTCCAGACCTTCCCTGTTCTTGATCAGATAATGGGGCAGCTTGGTCGCCAGATAAATCTGATCCCGGCACTGGTTCTTCTCCAGAATCTTTCCCAGACATTCCTCACTGCCGGGATAAATGTAGGCAGTATCCAGATAATTTACGCCATGGCGGATGGCCAGCATCACCTCGCGCTCCGTCTTCTCAAAATCAATCTTCCCATGCTTCTTGGAAAACCGCATACAGCCGTATCCCAGAATGGACAGCTGATTCCCCTTCTGGTCACTGCGGTACTTCATGTGAATCCTGGGCTTTTGAACGGTTGATTCCATGTGCCCCTCCTTCCCCTATGGTCCTTATTGTCTTCCAAAACTGTCTGTTCTTGTTTCAAAACCCAGACAGCATTTTTCACTTACCGCACCCTTTTACCGGGAGTTTCCTTCCCGTTTGGCTCTGCCTGTCAAGCTCTCAAAAAAGCCAGATACCCTCTCTTCGTCTCGTAGACATCCGCTTTGCTGACGATCTCCATCGGGGCATGCATGCTGAGCACAGGCACCCCGCAGTCCACAACCTCCATTCCGTACAAAGCGCAGATAAAGGCGATTGTTCCTCCGCCTCCCGCATCCACGCGGCCCACTTCCGATGTCTGATACAGCACTCCCGCGTCCTCCAGCACTTTCCGCACCCAGCCTAAGTATTCCGCATCCGCGTCATTGGAATTGGATTTTCCGCCGGCGCCGGTGAACTTGTTAAACACCATTCCCCTGCCGAAATAGGCGGAGTTCTTTTTCTCAAAAGCGCTGCCGTAGAGAGGATCATACGCCGCGCTCACGTCGGAGGAAAGCATGCGGCTGTTATTCAGGCACCTGCGCACATTCAGTTCACTGTACTGCCCGGCGCAGTTCATCAGTTCCGCTACGGTATTTTCCAGGAAATGAGACCGCATGCTGGTCGCCCCGACACTGCCGATCTCCTCCTTATCCACCAGCAGACAGCAGCAGGTTACCTGCGGATTTTGGATCTCTAAAAGTGCGGCCAGCGAGGTATAGGCACACACGCGGTCGTCCTGTCCGTAACCTAAGATCATGCTGCGGTCCAGTCCGCAGTCCCTGGCCTTTTCAGCCGGAACAATCTCCAGTTCCGCGGAGAAAAATTCATCCTCCTCCATACCGTACTTCTCTTTTAAAATTTCTAAGATGTTTTCTTTTACGGCGTCTTTTGTTCCGTCTTCGTCTGGCTGATCTTTTTTCCCGCCCCCTGGAGCCTTTGATTCGTCCGCCTCCGATTCGCTGCCTTCGGCTTTGGAAAGAGGACGGCTGCCGACTAAGACATCCAGATTCTCCCCCTCGATGACCACACGTCCCTTTTTCTCCAGCTGCTGCGCCGCCAGATGAATCAGCAGATCCGTGATGCAAAGTACCGGATCATTTTCATCTTCCCCGATACACACTTCCACTACCGTGCCGTCCTTCTTTGCCACTACCCCGTGCAGCGAGAGAGGAATCGTTACCCACTGGTATTTTTTCACGCCTCCGTAGTAATGGGTATCCAGATAAGCCAGTTCTGTATCCTCATAGAGCGGATTCTGCTTGATATCCAGGCGCGGAGAATCGATATGAGCGCCCAGAATGCGCATTCCCTCGCACATTGGCCGCTCTCCGAGTACAAACAGGGCGACGGTTTTGTTTTTGCACACCGCATAGACTTTGTCACCCGCATGCAGCGTATGATTTTCCGCGCAGATCTTCGCAAGGTCAGTAAAACCGGCTGCCTCTGCCTGGCGGACTGCCTCCTTCACGCACTCCCGCTCGGTCTTTCCGGCGTTTAAAAACGCCCGATAGGAAGCGGCAACCTGCTCCGCCTCGTCACACTGCTTTTTTGTGTACAGTTTCCACAAGTTTTCCTTTGCCATGTCAGTCCCTTTCCTTGAAAACCGCCGGAGCATCTATCCGCCGTTTTCTTTCATTATACTAAATTCCTCCCGTCTTTTCTGTGAAAATACTGTGAAAATGAAGTCCCGGCCCTTACAGAACAGGCATCTGTAAAACTACTCCTTAAGGAAGTCTGCTTTCTTACTGTTTGGCGGGTTCTTTCGCCAGGATCTCTATGCCAAGAAAAATGGAAAGTTTCCTGCCCATGAACTGCACCTCCACCTCGGCAATTCTCCTGTGCAGATCAATCTTCTTCACATATCCCTTCATGTGCGTTAAAGGACCTGAAACGATGACCACCTTATCATTCTCATCAAATGAGACCTGAGACAGCTCCACGATCGGCTCCTGTTCGACCGCCTCGATTTCCGGATTTCCGCCCATCATCAGCTTCAGCCACTGCACGTCACGGTCCGACAGAGCCTGGAAGGCAATGAATTCTCCGGTGTCCTTCTTTCCCTCTTTCCCCAGGATTTTCGTCAGAAAAGGAAGTCTCACAAGTTCCCTGTAAAGTTCCGTCATGTTGTCGCTTTCCACAAACACATATCCGGGGATCAGCTTTTCATAATAATCCGTCCACTTCCCGCGAAGCTTCTTTCGCATATGCCGGACAGGATAAAAGCAGGCCGAGCAGTTCCCCTGTATACTTTCCTCCCCGTCATCTTCCAGAAATGACCGAGCCTTCCTTCGCATGACCACGTTCCTGATGCAGGCATCCACATCCTTCTCTTTTCCGCCTCCGACATAGATTACATAATACATTTCCAGAAATCCTCCAATGATGAAAACCCCCTCATCCGGGCTTTCCCGTCCCAACCGGGCTGCAGGGCAGGCACAGTATCCGCGAAAACCCGTACCTGATGAAAAACTCCCTTTTTCCTATACAGCTTTCCGGCTGGATCCAGGCAGCGTTCATTTCCATTTTCGAACGGGAAAATGCCTGCCGCAGATACGTACTTTCGCTCTTCGAAACGGCCTTCCAAGAAACCTCTTTCCCTTGGACAGCCTCTTTTGTGCCCGCGGTCAGGGAACTTTTTCTCCCGCAGAGAGTCTGCATGGTTTATTTGAACATTTAAAAAGTCTTTTTAATTTTAAAAAACAGTGAAACTCTTCTGTATCCTGTGCTATGCTGTTACTGGTGATAAAAATCACACACAAAGACCCCCACTGTGCGCGGAAATATTAACACAGATCCCGGTTTTCCACAACCACTTTTTTCTCCGCGGCTCCAAAGGCTGCCTCAAGTGCGATCCTCTGAGCGGCCAGTCGGCCTTTTCACGCGTCACAGACCATCTGGAAAGAGGCGAAAAGGGCTAAACACAGCGGATTCCGCATATTTTTCCTGGTTTCCTGAGTTCTTCCCTTTCGCTTTCCTTGTCCATCCTGATTTTCCGGAATAGGGAAGAGAATGAAAAAACGCCTTTTTCGAATATCTGTTCGTTCAAACTAGATATGAAGATTTTTTGACCTCCCACAACAACATCTTGTGTCTGACCAGTTCCGCCGGAAACTTATCCACACTTTTTTGTGGATACTGTGGATAACTTGGTCCTCTTCTTGCCTTTTCTTTCCCTTTGTCCACACAGGACGGGCGTTTTTATCAAAAATGTAGAACACAAGTTCTATTTTCTGTATAAAGTACTTCATCCCGGAAAACGATTCCTCTCCCCGGCATACTTTCGTCCGTCTTTTTCACAGCCTTTTAAGTCAAAAAACGCAGGATCTCAGGAAGTGTCAAGTTTCGCACTTTTGAGGATGCCTGGCAAAGCCTAAGGCCTTCCTGATTTGAGGATTTGAAGAAAATGCTTCCTTCATGCCCGATAACTATAAACGGCTCTCCGCCTGTATGCAAAGACTTCAGCAAACCCGCACGGAGTATTGCGGATGCTTCCCCCGCCGCCGGATGAGGCTGCGGGGTACCGGAAACTGACCTTTCTTTGAAGCAGAAAAATCTTCCGCATACAGACTGGAAAACGCACAGGGTATCCTTCCTCCCGCAATGAGTGGACAAGCCCTTCTGCAAATCCTCCCTGACTTGCCTACCACGCACAGATATCCACATTCTCTATTAAGTGCGGGACTCTTTGGACTCCATTCGAAAAGCAAAGGCCCTCGGCAGGGCACCCTGAAAAGTGAACCCCCTCCTTAAACCCCGGTATTTCCCTGCTCATTCCCCATTTTACCAGATATAAAGATTCTGAAAGCCCCAACAACAACATCTTGTGTTCAGGCGATCCTTAAGTCCACTTATCCACATTTCATTGTGGAAAGTGTGGATAACCTTAGGCCTAGTCCTGTCTCAGCGCATGAATGATTACAGCGTCAAAAGCCTGAGCTTTCGGCTGAAAAGCAGCCATAGGGTGAAAAGGCTTATTAGTGCGCCCCGACAGAGGTAAGAAGTGGAGTGTGTTTAACCGACCATAAGCGGAGCTTAAAGACAGGCCCCAGAATTTAAGAATGTTGAGCAGGATTGTTAAGCTGAAAAGCAGCAGAACAATCCGTAATCACCTTTTGACGCCTGAATCATGAATATCTTTTATCAGCGCTTCCACTTCTTCCTCCTTTGTGGCCCAGCTGGTGCAGAAACGCACACAGCTGTGATGGGCATCCACTTTCTTCTCAAATTCAAACGTATAGCGCTGCTTAAGGTTCTTCGCCGCCTCATCCGGCAGGATGACAAACTGCTGATTGGTAAAGCTTTCCAGGTAGGAGGGGATTCCCGCCTCGTGAAATGCGCTTTTCATTCTCATCGCATACGCATCTGCCTGTTTCGTGATGGTAAAGTAAAGGCCGTCCCGGAAAAGCACATCAAACTGCACCCCCAACAGCCATCCCTTTGCCAGCATGGCGCCGTTTTGTTTAAGAAAGCTGCGAAAATCCACATTCAGCTGCGGGTTTGCAATCACCAGCGCTTCCCCGAAAAGCGCTCCGCACTTGGTGCCCCCGCAGGTAAAAGCATCGGTCAGATGCGCCAGATCCTCCATGGTCACATCCGCCTTCTCAGAACCAAGCCCATATCCCAAACGGGCGCCGTCCACATACAGAAACATCCCGTATTTTCTGCAGACCTGGCTGATCTTTGCGAGTTCTTCCAGAGAATACAAAATCCCGTATTCCGTGGGGAAGGACAGGTATACCATTTTGGGCTGCGCGAAATGCTCCCGGATTTCACTGGTATAGTAGCTCTTTGCCAGCTCTTCGATCTGATCCGCCGTGATCTTCCCCTGTTCGTTGGAAGGCAAAGCATTCACCTTGTGCCCAGTATGTTCGACAGCGCCGGTCTCATGCACGTTGATATGCCCGCTGTCCGCGCTGATCACACTCTGATACGGGCGCAGAGCTGCGGAGATTATGGTAAAATTCGTCTGTGTACCGCCCGTCAGAAAATGCACCGCCGCCTGCGGGCAGTTCAATAACTGTAAGATTTCCCCGGCAGCCTTTTCACACCAGGGATCCATTCCGTATCCGGCGTAAGCTTCCCCGTTGATTTCCAGCAGAGCTTTCAAAATCTCCGGATGCGCTCCCTTGTTGTAGTCGTTGTTAAACCTGATCATATTCTCATTCCTTTGCGAAGTTTCCCATCAAAAAGAAAAACTGCCATAAAATCTTACAGCAGTTTTTTTAATCCTGTCACAGATAGCTTTTCAGTTCCTCGACTTTGTTAAGTTTCTCCCACGGAAGGTCTAAATCGCTGCGCCCGAAATGACCGTAAGCCGCTGTCTGTTTGTAGATAGGGCGGCGAAGATCGAGCGCACGGATAATCCCCGCCGGACGCAGATCAAAATGCTCCCGGACGATTTCCGTCAGCTTCTCATCGGAGAGTCTGCCCGTTTTGAACGTGTTGACCATGATGGAGGTGGGACGGGCCACGCCGATGGCGTAGGAGAGCTGAATCTCACACTGGGACGCCAGTCCTGCCGCCACAATGTTTTTGGCCACATAGCGGGCGGCGTAGGCTGCGGACCGATCTACCTTCGTGCAGTCCTTTCCGGAAAAAGAGCCGCCGCCGTGCCTTGCGTAGCCGCCGTAGGTATCCACAATGATTTTCCGTCCGGTTAAACCGCTGTCCCCCTGCGGACCGCCGATTACAAACCGCCCCGTCGGATTGATAAAGAACTTTGTGTTCTCATCCACCATCTGCGGCGGCAGTACCGCATCAAACACATGACGGCGGATATCCTCATGGATCTGCTTCTGCTCCACATCCGGATCATGCTGTGTGGAAAGCACTACCGACTCAATCCTCGCCGGTATATCATCGTGGTATTCCACCGTCACCTGTGTTTTCCCGTCCGGACGCAGATAGGCAAGTGTGCCGTCCTTTCTCACCTTTGCCAGACGTCTGGCCAGTTTATGGGCCATGCAGATGGCAAACGGCATATATTCCTCCGTCTCATTGGTCGCGTAGCCGAACATCATTCCCTGATCCCCGGCACCGATCGCCTCGATCTCCTCCTCATTCATCTGATGTTCCAGACCGCGCACCTCCAGCGCCCTGTCAACTCCCATCGCGATATCCGGCGACTGCTCATCGATGGAGGTAATCACACCGCAGGTATCAGCGTCGAACCCATACTTTGCTCTGGTATAGCCGATTTCCCGTATCGTATTGCGCACAATCTGCTGGATATCCGCGTATCCGTTCGTCGTAATCTCGCCCATCACCAGCACCAGGCCGGTAGTAGCAACCGTCTCGCAGGCTACCCGGCTCATCGGATCCTCCGCGATCAGCGCATCCAGAATCGCATCCGAGATCTGATCACACAGCTTGTCCGGATGTCCTTCCGTCACGGATTCTGAAGTAAACAACCTTTTTCTCATCAAAACTTTTTATCAGCCTTTCTGTCAAAAATTCTTCCCGCTTAAGGGGAACTTTTCTTCCGCCAGTCTCGAAAGGAAGCTTTTTAGTTTTCTTCCTTTTCCATATATTTCATATAGTTGACAACCATCAGAGCGATCTTGAAGGTCAGAGCATCCTCAAAGACACGGATATCCAGCCCCGTGCTCTTCTGCAGTTTCTCCAGACGGTACACCAGGGTGTTGCGGTGCACGAAAAGCTGTCTGGCCGTTTCGGAAACATTCAGATTGTTCTCAAAAAATTTGTTGATGGTCGTCAGAGTCTCCTCATCAAAAGTATCCGGCATCTGATTGGTAAACACCTCATGCATAAACATCTCGCATAAGTTGACCGGCAGCTGATAGATCAGCCGTCCAATGCCCAGCGTATTATAGGCATGAATGGATTTCTCCGTGTAGAAGATTTTCCCCACGTTAAGTGCCATCCTCGCCTCCTTGTAGGAGCGGGAAATCTGCTGAATCTCATGGATGATCGTGCCGTAGGACACCCGCACATTCGACATTGCCTCAGTATTCATCATATCGCAGATCGTCCGCGCTGTCTGCGCTGCCTTATCATACTCCTCATCCTGCTCCAGTTCCTGTACCAGAATGATGCTCTTCTCATCCACGGCGGTGATGAAGTTGCGGCCGTCGCTGCCGAACAGTCCCTTCATGATCTCCATGACCGTGTTGTCTTTTTCCGGATTAATCTCCACAATATAGACGATCCTGCGGGCCTCCGTCTCGATGTGCAGCTTTTTCGCCCGGTTGTACACATCCACTAAAAGCAGGTTGTCCAAGAGCAGATTCTGGATGAAATTATTGCGGTCAAAACGCTCCTTGTAGGCGACAATCAGATTCTGCAGTTCACTTACGGCCACTTTTCCCATCATATGGACATCCTCGCCGAATCCCTTCACGACCAGGATGTACTCAGGAACCTTATCGTCCAGCACCTTAAAAAAATGGCAGCCGTACACTTCCTGACTGTCTGCCAGGGAGACGGAAAACTGCCGGACGGTTTCCTCACTGATTCCGGCAAGATCCCAGGTGCTCGCAATCCGGTTTCCGTCCAGATCCAGCACGGAAAAATCAATCTTCGTGATCGCCTTCAGTTCATCGATCGTATTCTTAATTATCTGATTAGAAATCATCTCTATCCTTTCTCATACACCTTACGTTTTTCTTTTTCCTTCTCCCCCGGCTCTTTCCTTCTACAGTATACCTGCCTGGCCTCATTCTGTCAAATTTTCCCTTAAGTTGCCTCCTTCAGCCAAAAAGACCTTTCTGAAAGGCGCTGCTTTTGTCTGCCGCTTTTCTTCCTTTCTTCCGGCGTCAAAAAAACCGGGAACTGCCATGCAGCCCCCGGTTACGCTTTTCTTTAGACCCTGCCCTCATGCGGCAGGTGAAAACAGATGAATTAGTTGGTGATCGTCAGCTCGGTCTCCTTGTTGAACACATGGATCTTATCCACATCCAGAGCGAATTTCACGACATCGCCGGTCCTTGCTTTCGTCCTCGGATTCACACGGGCCGTCATGTTGCTGCCGTTTACGGTGAAGTACAGATACACTTCTGCGCCGAGCAGCTCGTAAACTTCGATCTTCGCTTCCATGATCGCATTGGACTTCGCGATGATGGCTTCGTCATCGGTCATGTTCTCCGGACGGATACCCATGATCACGGTCTTGCCGTTGTAGCCGCCGTCGATCAGCTTCTTGGCCTTTGCAGGAGGAAGCTTTACAGTCGCAACGGAACCAACCTTCAGATATACATCGTTGCCCTTCACTTCCACAGTCGCATCCAGCATATTCATCTGCGGAGAACCGATGAATCCGGCCACGAACAGGTTGCCCGGAGCGTTGTACAGATTCTGCGGGGTATCAACCTGCTGCACCACGCCGTCCTTCATAACAACGATCCTGGTACCAAGCGTCATAGCCTCGGTCTGGTCATGCGTAACGTAAATGATCGTAGCGCCCAGTCTCTGATGCAGCTTGGAGATCTCAGTTCTCATCTGCACACGCAGCTTTGCATCCAGGTTGGACAGCGGCTCGTCCATCAGGAACACCTTCGGGTTACGCACGATAGCACGGCCCATGGCAACACGCTGTCTCTGACCACCGGACAGAGCCTTCGGCTTCCGGTCTAAGAGTTTCTCCAGATCCAGGATCTTCGCGGCATCTCTTACCATCTTGTCAATCTGATCCTTCGGGGTCTTGCGCAGCTTCAGGCTGAATGCCATATTATCATAAACCGTCATATGCGGATACAGAGCGTAGCTCTGGAATACCATGGCGATATCCCTGTCTTTCGGTTCCACATCGTTCATGACACGGTCGCCAATCTTGAGTGTGCCCTGGCTGATCTCCTCCAGACCTGCAATCATACGAAGCGTTGTTGATTTTCCGCAGCCGGACGGGCCTACGAAAATGATGAACTCCTTGTCTTCAATCTCCAGATTGAAGTCCTTCACTGCCTCAAATCCATTCGGATACACCTTGTAGATGTGCTGCAAAGATAAACTTGCCATTTCTTTTCCTCCTGTTTTTTTCTTTTCGGGCTTCCCCCCGTTGATGGAAAAAGTATACAGGATTTTCCCTCATTTGACCATAGATGAAATTCACAAAGTTTTTGCTGATCCTTCGCTCATCTGCCCAGAAAATGATTGAATCTTCGCACAGTTCGTAAAAATGCCGAAAACCGTAAATTTTTTCTATACAAAGTGACGAAGTGTGCGCATATCCATAGGAAGAACCCTCCTCCAAAGCAGACAGCAGGAAAGAACGCTCAAAGAAAGGGGCAAGGTTGCAGGGCAAAGAGAGAAGGCTTACAAAGGCTCCTTTAAAAAAACTGTACAAATCCGGGGATTGTTGGTATACTGAACAGGACAAAACAAAAGTTTTTCTTCAGCTGTCCTTAAGATCCGGATTCGCCCTTTCCAGCGGATTTGAAAATGTAGGAACAAATGTTTGCTTTACTAACCGTCAGCGCAGGCATACGTGGGAGGTCTTCATGAACTATATCATCTTCGACCTGGAATGGAATCAGTGCCCACAGGGAAAAGAAAAAGAGCAGCCCCTGCTGCCTTTTGAGATCATCGAAATCGGCGCGGTAAAAACCGACGAAACCCATGAGATTCTCGATACCTTCCATGAAGTGATCCGCCCGCAGGTCTATACCAGACTCCACTACTTAACCAGGGAGATCGTCTCCCTTCGGGAAGATGAGATTCGAAACGGACGGACTTTTCCGGAAGCTGCGGCGGATTTTTTTGCCTTCTGCGGACCGGATGCCAGATTCTGCACCTTCGGCTCGTCTGACCTTTTTGAACTGCAGAGAAACTTAGCCTGGCACCATCTGACAAATCCGTTTCCTTTCCCGCTTTTCTACTACGATATTCAGAAAATCTTCAGCATTTTCTACGAGGACCGCAAAACAAGACGTTCCCTCGAATCGGTCGTAGACTACCTGCACATACAGAAACAGGAGACGTTCCACAGCGCCTTTTCGGATGCGCTTTACACGGCACAGATCATGCAGCACCTGACAGAAGAAGCTGTTTCAAAAAATTTCTCTGTGGACTATTACCGGACTCCCTTAAACCGGAAGCAGGAAATCAGCATCACGTATGAGACCTACAGCAAGTTCATCTCCCGCCCGTTTCCAAACAGGGAGGAACTCCTCAAAGACCGCGTGGTCACCTCCACCACCTGCTACCTCTGCAATAAAAAGGCCCGCAGGCGTGTTCAGTGGTTCGCCAGCGGTTCGCACAATTACCTCTGCCTCTCCTACTGCGAACAGCATGGATGGCTGAAGGGAAAAATCCGCTTACGGCATCATACGGACGGAACCTGCTACGCAGTCAAGACTCTCCGCCTGATTCCGACCGAAGAAGCCTACGTCATTCATGAAAAGCAGGAAAACCTTCGTCTGCGGCGCAAAATGAGGAGAAACTTTCATGACTGAAATCATAAACTGTTTTCAGATATTTTCTGACATCTTGCTTTCCAGGGCGTTAGCCGTATAAGAGATAGTCTTCTGGATTTTTTAATGCTATAATATTAAATTATATATATGTAAATTAATTTATTTTTTGTCACACCAAAATCCAGTCAAAAAAGCAGGGGCGCATTCCTTTCGAACGCTCCTGCTTTTTAAGCTTCTTCGATTTTCTTTAAAAAGATGGGAGAGAAACTTTTCTCCTAATTTGCCACGCGGAAGGTTTTCACCAGATTTTCCATCTCCGTAAGCAGACAGTCCACCCTGCCGTAAAAAGCGCTGTTATGGTAGGGATTGTCCAGCTCGCTTTCGAGCTCATCCATCACATCCCTAATTTCCTGCATGCGCCTTTTTCCATTCCCCTCAAAACTGAGCACAAACCGGCTCCTCTCGTTCTCTTCCGGTGTCAGCTTCTGCAGAATCGCTTCCGTATTCGGCCTTTCTCCGATGTACCGGTAAGTGATAGACGGAGAAGCGTGGTTGAGAAGGTTCTGGATATAGTAGATATCCCCCGTGGAATGGTAATATCTCCAGGCGAACGTCTTGCGCATGGTCTGCGCCCCGATGGAAGGCAGTCCAATGTTTTTCCCCGCAACTTTAAATGCGCGGTAAGCCTGCTCTCTCGAAAGAGGGGACGATGATGACGGATGACCCAGAATCAGATAGGCATCCGGATCCTTCCCCTCCGTGTAGTCCATGATCACCTGTTTGACGTCCTTCGGAATCCGAAACGTGCGCCTGATATTTTTCGTGCCGATAGAAACGCTGATCTGATTTTTTCCGCGGACATCCCTGTTCTTAAGTTTCAGAATCTCCTGCAGCTGAAGCCCGGTCCCCACACCAATTTCGAACATGATGAAATACTTGTCATCCATCTTTCTCAGTTCATCCGTAAACCGCTTCAGCATCTTTTCATCCTTGATCGGTGCTACCCAGTTCATTCTCTTTCCTTTCTGCTCTTCAGGCAGTTTCCCCACAAGTTACTCCCTTTTCCTCATTTCTCCCGATTGATCTCTTCCAGAATTTTTTCTGTTTCCCGCAATTTTTCCTCCTGAAGACGTTCCTCCTCCTTTCTGGCGGCCTCCTCCATCTGCCGCTTCTTTTCCTGTTCCATTCCCTCCCGCAGTTCCTGTTCAATCTCCGCGGTTGTCATGTTGTCAATCTCTTCCTGACGTCTTAAAAGTTCCTTCTCCTCCTGCATGCGGCGGCGCTTCAGACGGGCCTCTTTGGTACCCCTCATGATCAGAATGATGATGATCACGATCAGCACAAGCAGAACGCAAAGCCCTGCCAGAAATACGGTAAGCTGGTTTTGTTCGACATACTCTTTCACGATGAGGAAAATATTCCTGATTTTTTCAAACACCGTGTCCGCCGTGCGGGCAATCTCCTCTTCCAGCTGCCTGACGGATGCGTTTTTGAGCAGCTGCTCCATATCCCGGCTCTGCTCAAACGGGAGGGTAATCCCCGTCGGCATCGGCTGAATCGCAACCTGCGCCGTTCCAACCGGCATCCCCTGATAGGAATAGGTGATCGTTCTTTGCGTATCACTTACCGGTTCCGATGAGCAGTCCAGCTCCCAAGTATCTTTCCCGTTTGGAATCTCCACCGTCCCGGGCACAAACTGAAAGACCTCTTCTTTTAACAGATCAGACTGAAACAGATCAGAGGCGATTCCCACATAGTTTAATTTCATGGCCTCGTAGAACGTCTGCTCTTTGAGATCCGGTGTCACTTCCACCTTCTGAAAGTTATCGAACCCGTAATTCATCAGAAGATCCGTCTCATCATAGGAGCGGTCCAGACCGGGTTCTCTCATCACGATGCAGATCAGACGAAGACCGTTCTTCTCTCCGTAAGTTGCCAGGGTATTCCAGGCATCCGAGGTGTAACCGGTTTTGCCGCCGATACACCACTTCCGGTAGTAATCGCTGTCCGGCTGCAGCATCTTGTGATGATTCACAAAGTAGCGCGGTTCCTCCGTGAGATTTGTCGCAGGGCACTCATACTGGACGGTGGAGACCATCTCGCGAAATTCCGGTATCTCATAAGCGGCTTTGGCGATCAGCGCCATGTCATAGGCACAGGTATAGTGATTCTCGTTGTGCAGTCCGTGCGGGTTGGTAAAATGCGTATTCACGCAGCCAAGCTGTGCCGCCTTCTCATTCATCAGCTCGGCAAATCCGGCAAAGTCTCCCGCGAAATATTCCGCCAGGCCATTGCCGATATCATTGGCGGATTCCAGCATCAGACCGTACAGCGCATTTTTCAGGGTCATCTTCTCCCCGGCCTGAATGCCCTGGTGGCTGCTGCCTTCCTCCAGATCATACACAATCTCGGAGAACGTGATCTCGTCGTCTAAATTTCCCCTCTCCAGAGCAATCATCGCGGTCATGATCTTGGTAATGCTCGCGGGATACATCTTCTCTTCCGCGTTTTTGCTGTAGAGAATCATACCGGTATCGATATCCATGACGATAGCCGACCCGGCCTGCACTGCTTCTCCCTGCGGCCATCCCGGAATCTCGTTCGTCTGAATAGGATCGTAATAAGCTTCCGGGATAAACTCCGTCTCCTCTTCTTCCTGCTCTTCGTACTCCCCGTTTTCCTCGGCAAAACTGGAAAAACTGCCGGACGCTATCAGAAAAAGAAGACAGAAAAGCAGGTACAGTAACCGATGAATCTTTTTCATTTTCTTTCCAACCTAACGAATCTGCGCCGTAAAATAAAGGCCTGTCAAAAAATAAAAACAAAAGTTTCCAATATTGCATCCGCTTCCGGTTAATGAGTTCCCTTTCCTAAGAACCGGTGCACGATATACTGGTTTGCCTCCCTTTCCTGGGTATCGTCAAGCGGTTCCAGAGAAGAAAACCCGTACTTGCGGTCCAGAGCTTCGGTTAAAAGATAATCACAGACATGAGGATTTTTCGGCAGCAGGGGACCGTGAAGATAGGTGCCGATCACGTTCTTATACATGACCCCCTCTTTTTTGTCCTCCCCATTGTTGCCAAATCCGAAGGAAACCCGGCCAAAGGGCTGATGCTGATTAATAAAGGTGCGTCCGCCGTGGTTTTCAAAGCCGACGATCGGATAGGAAAACTGTTCATTCTGAATCACGATATTGGAAATCAGCCGGGGGCTGCCCTGCTGCGTATAGATATCTACCAGGGAAAGTCCCTCGATTCGCCCCTCTGCGGTATCGTAATAATGCCCCAACAGCTGATAGGCTCCGCAGACTGCGATCACTACGCCTCCATCTTCCACATACCCGCGAAAATCCGCACGGATTTTCTTCAGACGGCTGCAGACCAGCATCTGCTCTCTGTCGGAACCTCCGCCGATTAACACCACATCCAGCTGAGAAAAGTCAATCGAATCCATGAGGGAATACTCCCTCACCTTAGCCTCGATTCCTCTCCATTCGCAGCGTTTTTTCAGACACTGGATGTTTCCGCGGTCACCGTACAGATTCAGCAGTTCCGGATACAAATGCCCGATGTTCACCTTCATGAAAAATCCCTCCGCATCGCCGCAGGCTTTCGTTCGTTTAAGCCGACGTGAATTTATAATTCAGGCGTCAAAAGGTGACTGCGGATTGTTTTGCTGCTTTTAAGCTTCCACAATCCAACTCATTTTTTCGCAGCTACTGCCCGGCAAGTTTATGCAAAATCCCATGGGTCGCATAAAGAGCCGTATAATTGACCAGCACGTACAGATTTCCGATGCCGTCTTTTAACTTTTTTTCAATCGCTTCCTGGACATTTTCCACCAGGTCCGCCGAGATATCCACATATTTTAAGCGCAGACGCATATCCTGGCAGCGAATTCCGCTCACCGTAATCGATTTGACGGATTCATCCGCGAAACGGTCAAAATCGACATCCCACAGCCAGGAAATATCCGTCCCGTCCTGCTCGTTGTCATTGATCACGATGATTAAATCCTTCTCTTCCCGATCTTCCATGACAGAGGAGATGTTCTGGTTAAAACCGGCAGGATTCTTTGCCAGATTTAAAATCACCCTGCTGGAACCGATCGTAAAGATTTCATTGCGTCCGAACTGAGGAGTAAACTCCTTAAGCATCCGGGAAAAGTTTTTTAAGGAAAAGCCAGCGGTTCTGGCCGCGCTGTAGGCTGCCAGAATGTTGTAGATGTTGTAAAATCCGCGGTAGCCCGCCGAAAAACGGCGGCCTTCCACTGTAAACTCCAGCATCTCTCCATTGCGGACGTGGGAAGCTTCAAAATCAACTGCCGGACGGGAAAACCCGCAGGAAGGACAATGATACACGCCAAGCTGGCTGTAATGATAAAACTCATACTCCAGGCGGGCTCCGCATCTTCGGCAGAACCTTCCCTCCCGGATCTCATGACTGGGAGATTCGTCAAACACCTTTTCGCTGATGCCAAAGGTCACCGTCTGATTACCGCATTCCTCAGACAGGAAAACAGAAAGGGAATCGTCCGCGTTGACAATCAGCTCCATGTTGGGAGCCATCTTCGCCGCCCTCTTTAACAGATCCATGGTGATGTCAATCTCTCCGTAGCGGTCCAGCTGATCCCGGAAGAGATTGGTAAGCACCATGTAATCGGGCTGAAAATGGGGAAAAACTCTTACCGTCGAGGCCTCATCAATCTCAATGCAGGCATAATCCGCATCGAGTGTACCGTTTGCTTTTGCGGCCAGAACAAATGCCGCCGCCACACCGGAAAGCATGTTGGAACCTGTATGGTTGCATACCACCTTTTTCCCCTCGGATTCGATCGCCGCACACAAAAGGTTGTTGGTCGTGGTCTTTCCGTTTGTCCCGCAGACAACGAAGATCTTCTCCCGTACCTGCTTAGATAGGTTCTTTAAGATGTCCGGATCAATCTTTAAAGCATACTTCCCGGCCATCGTCACACCCTGTTTTCCCACGGCCCGGCAGACCTTACTGAGAACTTTTGCGGTCACAACAGCCGCAGCTGTACGCATTCCCATATCTTCCAGTCCTTTCGACATCTGTCACTTATTATACTCAAACAATACTGAAATTTCAATCATGAATAATTCTTTTTATCTATTCATCACAGAAAAAATAAGGGAATCTGACAGGCAGGAACAAATAGGACGGTCGCAGCCGTCCTATCTGGTAAAATTTTACGAACTATCCGCTGAAATTTCTAAAATTTTAAGTTTTTCCCTTTCGCCGGTTTCCGAAACCGCCTCTTTTTGATAAGCGGATTTTTTCATGGGTCTTTTTCGCGCGAAAAGCGGCAGAAAGCCCATAGGAGGTTCACAAACCGTCCTGGAAATAAGTTTTCCCTACTCCGTTTCCTCCTCCAGCTTGTTGACATTGTCTCTTACCCGGGCAATACTCGCGATGGTATCCTTCTCATCCAGGTTCATCAGACGCACACCGGAAGCGACACGCCCCGTTACGGAAATGTCGGAACACATCATGCGGATGATCTTTCCCTCCGTATTGATCATCATGATCTCATTCTCGATATCGACCGCCTTGGCTCCCACGACGTTTCCGGTCTTTTCCATGATTTTGTAGCACTTGACGCCCTTGCCGCCGCGGCTTTGCAGAACAAACTCCTCCATGGAAGTCATCTTTCCCAGACCCTTTTCGGAGACAATCAGAAGGTAGCTTCCCTGCGTGTTCAACTGCATGGCCACGACCTCATCGCCGTCCGCCAGGTTAATGCCAATCACTCCCCTGGAAATTCTTCCTGTGCCGCGCACGTCCGTCTCAGGAAAACGAATGCACTGCCCGTATCTGGTCACCAGCAGAATCTCCTGGGAATTGTCTGTCGCCTTCACCTCGATCAGTTCATCATTCTCCGTCAGGGAAATCGCCGCCAGACCTGCCTTGCGCACGTTCGCGAAGTCCATCATCGATGTCTTTTTCACCAGACCCTTGCGCGTAGCCATGAACAGGTATTTTCCCTCTTCATACGTCTGCATGGGAATCAGCGCCGTAATCTTTTCCTCCGGCAGCATCTGCAGAAGGTTGACGATCGCCGTTCCGCGGGAGGTACGGCTTGCCTCGGGAATCTCATAGGCTTTCAGACGGTAGACTCTTCCCAGGTTGGTGAAGAACATCAGATAATGATGGGTCGTCGTCATCAGAAGTTCATCGATATAGTCATCCTCCAGAGTCTGCATCCCCCGAACTCCCTTGCCGCCGCGGTTCTGGCTTTTGAACGAATCCTCGCTCATGCGCTTGATGTAGCCCATCTTGGTCATCGTAATCACAACGTTCTCTTCCGGAATCAGATCCTCCGCGGAAAAATCGGAATCGTCGAAGGTGATGACCGTCCGGCGGTCGTCGCCGTACTTTTCGCTGATCACCAGAAGTTCTTTGCGGATCACATCGAGAAGGAGGTTTTCATCCGCCAAGATTGCTTTCAGCTCCTCAATCTTTTTCTTTAAGTCCGCGTACTCCGCCTCCAGCTTATCCCGTTCCAGACCGGTCAGAGTGCGAAGCCGCATATCCACGATCGCCTGCGCCTGCGCATCGGTCAGCGCAAACCTCTCAATCAGCCCTTCCTTGGCTTTCTGGGTATTGGCAGAGCCACGAATAATGCGGATCACTTCATCGATGTTGTCCAGGGCGATGAGCAGCCCCTCTAAAATATGAGCCCTTTCCTGCGCCTTGTTCAGATCATATCTGGTTCTTCTGGTGACAACCTCCTCCTGATGCTTAAGGTAATACTGCAGCATCTCCATGAGAGTTAAGACTTTTGGACGGTTGTCCACCAGCGCCAGCATGATCACGCCGAACGTATCCTGCAGCTGCGTATGCTTAAAGAGCTGATTTAAAATCACGTTCGCATTCGCATCGCGCCTTACGTCAATACTGATTCGCATGCCTTCCCGGCTCGATTCATCGGTGATTCCGGTAATTCCGTCGATTTTTTTCTCGCGCACCAGATCCGCCATTTTTTCAATCAGACGGGCCTTATTCACGAGATAGGGAAGTTCCGTCACCACAATCCGGCTTTTGCCGTTGGAGAGCGTTTCAATGTCCGTCACCGCCCGCACAATAATCTTGCCGCGGCCCGTCCGGTAGGAATCCTCGATTCCTTTGGTGCCTAAAATCAAAGCTCCGGTAGGAAAATCCGGCCCCTTGATGATCTCCATGATCTCCTCAAGAGAGGTTTCCCCCTTTCCCTCAATGCGGTCATCGATGATTTTCACCACCGCCGCGATCACTTCCCTAAGGTTGTGCGGCGGAATGTTGGTTGCCATCCCGACAGCGATCCCGGTCGTGCCGTTGACCAGAAGATTGGGAAAGCGGGACGGCAGAACGGTCGGTTCCTTTTCCGTGTCGTCAAAGTTCGGCACAAAGTCTACGGTATCCTTGTTGATGTCCGAGAGCATTTCCATACAGATTTTGCTCAGACGGGCCTCCGTATACCGCATGGCGGCGGGACTGTCCCCGTCCACGGACCCGAAATTCCCGTGTCCGTCCACCAGCGGATAGCGCGTGGACCACGGCTGCGCCATGTTGACCAGCGCTCCGTAGATGGAACTGTCCCCGTGCGGATGGTATTTACCCATGGTCTCACCGACGATACGCGCACACTTTCTGTGCGGCTTGTCGGGACCGTTATTCAGCTCAATCATCGAATAGAGGACACGGCGCTGCACAGGCTTTAAGCCGTCCCGCACGTCCGGAAGTGCGCGGGAGGCGATCACGCTCATGGCATAATCGATGTAAGACTCCTCCATCGTCTTTTTCAAATCGACATCATGTATCTGATCAAAAATTGTGTCTTCCATGAAATTCTCCCCTCATCTGACAGAGGTTACACATCCAGGTTTCTCACCCTGAGGGCGTTCTCCTCGATAAATTCCCGGCGCGGCTCCACCTGATCGCCCATCAGAGTCGTAAAGGTCAGATCAATCTCCGCGGACTGCGCCTCATCCATCGTCACCCTCTTTAAAATCCTCCTCTCAGGATCCATCGTCGTCTCCCACAGCTGCTGCTCGTCCATCTCTCCCAGCCCTTTATACCGCTGGATCTTGTTGTTCTGATCGCGGCCCACCTCGTTAAGGATACTGTTGAGCTGCTCATCGCTGTAGGCGTACCACACCTTTTTATTTTTCTCCAGCTTATAAAGCGGAGGAGTCGCCAGGTAGACATACCCCTGCTTGATCAGTTCCGGCATAAACCGGTAGAGGAAGGTTAAGAGAAGCGTCGCGATATGAGCGCCGTCGACATCCGCATCCGTCATGATGATGATCTTATGGTACCTTAGCTTGGTAATGTCAAAATCCTCATGAATCCCGGTGCCGAACGCGGTGATCATCGCCTTGATCTCCGCATTCCCGTAAATGCGGTCCAGCCGCGCTTTCTCCACGTTTAAGATCTTGCCGCGAAGCGGCAGGATCGCCTGCGTTGCCCGGCTGCGGGCATTTTTTGCGGAGCCGCCGGCTGAATCTCCCTCGACTAAATAGATTTCACAGTTGGCGGGGTCCTTATCGGTGCAGTCCGCCAGCTTCCCCGGCAGGGAAAGCCCGTCAAGAGCAGATTTTCTTCTCGTCAGCTCTCTCGCTTTTCTGGCCGCTTCCCTTGCTCTCTGCGCCATGATCGATTTATCCAGGATGATCTTCGCCACCTGGGGGTGCTGCTCCAGAAAGATCTCCAGCTGCTCGGAAACCACGCTCTCCACGGCGCCGCGGGCCTCGCTGTTGCCCAGCTTCTGTTTCGTCTGCCCTTCAAACTGCGGTTCTTCAATCTTAATGCTGATGATCGCCGTCAGCCCCTCACGGATATCATCCCCGGTCAGGTTCTGATCCGAATCCTTGACCAGCTTGTTTGCCCGCGCGTAATCGTTGAACGTCTTCGTCAGCGCATTTTTAAACCCCGTCAGATGGGTGCCGCCCTCCGGCGTGGTGATATTATTCACAAAGCTGTACGTGCTCTCGTTGTAGGAATCATTGTGCTGCATGGCGACTTCCACATAAATATTGTCCTTCGTCCCCTCGCAGTAAATGATCTCCGGGTACAGGCACGTCTTGCTCTTATTCAGATAGGAAACGAATTCCTTGATGCCTCCCTCGTAGTGGAACGTCCGCTGCGTTTCCGGCTGTGTCCGCTCATCCGTGAGCGTGATTTTCACATTCTTCGTCAGAAAAGCCATCTCCCGCAGGCGCTGCTTTAAAGTATCAAAGTCAAACTCGGTCACCTCAAAAATGGTCTTGTCCGGCAGAAAAGAAACTTTCGTTCCTGTTTTGCTCGGATCACAATTTCCGGAAACCTCCAGCTTGTATTTCACATGTCCGCGCTCATAGCGCTGATGATAAATTTTTCCCTGATTGTAAATTTCCACTTCCAGCCATTCCGAAAGCGCGTTCACCACAGAGGCACCCACCCCGTGCAGTCCTCCGGAGACCTTATATCCCCCTCCGCCGAATTTGCCGCCGGCATGCAGCATCGTAAATACCACTTCCACAGCCGGAATTCCGGCTTTCGTATTGATGCCGACGGGGATCCCGCGGCCGTTGTCGATGACGGTAACGGAATTATCCTCGTGAATCGTTACGCTGATCTCACTGCAGAATCCGGCGAGCGCCTCGTCGATGGAATTATCCACAATCTCATAGACAAGATGGTGAAGACCGCGCTCAGACGTACTTCCAATGTACATGCCGGGCCTTTTTCTCACCGCTTCCAGGCCTTCCAGGATCTGAATCTGATCTGCGCCGTATTCCGGGTTCTTTTCACACATACAATTCCCCCTGTTTATGAGCGGACGAGTGATTCCTACGCCGCTTGCACCGTGCATATCTTAGCACGTTATCTTTTAAACTCATTTGCTTTTTTCTGCCCTTTTTATCTGCCTTCTGTCCTGGAAACCTACAATCAGGACTGATCAATTCTTAAAAGGAACTGCTCTGCGGCTGGGTACCCATAAAAACAGGCTGGCTTTGCCTGTTTACCGTTCCGTTTACCACCTGATAGAGACGGTCAATCGAAAAATGGTTCGCTAAAAAATCATCGATTCCGGTAGCCGTGATCAGAGTCTGTACCTCACTGATGCTCTCCAAAAGATAGTGCTGCCGGCTGCTGTCCAATTCGGAGAGCACATCGTCCAAAAGCAGAACCGGAAGATCCCGGCTGGTTTTCTTTACCAGCTCGATCTCCGCTAACTTTAAAGACAGGGCAGTCGTGCGCTGCTGTCCCTGAGAACCGAACCTGCGCAGATCCACTCCTTTGATGGTAAATTTAAGATCATCGCGGTGCGGGCCGATGTGAGACTGCTTAAACCGGATATCCTTCTCCCGGCTTTTTCTTAAAGCTTCCGGAAAATCAGCGGCAGAAACATTGTTCTCGTAGGAGACAGTCAGCTCTTCTTTGCCGCCGGAAAGCTTCGCGTGAATTTCCCCCAAAATCTCATTCAGCTCTAAAATAAATTCCTGTCTCTTCAAGATGATCTGCATGCCGGATCTTATCATCTGCTCATCCCAGATATCCAGCGTATCCGCATACTCCGGATGATAGGGGATCTCCTTTAAAAGGCGGCTTCTCTGCTGCAGGATGCGGCTGTAGTTGGTCAGATCGTACAGATAAATCCGATCGAGCTGGGAAAGTTCCATGTCCAGAAAACGTCTTCTGTCGGAAGGTCCGTTCTTGATCAGGTTTAAGTCCTCCGGAGAAAAAAACACAAAATTTCCAAGACCTAATAGTTCCCCGGCTTTGTGAATCGGAACGCCGTTGACTGCAATTCCCTTGGTCTTATCCTTTTTCAGATGCATGTCGATGCGGCAGGGAATCTGATTTTTTACGAACTTCATGCGAATATGAGATTCCTCCCGCCCGAAGCGGATAATCTCCCTGTCTTTTGCTCCGCGGTGTGATTTCGTCGTTCCGCACAGATAGACTGCCTCCAGAATGTTCGTCTTCCCCTGGGCGTTATCACCGTAAAAAAGGTTGGTGCCAGGATCAAACTCTAAGGACAGTATAGCATAATTTCGGAAATTTTCCAACTCTAATGATTCAATCTTCATGCTTTCTGGATTTTCACAGTCTCTCCATCATAGGAAATCTTATCCCCGTCATACAGCTTCCTGCCCCTTTGCAGCACAACGGATCCGTTCACTTTCACCAGGCCGTCCAGCACCGCATATTTCGCATCCACGCCTGAATCACAAAGTCCGGCGGCTTTAAGAGCCTGCCCCAGACGGATATACTCGTCTTTCAGTGTCACTGTCTTCATTCTCTGCTTAAAACCCTTTCAGGAAACAAAATTTACGGGCAGAATCATATACAGATAGGTCCGTTCCTCATTTCTGATGACGCAGGGAGATCTGGAATCCACGTAAAAAATCTCCACGGTTTCGTCATCGATCACACGAAGGGTGTCCATTAAATACCTGGGATTAAATCCGATTGTGAGATCGCTGCCCTCCTTATCGATAGCGATTACCTCGTCCATGGACCCTATCTGCGAGTTGATCTTAAGCTCCATGAACTCATCGTAAATGTTCAGAATAATCGGTTTTTTGTCTCCCTCACTCACCAGCAGGGTGGAACGGTCCATACATTCCAGAAGATCCCTTTTGTTGATTGTAATCTTCGTCCTCCAGTTTTTGGGAATCATCGTTTCAATGCTGTAATAATTGCCGTCAATCAGTCTTGAGACGACAATCGTATCCTCAAACGCGAACAGGATATGTTTTGATGTAGAAAAGATATTCACCTGCCTGTCCGCTTCACCGGGAAGGATCTTAAATATTTCCGACAGGGTCTTGCCGGGGACTACCGCCCTCACCGGCCGGCAGGGCTCCTTCAACTGAAGGTCGCGGATCGAGACACGGTGCCCGTCCAGGGAAACGACCCGGAAAAAATTCTCACTCATGTCAAACAGTTCTCCCGTCATCATCGGGAGGGTGTCGCTTGAGGAAACCGAAAAAATCGTCTGGCGGATCACATCCTTCAAAGACAGCTGGGAGATCACTGCCGGATTCTTCATTTCAACCGGGGGAAGCTCGGAAAATTCACGTCCAGACTGTCCCATGATATGAAACTTGGATTTTTCACAGGTAATCAGGGTATTCAGATTCTCATTCGACTCGATGGTGACATCGCTTTCCGGGAGTCTGCGGATAATCTCCGAGAAAAGCTTCGCCTCCAGAGCGATCATGCCCGGGGAGAGAATGGTTCCCGTGATGGTTGTTCGAATCCCCAGTTCCATATCCGTCGCAGTTAAAGTAATCCGATCGGAGGAGGCATCTATGAGGATGCACTGCAGAATCGTCATCGTCGTTCTGGTAGGAACGGCTTTCAGCACAGTGTTCACTCCTTTGAACAGTTCGGATTTTGAACAGATGATTTTCATACTGGATTCCTTTCTTTGTAAAGGGCAGTTCCCCTCCTTTATGTCTGCAGGGTGCTTTGACAGTATATCCCAACAGGACAGAGAAGCACCGGCAGACGCAAAACAAAAACTCTTTCGAAAGTCGGCGGTTCGTATCTTTATAAGACCGTCAGGAGTTCCTCCTATCGTCTGATTCTTTCAGCCGTTTTCCATTTTCCGGAATGCTGCAGAGAATCAAAAAAACACAAAAGTTTCTGTCAAAACCCCTGTCTTAATCCTTTACTCTCCCTGTACTTAAAAACTTTAGAAAACCTTACAAACTTTATCAATGATATCTGCATGAGCACTCAGGCAAAAGTCTGCGAAATTTCGTAAGGCTTGTACTGTAAAAGGTCCTCACTCCGTTTACTGATAAAAAATGCCGACGAAGCTGCCTTTTCGGCTCCTGGAAAACGGCACAGGAAAAAGGAGAGTGCGGCCCAGAGGGGCTGTGCCCCTTATCTATATATAAGACTCTAGAATCAGAAGTCGTCTTAATAGACGCTGTGAATATGTGGAAAAGTCCTTTTTCCCCAGCCAAAATCTTACAAAACGATGGGGGATAAGACTGTGCACGGGTCCTGGTGAGCATGTGGACGGCTGTGGATAATTTCAGACCGGATTGATTTTTTTCCGGATGGCATCCACGGTATTGCGCATGTTTTCTGAATTTTTCATCTCTGATTCGATCTTGTTGATCCCGTGTATGATCGTGGAATGATCCCTTTTCCCAATGTAGGTTCCGATGGACTTTAAGGGGATGTCGATCATGCTGCGGCACAGGTACATCACAATCTGTCTCGGAATGACGATCTCGCTGTTGCGCTTGTTGCTGCAGATATCCTCGGACGAGATGTGGAAGTGTTCCGCTACGGTATCGATGATCAGCTGCGGTGTTACCTCCCGGTTCGAGTCAGGCGAGATGATATCCTTCAGGGCTTCCTCCGCCAGATCCACGTTGATTTCCCTGTTTTCCAGGTTGCTTAAGGCAATCAGTTTGTTTAAGGCTCCCTCCAGTTCCCGGATGTTGGATTTGATGTTGGTGGCGATGTACTGAATGACCTCATTGTCGATATCGTAGCCGTCCAGTTCCTCCTTCTTATGGAGAATAGCCATCCTCGTCTCGTAATCCGGTTCGGAGATGTCCGCCAAAATCCCCCATTCAAACCGGGAGCGAAGCCTGGCCTCCAGCGTTTCGATCTCCTTGGGAGGTTTATCACTGGAAATGATGATCTGCTTCTTGTTCCCGTGCAGTTCGTTGAATGTGTGGAAAAACTCTTCCTGGGTAGATTCCTTGCCGATGATGAACTGGATGTCATCGATTAACAGCACGTCCACGTTGCGGTACTTTTCCCGAAACTGGGTCATGTTGCGGTTGTTGCCGTTTCGGATTGCGTCGATCAGTTCGTTGGTAAAGGTTTCACTCGTCACGTACAGCACCCGCATTTCGGGATTCTGCGAGAGAATGAAATGGGCGATGGAGTGCATCAGGTGGGTTTTTCCCAGTCCCGCTCCCCCGTAAATAAACAGGGGATTGTACATCTTTCCCGGAGATTCCGCTACGGCCAGGGCGGCCGCGTGGGCAAATTTGTTGTTATTTCCGACTACAAACGTATCAAAGGTATATCTGGGATTTAAATTGGCCAGTTCCGGGCGATCGCTGATTTTTTCGTTCTTATCCCGGGAAACATCCCTGTTTTTCCGATCCCGTTCCTTGGCCTGCTCCGGGAGAATGAACTCGATATCATATTCGATTCCTGTGATCTCCGCGATCGCCACCCGAATCGGAAACAAGTACTTTTTGCTGATGTAATCGACACCCATCTGCTGGGAAGGAACCAGGATCGTGACAACATTATCGCTGACGCTGTAGACACTAAGCGGAAGGAGCCATGTTTTAAAGGAGATATCTGAAAGCCCGTGCTCCATCTTTACCGTATAAAGGATTTCCTCCCATTTTTCTTTGACAATATCCATCTCTTTCTTCTGCCCCATACTGCCCTTTCCTTCGCAGACCGTCCTGCTGTCTTCCCGGGGAATCTTTTTGCCGCGGGGACAGCCCCATTCGTTTTCCCCGATTGAAATCCCGTTCCCCGAGAAGTCCCATTCTGCGCGGGTTTTTGAAAGGTTCCGCCCGGGGTACGGTTTTGTCCCTCCCGCCCTTTTGCTCATGAACGAAGACCGAACAGGTGTACCTTTTCTTGCGGAATCCCTGTCCTGACATCCTCTATTTTAACCTAAAAAGCCCGAATTTTCAATATTTATTTTGCCTCCCGGCAGGTTGTTCGCATTTAGTTGTCCACATTTGAGGGGGACTTAGATGTGTGGATAACTCCTCATCCGCAAGGGAGAAAGCCCTCCTGCGCACGGAAATGTGGATAATCCGTGCACACCGTGAACAGCCGAAAAGTGCCCGAATTCCGGGGATTTTCGCGATACCTTAAAGAGACATGAACAGGCGAAACACAGCTTATCCACAAATTGTCAACAAAATGTGGATAAATGCCGGGAACCCCGGGAAAACCTGTGGAAAAGAAAGTCAAGGATTTACTTGACTGAAAAATGTTTTACTCCTATAATAGCAGTGATGCGCTTCAGGCTGTTTTCTGAAAAAAATACTGCCGCTTAGGATAGATAACTGGCGAATAAGGGGGTGTAAGGGAAGATGAAAATGACTTATCAGCCGAAGAAAAGATCCAGGGCGAAGGTTCATGGATTTCGGGCAAGGATGAGCACCGCAGGCGGAAGAAAGGTTCTGGCCGCCAGAAGAGCGAAAGGAAGAAAAGCGCTGACAGTATAGGCCACCGTGTGTGGCCTTTTTGTAACACGGGAATTTTCCGGCACTCCCCTGTGGGATTTTTTTAAACTTACCGGGAGGATTCCTGTGATTTAATCTTCGGATAGGGGGCAGAAAAATCCTTTTTGTGTCCGCTTATGTGCAGGAGCTTCTCAAACGGAAGATGGACATTGGTCAGCGTTTTTATTTAAGATGGAGTTTTCGGAATCGTTAAAGAAAAATAAGGATTTTCAGTTTATCTATCGAAACGGAAAATCCCGCGCGAACCGGTACCTGGTTATATACCTCCTAAGAAGATGTGAGGAGGAGAACCCGGATGCGCTGAAGAACCGGAACCGGATCGGCATTTCAGTCAGCAAAAAAGTGGGAAACAGCGTGGTGAGGCATCGTCTTACCAGATTAATCCGGGAAAGTTATCGTCTGAATGAAAAAAAATTTGTTGGGGGTCTTGATCTGATCGTGATTGCAAGACCCGGCGCGAAAGAAAGAAATTTCTTTGAAATCGAGAGCGCACTGCTTCATCTGGCGGGGATACACGGCATTTTAAAGGGGAACAGGAAGGATTCTTCCCCTCGTTGTGTGGGGAGGGAAGAAGAAAAATTGAACTGAAAATGCCGCGGCAGGAAGTAAGAACAAATATACGGTATGATAGGAATGAAAGACAGTAAGACCTGCTTTTTTCTGAGAGAAAAGGAGGAAAAGAGAAGGGCTTGTTTCCTGCGTATCTTTGCACAGATAGAAAAGAAAAGGGAAAATGAAAAGGTTATTAATTAAATTAATAAAATTTTATCAGATGTATCTTTCGCCGATGAAATCGACGAAATGTCCCTATATTCCCAGCTGCTCCCAATATGGCCTGGAAGCGATTGAAAAATACGGCGCCTTCAGGGGCGGCGTACTGGCCTGCTGGAGAATTCTGCGGTGCAATCCCTTTTCCAGGGGAGGGTATGACCCTGTTCCCTGAACAGGACTGCGAACGAATCTGCATGTTCTTCTGTGATGGAAGAAACAGTCTGGTTTAAGACAGTCTTTCAAACTACCTGGAGGAATTATTAAAATGTTATTAACCAAAAGTTCGGTATTCCTGATTGGGCCGATCGCGAGTCTGCTCGGCTACATTATGAATGCGATATTCTGGGTGCAGTCACAGATAGGTTGGGAAAATATTGGTCTTTGCATCATTCTGTTTACCTTCGTGATCTATCTGTTCATGACGCCGCTTACGATCCAGCAGCAGAAATTTTCCAAGCTCTCTGCGAGGATGAGCCCGGAACTGGATGCCATCCAGAAAAAGTACAAGGGCAAGGACCAGGATCAGGCGGCCATGCTGAAGATGAACGAGGAGACTCAGAATGTCTACGCAAAATACGGCGTGAATCCGATGGGCAGCTGTTTGCAGCTGATCGTGCAGATGCCCATTCTGTTTGGTCTTTACCAGGTTATCTGGAATATTCCCGCTTATGTTACCCGTGTCAAGAACGTGTTTCTTCCTCTGGCGGATGCTTTGATGAAAGCTTCGGGAGCGAAGGAGTTTCTGACGGAAACGGCGAGATCTCTGTCTGTGCGGTTTGGCGAGATGACTCAGCTGACCGTGGTGGATGTGCTGTATAAATTCCGTTCCGCCAACTGGGCTGCTTTGGGGGATCAGTTTCCTGCCCTTTCTACGCAGATTGCGGAGACGCAGAGTGAGATCGGCAAGATGAATTACTTCTTCGGGCTGAATATTGCGGACGCTCCGAGCAGCATTTTTATGAATGCTCTGCATTCCGGCGAGATTTTGATGTGTATCGGCGCTGCCCTAATTCCGATCTTGGCTGCTCTGACGCAGTGGCTGAATGTGAAGCTGATGGATTCGATGAACGGCAGTTCCAATGCTGATAATGCCAAGAAGGATGATTCGTCCAACTCCATGGGAAAGACCATGAAGATCATGAACAACATCATGCCGATTATGTCTGCGGTCTTCTGTTTAACATTGCCGGTCGGCATGGGGATCTACTGGATTGCTGCTGCGGTGATTCGGAGTCTGCAGCAGGTGGTCATCAATAAGCATCTGGAAAAGATGGATATTGACGAGCTTGTGAAAAAGAATCTGGAGAAGATCAACAAGAAGCGGGCAAAACAGGGTCTTCCTCCGCAGAAAGCGACCAGCGCTGCCACCGTCAATACCAAAAGCATCAGCACGGATACCAATACGGTATATGTGAGAAAGAGCACGAAAGCGGAACTGCAGGAGCAGGCAGGGAAAGTTCCGGAGGCGAATCACACCAGTTCCTCTTCCAATTATAAGCCTGGCAGCCTCGCGGCGAAGGCAAATATGGTGAAGGAATACAACGAGACGCACGGGAAAAAATAGAGGGAGATCATATGGAAGAATATATCAGAGTCAGTGCGAAGACGGTAGAGGATGCTGTTCTTGAGGCTTCCATTCAGCTTGGAACCAGCAGTGACAATGTCGAATACCGCGTCATCGAGAAGGAGACGAAAGGCTTTCTGGGGATTGGCGCGAAAAAGGCCGTGATCGAGGCGAGAAAAAAGAAGAGTGATGAGGATATCATCAACGAGATTTTCGACCGGAAAGAAAAGAAGGATAAGGAGAAAAAGAAGGAAGGAAAGAAGGATTCAGCCGAGAAGAAGGCGGAGAAGGAAGTAAAGAAAGCCCTGAAAGAGGAGAAGAAGGAATCGAATCAGGAAGGGAAAAAGGAAGAAAAGGAAAAGGACAAGGAGTCGAAGAAACAGGGAAAGAAGCAGCATCCGGAGAAGAAGGAAAAGAAGGAAGAAGCCGCTGCGTTAAAGAAGCAGGAGCCGTCCGCGAATAAAGGATCCGGAGGAAAGAAGGAAGCGTCCGCCAAGACCGGAAAAGGATCAAAAGAGGAGAACGAGTCCAGACATTCCGGAGGAGGAAAGGGAAAGTCATCCGGCAAACCCGAAAAGGAAAAGGAGCGGGAAGGATCGGCTGCTGAGAAAAAGAATGAACCGGCTGCAAAGGCCGTATCCGGTGAAAAAGTGTCGGGAGCTTCCGGTTTTGCCCTGGAAGAATCCGTTGAATCGAAAGCGGCAGGAAAAGAAGGTTCTGCCGAAAAGAATAAACCGGCGGGATTGGAGACGGAGCAGAAGAAGGAATCTTCCTTAAAAGTTCCGAAAACTCCGGCTGATCCGAAGGAAGCGGAAGAACGTGCGCGGGAATTCTTAACGAATCTTTTTGATGCGATGGATATGGAGGTAGAGATTAAGGCGGAGTACAGCGAGGAAGCTTTAAATATCGATCTCTCCGGCGAGGAGATGGGGGTATTGATCGGCAAGCGCGGGCAGACGCTCGATTCCATCCAGTACCTGGCAAGCCTGGTCGTCAACAAGGGTAAATCCTCCTATATCCGCGTGAAACTGGATACGGAAAATTACCGGAACCGCAGGAAGGCCACTCTGGAAAATCTGGCCAGGAATATCGCCTATAAGGTGAAAAAGACCAGAAAGCCGGTCTACCTGGAGCCGATGAATCCCTATGAGAGAAGAATCATCCATTCCGCTCTTCAGAATGACCCCTATGTGACGACCCACAGCGAAGGGGAAGAACCCTGCCGGAAGGTGGTAATCACTCCAAAGAAAAAGGAGAAGAATTCCTACCAGAACAGGGAGAGGGAAGAAAAGACTGGGAAAGAGGAAAATCTGCAGGAGTTTGCAGATGAATCCTCCTTCGAGGAAATGGAAAACGAAGAAGATCTTTTGAATCCGGAAGGAACGAAGGAGACCAAAGACCTGGAAGATGTGGAAGCTGCAAAAGATTTGCAGGATAAGGAAGATTCAGGTGAGGAAGATACGTTCAAGCCAGAGGAATTCGAAGATACGGAAGAGCTTTCCGACCCGGAGAAGTTAAGCGAGCAGGAGAATCTTGAGGACCTTGAAAAGATGGATGGGGCGCAGGATTCTGCTGAGGATTCCGGAAAGGATGAAGAATAAAGAAATCTTTTCCGGCGGGTTGTTTTAGTTTCAAAAAGACCTCGCAGGGAAAGGAGTTTTTGTATGTACCTGGATACGATCGCGGCGATTTCGACAGCGTTAAGCGAATCGGGAATCGGGATTGTGCGCATCAGCGGGGAACACTCTTTTTCAGTGATTGACCATATTTACCGCCCTGCAAAGGGCGGTAAAAAATTATCAGAAGCTCCTTCCCACACTATTCATTACGGTTACATTGTAGACGGGGAGGAGACTGTGGATGAGGTACTGGTATCGATTTTTCGCTCTCCCAAAAGTTTTACCACGGAAGATACGGTTGAGATCAACTGTCATGGCGGGATCTACGCGACAAAGCGAGTGCTTCATACGGCTTTGAAAAACGGCGCCCGCCTGGCAGAGCCGGGGGAGTTTACAAAAAGGGCTTTTTTGAATGGCAGAATCGATCTTTCTCAGGCAGAATCCGTGATTGATGTGATTCAGGCCAAAAATGAATATGCCCTGAAAAGTTCTCTCAGTCAGTTAAGAGGATCCGTTCTGAAAGCGGTGGAGGATCTGCGTTCGGACATTCTTTATCAGATTGCCCGTATCGAATCCGCGCTGGATGATCCGGAACACATCAGTCTGGAGGGGTTTGCGGAGGTCCTGGCTGAGAAAAACAGGGAATGGATGGAGAAAATTCAGAAACTGATTGATTCGGCGGAAAACGGCCGTCTGATTAAGGAAGGAATCAAGACCGTGATCGTTGGAAAGCCGAATGCGGGCAAATCTTCCCTTTTAAATCTCCTGGTGGGGGAGGAAAGAGCGATCGTGACGGAGATTGCCGGTACGACCCGGGATGTGCTCACAGAATCGATCCAGCTGGATGGACTGACTTTAAATCTTGCGGATACGGCGGGGATTCACAAGACTGAGGATTTTGTGGAAAAGATCGGTGTACAGAGGGCGGAAGAAACCGTCCGGGACGCGGATCTGATTTTGTATGTCGCCGATTCCTCAACTGATTTGGATGAGAATGATGAGCGGATCTTAAGGCTCTTACAGGGAAGAAAAGCCATTGTTCTTTTAAACAAGACCGATCTGCCGGAAGTGACGGCAAGGGAAGTCCTGAAGGAAAAAGTAAACGGTCTTCCTGTGCTTTCGGTCTCCGCGAAGGAACAGAGAGGAATTCAGGAGCTGAAAGACTGCATTAAATCGATGTTTATTCAGGGAGAGCTTTCCTTTAATGATCAGGTTTTCATCACAAACGTGCGCCAGAAAAGTCTGCTGGAGAGTTCTCTGGAAAGTCTGAAGCAGGTAGAAGAAAGCATTGCGCTTGGTATGCCGGAGGATTTCTTTTCGATCGACCTTACGAATGCCTGCGCATCTTTGGGGGAGATTACCGGGGAAAATGTCAGTGAAGATCTGGTCAATGAAATCTTCAGCAAGTTCTGCATGGGAAAATGATGGAAAAGACGTATTATGAAGAGTGGATTGATGTAGCGGTTGTGGGGGCCGGACATGCGGGCTGTGAGGCAGCTCTTGCCTGCGCGAGACTGGGGCTTGAGACGGTGATTTTTACTGTCAGCGTGGACAGTATTGCTCTGATGCCGTGTAATCCCAACATTGGAGGAAGTTCCAAAGGCCATCTTGTCCGCGAAGTGGATGCGCTGGGCGGGGAGATGGGAAGAAACATCGATCAGACTTTCATTCAGTCCAAGATGCTCAACTGTTCCAAGGGTCCGGCAGTGCATTCTCTGCGTGCGCAGGCGGATAAGGCACAGTACAGCACAAGGATGCGTCAGACGCTGGAAAATACGGAACATCTTTCCATTCGCCAGACTGAGGTCACGGAGATTCTGACAGAGGAAGATACGGATTCAAGAAAGAAACTTGTGGGGATTAAAACCTGTTCAGGCGCGGTGTATCATTGCCGTGCCTGTGTTCTTTGTACCGGTACCTATCTGAAAGCACGGTGCATTTACGGGGAAGTCAGTACCAATACCGGACCGAATGGCCTGCAGGCTGCCAATCATCTCTCGGAATCCTTAATCAGAAACGGAATTGAACTGTACCGCTTTAAAACAGGGACACCCGCCAGGATTGACGGAAAAACCATCGATTACCAGAAGATGGAGGAACAGTTCGGGGATGAAAAAGTGGTTCCCTTTTCCTTTGAGACAAATCCGGAGGATGTGCAGATCGATCAGGTATCCTGCTGGCTGACTTATACCAATGAGACAACTCATCAGATCATTCGGGAAAATTTAGATCGTTCTCCTTTATTCTCCGGGGTGATCGAGGGAACCGGTCCCCGCTACTGCCCTTCCATTGAAGATAAGGTCGTTCGTTTTGCCGATAAGGAGCGCCATCAGGTCTTTATCGAACCGGAAGGACTGTCTACCAACGAGATGTATATCAGCGGGATGTCGAGTTCTCTGCCGGAGGATGTACAGGTTGCAATGTACCGCTCTGTGCCGGGACTGGAACACGCGAAAATCGTAAAAAACGCCTACGCGATCGAATACGACTGCATCAATGCCATGCAGCTTTATGCGACACTGGAGATGAAATCGATAGGGGGACTTTTCTGCGCGGGACAGATCAACGGGAGTTCCGGTTATGAGGAGGCTGCGGCACAGGGTCTTATTGCCGGCATCAACGCAGCAATGTCTGTGCTTGGGCGCTCGATGCTGGTGATTGACCGTTCGGAAGGGTATATCGGAACGCTTATTGATGATCTGGTGACCAAGGAAAACCATGAGCCGTACCGAATGATGACTTCCCGCTCGGAATACCGTCTGCTGCTTCGCCAGGACAACGCAGATCTAAGGCTGACTAAGAAGGGATACGAAGTCGGACTGATCAGTAAAGAACGTTATCAGCGTCTTTTAAAGAAGGAAAACCAGATTGAGGAGGAAATTGACCGGGTAAACAAGGTCATGGTCGGGGCAGGAAAAGATGTGCAGGAATTTTTAAAGACCCATCAGAGCACTCCGCTTAGGACTTCCTGTACCTTAAGCGAATTGATCCGCCGCCCGGAGCTTACGTACCAGGTCCTGTCCCCCATTGACACTGACCGTCCCGATCTGCCCTCGGAGGTACAGGAGCAGGTCAACATTAATATTAAATATGAGGGCTACATCAAACGGCAGCTGCAGCAGGTGGAGCAGTTTAAAAAAATGGAGAGCAAACGCATTCCGGATTCGTTTGACTATGATGAAGTACCCAGTCTGCGAATAGAGGCCCGCCAGAAACTCAAGCAGGTTCAGCCGCTCTCCATAGGACAGGCATCGAGAATCTCCGGGGTTTCCCCGGCTGATATTTCGGTTCTTCTGGTGTACCTGCATGCAAACGGGCATCGAAAGGCCGGCGAATAAACTCAGAAGGTTTGCTTTTCCCGGCTTTTGCTTTCGAATCATACATTTCCGTGAACACGGACAGGGCATCTTAAGGATGAGCACAGAACAGATACGATTGACGGGGAAAAGCGTGTGGATAGGGATATCAGATTGTTGACGGACGGCTGCAGGGATCTTGGAATCTCCCTTTCAGAGCGGCAGATCGAGCAGTTCCTGATTTTCTATGAGGCTCTGACTGAAAAGAATAAGGTGATGAATCTGACCACGATTACCGAATTTTCGGAAGTCGTGGCAAAACATTTTCTGGACAGTCTTGCCCTTGTCAAAGCTGTGGATTTTTCCAGCATCCGTAAAGTGATGGATATCGGTACGGGCGCCGGATTCCCGGGAATCCCGTTAAAGATTGTGTTTCCGCAGGCGGAATTTGTTCTGCTGGATTCCCTGAACAAACGTATCCGGTTCCTGGATGAGGTCGTTTCAGCGTGTGCGCTTGAGAAAGTGACCCCTGTGCATGGGAGGGCGGAGGAACTTGCCAGAAAGAAGGAGTATCGGGAACAGTTTGATCTGTGTGTTTCCCGGGCGGTGGCAAATCTTTCCTCTCTCTCGGAATACTGCCTTCCCTATGTGAAGGTCGGGGGACTGTTTGTCTCCTACAAATCGGGGTCGGTAGATGAGGAACTTGCAAAAGCGGACAGAGCCGTCTCTATTCTGGGAGGAAAATTGTCTTCGGTGGTCCGGTTTCAGCTGTTTACTCAAAACGGAGAACCTTTTGACCGCTCTCTTGTCGTGATACAGAAAAAGAAGGCAACACCGGTCAGTTATCCAAGAAAACCGGGATTGCCTTCCAAAGAACCTCTGTAAGGACTGCCGGACGAATGTCCTTTAACAGTCGGAATTCAGCAGAGAGAGTACCTCCAGAGGCGATTCCAGCTGGGGAAGGAATTTTGTATTCGAGATCGGCGACAACGTGATTGAGGGATTGATCTTCTGGTAGCTCTCGGCGATCTCTTTTGCGAATCTTCCCTTATTTCCATAGATGATCACGATTTCGTTATCTACGGCCTGCAGCGCCCTTCGGATATCCACATTCAGATAAAATCCCTCCAGACTGGCCTGCAGAAATTTTCCCTTGCCGAAACTGCGGTGCGCTGCCTCATAATAGGCATCGATGCATTTCTGGTTTACCAGGAAAGGATTGTAAAAGTAATTTTCTGTTATTATATACTCAACATTTTGCTTGCTTACTTTCATGTGATAGAGAAAAGTACCAAGGATCGGTACACTCATCATGGAAAAGAGAACCTTTGACTTCGTTGTCGGGATCTGCTGGAGCTTTTTTAAACTTTCCGGGTTGATCATGGTAATCTTCCCAATCAGGGAAGAATCCTGATAAGAGGTCATAATCACAAAGGAGGAAGAAATTCCCGTAGCCAGAACATCAGTTTTATCTTTTATGACGTCGCGGATAAAATCAGACAGCAGCTGTACATACAGATAATTCGTGTAGGTGATGCCGGGTTTGTCGGACCGGCCGCAGCCTAACAGATCCACCGAGTAAACGGTATGTCTTTTCGCCAGTTCGTATTCGATGGTATTCCATTCAAAGCCGGAGGAGAGCGGATTCAGATCGTGAATCAAAAGCAAAGGGGATCCCGTTCCCTGCTGCCTGTAATAGATGTTCCCCATTTTCCAGTGGTAGGTTTTGCCAAACTGCGGGTTCAGGATATTTTTTACAGTGGCGGATGAGGACACAGTATAATTGATCAGGTGTATGCCGGCGAGGGTAAAGGCCCCCAGGGCTGCCACTGTTTTGAAACTGCTCTTTTCTTTTTTCATGATCTCCTCCCCTGTGCTTTTTGTTTTGCTTTACATTCTGACTTCTATAGTATAAACTAAATGTACTGAAGTTACAAGAGAAATCATTTGAAATTTGAGCATGCGGGGACTTTTGCGTAATTTTCTGACAGAACTCATTTTGAAGGGAAAGAAATCAGGCGGCATGATGAGATCGGGATGCTTCGTGATCGTGAAGGATTCGCTGGAAGGAAACCGGCACCGGTTTCCTTCGGACACGGTAGGAAAGAACCGCTCAGATTCGGGTATTAGTGTTGATAAGGAAAGGTTCAATAAGGTGCAGTCTTGCTTGATCAGTATATTTCCAATCGTCTTCAGGAGAATGAAGAGAAACTGGCTCATTTGAATGAGCAGCTGCTGCGGCTGCAGAGTGAGGAGGATACCTGCAACAGCCGGATCCAGAAACTGGTGGAGCAGGAGGATGTTGGCTTTGAGTTTTTTTCTCCCCGTTATCAGAATGAATCTTCCAGACATCAGATTTCAGATATCAAAAATGAAATAGAATCGATCCATCTGCAGCAGGCGAAGATTGAAGATTCCATGGCCGAACTGAAAATTGAAAACACGAACTACCAGGAAATGCTGGAGGAAATCAGGAGCCATGAACTCAGGGACGAAAAGGAGGAGCTTCTAGAGGCACAGTCAAAGGAAGACCGCGCCCAGTTTAATAAGGAGTTAAAAAATATCATGCAGAGGGTCGATAAATGCATAAACCTGCTTAGCGGCACAAATAAGGGCTCCTGCAAAAATGAGTTAGTCAATCTAAAATACTATCTGAAGGCATTGATTTCCGGTCAGTGACGGATTGGTATACGATTGTGGGTGAGTTTCACTTGAAACATACTATTGAAGGAAAATATTAGATCAATTTAACAAGTGATAGAATAAGAAATTTAAAATTAATTTAAGCATATCTTCTTTTTCAGTTGCAGAGTGCTTTCTTCATAAACAGCAGGTGTGAAGGTCCATGGTTTTTCTGCAGAAGTTGTCTGCGGGCAGGATATCATTTTGTGTAAGAACTGACTCCTCCTGGGGATCTTCCAGCTGGATGCCGGGAGAGGCCTTTTGTCTGCGCCCTTTTAAGCTTAAGTCCTCTGAGGAAGACTTAAATCGTTAAAATCGATGAGATGCTGCCCGGAATTTATGCATCTGGGAAGAAAATTGAATGCGAATCCAGACTTTTTCATTCAAAAATAATCCACCCTAAGATCTTCAAATCGCAGCACTGCGGCAGTCATATTTGACTGTAAATTCTGAAATTAGGGTCTTTTTATAATGAGTGATACAATCAAAAGTCCAGGATAAAAGGAGGTAACCATTATGTCACAGACACAGGAAAACTTTTCCTCCAAGTTCAAAGCCGATCTGGTGATTGAGGTGATTAAGGGAGATCGGGACATCAACACCATTGCCGCGGAGCACGGCATCCAGCCCGACCTGCTGCTTAGCTGGAAGAAAGAGTTCCTTGAGAAAGCTCCTTCGGTTTTCGACCGCTCCAGGGAGGAACATTTCAGGAAGAAAGCAGCGCTGCTGGAGAAAGAGAGCGACGAGTATGTCAAAAAAATAGACGAGGCTACCATACAGCTGGACTGGGTGAAAAAAAAACTGCAGAGCTGCTTGGACCAGGGTACGAGGCTCAATCTGGTCCGGGACCTTTTGAAGAATAAAGAGGAGATCTCCATTACAGCTGCGGCAGAAATTCTCGGGATAAACCGAACGAGTGTTTACTACAAGAAAAGGCCGGTCTCTGAGGAGGAGCTGCAGTGCAAGGCAATTGTCGAGCGTCTGCACGCCGAAAACCCCACATGGGGAGCCCGTCGGATATCTGCACAGCTGAAAATGCTTGGGCATAACGTCGGTCGTAAGAGGGCACACAGGTATCTGACGGAAATGGAGACAGACTGCATTGATCCCTAAGGCTAACATAACGAATCCTGCCGGGGGAATTGAGAAAGACTGCTTTTGGCAAAGTGGGAAAAGCGGATTATGATGCGTACTTCTTTTCCTGCTGATCCTGTTCAGTTGAAGTTTTCCAGGTTTTCACTGAAGAAGAGCTGTGTTTTGGTGGGTCAGTTTTAGTGAGAATTCTAGGTTTCTCATTGAAAATTGACCCACCCGCAAGAAGGAAAAGCAAGCTGTGCAGACTTTTCCAGGAGATTTTCACTGCGCAGGCTGAAGAAAGCCGAAATTTGACCTTCCCCAGCCTGAGCGGTACGATTGCCATTTTCACAAAGTCTTCAGGTTGAAAAAGAGAAGCGCTGCGGCTTTGCGGCAAACGGTATGGTGGAAGTTTATTTGTAAAAGCTTGTGATGTCGATGAATCCGCGTTCAATCGTTCCATGACCTTTCAGGTCTTTGGCGATGACATCTGATTTCATCTCCGGATAAAGGTTACTTTGAATCATGTTGTCCTTCATGATCTGTTCCAGTTGAGCGATCTTTCCCTTTGCGGCTTCCTGATCCGCTTCCTGAATGATTTCATCGATCAGACCGTCAATCTCCGGAGTTGTCATCTTCGGACCGCCGATTACGAATGTATCGATGTTTTCCTGATTGAGGAAGATGAAGACCGACGGGTTGCGGTTTGGAACCCATTCACCGACCACGATCAGGTCATAGTTTCCAGCGTTGGCATCGCTTACAAACTGTGCCGTGTCCACAGTGTTCACTGTCAGGTTGATGCCAGCTGCCCGCAGGTTTTCCTGGATGACGGTATATGTCGGCATGGAATCCTGCATACCGATGATTGTCAGATCCAGTCCATCGCTGTAACCGGCTTCCTCGAGCAGCGCTTTCGCACCCTCAATATCGACCGTTCTCTCTTCAGCTGTGTAGGTCTCATTGTAGTAGGGACTGGTCGTGGACAGATATCCAAGTGCCGAAGCCGCAGTGCCTGCGGTACCTACCTGTGCCAGAGCGTCGAAGTTGAGGCATTTATCGATGGCCTGACGAACCTTCAGGTCAGCTGTTGGATGTCCTTCTCTCATGTTGTACCACAGATGCGCCACCTGACCGTAATCATATATAGATACATTTACATTTTCACTGTCCGCATAAGTGGCAGCCTGAACCACCGGCACTGCCACTGCTACCTGAGAGTCGCCCGATTCAACAGCCATTTCACGCGATGCGGCATCGTTTGTGAAGTTGAGCACGATAGTTTTGAAATAGCCCTTGTAATCCGGATTCCAGTAGTTGTCATTCCTTTCCAGCGTGATGGACTGCCCCTGTTTCCACTCAACAAAGCGGTATTTGCCGGAACCGATCATCGGGTTCTTCTGAACTGCTTCGAGGCCTCCTGCCGCGTTGACTTCATCTTCACTTGCGATTCCGTAGTTGGACCATGACATCATGCTCAGAAGATCCGGAGCCTTCTGTGTGTATTCGATCGTCACAGTGTGCTCATCCTGCGCTTCAGCGCCAACGATGAAACTTCCCGTGTCCGTGTTCGCGCTGTACTCGGTCCAGACGCCAACGGTGTAAACCACGTCGTTCGCAACCAATGGAGACCCGTCCGTCATTGTGACGTCATCTCTCAGCGTAAACTTGCAGTGGGTGTCATCTATCCATTCCCAGGCTGTTGCCAGGTTCGGGAGCACTTCACCCGTCGTTTTGTCGGTTTTCACCAGCGTGTCCAGCAGGGCACTCATTACGAACTGCGCTTCGTTTTCTACTTTGCCGGCGGCTGCCCCCCAGAGTGTGGACGGCTCGGATGCAACGGTGATTGTGATTGTCTCATCTGTTGTCTGTGTGTTCGGTGCGTCCACATCCGATCCAATGATCTCTGCGTTGGCGCAGATTCCTGTGGAGGCGATCATCGACGCCGCCAGAACCAGTGCTGCAAACTTTTTGAATTTCATTCCTTTCATCCTCCTTTAATTAGTTTTTATCTTTGTTGAAATTGTCATTCCAATTTTTCAAGTTTCTCTGAAGCTCTTTCCTTAACTGCTTTGCCGCATGATTTGCTTAACGACCTTTCTCCTGTATCTGCACGCAGCTGATCATTTGGCTGGGCAGGAGTGAGGGTTTGTTTTTATGGCCCCTGACCGCGCTGCGGATCCGTTTCCAGTGAGCCGGATTTCTGCTGCGAAAAAAATGGCAGCCAGGGAAAATCAGGACTGGGGTACATTTCTTCTTCACGCGAACACTTTCACATATGGCGCATCCTGTCGGTACGCCGGCCAGGATTTTTCTCCTTCCCGGTTTGGGTTTCCTGTTTTCATGAAATTCGTCCAGTATGTCATCATTCTTTCACTGAGGAGGTAATCCTCCTCTGTCATTGGTCTCCAGCAGCGGCTGAGTGTTCCATGCACGTACCAGAGTTCAGATGAATGGAAAGCGCCCGCTTCATCACCCGGCAGTTTATGCGTAAACCAGTACAGAAATACCGGCTTTTCGTAAGTCTCTGTCACCTTCTCTGCCCACAGCTTTCCTTCTTTCTGCAGGACTCCCGGTGCACCTGCCGCCACTTCCTCCGGCGACATGCGAAGGTCATTGCCGGTACTTCCTACTATGTACGGGATATCCCGCATGGCGCCTTTTCGCCAGAGACTGCTTACTGTGTCTTTCAGCACAAAACCGTCCGCATTCGGAACGAGAACCAGCGGATTATGCATGGTGCGGATGCAGTGCTCCTGCAGTTTCAGGGCTGCCTCGTGCAGGGTTTCCACATCCATCGTGCGCAGTTCCTCCAGCGATCCGGCATGCGCGAACCGGACAAACTGTTCTCCGATCGCCATCTCCTCTTCCATGGTCGGGCGGTACAGAACCTCCGATTCGCAGGAAATTCCGCTCTGCAGAATTGCGCCCGCGATTTTTCCGCGGGTCAGGTCGCTGCAGACCAGTGCCTGTGTTGACATACTGCCTGCGGACTGGCCGAACACCGTGATCCGCTGCGGATCGCCGCCGAAAGCCGCGATGTTTTCCTGTACCCAGGTAAGAGCCGCGATCTGATCAAGCAGGCCGTAGTTTCCGGAGAGTCCCAGTTCATTCTCGGCGCAGAGCCAGGGATGCGCAAAGTAGCCATAAATATTCACGCGGTACTGAATGGTCACGAGTATGACGCCTTTTGCACAGAATTTTTCACCGTCAAACTCTATCTCGCTGCCGTATCCGCCTGAAAACCCGCCCCCGTGGATCCAAAACGCCACGGGCAGCGGCCCGTCATCCTGTTCATTCGGAGTCCAGATATTCAGGTACAGACAGTCCTCACTCATCGGGCGCATGAAATCCGGATATGAATAAAATTCCTTATAATAGAGCGCTCCAAAAGAGCTGTCTGCGGTCGGCATATCCTGCGGGCAGATGGGCGGAAAGGTATTCGCTTTCCGTACTCCTTCCCAGGCTTCCGTTTCCTGCGGTGAGCGCCAGCGCAGTTCTCCTACCGGAGGCTTCGCGTAGGGGATGCCCCGAAAGACCGTATATTGCCCCATATCCACTCCTTCGAGCAGTCCTTTTTTTGTCTTCACGATACTCATTTTTTCACCTCCTCTTTTTCATAGTTGGCTTTTTTCTGTTTTGGTTTTACAGAATGCTGGTCTAACACTGCTGAGATCAAAAGTTGTTCTGATCTTGTGATGCCGCGGATATCCCCGTACTGTGTGCTTCCGAAAGGCTTTGGTTTGTTCTGCCTTTTTCCAGTTGGACTTCCCATGCGCCTGGAATCGGAACTGACCGTGTGCCCTGGTACGCATGAACTTTTCACTCCGCTGTCAAAGAATGAGAAAGTCGGAATATCACTGGAATCGGGTTTGCAAACATCCGGATCCCTTAAGTCTAAGACATCTGGGCGTTTAAAGATTCCTTTTCTATTGAACCGCAAGCCTCTCGATCCTGGCTCCGATGTGCTTCATTTCCTCATAGAAGCGCGGGAAGGAAACGCCCACATGTTCCACGGAATCGATGAAGGTATCTCCATCGGCCATTAAAGCTGCGCAGGTGGATGCCATCACGATCCGGTGGTCATGATGACCGCTGAGAGCTGCACCGTGAAGGTCACTGTGATAAATGGTGAGCGAATTTGCTTCCTCTTTAAATTTTCCTCCCATTTTGCTCAGTTCCTCTACGATACTTTTACAGCGGTCTGTCTCCTTCATCCGGCAGGCGCCGATGTTGGTCAGTACGGTTTTCCCCTGCGCAAAGCATCCCAGCACTGCCAGTGCCGGAATAGCATCAGGGGTGTTTCTGCAGTCAATTTCGATGCCGTGCAGTTTGTGGCCGCCCTCTACGATCACGCCGTCCTTACCCTCGTTTCGCACTTCAACATGGCCGCCCATCTGGCGGATCACGTCCACAAACATCTTTTCACCCTGGAAATCATGGATATCCATATCCAGAAGACGGATCCTGGATCCCGGCGTAATGGCAGCCGCCACCATGGGATAGGATGCCCCGCACCAGTCCGAAGGGGCCTTCTTGCTGAATGGGTGATAGGTCTGTCCGCCGGGAATAATGAATTCTTCGTAATCATGGTTGATCAGTTCCACCCCGGCTGCTTTCATCCAGTCCATTGTCAGGTTCGCGTAGGGGCGTTCCCCCAGGTTGTTGAAACGGATAACCGTATCCTCTTTCAGGAGGGGACAGCAGACCATCAGTCCGATGGACCACTGTACGTTTTGACCCGGCATTTCCACCGTATGACCGCCTTCGATGCAGCCTTCCACCATCAGAGGGGCCAGCTCGTTGCCGCGGGTGGAGATGACTTTTCCTCCCATCTGGCGGATCGCCTGCAGCAGAGGGGCGATGGGACGATAGCAGATCTGATAATCGCCGGTGATCACTGTTTTGCCGTGGATCATGGAAGCCACGGTGGTCAGGAAATAATAGCCGGTTCCGGAATTGCCCACATTTAGTACGGCTGCGGGCGGTTTCAGGTTGGAGACTCCCACGCCCTCAATGATCCAGTGGCTGTTGTCGCTGGTGTCTATTTTGGCTCCCAGTGTCCGGCAGCAGTCCACGATTGAGTAGCTGTCCAGACCCGGCATGGGGTTATAGATGTGGGAGGTTCCTTCTGCCAGGGTTCCAATGATCAGACCGCGGGCTGTACCGGATTTGGATCCGGGGATGGAAACATCGCCGTTTAAGTTCACACTTGGAGAGATTTTGTAATACATGGCTGCGTTCGTCCTTTCCGTAATTTGTTCTTATCACAGAGTATAGAGGCAGACTGTCCTTTTGTGAAATAGTTGTTCACAATTGATTTATAGGCCACATCTATGAATTAAAAGACAAAAAAATAGCAGGACTGATTCACTATGTCAGTCCCGCCGCTTATTGTTTGCCGGACGATCGCTTGTTTTAATGGGTTTCCGGCTGGTCATCATGGATATAGCTGAGAAAGAAAGTCTCAAAACATTTGGCCGCGTCCAGTGGATGGCAGTCCCTGCGCGTGATGATGGCCGTCTGCGTTTTTGTTTTTGGTAAGAGAGGACGGCAGCAGGTACCTGCCCGCTGATATTGTTTTGCCACGTTGTGGGACATTACGGAGACGCCCGCGCCGGATTCCACCATTTTGAATGTGTTGGTCATGCTGGTGGTTTCACAGAACTTCAAAGGAGGCAGTCCCCGTTCCCGGGCCATGACTTCCAGACTGCGTTTGACACTGGACCGGGAATCGCATACCCAGAAGGTTTCATCTGCAATCTGCTCAACCTCTATCTGCCGCTGTCTGGCCAGGGGATGATCTTTATTCAAGACGACATACAGGCTGTCCTCCAGAAAAACGTGAAAATCCAGTTCGTTATACATCTGAATTTCCTGCTCATAGGCGATGTTCGAGATCACAACATCCAGTTTCCGCTGGTTCAGCAGCTGCAGCAGTTCCAGACTCCAGTCAAACTGAAGCGTCGTACTCACCTCTGCGTACTGCCTGTGAAAAGCTGCCAGTGCTCCGGACACATCCAGATGGGGAAGGACTGCCAGTACGCCTACGGAGAGACTTCCGGCGATCTTTCGATGATACTCGGCGGCTGCGGCTGTCAGCTGATCCAGATTCTCCATGATTCGCCTGGCATATATTTCGCAGACCTGACCTGCCTCCGTCAGCTGAACACTGCGGGTTGAGCGAATAAAGAGAGATACGCCCAGCTCCTCTTCCAGCCGTTTGATCTGCTGGGAAAGTGTTGGCTGTGCAACGTATAACTCTTCAGCCGCTCTGGAGAAATTTTTAGTTCTGCAAAGGGTCAGAAAGTACCTGATCTGAGCAAGTTCCATATTCGATTCCTCCTGATAGAAGTCTCCTCTTTCATCCAGGATCAGCGCCGGGAATCTGTACCGGATTCTCTGCCATTTGTCCCGCACTGTGTCACGCGGAAAACGGGACACGGAAGCCTCTCATATTGTCTGCAAGGGAGGGAAAGACAAGCTTTTGGATTGCGCTGTGGGGTCCGCTGATCCTTCAACTGAGGATGATTATAGCAAAGGAAAGATATGACAGTCAAGATTTGTCAGAGAATTTCGGAATGCAGGGTTCAATGTAAGGAATACAGCTGGAACTGCAGGTTACAGGCATCTGCACGATAGAGGGGCCAGTGCCGTGGCGCAGAAAGATCAATACAGAAGTTAATCCAAATCCGAAATAACAGAAGAAAATTTCTATGATTACGGGAAGAGGGGAACAAATAGGAAAATGCGGGAATTACTGGGTTCTAAATGATGTTTAAACTCCTTCCTGCCAAATTCCGGGACATTCAGCGGGTTAATCGCCTGCTCTGGAGGGAAGTTGGTCGTGCTTATCAGAGCAAGGATATACTCTAATAGTCCTCTGCTTTCCCTGGCCCAGTTTCCTCCAGAAGATCAGGCGGCATATCTTAAATTTTTCCCTTTTGATGTGGGCTTACCATACCCTGCTGGCTTTCGTCAGAAAGACAGAAATTGACAGAAACTGCATTGCTTCCGCAGCCAGCAGGAAATAAGGAAAACCACAAACTGATGCATTCACTTCTGTCTGAACTCTTTCAGATAATCTTCTCTGCCAGATTCTGGAATAGACAGCATTTGCAGCTCCTGCACAGGAAAATAGATGGTCCCGCATAACAAGGTAAGGATAGCGGTAATATATCTCCTTTTGTTGCAGAGTGAATTTTATTCAGGATATTAGAATGATTCAGGCGTCAAAAAATGATTATGGTTTGATTCTCTGCCTTTAAGCATCACAAATCCTGCCCAACAGTCGGAATTCATGGAGCCCCTGCCCCACTTCTTACCTCTGTTTGGGGCGCATCAACAAGCCTTATTACCTTTAGCTGCTTTTCGGCCGAAAGTTCAGGCCTTTGACGCCGTAATCATCAGAATGCGTATTCAGTCCACTTTTGCATTACTGAAGAATATTGTAACAAGACAGAGTGCTGCTATTTGCTAAAATTATATAAGTTTCAAAAATGTTGTCTGGGAATTCAGTCCTTCATTCATAAACACCAGAGGGCAATAAGGTAAGAAAAGTCTAGGACTGCTCCAAATTGAGCTGGTTAAGATATTCCTCCCTGTCAGGCCTAGGAACATACAGCTTGTTCATCGCCTCTTCAGCAGAAATGTTTGCCTTTTTCATCAAATTGCAAACACATATGAAGGTTCCGCTTTTTTCTCCTTCTTCTCTTCCCGCAACTTCGCCTTCTACTTCACCGATAGATCTTGCCCTGGCCTCAATCCTGTCAATAACATCGTCCATAGTCTTTATAGGTTCTTTTTCTGATGTTTCTTTGCCTGTTTCCATCATATAGTAATCTGTTACAGCAAAGGTCAGATTTAGAACATCATCTAAAGTTTGGCCAAGCAGTTCCATCGCCTGTTCTGATGAACAGTTCGATGATTCCTTCAGATTCCGAATGCATCCTAAGATACCTTTCGCCTTTCCTATTACCCGTCCCCTTTTTTCCCCTTTCTGTTTTCCTTCCGCTTTTCCTTTTGCCTCAATTTTGTCCAGAAACTCACTTGGCATATTGGAAAACATCTCCTTTTCTTAATTAACAACCTTCTTAAATAGAATATGTTTTGCACAGAAATTTGATCTTCAATACTATCCTAAACCGTTTAAGTAAACCTTAATGTCAGAAAGGGCCATTCAAATTGCGTGTATTTACATTTGATTGATCTGTTTAAGATATTCTTCCCTGTCTGGATCAGGAATCCTCAACATTTGTATGGCCTGTTCAGCGGAAAAGTTCATTGTCCTCATCAAGGAAATAATGTATTTCAATGTTCCGACCTTTTCTCCCTTTGCATAACCTCTGGCCTCAATTTTATCGAGCACATCGCACATATTCCTAATATCTTCTCTCTTGAAGTAAGCGAAGATTTCCTCAAACAAACTGTTGATTGCAATAATATTTGCTTCAGAAAAATGCCTGATGTTCGGATTCTCTCTCGCAGAACGAGGGAAGAAAACAAAAAGAGGAAAGCCAACGTTTACTGCTGTTTAATCAGTTCCAGATATTCGTCCCTTCTAGATTCTGGAATACGCAACATCTGCATCGCCTCCTCAGAGGAGCAGTTCAATGTTTCCATCAAGGAAATGATACATTTCAAAGTACCATTTTTTTCACCCTTGGCCTCAATTTTATCGAGCACATCGCACATATTCTTAATGTCTACTCTTTCTGTGCAAGTGAAGATTTCTTCAAATAGGATGCTGCCTGTAAGAATGTCTGCTTAAAAACCGCTTTAAGTTCGGTTTTTCGTTCGTAGACACAACGGAGGAAAACAATAAGGAGGAAAGACAGTGTTTACTGCTGTTTTATCTGCCTTAAATAATCGTCCCTTTCAGATTCAAGAATACACAACATCTGCATAGCTTTCTCAGCGGAACAGTTCATCGTTCCCATCAAGGAAATGATACATTTCAAAGTACCATTTTTTTCACCTTTGGCCTGTCCTCTGGCTTCACCAATGGCTTCGCCTTTGGCCTGTCCTCTGGCTTCACCAATGGCTTCGCCTTTGGCCTGTCCTCTGGCTTCACCAATGAGTTCACCTTTGGCCTGTCCCTTGGCCTCAATTTTATCGAGCACGTCGCACATATTCTTAATTTCTCCCTTCTCTGCGTAAGTGAGAACTTCCTCAAATCGAATGTCTCTTGTAAATGCTGTCATCATCTTCAGGATTTCATCAACATGCCTGATTGTCTGTTTAGACCCATGGTAATCTTTTGTTTTCCTCGTCTGCACAAAAAAATCTGCCACGATGCGAAAATCACTGGTGAACATCTGAACCTGCTTGTCAGTCAGCCATGAAATCTCATAAACGTTGATTCGATAATCGCTTATGAAAGGAAGCATGCATTCAGGGATTTCCAGACGGTCTCTCAGGCAACGGTACTTTGTCCAATGACCTTTCCCAAAGTACAGGACCATTGTTAAAACGGGATACCGCTTTACTGCCTGTCTTGATTTGGCTTTTCCCTCTTCTCTTTTTTTCTTATCCTCCCCAAGCTGGGCCCGATATCCCGCACCGTCATAGCTGATTACGCGAAGCGGCATATCAGGATCCACGTCTGTCTGGTTCTCAAATCCGCACATTGCAATCCGGACTCCACAGCCATTCCAGTATTTCACCACATCACGCTCCTGCTCGTGCAGTTTTCCGTCAGCCTTGTACATAGATCTGGGATCTGCGTCTACCAGTGATTCTTCCGTTATGATGTGCTCCCCATGAAACAGCAGAACGTTCATAATGTCCGAGAACACATCACCGTATGATTCAAGGGTTCTTTCAGTGAGATCCTTTTCTGCCAAAGGCATTCACCTCCATGAATAATATCTTCTATGATCAGAGTATAACCGAGATCAGGGAAAAATGCAAGTATTTTTTTCAAGAAATTTAGAGGAGTGACTTTGTGACGGATGACACATGAAGATCATGAAATTGTTATCCTTGAATCACGGAGACACAGTGGAATTTTTACAGTGAGAATGATTTATATTTTCTTATTTTCCTATTTGAGATGTAATGATTATTTTTAAATAGGATTCTTTGATGTATGAAATTAGTAAACTTCTACACATCTCAAATTATACTGCATAGTTCTTTTATAGTGGTTTTCGGAACTAGATTTTCAGATCACAAATTCAAATAATTAAAATTGAAATATATTCCGCAAATTGCTAATTACACAAAATCCAGAATCAATGCTAAAAGAAATTTTCTTTAAATTGTTAATGAATGAAACGCTATCCTATTTGAACATTATAAGAATCGTATTCAGTCCGCATATTAGTCTGTAATGGAAAATTGATTTTTCTGTTTATGGGGATAGCAGTCTTCTTGTATTTCCGGCCTTTTCCCTTCTGTTGAATCCCTGAACAACAAAGGAATTATCTTATTTTTACAGGCGGATCTGAATTTAGTAGAAGTAAGGAATACTCTTAATTTAAAAGAGGGCATGGCGATATTTTCTGTTATCCTCATTACTGGAGCTATTCCATTTTACTTATTGCATATATTTCATTTGCGTATATGATGGTCTGATGCCGACTCCAATGATATAAGCAAAATTAATCCAACAATCCTACTATGTACAGTATACGAATGTGAAGCTGAAAGGAAGGATGTTTGAAAATATTTTCTTATATCTTATGATAACGGCCGAAGAAAAGCAGCACTCCTGCCTGGAGTATGTATGTGGATTTTCCCCTTGGATCTCCTGCGCTTAAGACACTGTTTCTTCGAGAGCAGTCTTTTTGATCCTTATCGGGATCAGCTTCGAACTTTTCGAACGGACTTTTCGTCTCCCCTGCCAGGGCGAGGAGGGGAGAAAACCGGTTTTCAGATCAGAGATGAACGCGGGATGTATGAGCCGTCTGTGCAGGGGCGGGATGCTTTTTAATAGCCTTAGGATACTAGGATGCTTTCTTCTCCTGCCTCCATAGGTGTAGGATTCTGGGCCAATCAGAGAAAACCATGACGATCCAGGCGATTGAACAGAACCTGCTTCCTTCCTTATCTCGTTCCAGGACCGGGAGCCTGCGTCTGATTTTCCGTCCTTCTGCTTTTAGTTTTGTCATGTGGAATCTCAGGTTTCTCTATGATTCTCCTTTTATAACCATGGAGAGACTTGAACAGCCTTCTGATTATATTGTGCGGTTGTATTGGTCCTTCAGCGATCATCTTCAGATGGGAGGATTTATAGGGAGGAACAACTTTGACAGTCAGGAAGTTGTCAGAAAGGTATACTGTCTGAGGCTTCCTCATCGTAAGGTTCCGCAGATCCTGGGCTTGTCATTTGATCACGAGCATCCTTGAGAATGAAAAAGGGTCCATTCTGTCAGCACTGTATGCCGCTGCTCATTTCCGCCATCTTGACTGAATAGAAAAGAGTTTCTTGTGGGAACTTATGATCTGGACCTTAATGATGCATAAATTTAGGCATCTGCCCATAAACAGATGCCTAAATCTTCAGATAGTTGCTTTTTATCTAGAAGTGTCAGAGTTTTTCTTTATTACCCGTGTGTTCCTTCTTTGCCCGGAAGAGTTTCCTTGTCAAGGTTTTCGTTTGTCTTCCAGTGAAGAGCAGATTTTCAGGGTATCGTTCAGGTCCTTTGAAGTGGTTTAAAGGTCTTTCCCTCACCGGTTTTCATAGGGCATGAGATTCTGTCTTATTCTGCTCCCGGAAGTGTCCATCTGGCTTCTTTTCCTGTAAAGCTGCTTAGGACACCGATCTCTTTGGCCTTGCCGATATATTCTGAATAATCGCAGACACCATTGTCGATGGTCAGATCACCGATGCGGTTGCCGTCTGCGTCCAGCGCATAGGCGCGAACCGGATACATCCCATATGTGCTGACCGGCTGGAACTGACCGGCGGCGAATTCTTTCACCATTACCGTGTTTCCTTCCGCTTGTTCAATAGAAAGAGTCGGATTCTCCGGATCGTCCGGTGTGATTCCGTTTTCGGCAATATCTGCAGCCTGCTCATCTGAGTGTGCTTTCATCTCTTCCTGCAGCTGTGCCAAAGCGTCTTCATCTTCCTGTGTGACTTCCACCGGGGTCGGCTCCAGACCGTACATTTCGCTGTAGTATTCATCCCAGAAATTCGCGATGACTGGATTTACCTTCACAAATTCGATTCCGTCGTCTGCGATTTCCAGGTAACCGGGAGTCCCATCATAGGCCGGCCATTCAGGCAGCCCTTCTCCGTTCACATCTCCGGTTGCCACGAAATTGGCCAGATATCCGGACATCACAGAGGCAATCTCCTGGTCCAGATCGGAGAATTCCTTGTCCTGCGTGAACACACCGCCAAGCCAGTAGGGGATATCAGAGGAGTGGAATGCACCCTGGTCTTCGAGTCCCGCGTAGGGATGCTCATAGACATACAGGAATACCGGCGTTTCCGCCGTTGTGGCGCGGACCTTCGCGTAAGCCAGATACCGCATGATTGCGCAGTCCTTGTTCGCCTGATCGGCAATTCCCAGATTGTTGTCGCCGTTTACCGGGTAAATCGAAAGGAGTTCTTCCGCTTTGTCTCCAAAGGCTTCATTTACCAGGCTGGTATATTCGTCTCCGCTCATCCCCAGGTATTTTGCAAACTCGGAAGTGATGGCGGATCCCATGCCAACGTCCCCGCTCGTCATGCCCGTCATGGTTGCCACATCGTTCTGCTCTCCGTTCAGGAAAGTGTTCAGAGAAGAATCTGTTACAGCATAGCCGTCGATGCTTGTGCCAAATCCGCCTGGAAGAGCCTGCACTTCGTCCGCGGAAAGAGCCCGCATTCCTGCCAGGTCCAGTCCCTGGGCATCTGCCAGTTCCTGACCGGCTGTCTCCATATCCGAAAGGGTCGCACCGCCGGCGTTTACACCCAGACCGCTCCAGCCGATTGCCTGTTTAAAAAGCCCGGCAGCAAGCGGAGAAGTGGTCAGAGTTCCTACCGCCCCCGCTCCGGCAGACTGTCCAATTACCGTGACATTTGCCGGATCTCCGCCAAACGATGAGATATTATCCTGTACCCACTGCAGCGCTTTGATCCAGTCAAGCACCGCGTAGTTTCCGGAAACTCCCTCTTCACTTTCCGCGGAAAGTTCCGGGCTGGCGTAGAATCCAAATGTAGACAGGCGGTAATTGATGCTGACAAATACGATTCCTTTGCGGGCCATCAGTTCTCCGTCATAGATTGGGACAGACGAACCGCCGCTTGTAAAGCCGCCGCCGTGGATATATACTATGACAGGTCTTGCTGCCTGTTCGGAGGTTGTTTCTGTCCACACATTCAGCGTGAGGCTGTCCTCCGAATAGTTGCGGTTGCTGTTTAAGAACTCATCGGTATAATTTCCGAATGCGCCTTCCGCTCCCTGCATTGCGGAAGGACCAAATTCTGTGCACTCTTTCACGCCGTCCCAGGCTTCCACATCCTGCGGGGCTTTCCAGCGCAGATCTCCTACCGGCGGCGCCGCGTAAGGAATCCCCTTGAAAATCGCAATCGCACCGTCCTCTGTGCTCGTGCCGGTGATTTCTCCTCCGGTTACGGCAATCGGAGCAGACGGATCAATCGCTTCTGCCGCAGAAGCCGCTGCAGTTTCCGCTTCCGTGCCTTCCTCAGCCAGTACCGGCATAGCTGCTGATGCCGCTGCCAGTGCGAACGATACCGCCCACGCAGCCATTTTTTTGAACTTCATGTTTCTCTCCTCCTTTGAATGTACGAAATTCCCGAAGCGTTGCTGCCCAAAGCGCTTCCTTTGAAGTATTTTCATCGTAGCACAAACGAAAAAAATGAATGAGGATTATTCTGTTCTGCTTGTGGAAAATCCTGACCAGATTTAAATTTTCATTGTGACAGGAGGTAATCTATGATAAACTGGAAAAAGACGGGACCTCTTCCTGTGTTTGTACTCGGGGAAGAAAGTGGTTTTCGAATCTGTCCGAGAGGTATTGGTTTGGTTCATGAAATCTGTACTGAAACGAATGCTGTTTCTTCCGCTTCTGCTGATTATTCCGGTCAATGTCCTGCTCATCTGTGCCAGCATCCTGAATCTCTCTCTGAGCAAAAGGGAACTGATTTCCTCCAGCCAGAATTACCTGGATCTTGTGGTGGCTCAGGCGGAGCGCGATATCAGCGAAGCGGACACGGAGATACAGTCTTATATTGGCAATGATGCCGGATTTTTGCGTCTCAACAGTTATACGGACACATCTCTTGAAAATTCGGACTTTTATCTGGATCTTATGGCAACGTTCCAGAAGCTGGAAACCTTTGAACTCGATAAGACCAACGTTTCCACTGCCTATCTGCTGCTGGACGGCAGACAGGAACTCTGGAAGAGAACCAGCGAAATGACAGGACGTCCTGAAGAGCAGGAACTTCTGCCTCTTTTAGCGGAGTCGAAATCGGAGATTTTCTCCTATCTGACAGGAGACGCCCTGCATCCCGCTTTTTTCAAGTTCTTCAGAGGGCCGAGCTGCTGGACGGGATATCTGCTGAACTGTGCGGGTTATCTGGAAAAGCTGAAAGCTGACCATATCGTTCCGGATACGGTCTGGGTCGGTAATCGGGAGCAGTTTGCGGAGTTTTCCGGGCTGCATTCCGGAGGGATCATTTTGTCGCGGGAAGTTGAGGATGCCAATCTCGTTTTTGCCTCCGTTTACCGCCGGGATGCCTTTGATTCCAGTATTTCCGGTTTGGTGACGGTGCTTCGCGCACTGTCCATCCTGGCTTTCATCGTTGCGCCGCTTCTGGTGTACTGGTATTACCGGCAGGTCTACTATCCCACCAAAGCCCTGAAGAAGGGGATTGACAAGATCCGGGAAGGAGACCTTTCTTACCGCGTACCGCTAATCGAGCTTCCCATGTCCAACGAATTTACAGATCTCGCGCGGTATTTCAACGAGATGATGGACGAGCTTGAAAAGATGCAGAAGGACAACTATGAACTGAAACTGCGCCAGCAGGAGATGCTTTTGAATTATTACAGCCAGCAGATCCGTCCGCATTTCATATTAAATGCGCTCAATACGATTTACACCTGCCGGGAGAATGAATGGGATTACGCAAAAGAGATGCTGCTGTACCTGATGCGGTATTTCCGTTACGTCGTCAACATCCGTGAGAAGGATGTCGCACTGAGCGAGGAGATGGGCTTTCTGAAAACCTATCTTGAAATCCAGAAACAGCGGCTGGGAGACTATTTTTACCCTGTAGTCGCCTGGGATCACGAACTGGAAAATGTGCGGATTCCTCCGCTTGTTCTCAATACATTCGCGGAAAACAGCGTCAAATACGCTCTTGAAAATGATCGCATCTGCTGCATCGCGGCGACGGCTGAGCGTGTGGATGAGAAACTGATGAGGATCCGGATTTCCGACACCGGCAAAGGCTTCCCGCAGGAGGTTCTTTCCTCCATCAAACAGTATATGGAAACCGGGATTGCAGGGGATAACCTTGGGATTGGAATTGTCAATACACTGGAACGGCTCAAGATGTATTACGGAAAGCCGGTTCAGGTCGAATTTCGGAATGAAAACGGGGCTGTGACAGAACTTCTTCTTCCAATCGGGACTGCGGCCAAAGAAACGGGGGATAAGAAATAGAAGCTCCTATTTCTTTTTCAGATTTCTGACATTTTCCGAAGCGGGGAGAATACGAGGTGGGAAATGTATTCCGTATTGCTGGTTGACGACGAAAATAGAGTATTAAATGATCTTGAACAGCAGGTAAACTGGAAAGATCTTGGTGTCAGGCGCCTGTTTAAGGCAGCCTCTGTCAGGCAGGCGCTTGCCCTGTATGACGATCACCATCCGGATCTGATCGTGTCCGATATGGAGATGCTGCAGGAAAGCGGTCTGGATCTTTTAAGAACTCTGCGGGAAAAAGACGAGGATGTTTTATTCCTGTTTCTGACCTGTCACCCGGAATTCAACTATATGCAGAGAGCTATGCAGTTAGGCAGCTGTGATTATCTTCTGAAACCTGTCGATTACAGGGACTTGGAAAATGCACTCTTAAGGCAGCTGCGCCGCATTGAGCAAAAGAAGCAGAAAGACAGGGATTCTTCAGAGGACAGCCTTCCCATCCGGGGGAATGAGGATCTCGCCTACGCTGCTCAAAAATATATCGGCGACCACATCATCGAGAAAATCAAGGTCTCGGATATTGCGGAAACACTGGGCGTGAGCGAGGCGCACCTCATGAAGAGCTTCAAAAAGGAAACCGGCTGGAGCGTTATTGAGTATATTACAAAAAAGCGGGTGGAGATGGCGGGAAACCTGTTAAAAAGCACCGACTGGAGCGTTCAGATGATTGCCAATATGTGCGGCTATGATGATGGCCAGTACTTCTCCCGCGTTTTCAAAAAAGCGACTGGGGAATCGCCAACGGAATACCAGCGGCGGCACCGCCAGGCAGGTGTGAGGCTGTAAGGATGTTTTCGCTGCAGGAGGGAATCTCGGTGTGGTCTCATCTGTATCCGTCGTGGCGGAATTTTGGAAAAGTTGTCATGGGTTTTTCGGGAGGGACTGTACGGATGGGGAAAAAATCACGAAAGCTTGAGAAGATCCTGTTGGGAGTGCTCCTTTTGCTTCTCATCTGGCTCATGCCCATATCTGCCGCGGCGGAGGAAACGAAGGAGGAACCATACGAAATTGTGATAGAACTTCTGTGTTCCGCCGCGAACCCGGACGCAGATCTTGTAGCGGAAAGGATAAGCAGGATTACTGAAGAAAAACTCGGATGCCGGATCCGGTTTCACGAGACGGAGATTGCCGCGCATTCCACTCTGATCCGCCAGATTTCGGACGAGAACCGCATTGATATCGTTTCCTGCGCCATCACGTCAACTTTGTCAGATATGAAAGGCCTGGGGATTATTATCGACATCACGGATTTGCTCAGCCAGGATGCGCCCGGTCTCATCCGCTCCTGCGGACAGCTCCTGGATGCCTGCAAAGTCGGAGACGCCATCTGCTGTCTTCCCGGAAATATGTATCCGGCGGCACAGACTTCCCTGCTTTACAGCGAGGAACTGACTGAAAAATATGGGGTTGCCCCTCCGGAAGAACCGATTTCCGGGTATGAGGAACTGGAGGATTTTTACGAAAAGATAAAGGAAAGTGATTACAGGGGGTATGCCGCGAGCTCGGGCGATGGGTTCAGACTTTTGTATCTTCCTGAAAAACTGGAGACTTTTGGGGATCCGTACAATTATTCATTCGGTGTTCTTGACAGCAACGGGCAAGGAAAGATCAAAAATTTGTACGACTTGGATCTTTTTGAGGAACACTGCCGTGTGATGGCAGACTGGAGAGATAAAGGATACCTGGATCCGGATTCTATTCTTACCGACACGACTTTGGTGCAGGCTTTAATGGAGGATACTGTCTGTACGTCCATCCAGTCTCTTGGATCTGATCCATTCTATTACAACCAGATGACCGGAAGGACGTACCGTGTTCTTCCTCTTGAACCGCTTCAGGTTCTGACGGAAAATGTCGTTCCGTATGGGATGGCTGTCACATCCGCCAGTGAGCGCCCTGATCTGTGCGTGAAATTTCTGGAACTTGTCTACACGGATCCGGAAGTCATGAATCTGCTCAATTATGGGATCGAGAATCAGCATTACCGGAAGGTGAGCGAGCACATCATAAGCCCCATCCTGGAGGAAGACGGATTGTGCGGATACGGCAACCTGATTGCCCTGTTTGGGGATGCCTCCCTGCGGTACCAGAAGGAGCCTGCCACTGAGGAATACTTTGATGAGCTTTCCGCTTACAGAATTGACCAGGCGCAGATTTCTCCCACGTTTGGCTATACGTTTGACCCGGGTCCCGTAGGCGCACAGACGGCTTCCGTCAGAAACGTGATTGATTTATACCGTCCTGGTCTTGCCTGCGGTGCGGCGGATCTGGATACCCTGCTTCCGCTGTTTCGAGAGGCTCTTCATGAAGCGGGCATCGATGAAATCATTGCAGAGAACCAGCGGCAGTATGATCTTTGGAAGAGCCAGCGATGATTCCATATTTGTTTGGCTTCCCTTACCCGGTACGTTTGCAGGATTCCTTCCTTTATTATTGTACTTCTGCCGCCCGCAGGGAGTCAGGTCAGGAACTAATACTGAAAACACAGAGAAGCAATGGAATTTTCCCGCCTGAGTGCCTGCCGTCTTTCGGGCTGACTGCGGTTTACTGGAATAAGAACTGCCAGCAAGTTTGAGGGTTATAGCAAAGTTGTTTCTTCACATAGAAGGAGGCACATGAATGAGCAAAAACATTACCCAGGAACTGTTAAACTCCTGCAGGGAGGCGTTTCACGCGGATCGGTCCAGTCAGATCGCGCAGGATGCGGTTATGACGAACGGGCTGAACAAAAGCTGTCTTAACCATGAGGCCGCGAGACAGAATCTCCATACATTTTCTTTGTCCCTGAAGCAGGGCGCCATCACGAATCAGAAACACAGCGGCCGCTGCTGGCTTTTCGCTGCTACGAATGTGATGCGCACACGCATTATCCAGAAATGGAATCTGGAAGATTTTGAACTCTCGCAGAATTATCTGCTGTTTTGGGATAAGCTGGAGAAATCCAATTATTTCCTTGAGAATATTCTCGATACGCTTGAGGAACCCATTGGCAGCCGTCTGCTCGATTATCTGCTGCGGGATCCTGTCAGTGACGGCGGGCAGTGGGATATGATGGTGAATCTGGTTACGAAGTACGGTGTTGTTCCGAAGTATGCAATGCCGGAGACTGCCGTCTCTTCTTCCACCAGAGAGATGAGCAGGGTGATAACGGAACTGCTGCGCGGGGATGCGGCGATATTGCGCAGGATGGCTGCTGGAGGCGCGAACCGGGTGGCACTCACCTTGGAGAAGGAAAAGATGCTGGGCGAGATCTACCGTATCCTTGTCATCTGTCTCGGTGAGCCTCCGAAGACGGTGGACTTTGAAGTCCGCAGCAAGGATGATCAGTTCATCCGGGACTGCGGCCTGACGCCACAGCAGTTTTTTGAAAAATATGTTGATATGGATCTTCGCGATTATGTCAGCCTGATTAATGCGCCCACTGCCGATAAGCCTTTCTATCACCGCTACACGGTGAAGATGCTTGGCAATGTGAAGGAAGGCAGTCCGGTATGCTACCTTAATCTTCCGATCGATGAGCTGAAGACAGCTGCGATTCTGCAGCTGGAGGATGGGGAGCCTGTCTGGTTCGGCTGTGATGTCGGGGCCTATTCTGAGCGCGAATCCGGCATTCTGGATCCTGCCAGTTTCGACTATGAGAATGCGCTGGGCATTACGCTTGGCATGACCAAGGCAGAACGGTTGGATTACGGCCAGAGCCAGATGACTCATGCTATGGTATTTCAGGGTGTGAATCTGGATGAAACGGGTTCGCCAAATCGCTGGCGCGTGGAAAACAGCTGGGGAGACGAACCTGGCTATAAGGGCTGGTATGTCATGAGTGATGCCTGGTTTGACGAGTACATGTATCAGGTCGTCGTCAATAAGAAATATCTGACTCCTGCCCAGCTGGATGTCATCGATTCAGAAGTGATCGAGTTGAATCCCTGGGATCCCATGGGATCGCTTGCCTGATCAGCATTAAAACCTCTGTTCTTTTCAATTCTGGGAGCAGAGGTTTTTTCTGCCCTTCGTGGTCATCGTAAATCTGGCCGGAAAAAAGGAAAGGGTCTTTTTGATCGAATCATTTTCCCGAACCTGACGCATGGCCTCATCTGGAAAGGTAGCCGGAAGGATGAGTCTTTTACCTGAATGTCGGCAATAGTCCTCGGCGTGGTAAAGCATTGAGATAGATTTTAGTAAAGTGAATTGGTGCATGAGCCCTAATTGATTCGAATTTATGTTCTGTTTATTAAATGAGACACTATCTATTAAGTATATACATTAATATTTATCTCACCACCTTTTTTGTTCTGCTTTCAGTTTTGTTGTGTTTCACGTGAAACATTTTTGGGAAATGCTGAAAGCACAATCAACAGTCCCTTCTATTCTTATTGTTTATCAGGAGTGTGTTTCACGTGAAACATGGTACTGGTCTCTCTTGCTGATTTCAAATTTAGAATCCTCTTGCAATCGATCATTTCTCTTGCGGTTTTTCACATGGAACAATTTTTGGTACAGCGGACAGGCTATGAAATGGAAATCCCTTTAATTCCGTCAGTTTGCCCGAGTGATGTTTCACGTGAAACATTTATCGACCATGCATTTAGTTTCGGAATGCATTGACAAGTCTTCACCGTTTCCACCTGGTGACGCTTCACAAAAAACAAACATTGAGTCAGCGTTTGACAAAGGAGTAAATTCACTCAGGATCACCGGTCTGGTTCAAGGTATGTTTCACGTGAAACATTTATCGAGGCAGCGTTTGGCTTCAAATGCGTCGGAAAGGCTTTTTCGGTCCAGCTGGGTAACGTTTCACATGAAAGAGACATTGAGCCTGCATCTGACAATAGAATGAATTTGTAAGGCCTTTCCGGACTGATCCGAGTGATGTTTCACGTGAAACATTAATTGAGCGAGTATATGCCTTCAGAATGCACCGGAATGATTTCGTCGGCCTGACCATGTGACGTTTCACGCGAAACATTGAATCGAGCTTGAATATGGCTCAAGAATGCATTGGCAAGTCTTCACCGATCCGAACGGTGACATTGCAAGTGAGCATCATCGAGTCGGCATCTGACAGGGCTTGATTTGACAAGGAATCACAAGAACGGACCAGGTGATGTTTCACGTGAAACAAGTTTCGAAGCTGCATCTGACAAGGGAATGGATTGGCAAGGCCTTACTGGACTGGCCCAAGCGAAGTTTCACGTGAAACATTGATCATGTAGGTATTTGACATCAGAATGCAATGAAAGGAATTCTCCGTTCTGCTTTGGGCTCAGATTTACGTGAACATTGATAGAGTTCACCTCGGAGAAGGAAATAAATTGGAAAGGAATCACCGGACTCTTGCCAGTGACGTTTCATGTGAAACATTTATGGGGGATGCATCTGTCTTCAGAATGCATCGGCGAGTCTTCATTGATCCGGCTTGGTGACGTTTCACGTGAAACTTTGAATCGAGTTTGAATATGGTTCAAGAATGTATTGGCAAGTCTTCACCGATCCGGAAGGCGTCATTTTAAGTGAAAATCATCGAGTCGATATCTGACAGGAGATTGAATTGACAAGGAATCATCAGAACTGAGCAGGTGATGTTTCACGTGAAACATTGATCGAGCCAGAATCTAGCCTCAGAATACAGCAGGAAAGCTTCAACGGTCCGGCCGGATGACGTTTCACATAAAACAAATTTCGAAGCTGCATCTTACAAGGGAAAGAATTGGAAGGGACTGGCCTTACCGGACTGGTCCAAGCGATGTTTCACGTGAAACATTTATCGGGGTTGCATCTGGCTTCAGAATGTATTGGCAAGTCTTCACCGGCAGGTTTGGTTATGTTTCCGGTGAAACAATCATCAAGGTACCAGCAGGCGAGATAGTGAGTTGCCAGGATTTTGCTGGATCGGTGCCAGTGATGTTTCACGTGAAACATTAATCGAATCTAAAACTGGATTCAGAATACTTGGCAATGTTTACCGGGCTGGATTGAAGACGTTTCACATGAAACATTTATCCGATCAGTATTTAATATCGGAATGGATTGGGTGAAATTAGCCGTTTTACGCGATATTTTGAGTGAACATTTCACGGGAATTAAAAAATAGTCAAGTATATGACCAGAGAATGAGTTGCCAGTATTTCGCAGGACCGGTGCAAGTGGTGTTTCACATGAAACACTAGCTGAGCCAGCATATGACTTCAGAATGGGCCAGCATGTGTTCGCCTGCCTGGTCTGATTACGTTTCACGTGAAACATCTGTCAAACCTTGATCTCGCGTGAAAATGCCCCGGCATGAGTTCGCCGGTCCAGCCTGGTGCTGTTTCTAGAGAAACAATGATTAAGTGCGCATCTGCGAAAGGAATGATTCGATTAGGATTCGCTAGACAGGAGTTAGTGATAGTTCATGTGAAACATAAATCAAACCTGAATTTGGCTTCAGAAAGCATTGGCAATTCTTCACTTGCCAAGTCTGTTCACGTTTTACGTGAAATATCTATCTGTGCAGCAATTGGTGTCACATGCGGCGGAAGGTTTCCCGATCCAGTTATATAAAGTTTCACATGAAATCAACATCGAGCCAGGATTGACAAGGGAATGAATTGACAGGGTATCAACGGACTGGTCAAAGTGATGATTCACGTGAAACATACATCAATCCAGCATCCAACCAGAGAATGAGTTGCCAGTGCTTTGCTGGACCGGTGCATGCGGTGTTTCACGTTAAACATTAGTTGAGCAAGTATGTGCCATTAGAAAGTATCGGCATGAGTTGGCCTGCCTGGACTGTTTAAGTTTCACGTGAAACATAGATCGAACTTGAATCTGGTTTCACAATGCATCTGTAAAGCTTCAACGGTCCGGTCGGATGACGATTATTGTGAAACAGTGATCGAATCCGTATTGGAGAAAGGAAAGTATTGGAAAGGACTTCGCCGGACCGGTGCAAGCGATGTTTCACATGAAACATTAGTTGAGCAAGTATGTGCCACCAGAAAGTACCGGCATGAGTTGGCCTGCCTGGACTGCTTAAGTTTCACGTGAAACATAGATCGAACTTGATTCTGGTTTCACAAGGCATCGGTAAAGCTTTAAGGGGCCTGTCAGATGACACTTAACGTGAAACAATGATCGAGTCAGCATCGTAAGAGAGAATGAATTGGAAAGCATTGACCAGACCGTTATAAGTGACGTTTCACGTGAAACACCTATCATATCAGTTTTTAACATCGGAATGTATTGAATCAAATTAACCGATTTGGTTTGAGTGACGTTTAACGTGAAAAAAACATCAATCCTGTCTCCGACTAGAGAATGAGTTACCATGACTTTTCAGGATTGATGCATGTAGTGTTTCACGTGAAACATTAGTTGAGCAAGTATATGCGCTCAGATTGTATCTGTATGCGTAGTTCACCTGTCTGGTTACGTTTCACGTGAAACATGGATCGAACCTGATCCTGGTTTCATAATGCATCGGTAAAGCTTCAACGGTCCGGTCAGATGACGCTTAACGTGAAACAGTGATCAAGTCCGTATCGGGGAAGAGACTGTATTGGAAAGGAAGGCCATACCTTTGCAAGCGATGTTTCACGTGAAACATTAGTTGAGCAAATATATGCCTTCATAATGCACCGGCATGAGTTCGCCTGCCTGGACTGCTTAAGTTTCACGTGAAACACTCTTCTGGCGACAATCTGACATTAAACGACATGGCAACGGATTCAGCGGATTGGTGCGATTTACGTTTCACGTGAAACATCTATCGAGGAAACATTTTGCTTAAGACGCGCCGGAAATGGGCCGGTTCAGTTGGGTACTGTTTCACTTGAGCTAGATATCGAGCAAAGACTTGAAAAGTGGATGAATTGGAAGGATATCACCGCTCTCTCCCAGGCTATGTTTCACGTGAAACATTTATCGAACCTGAATCTGGTTTCAGAAATGTTCGGGTACTATACAACGGTCCGATTGGATATCCTTTCGATCGAAACAAACATCGAATAGGCATCTGAGTAGGGACTGTATCGGCAAGGAATCATCAGATCGGTGCAAGTGGTGTTCCACGTGAAACATTTTCCGGGGGATACTTCTCTTTAGAAAGCATTGAAAGAAACCCGCAGTTCGGCCGGCCGATGTTTCATTTCAATCATTTATCATGCAAGTACTAGAGTTCGGTATGCAAAGGAGTTCGAAATACCTCAAAGGCTAAGTGCTACGTGTAACAAACATCGAGTTAAGTGGATCGCTGGCGTAGTGTTTCACGTGAAACATTTATTGAGACTGCTTTTTGCTTCAGAATGCATTGATGTTGGCTTGTTCGATCCAGTCGGATGATGTCTCACATGTATGAAAGAAAGATTGCTCCATTCTCTGAGAAAAGATTGAGTTCATTAAGATTCTCGGACCGTAGTAATTGAAGTTTCACGTGAAACTTTTTTGAGTGCGTATTCGACTTCGGAACGCTTTGTCTTGGTATCGCCGATCAGACTGGGTTTCGTTTCACGTGAAACAAACATCGAGTCCACAAATGGGAAGCGAATGACTTGATATTTATTCATCAGATCGGGGCAAGTGGAGATCCACGTGAAACATTTATGGGGGGCAGCATATGTGCTCAGAATACACTGGCATCAAGTTCGCGGGTATGGAGATGTTTTACGTGAAACAATCTCCACTTAATAGCTCAGAATTTTGCCCATTTTTGTCAGGAAGGGCAGCCTGCTTTGTTAGGCAACGTTCCACATGGATTAATTGAGCCACTCGTCGTAGGATTTTGAAGCAAAATATTCAAGAATGCTCATTTCAATCTGTGTACTATGTGATAATTTGTTCGCACTGTTTCCTGGCTCAGAGTGAATTACTTCGTTGCTGTTAGGCGTTTTTTTGAGCAACATTGCATGTGGTATTTTCCTGAGAAACGGAGGATCCTCAAAGAAGAGATTCAGTCATTTTTGTCTCCTGTAGATGTTTCACGTGGAACATCATGAGGGACCACTGTGCCGAATTGGATGAAGTTGTCCAAGGTTTGTTCTCAGACGAACGTTTCACGTGAAACATTCTCTGTGAGCATTGCAGATGGAATTAGAATGTAGGCGTACATATATTAACCCATCTTCCTTTACCTTTTCATGTGACGGAATCATCCAGCCTGCCCCTGGTTACAAAATGAATTGCCATGTCATCACCAGATTTTCACAGGAGATGTTTCACGTGAAACATGTCACGGAGTTCGAACGAATTGATCTGATCAAATGTCCGCATCATTGAGCAATGTTTCACGTGAAACAATTGAGGGCCTGCGACAGAAAATGTTTGGGAAGAAATCATCGATTTTTCACACTTCAAAATGCTTGTATGGATTCTTTGACATCATCAGGTAATGTTTCACGTGAAACAATCAACTTTGCAGCTGACATCAAAATGTCTGACAGGGATCCTGGATTCAAGGTTTTAACTTTCACGTGAAGCAATCATCAACCATGCAGATGGCCTTAAAACCCTGGCACAGATTTTTCGGCATCACCGGATAATGTTTCACGTGAAACATCATTCATCGAGCTTTCAGCTGACATCAAAATTCCTGGCATAGATTTTTGGGGCTTACTGGAAGAGGTTTCACGTGAAACAAGTTGTGGAGGAGAACTTCGGATAGAATTGGAATATTCCGGAGCTTTGTTGGCAGCCTCGCTGGAGTACTGGAAGTTACCAGTCCGTTTGAAGTACAAGACGGTCTTCTGATCGGACAGACGGTACTGCTTTGACCGGATAAATGGAGTCCCTGGACATGAATAGTCTTCAGGTAATGTTTCACGTGAAACAATCATCAGGCGAGAGGCTGATTTTAGAATGTCTGGCATGGATTCTTCGGAGCTACAGAATGAAGTTTCACGTGAAACAATTATCGTGCATGTATTCGGCTTCAGATTGTATTTACAGGATTTCTGTGCCGACCTGTGCGGTGTTTCACGTGAAACAAGCTGCGGGAGAAGCTCCTCGTAACGAATTGACCAGGAAAAGATGTCTGCTCCTTCCGGCAATGTTTCACGTGGAACAACCAGATGCGCAAGCCAGCTGACTTTATAATGAATACTCCAGAGGAGCCAAAGGCTGCTCCAAGCAGTGTTTCACGTGAAACATACTCAGAGCGTGAAGCAGCCCTTCTTTCAGGCGTGATTAGGAAAAAGCCACGGATTTCTACAGGTTTCGATATACCTTTTCTCCTTTGATTTGGCATTTCCTGGCTTTTCTTTTCCATGGTTTAGTGGTAGAATAGAACGAAACGGCAGATGTAGGGCTGAAAATTTTTGACTGTGTTAACTTATAATAAGATATGAATATATTAATTATACATTATAGCAGAACGAACTAGTGTTTCGCCGCAGGGGCGGAGAATTCTCTTAAGAGGTATTTGCGGAAGCAAAAACCCTGGCGGTAGGTTTCAGTTCCAGCGTTCTTCCATTTACTTTGGATTGTATGTATTTGATGAAAGTTGGGCTGGATGGAAAGAAAACAATGTTTCACTTTGAAACAGGATCTGCAAAGGAGAACAACATGGGAAGGACCATCGTAATCGCTAATCAGAAAGGCGGAGTCGGAAAGACCACCACGGCGATCAATCTTTCCGCTTCGCTGGCAAAACTGGGGAAGAAGACCTTGCTTATTGACATGGACCCTCAGGGAAATACAACCAGCGGAATTGGAGTTCACAAAGACCGCACGGAAAGAAATGCCTATTCCCTGCTTTTGGGGGAGAGCCGGGTCGAAGACGTGATACTCAAAGGAATTTATGAGAATCTGGATCTGCTCCCCTCCAACATTGATCTGGCGGCAGCGGAGATTGAACTGGCCGGCATCGACAGGAAGGAGTTTATCTTAAAAACCGCGCTTGATCATGTGAAAGACCAGTACGACTGTCTGCTGATTGACTGCCCGCCTTCCCTGAATGTGCTGACGATCAATTCCATGTGTGCCGGTGATACGGTTCTGATCCCGATCCAATGCGAATACTATGCGCTGGAAGGGCTGACCCAGCTGATGCATACCATTCAGCTGGTGAAAAGCAGACTGAACCCGAACCTGAAGGTGGAGGGGGTTGTCTTTACCATGTTTGACGCCCGCACGAATCTCTCCCAGCAGGTGGTAGACAACGTAAAGGATAACGTGAAGCTTTATATTTTTGACAGTGTCATTCCAAGGAATGTCCGTCTGGCGGAGGCTCCCAGCTACGGGATGCCGATTACGGAGTACGACGCGAAATCGACCGGTGCGGAACGGTATCTGATGCTGGCCAAAGAAGTGATAAGAAGGGGAGAAGAAGCATGGCAGTAAAGAAGAAGGGATTGGGGAAAGGGCTGGACAGCATCATTCCGGAATATGAGGAAGCGGCGGAAACTTCCAAACCGGAGGAGCAGACCAGAACTGTTTTGAAGATCTCGGAGGTAGAGCCGAACCGGGAACAGCCCCGCAGGAATTTCAATGAGGACGCGCTGGAGGAGCTGGCGGATTCGATCAGACAGTATGGTGTGCTGCAGCCGCTGCTGGTTTCAAAGAAGGAAAATTATTACGAGATCATCACCGGGGAAAGACGGTGGCGGGCCGCGAAGAAGGCCGGTCTAAGCGAGATCCCGGTGATTGTGAAGGACTTTTCCAAACAGGAGATTCTGGAAATTTCCCTGATCGAAAACCTTCAGAGGGAGAATTTAAATCCGATTGAGGAGGCCATGGCTTACGAAAGACTTCTTTCGGAGTTTCATCTGAAGCAGGATGAAGTGGCGGAGAAGGTCTCCAAAAGCAGGACGGCGGTTACCAATGCGGTTCGCCTTCTGCAGTTGGATTCGCGCGTACAGCAGATGGTGATTGACGATAAACTTACCGCCGGACATGCCAGGACGCTTCTGGGAATCGAAGATAAGGAAACCCAGTGGAAGATCGCGAATCGGGTGTTCGAGGAGAAGCTGAGTGTGCGCGAGCTGGAGAAACTTGTAAAGAAGCTGCAGAGGGGAGAGAGGCCCAAACCGGAGCCCGTAAACGATGTTGCCGAGTATGCCTACAAAGCAATGGAAGAAAGAATGCGGGATGTACTGGGCACGAAGGTGACCCTGCGCCATAAACCGGATAATAAAGGGAAAATTGAGATTGAATACTATTCGAGGGAGGATCTGGAACGGATCTATGATCTCCTTGAGAAATGTGCAGAGAAGGCATAAGATATTCGTGCATAACAAATTGACTGTACAGGAGGCAGCAGATGCAGAGCAGAATTTTTGAATCCCTGGGATTTGATCCGGGGATCATCATGATTGTGATGATGGCAATCATGGTGTTTGTATTGCTATATATGGTTCGGGTTTCCATGAAACTGACACGGTTCCTGAAAAAATACCGCATTTTTATGCGCGGCAAAGACGCCGTTTCTCTGGAAAAAGCGTTTGAGCAGAAATTTCTGGAAGTGGACCGCCTGGATGAGATGACCAGAGTGCAGGGTGCCGAGATCGCGAAACTCAAGGAAATGCTGGCCCGAACAACGAACAAGATCGGGATCGTGAAGTATGATGCGTTTCCTGACGTGGGAGGAAAGTTAAGTTTCGCTCTTGCCATGCTGGATGAGAGCAATTCCGGTTTTGTGCTGAACGCAATCCACAGCCGGGACGGCTGCTATACGTATATCAAGGAGATTGTGAAAGGGGAATCCTACATTGTCCTGGGCCAGGAGGAAAAAGATGCTCTGCGGCAGGCCGTGAACTACATGGGAGATCTGTAAAAAAAATGGAGAATCCTCCTCCGGATTTCGGTAAAATAGATATTGGTAATTCCCGTTGTTCTATGTTATCATAAGACAGGCAAAAGCGCATGCAGGGGCAAAATGATGTTTGGCCGCAGCCATTTTTCATCCGCACAGGAAAGGGTAAAAATGCGCGTTTCATTCGGGTTTTTGCCTCATAGACATTCATCGGCTATGCGGCGGCACTGCAGCGCAGAAATAGGAAAACTTTCAGGGGCCGGGCAACCCGCTTTATCTTTCAGGTTAAGAGGCTGCCTGGACGTATGATTTAAATAAGAAAGGAAAAAAGATGCTGGATATCAAATTCGTAAGAGAAAATCCTGAGATTGTAAAGCAGAATATCAGAAATAAGTTTCAGGACGAAAAGCTTCCGCTGGTAGACGAGGTTCTGGAACTGGATAAGGAAAACCGCACAATCAAGCAGGAACTGCAGTCTCTGCAGGCTGACCGGAACCGGATCTCCAAGGAGATCGGCAGACTGATGGGGCAGGGAAAACGTGAGGAGGCCGAGCAGGCCAAGACAAAAGTCGCGGAGTTTGCCCAGCGCATGAATGACCTTGCGGCCAGGGAAAAGGATGTGGAGACGGACCTTAGGCAGAAGATGATGCGCATTCCCAACATCATCGATCCGTCGGTGCCCATCGGGCGGGACGACAGTGAGAACGTGGAGATCGAACGCTTTGGGGAACCGGTGGTTCCGGATTTCGAGATCCCGTATCACACGGAGATCATGGAGAAATTTCAGGGGATTGATATGGATGCCTCTGCCCGTGTGGCAGGCAACGGCTTCTATTATCTGATGGGGGATATCGCGAGACTGCACTCCTCCATTCTCTCCTATGCGCGTGATTTTATGATCGGCAGAGGGTTTACCTACTGCATTCCTCCATTCATGATCCGCAGCAACGTGGTGACCGGCGTGATGAGCTTTGCCGAAATGGATGCCATGATGTACAAGATCGAGGGAGAAGATCTGTACCTGATTGGGACAAGCGAACATTCCATGATCGGAAAATTTATCGATACGATCACCCCGGAGGAGGAACTGCCGTATACCCTCACGAGTTATTCCCCCTGTTTCCGCAAGGAGAAGGGTGCCCATGGAATCGAGGAGCGCGGGGTTTACAGGATCCATCAGTTTGAAAAGCAGGAGATGATTGTGGTCTGCAAACCGGAGGACAGTCCCCTGTGGTTCGACAGACTGTGGCAGAATACGGTGGACTTTTTCCGTTCCCTGGATATCCCTGTGCGCACACTGGAGTGCTGTTCCGGGGATCTGGCGGATCTGAAAGTAAAGTCTCTGGATGTGGAGGCCTGGTCGCCGCGCCAGAAGAAATATTTTGAGGTTGGCAGCTGCTCCAATCTTGGCGATGCCCAGGCCAGGAGATTGGGGATTCGCGTGAAGACGAAGGACGGGAAAAAATATTTCGCGCATACCCTGAATAATACGGTCGTGGCTCCGCCGCGCATGCTGATCGCCTACCTGGAAAACAACCTGCAGGCGGATGGCTCGGTGAAAATTCCAGGCCCGCTGCAGCCGTATATGGGCGGACAGACAGTGATAGAAGTGAAGAATTCCTGATGCAGCCGCCCTCTTTCTTAAGGGGAAGGGTTTAAGGCAGGCTCCCTGTGGGCAGACGGCTGTCTTAAGGATGCGGCGGTCTCCCCGCAGTCATAGGATTGGAAGTTTTTCGCTTTTTATGTGGCAGTAAAGTTTATGGGGAAGAGGAGGTGGAAAACGTGCACAGCTATTTGAGGGCGATTGGATTCGCGGATTCAATCACTACGGAACGTGATCTGGAGCAGCTGCTGGATGAAATTTTCCGCAGTTATGAGGAGCATGGGGCCGTGAAGATTGAGGATGGAAGAAGAGCGTTTGTCGAGATGGCAAAGTCTTTTGGTCCTGGGATTGGCATCAAGCTTTGCGGAGAGTTGGACGATCACGGATTCCACCGCCAGTATTACTTCCCTTATCTGAATGGAAGCGGGATTTCCACGTCGGAGGATCTGACGATCGAAAGAAAGGTGAGTGGGGATTCCTATTCGGGTGTCTGCGAGGATGACCGCATGGGGATTTCCCTGATCTTTTTTCTGCAGAACCCGGCGGATTTCTGCCGGGAGAGCATTGCCAGCTACCTGCCGGGAGACCAGGTGACCACGACATTTTCCGGGCTGTCCCTAAGAGGAGAGATTCTGCTCCCGGTTGAAAAGAACAGGGAGCGGAAGGAAGAGCAGGAAAAGTATTTTTCCAACAGGGAACAACTGATGTCGGCGGCCAAGAATGGGGATCCGGAGGCGATAGAGAGCCTGACAATGGACAACATGGATATTTATTCCATGCTCTCCCGCAGAGTCGAGTATGAGGATGTACTGTCCATTGTGGACACATCCTTTATGCCGTACGGAATCGAATGCGATCAGTATCAGGTGATCGGTACGATCAATTTCTACACGAGGGTTCTCAACAGCTATACAAAGGAGATCCTGTACAAGATGAACATTGAGTGCAACGGTGTGCTGTTTGATATCTGCATCAACAGCCGGGATCTTCTGGGGGATCCGGAAGTTGGCCGCAGGTTCAAGGGGGTCATCTGGCTGCAGGGGAAAATAAATTTTCCAAAATAAGGAAGATTGGGTGTTTCCTTTTCCAAAGGGATCTGGTATAATAGGTTTTGCTGCAGGGAGCTGCCGAATGGTCCAGGCGTCAGGTTTTAAATGCCTGTCACTGCGACGGGAAGAGGAAGGGTTTCCCTGGGAGAGTCCTCGCAGTTTTCTCTTTTTCGTTCACAGAAACGGCAGCGGCACAGCAGCAGTATCTTAAGTTCCTATAGCTCAGCAGGATAGAGCGTTCGCCTCCTAAGCGAAAGGCCGCGCGTTCGAATCGCGCTAGGAACGTTTCAACAGCCAGAATTCCGTAAGAAAGAGTTCTGGCTGCTTTTCTGTTCTCAGGCGTTTTCGCACGGACAAGACGGCCGCATCCGGCATCGGTCCAGCTCAGTTCCCTGGGGATTTTCATTTCGAAAGCGGGAGACCTCCGCATCTTTTCCGAAAAAGACGGGTTATGAGACAGGTCCTTTTCCCAGTTCAAAGGAAATTTCTTCTCAATCGGAAACCGCTCCTCCCTGCGGGAGAGCGTATGCTTCTCATCAAGCATACCGGCGTGATAGCGGGAGTAATCCTCGAACCGGCAGGCATCGCTGGAGTAAAGAGATTCACAGCTGCCAAAATTTTGAACGATCATCCGGGATTCTGCCTTAAACAGGTTTCCATAGCCCTGTGAGAAACTGATCGTGTGTACCGTTGTTCCCGCAGTGCATGGCGGGAAAAGAGCACCCGCCGCAGCTGCAAAAGAGATGCTCCCTCTCCTGCCTTAAAAAGGAACCGGGGAGGGAACGGCCAATCTTTGTCTTAAAAGGAATTCTCCGTCAGCCATTTCACAGCCGCTTCCACCTGACCGGTGATGTCGCGTCCGTCTGCGGTAATCACGGATTCCTTCGGCAGGCCCTGGAAAAAGTCGAGATGGGCTTCTTCCGCGAAGGCATTCTTTAAGTAGTTGTTGTCGTCCGAGAACCCGGGGTCCGGCTGAACCTGGCAGATACTGTAGGCCTGCAGGATTGCGGTTACGGGGACACCGTGATAGCAAAGTCCCTGATACCGGTCAATCTCGCTTTGCGGAATGGGCGTATTTTCCCGGTAGATACGCATGGCCTTCGCAAGGGCAGTCTGTTCATCTGCGGAAAGAGGACCGGTTTCTTTCGCTGTGCGGATGTTGTCACGCATCTGATCCAGGGTGCTCATGCCCGACAGGACAGTGAGGACACCCTCTTTTTCCAGGCAGAACCGCAGAGACCAGGAGGCGATGGAAAGATCCGGATTCACATCCTTTAACAGGGCTTCCGCTTCAGCGGGAAGAGCCGCCAGACCTCCCCCTTTGACAGCCTCCATGATGACAACCTGTTTGCCATGTTTGCGGATTACATCGTAGCAGGCCTTGGCCTGTACCAGTTCGCTGTCCCAGTCAATCGGATTTAAGGGGATCTGCACGAACTCCAGATCCGGATTCTCCGTCAGGACGCGGTCTAAGAGTTTGGCGGATGAATGGAAGGAAAACCCGAGATGGCGGATTTTTCCCTCTTCTTTCCATCTTCTCGCGTGATCAAACAGATGAGTTTTCGGGATCACGCCTCCCTGCCCGTCCACGCCGTCATAATATACCGTCTGTACATTGTGGATGAGGTAGTAATCGATATATTCCACCCCCAGGTTGTGAAGCTGCTGCTCGAAAATGCCGTCAATCTCTTCCTCGGGAACCAGGTTGAAGGTGGGAAACTTGGTAGCCACAGTGAAACTTTCCCTCGCATGGCGTTCCACAAGCGCCCTGCGCACGGCCTCTTCGCTTTTTCCGTTGTGATACACATAGCTCGTATCGAAATAAGTGAATCCTGCCGCCAGGAATTCGTCCACCATCTGATTTAACTGCGGATAATCAAAATCCTCCGGCCCTGATAATACCGGCAGCCGCATCATGCCAAAGCCTAAGCTGTTCATTTTCATCCTCCTGCTGTTATTCACTAAAAACGTTTGTTCTTGTTCTCTTTTAACCTGCCTTCTTAACGGGATCCAGTGTTAAGCAGGACACGTTTCAAAGACAATTCTTTCAGGAACGGAACTCCCCTTTCGTTTCAGATGGGGAGACCTTTCACAGGTATTTTAACATAAGTTACGGGAAAAGGGTACGGAAATTTGAGACTGGACGGAGGCGGAGCGGCAGGCAGCAGGGAAAGTTTGGAGCTTACAACGGCCTGCGAAGCAGCGTATCGTTTTTTAGGAGGAAAGGATAAAAATGCCCCGGAGCGCTCTTTACGGCGGGAAGCCGCGTGTGGGATTCCCTGTCGGCAGACATGCGGCAGGATAAGATCTGAAAGGAAAGATGCCCATTTTGGCAGCCGGATTTTTCCGCTGTTTCGAATGGGCATCTGCATTTAAGGGAGAATCAGTTTTCCTTCTTCATCAGTCCGGCCCCGCTTTGCCAGGCCTGTCCGACTTTTTCTCCTACCCGGTAGTAGCCGTTTCTCATCTGATCGAAAGCAAAGGCGTTTAATTTGCCGGCGTCGATCTTTCCCTTCTCGTCCAGTACCGCTTCGTCCGCAAGCACGTTGACGATCCTGCCCAGTATGCGAAGGCCGTACGGTTCGTCTTCGATTTTCTCGACTGTGCATTCCAGGGTGACGGGATATTCTTCAATCACGGGCGCGTCCACGCGGGTGCTTTTGACCGCATGCAGACCGGTCCGCTCAAATTTGTCCGCCATCTTGTTCGCTGTTGCGATGCCGAGAAAGTCGGAAGCTTCCAGGGTGTCTGTTCCCGGGATGGCAAGCGTGAACGCTCCCCGCGCCCGGATGTTGGCAACGGTTTTGTGGTCCGCTTCCAGATTCAGAGCGACCATGTCCTCCGCGCAGATGCCTCCCCAGGCCATCATCATCACGTCTACGGTGTCATTCTCGTTGTAGGTGCCGATCATATATGTCGGCATCGGGAACAGGTACGGCTTCACGCCAAAATCTTTTTTCATCGTGTTTCCTCCTCCTCTTTAGTGAATGGATTTTCCAAGTGCAAAGGCTTCCTGGATGGCAGGCGTATCCTTTACATCTCCGCAGTTTTTGCTTCCTCCGGCAAGGACGTGCCCGAGGTTTTGCCATTTCAGATGTTCCATCAGGTGGTCATAATAGGAAACCGCGTCCTCAAAGCCGCTTCCTGCCGCCGACATGAGCAGCGCGGAGGAACGGTCATGTCCGCGAAGCAGATTTCCGTCGCCTTCTTCCAGCGCAAAAAGCCGGTCAAAGGCAGTGCGCAGCTGACCGCTTAAGTTCCAGTAATAAAGCGGCGATGCGAGGACGATGACAGTTGCCTCGCGGACTGCGGGATAGATTTGTGCCATATCATCCTTCTGCACACAGGGGCATTCCCGGCTGCTGTGACCGCCAAAACATCCCCTGCAGCCATGGATGTCCATGCCGTTTAGGAAAAAGGCGGTCACCTCATTCCCTGCCTGGACGGCTCCTTCGGTAAACGAGCGGACCAGTTCGGAAGTGTTTCCGTTTTTGCGCGGGCTGCCGTTTAGAATTACGATTTTTTTGCTCATAGTCTGCCTCCTGATTTTTTGAACGAAATCGCTGCGCGGATTTCCTAAAGTCCCTGTATCAGTATTATAGCCTTTGCATACCAGATTGTGCAAGATCTCACTTTCGGGATATCTACTATCATGCGGGAAAGCGTGATCAAGGAGCGGTTCAAAGAAGCGTCTGACAGTCCCGGCAGGGGTTTTTAAGCGGCTCATTTCCCGCCGCGGATTCGGCGGGAAGAAGGGCTGGGCCTTCCTTCATCGAGAGGGCCTGTCTTTACTCCGGTCTTTGCTGTTCGGCTGAGTATTTTTCGGATGTTGACTTTCCATCCTTCCTGTACTATGATGAGTGATGGAGCAGATCAATTTTCAGGTACTGTAGGCAGAGACAGGTACTATCCTGGAGGAAGGTTAAAATGAGCAGGGAGTGTATCTCGGAGTGCAGACTGGAGGACACCGGTTTTAATTACACGATGTCGCTGATTCAGGGCAAATATAAGATGTTTATTCTCTATACGCTGATGGAGTTTGAGATTGTACGGTTCAATGAGATGCAGAAATACATCGGCGGCATCACCGACAAGACCTTAAGCTCCGCCTTAAAGCAGCTGGAGGCGGACGGGCTTGTGAACCGGAAAGAATATCCGCAGATTCCGCCGAAGGTGGAATACAGTCTGACAGAGAAGGGAAAATCGCTGATCCCGATTTTAGATCAGATGTGTGACTGGGGCAGCGAACATCGCAGCAGGTGATAAAGAGGCTGCGGAGATGACCGGCAGCGGATCATTTCCGTGTAAATGTAAAGCCTTTGGAACTTCCAGGCAAAATGGCCGGAAAGGAGAAGAAATGAAGATTCTCATCAAAGATACCACGAGACAGGAGCGCGAAGAAATCATCCGCCGGTCGTTGGACTGCGGCGGGGGAGGATGCGAGAACTGTTCCTCCTGCTTCCTGGGAGGCGGTGATCCCTTTGCGATGTATCAGGACTATATCGATGGGAAAAAAGAGATCGCCGAGTGCAATGCGCAGTACCAGGCGCGGTATCTGCATGGGTGAATAACCTTTCCAGGATACAAAGCATACGGCGGAAGCGTTTTGTGAAACGTGTCCGAAAGAATCCGGTTTTGCCTTTTGACAGCCGGGAAAGAGAATGAGAAATAAGTCCGCTTTTTGTCAGGAAGGCGGATTTGTGAGGGGAAGAGGAAACAATGTTTGACACAGCAAAGATGACCTGGACAAGGGAACCTTTGTCTTACTCCCTGGGGGAAAAGCGGATTGAAATAGTGACGGCGCCCCATACGGATTTGTGGCAGCGAACCTATTACCATTTCCGCAATGACAATGCTCCTGTTCTGCAGATGCGCACCCAGGAGCAGTATTTTTCATTTTTCGTAAAAACCGAGTTTGAAAGCAGACACCGCTTTGATCAGTGCGGAATTGTCCTTTATCTGGACAGCGAAAACTGGCTGAAGGCCTCTGTTGAGTACGAAAATTCGCAGCTTCAGCATCTGGGAAGCGTAGTCACCAATCATGGATATTCTGACTGGGCGACGACGGCGATCCCCGCCTCAGTAAAGAGCATGTGGTACCGGTTAAGCCGCAGGGAGGACGATTACTGCATCGAGTGCTCTTTAAACGGAGAGCAGTATTCGCAGATGCGGATCTGTCATTTATGGGAAGGCGCGGGTGAAATTTCGTTTGGCGTGTATGCCTGCAGCCCGGAAGATTCCTCCTTTCAGGCGGTGTTTACCGGGATGGAGCTTACAGACTGTAAGTGGCCTGCGCACGACGGGCAGCAGCCGGATGAATGAGAAGTTTGGGTTCTCAAAGAGGGACGCAGACGAAAATTAGGGGAAAGACTTAACAGCAGTCGGGAAACCCATCATGGGTTTCCCGATCATTTTCAGGCTGCCTCCCCCTGCTTAAAAAACGCAAGGAGATTTTTAAGAAATCTGAATCAGGAAGCGAAGAACATAGTCCTGATCCATCGGATAACAGTATTCAGGCGCCGTCTGCGGTCCGCAGATCCCGGTGCCGATTCCCATCTGGAAAGCGGAGACAGCGACATATGTACCGGTGCGCACTTCGTCCTCACGGTGACGCATCCGGGAAAGCTCCCGGTCACTGTAGGGCTTGATGCCAAGTTCAAAGGCTTTTTCGACTGCCCGAAACGAAACCGTCTGCGAACCGTTGGAGACGCTTGCCCAACGGCAGTCACAGCGGTTGCCGCTCTCCTGCGGACGGATATTCGGTTCTGTCATCTCTTTCACCGAGCAGGAAACTTCCTCTATGGGAGCCTGCTCTTTCATATCTGCGTAGGATTCTCCGTTTCTCGCATAGTAACGCACGGCATCGTAAGCGGAATCCAGGCGGTAGACTTTGCCGAAGCGCGGCAGTGTTCCGCTTCCTTTCTCGCAGTGCAGGTGGCTGGTCACGAGGATTCCCTCCCCGGTGCCCTCATAGGTGTCCGTGCAGAGGAAAACCTGGTTTTTACAGGTGATTCTGGTGACTATCTGCATCCGGCATTCCTGCCGGTCGATGGAGACGAGGCTTTCCTCCTCATCGATAAAATCACTCATCGTGTTCTGACCGAACATGTTGCAGTCGTTGTCGGTCGGTGCCCGAAAGAGGATGGTGTGCGGCGGCTGCGGCTCTAAGGATCCTTTCTCAAGCGGGAGACTGATCCCAAAGCCGTGGGCAGCAAGAGATTCCGGAAGGGCACTTTTTCCCGCGTCCTCAGGCACGGGCGGGAAGTACTCGCAGAGGATGACCTGCTCCTTTGCGGCTTCGCGGCCGGTTTGCGTATCAATGGTGGTGACATTCAAAAACAGGTCGCGACCGGCTTCTTTGGCGGCTTTTATGCGGTTCGCGGTTTCCAGATGAACAATCGAGGCGGACATAGGTCCGGCCTCCGGTACGAGTGTAAAGGAATCCCCGTCACTGAATGAGCAGTCCAACCGGTAGCGGCCTCCGGGCGCGAATGCGGTTGTGTTAAACAGCTCAAAGCGGTCACCTCCCAGATAGGAGACGCGGATCGGACGGTAGATATAGCGGATGATCCTTGCGCCGGTAGACGGGGTGCGGTCCGGATAAAACATGCCGTCCACACAGAAGTTGCCGTCGTGCTCCCATTCGCCGTGGTCACCGCCGTAGGTGTAGCTGCCGTCTTCATGCAAAACCGCGTGGTCGACCATCTCCCAGACACAGCCGCCCATCAGGTTGTCGTACTGATAAATTTCCTTCCAGTAGGCTTCGGTGTTCCCCGGGCCAACCCCCATCGCGTGGGCATATTCGCAAAGAAAGTAAGGACGGTCACAAAACTGCGGTATCTCGCAGGTTTTCTCGCCGACTTCGTGCAGCCGTTCCACGGGCGGGTACATCTCGCTTGCCACATCGTAGGCGATCCGATCTGTGTGCACGACACTCTCATAGTGCACGGGCAGGCTGGACTGCTGCTTTAGGTATTCGTACATCTTATCCGTGCAGTAGGCTCCTCCCGCTTCGTTTCCCAGACTCCACATAAAGACGGATACATGCAGCTTATCCCGCTGAAACAGGCAGCGGATCCTCTCCAGGCAGTGGCTTTCCCAGGCGGGGTCATCCGTGATGCGGTTATAACTTGGCGGATAGACGTGGGCCATGGTGCCGTGCGTCTCCAGATCCGCTTCGTCGACCACGTAAATGCCGAGTTCATCACACAACTCCAAAAGGAGCGGATCCGGCGGATAGTGGGAAGTGCGGATCGTGTCGATATTGTACTCTTTGCACAGCAGCAGATCTCGTTCGATCTCATCGGGTGAGAGCACGTACCCGTTTGTCGGGCTGGTGTCGTGGTGATTCACCCCGTGAAACTTGATTTTTTTCCCGTTGTAGCGGAAGATGTCGCCGTCAACTGCCGATGAGCGGAAGCCGACTCGCGTTTTCACGCAGGAGTGCTCGGTTTCACAGTAGAGGTTGTACAGCACAGGCGACTGCGCGTTCCACTCTGTCACGGGAAGATCAGGGAAAGTCACCTGCACCTGGCCGTCTTTCGATTCCGCAGTCTGTGTCACGTTCAGGCCGTTTCCCTCGAGTGTGAAGCGCACCCTGCCCTCGCCTTCCAGGCTGGCGGATACGTTTGCCGTATAGCCCTGGGAGGTCGGCTCTGTTTCAAATGCCAGATCCCACAGATCGCCCGGGTCGCTGATTCGAAGCAGGACATCGCGGAAGATCCCGTTGTTGCGGAACATATCCTGGCATTCCAGGTAGGTGCCGTTGCACCAGCGGTGAACGACCACTACAAGTTCGTTTTCTCCTTCCTTAATCAGGCCGGAGATGTCAAATTCGGCGGTGTTGTGCGAGCCTTCCGAATACCCGGCAAAAGCGCCGTTGACAAACACGTCTGCGCAGGAAGCGACGCCAAGGAACGAGAGGATATGCCGTTTCCCCGTATCCTTTACCGGGAAGAAGCGCCGGTAGACACCAACAAAATTGTACTGGTCGTCAGGGGTTCTCCAGCGCGGGAAAACGCCCTCGTCCGAGCCGATCCAGAAAAAGGTTTTTCCGGCTTTCTCCGTGGTGGGGATTTCCGGCGGGTTGTAGGGAAACTGATATCTTAAGTTGACATAAAACGGCTTGGCAATCCCGCGAAACTGCCAGCAGGAAGGCACATCCAGCCGGTCAAATTCGACCTGATCCGTATCCAGAACGTCCGGAAGTTCATCGGGGCGCGGGTAAAATTTGAAATCCCAGTCACCGTTTAAGCAGAGCACCTTCGGCGACTGATACCGCTTTTCTTTTGGCGTTACGGCATCCGCGCTCTCCCGGTCCGGATAGGGGATGAAGTAGCTTCTCGGGGGGAGCTTTTGCACCTCATACCGTTGAAAATCGCAGTAATTCCCTGTATTGATCTGATATTGCATGGCTGATCCTTTCTTTTTTGCGGCGGACTGTACGGTCCGCCGGTTTCCTGTCAGTACTGACAGCAAAATCGGCCGCGAAGGCAGGCAGTAACTACGAAAATCCTCCGCGGCCGGAAAAATCACGGCAGACTGTTAAACAGCTTCCAGCTGTACGCGGACCGCATCGCAGCCTTCCGCCGTGAAGGAGACAGTGATGGTTCCTTTCTCCCCGGATCCGCGGATCGCCGCGCGAAGCCGTCCCTCGTAGGCTTTCGCCGTATGATCAAAGTAGTTTTCTTCGGAGGCCGGATCCGCGCTGCCGTATCCCTGAATGATGCCGGGACCCTCCAGGGAGACCGTGACGGCTTTATCTGCCGCCGGATTTAAGATCCCCTTCTGATCCAGCATGCAAATCTCCACGTAGGCGATGTCGCTTCCGTCTGCCGGGATCTGCGCCGCATCCGCGTGTACATCGAGATGTACATTTTCTCCGGCTGTTTCGATGGAATCGCTGCCGGTTTCCGTGCCGTCTTTATAAACGACGACTTTCAGGGTACCCGGGCGATAGACGGTCTCAAAGAGGACACGGTCCTTCTTTTCCACCCCCACAGCTTTCTTTTCTATGAGTTCTCCATTGAGGAAGAGCGCAGCCTCATCGGCGTCGGCATAGACCTCGACGGTGACCGGTTTTCCCTCAGATCCGGGCCAGTTCCAGCTGCGGACCGCATCGGTTAAGCTCCACTGGGTCATGTTGTGCTTCACATCGTGATACTGCGGAGGCTGAACGGAAAGGTAAGGCGCTTTTCTTAATCCCCAGATGATTTCGCGCCAGTAGGAGATCGGACGGCGGTCACCGATCAGGTTCATATCCCCGCAGTAGGCAGCCTTGTACGGGTAGGGAGCGTAGAATCCCATGCCCTGGCTGTCCCCGTAGGTGATCTTGCCGATTCCGGCTTCGCCCAGGTAATCCCAGGCCGTCCAGGAGAAATCGCCGATGATCGACGGATATTTCTCAATCAGCTCCCAGTTTTTGTCCAGATCCTGCGGGTAGGTTTCCGTGCCTAAAAGGATGCGGTTGGGAAAGTTTTTCGCATCCGCCTCGTAGCGGACAGTCGCGTAGTTGTATCCTGCGATGTCGAGCTGATCAAAGGCCTCCTCTACCGCTTCCCCGGCCATTTCGCTGCCGATCAGCATTCCCATCATATCCCCGGCGCTGCTCATGGCGCTGTTGATTTCCATGTTCTGCGCGGGAGCGGCATTCTGATTCGCGGCCATCAGCTCGCCCAGACGGTCCATGATACTGAGCATCAGGTTCAGGCTGTTTGTCACGTAGCGGGAATCGTCAAGGCTGCGGATCTTGTCTGCCAGCTTTTTGCCCCACTGGGCGTCGAAGCGGTTGCCGGTTTCGGGAATCTCGTTTCCGATCGAGTACAGGATCACGCAGGGGTGATTATAGTCCTTGTTCACGAGGTTTGTCACATCATGCTCCCACCAGGTCGCCATGTGGGTGCCGTAGTCAAAGTCGACCTTCGTAGTCGTCCAGACATCAGCGAACTCATCCATCACATACATGCCCAGCCGGTCACAGGCCTCCAGTAGCCGGCGGCTCATCGGGTTGTGGGAGCTGCGGATCGCGTTGTAGCCCGCTTCTTTCAGTTTTCTTACCCGGAATTCTGCGGTGTGGGGGAATTCCGCCGTGCCGGTGATTCCATTGTCATGGTGAATGCAGCCGCCGCGCAGGTTCACGACTTTGCCGTTGACGCGCAGTCCGTGCTGCGGATCAAGCTGCAGAGTACGGATCCCGAAAGTTCCCGTCTCCTCATCAAGGACGGTCTCCCCTTCCAGAATGCGGGCCTCATACGTGTAAAGCTCCGGATGTTCCGCGTCCCATAAAACAGGGTTGGAGACATAGAGTTTCTGGCGATAGGACTGTCTTGCGTTTCCCTGCACGGTGATCTTCATGCGGGACGAGGCTGCCAGGCAGCCGTCCTTTTTAAGAACCACTTCCAGGGCGATGTCCCGCACACCGGTACCCGTATACTCGATCACAGCGTCCGCGCGGACGATCGCCTGACCGTCCTCCACTTCCGTTGTGGCCAGGTGGATTCCATCGGGGATTAAATGCAGGCGGTTTGCGGTCATCAGGTTCACATCGCGGTAGAGACCGCCGCCGGTATACCAGCGGCCGCTGGGAACCCCGTTCTTTAAGATGACCTTGAGGCTGTTTGGCCGGTCAAAGCGCACATAGTTCGTGATATCAACATAATAATTGCCGTAGCCGTAAGGGTTCTGAGCTGCGAACGTGCCGTTGATGTAGACGAAGGAATTCTGATAGGCGCCTTCGAACTCCAGCCAGATGACTTTGTCCGCATCCTGGGGATCCAAGGAGAACGTTTTCGTATAAACCATGTTTTCCTCACGGAAGTAACCGTTTCCGGCACCGTTAGGCTCCTGGGGATTGCGTTCCTTTTCTATGGATGCGTCATGGGGAAGGGTGACGGCTTTGATCACGGGCTGCCCGCCCATTAAGGCTTCCAGAGAACTGCCGCCGCCCTCCTGGAACTGCCAGCCGTCGTTAAATTTTTTCTTAAGCATGGGATTAGTTTCCTCCTTAAAAAGGTGACTGCGCCCGCAGCTGTTTTGTTTCGGCCAGCAGGGGCGCATGGCTGCTGTACAGGTTTTTCCTGGTTTACAGGTGATATGTGTTTTTGGTCCTCCGGGAAAACGTTTGCGCTGTTTCCGAAACTTTTTTCCGCAGGCCGTAAGGCTTTCTCTGCCGGATGGAAGACAAAGCCTGCCTTCACTTTTTCAGGAAATGATCCCCATAGAAAATCATCCGCCTGAAGGAGAAAATCCCACTTTCCGGCGGATGATGGTACAGGGCGCGTGTTCCCTGGAAAGAGATCTCTCTTGGGATAAGCGTATTTTATCACAGCGCCCTGAAACAGACAATATATTTTCATTAAGCAGGAAGGAAAAGAGGTTATCATTTCCGCCTTCCTTCCAGTCTTTTAACAGGTTTCTTTACTTGACACCATGCTCCTTGTCCCACTGCGCGTTCGCCTGCTCAACTTTCAGGTTGTACAGGATTACGATCATCACGACAAAGACAATGAGCGGGAACCACAGGTACATGAAGTTCAGCATGTTGATGGCCGACTGCGGCTGCTGCGCGGCGTTCGGTACATAGTTGCCCAGAGAAAGAAGGATTCCGGACAGGGCAGAGCCAAGTCCGCCGCCGATCTTAATGCCCAGAGAGGAACACGAGAACATGGCGCCTTCGATATGCTTCCCGGTCTTGCGCACCGTGTAATCGGATGCCGCGGAGATTAATGCGTTGATATCACCGGTTAAGGGACTGGTTCCCAGACCGGACAGGAACGAAAACGTAAGCATCATCGGAATGTTTCCCATGTAGCCGCCGATGATAAAGCCGATTCGGAAGATAGCCGCGACGATGTAGCCGCACAGGTTGACCTTATACATTCCTTTAAAATGCTGTACCAGGAAAGGCGTGAAGGCCAGACCGATAATCATCGGAAGCATCTGTGCTGCAGAGAAGGTTCCCAGAAGATCTGCATCGCCGAAAACATACGTCATGTAGTATACACCGATCCCCTGGATGCCGGTCTGAATGTAGATGCAGATGTAGGCAACGGCGATCAGTACAAAGTACTTGTTGGACAGAAGAAGCTTTAAGGATTCCACGAAAGAAACGTTTTCTTTTTCGGGGGCAGCGCTTTTCCCGGAGGTGTCCTCCGCGAGTTCCTCTGGGGAAAGTTCCTTGACCGAGAAAACGGAGATCGCATTGACGATCAGGGCGACGATGGAATAGAGGATGGCTACGTTGCGCCAGCCTACCGCTCCGCCGCCAAATTTGGTGACCAGGTTTACCGTCATGTAAGATACCAGCAGGTTGGTGCCCAGGGAGAACATGAAACGGATGGATCCCATCTGCACACGTTCGTTGCCGTTCTTCGTGATCAGGGAGGTTAAGGACGCGTAGGCAATGTTGTTCGCCGTATAGAAGATCGCGTTCAGCAACGTGTAGCAGACAAAGAAGTAGGCATACTGCATGGTCTTCTCCCAGCTGGAGGGAATGGAGAACGTCAGGACGAGGAAGATGCAGCAGCCGATCTCGGCATAGAGCATCCAGGGACGGGCCTTCCCCATTTTTGACTTTGTTTTATCGATCATGTTGCCGAAGAAGACGTCCGTGACGCCGTCCGCAAATTTGGAGATCATGATCAGCGTACCGATAATGCCGGCTTCCAGACCAACCGTATCAGTCAGGTAGATCATGACGAAACTGGTCAGAAGACCGTAGATCATGTTGGCGGCCATATCTCCGGCGCCGTACCCGACCTTGTTATACCATTTTAAATACTTTTTTTCCTCCATGAGAAATTCCCCTTTCCATTCAGCTACAGCGTAATGGAGGTCTTTGTCAGATCTTCGTCCGCAGCGCTGGATCCGACGTAAATCGGATATTCCATCGATTCAAGCTGCCACTCCCGGTAAACCGGATTGTACCATTTCAGTTTCTCCAACGGTGTGCGGATTTCGACTTCCTTCTCCTCGCCGGCGGCAAGGCTGACACGCTGAAAACCGCGCAGCTGTTTGACCGGGCGGTCCACCGCGGAATTTTCAAACCCCACATAGACCTGCACCACTTCATCGCCGTCTAAAGAGCCGGTGTTCTTCACCTTTGCCGTTACTTTCAGTGTATCGCCGTCCACAACCGCTTTCGGATCCGTGATCGCGAAGGTGGTATAGCTTAAGCCGTAGCCGTAGGGAACGAGCGGTTTGACACCGTTTTTCTCCAGGCGGGTGTAGCCGTGATAGTATTCATAATACTGGTCTGTGGCCTCCCAGTCTACATGCGGAAGATCATCCTCCGAGAACGGCACGACATACGGAAGTTTTCCGGACGGGTTCACGTCGCCGTAGAGAATCTCGGCGATCGCGGTGCCGCCTTCCATGCCGGGATAGTAGGCCATCAGAATCGCGTTTACGCTGTCATACCATTCGGTCATCATGATCATGTTGCCGCCGATTAAGACAGCCGCTGAGTTTTTGTTGAGCGGGCCAACCTCTTTGAGCAGAGTGATTTCATCCTTATGAAGCCCGAGGCTTTCCTTGCGGTCGCCGCCCATGGAACCGATATAGTTGCTGGCCTGATCCGCGGAGACGAATTCTCCTTCGTCATCATGGTTGTAGCCGACGACAAAGATGACTGCGTCCGCTTCCTTTGCCAGAGCCTTGGCGCTTTCCAGATCCGAACCGTCGTTGAAGATGACTTCGCTGTCCGGGTTTGCCTTTTTCAGCCCTTCCAGAGGAGTTACGGTATAGGGCGGACGCACCCAGCTGGAACCGTGATCGCCGATGTTGGCGGTATCTCCCAGCTTTCCGATCAGTGCGATTTTCTTCGTTTTGTCCTTGGCAAGCGGAAGCACACCCTCATTCTTGATCAGGGTGATCCCTTTTTCTGCGACTTCCTTCGCTACCGCGATATGTTCCGGGCAGCCGACGACGGACATATCGTACTCTTTGTGGTCGTGATCAAAGGCGAGGATCGTGCGCACGATGCGTACCGCGGCTTCGTCAATGGTCTCTTCCTTCACGAATCCGTCCTTCACCGCCTGGACGAGCCGGTCGCCGTAGTACTGCGTCCACATCATTTCCATGTCCTGCCCGCCGTTCGCGGCTTCTACCGTATCCAGGACACCCCAGCAGAAATCAGACATGACAAAACCGTCAAAATCCCATTCCTTCTTCAGCACCTGATTCAGCAGATAGTTGTGGTGGCCGCACTGGACACCGTTGTAGCGGTTGTAGGAGCTCATGATGCTCGCCGCACCGGCATCGACGCAGTCCTTAAAGTGAGGCAGGTAGACTTCCTGCTCTGTTCTCTGGTCGCAGGTCACGCTGACTTTGAAGCGGGCGTTTTCCATGTCGTTGAACGCATAATGCTTGACACAGGCCATGACGTCTTCATCCTGAACGCCGCGTACCAGGGCAGCGCCCATCTGACCGATCTGGTAGGTTTCTTCTCCGTAAGTCTCCTGACTGCGCCCCCAGCCGGGGTTGTACGGCATGTTGATGCACACACCGGCGAAGAGATTTCCGCCGAAAGCCCGTACCTCCTGTCCGATGCAGTGGCCGACCTTCTCTTCCAGTTCCGGGGAAAAGGTTGCGCCGCGAGCCATCGATACCGGGAAACAGGTCGCCTGCCAGTTGCCGCAGACGACACCGCGCGGGCCGTCCACAAATTTCATCGCCGGAAGACCGTACTCTTCCAGACCGCCGGCCTCATAGGGCGTCACATTGTAATGGCTGTCTCCCCCCGCTGTATCTGCCAGCATTTTCGCGGTCATTTCCGGGGTCATCTTGGTGATGTCGATGTTGCCGCTCATCAGCCAGACTTTCTGCTCCAGGGAAAGTTTGCTGACCAGCTCTTCTGCCTGCTTGGTGAATTCGAGGCGGTATGCCTTATCCGCTCTCATAGTTTCTCTCTCCTCCTTTTTACTGATGATGGGGTTTCTGTTCCGTGTACGTTACCGGTTTCAGCCGCAAATCAACGGCCCCTTCACGGGGAACCGTGTACGTTACCGGCTCCGTTTCTACTATCTCACTTATAACATAAATTCAGAAAAGCTGTCAATATATTTCGGCAAATTGTAACAATTTTGTAAAAAAGTCGCCAAAGAATTGGCGGAAAGGAAGAAAAAGGAAGAGTCCGGATTACAGATTCTGGGCAATCTGAATGCTTAAACTGGTGTAGCACAGTTTCTCCTTCGGCACAATGCCGTAAGCGAGATAGTGAAACAGCAGATCAAGAGGCAGCGCTCCCTGTTTTTCCGGTTCCTGGACAATCGTTGCGGAAATGATGCCTTTTCTGATCATTTCGCGCTGACCGGGAACAAGATCATTGGTAATGATGCGGATGCGGTGATCTTTGTCCGCCCGGGCGATTGCTTCGCAGATCCCATAGTCGCCGGGATTGAGCACGTAGACGATATTGACATCCGGATATTCTTCAAGCATCCTGGCAACAGCCTCGTCGTTTTCCGCCGGTGTGGTGCCGGTTTTTAAGACATCGGTCAGTTTTATCTGCGGATAATGATCCTGGATTTCCTGGCGGAAACCGGCTAAGCGTCCCTTGTGGCTTCCGACCTGTATCACGTCCGGTTGATCAAAGGAAATGTCCTTTGGAACTTCTGAAAACAGACAGACCGTTGAGCGCTCTCCGCCCGCGATGGCGCACAGTCCGGCGGCCAGCCGTCCCGCCTGCACGTAATCACAGCCGACATAGGCAAGATAGTCCGAATCAGGAAAGATATCGTTGTAAAAAACGACAGGGCACTGTCTGCTTTCGGCTTTGGCAAGCAAAGACCGGATGAGAGGAGCCGGAATGCCGTGCGTGGCGAGACCGTCAAAATCTTCCGCTTCCTTTTCCCGCAGCAGTTCTTCCGCGGAATTTTTGGTCAGGAGAGCATTCAGATCCACGATCAGAAAAATGACCTGCACACCATACTGCTTGAGATCCTCGGCCTTTTTTTCAGCTGCGGTGAGAATATCCCTGTAAAAAGGATGTCCTGTCGGATCCGGCAGCACAAACAGGAGTTTTAGTTTCTTTTTACGCACGGCAAGGCCCTGTGCAGCCCGGTTTGGCTGATAGTCAAGTTCCCGTACGATTGCCTCGATTCTTCTTTTGGTCTGTTCACTGACCATGCCGCGGTTATGCAGGACACGGTCCACTGTTCCGATGGACACGCCTGCCCGCTGCGCGATTTCTTTGATCGTTGTCATTTTTTCTCCTGTCGCAAAACCGGATGTATCGTGCCGTATGGGAATGCCGGACTTTTTTCGGCACTGCATTTCAGCTCCCCACAGCTTGGCCTGTTATTGGGAATTTATGAGACCTCCATACCACTTCCTGCTCATGACGGAGCATTTTATTAAGACTTTCACCCACTTTTCTTCAGGATTATCATGGGTGCAAACCTTTGATGCTGTCATGAAACGGCCATTATCCGGGAGAAACGTAGATACTCATCAGAATCCTTCGTTTCCCGGTCCCAACCTTCCCAAAGGCCTCTGTCCGGCTGCTGATTTCGTTGTTTGTCCTGGCTGCAGCCGCAGTCAGTTCCGCTCTCTTTGCCCTGAGGGATTTTCTTTCGGGTTTTCAGCAGAATTATAGCATACCTGCCGGAGAATGTAATCAGTGAAATTTTGTTGTATTTTCCGCCGTCCCCAAATCTGTGCAGGGGAAGGAAGGTCTGGGCAGACAAAGGAAAAGTGCTGCAGCAGTCAGACGGCAGAAAATGGGTTCGGGATCAGAAAGGCTGAGAAATCTGCCCGCAGGGAAGAGATGACCAGGAGATCCATCTTCCTTTTGTCGTAAGGATACCGATTCCGGCAGGGTATCAGGCGGAACGGGCGGTTTTTTGAAACGCGATTCTTGGCGTTCCGTCTGCTGCCGTGATTTCACCGCAGCGAAGAAACCCGTTTTTTTGCAGCACGTGCTGCATGACCGTGTTGTCGGCATGCGTGTCAATCCGCAGGTTTTCACACTGGGAGAGCGCCCACTGAAAGCAGAAACGGGCGACGCCCTTTTCTTTGCCGGAGGAAGCGATCCGGTGAATGACTCCATACGGTTCGTCATTCAGCCACCGGCCGTTACGGATAATGCGGTAGGTCTCATCATCTCCGATGAAAAAGACGAAGACGCCAAGGATTTCCTCACCATCGGCACACACATACAGACGCCCCAGCACAAGATCCTCTTCCAGGAGATCCTTCTGGGGATACCCGCCTGCCCACTGGGTGGGATTGCCGGTATTTTTCTGGAATTCTCTGGCGCGGGCATAGATGTCCAGGATCTGGGCAAGATCCTTAAAGGATGCTTTCCGGATATTCATGGCTATGAACCTTTCTGCGAAAAGGAAACTCTGAGTGCGGCAAAAATGTGCAGCGAAATTTGAAGTGAACTGATTCCTCCCATTTTCCATGTTACTGCTCATCCGATAGGATAAATGCGGAGGGCTTATTCTTCTGCTGCAAAGCCTTTTGCCCCGCTCATTGAAAGCGGATCGAAGATGCTTACAAAATCTGGCTGATAGGTGACATAAGGAAAGAACTTCGCCTGCGGCTGTACAAAGGCCGTCCAGAAAAGGAAGATTCCAGGGCGATCCTGCTTTGGGTTCTGGCGCTTTCTTTATTTTTGCCTCAGTTTCTGACCGTTTACGATGTTGGCAGGGGTTTCTCCCCGGGAGACTTTCTCAAAAGCGGTCCAGATGTTTGTATGCGCCCGGCGGAACGTGCCGCTGGTGATGCCTCCCAGATGAGGAGAATACAGCACTTTCTCACGCACCTCTTCCGGCAGATCCACGAGCGGGTGTTTGCTGCTTACGGGTTCCGGCGCGATCGTATCCAGCCCGGCCCCGGCGATCCAGCCTTCGATCAACGCTTTTCGAAGAGCCAGGTTGTCCACGATTTCACCCCGGGAAGTGTTGATCAGACAGGTGGTGGGCTTCATGTTCCTTAAAAACGATTCGTTTACCATTCCAGCGGTTTCCGCGTTTGCCGGGATGTGAAGGCTTACCATGTCGCTTTCGGCGGTCAGCTTTTCAAGGGGAAGATAGGAAACCTGATAGTCCTGTTCCAGCGCGGGAGATTTCCTGGTTTTCGCGCAGTAAAAGACCGGGCATCCGAACGGTTTTAAAAGTCTGGCAAGAGCTCTGGCGATATCGCCGAATCCGACCAGACCGATCTGACATTCCGAAAGTTCCGTGATCCCCTCCACCATCCGCCGCTCTTTCATCTCAATCTGTCTTCCCTCCCGCACGGCGGTATCGCCGGGGACCACCGTCCGAAGCAGACCCAGCATCAGCAGAACGGTCTGCTCCGCCACAGCGGAGGCATTGATTCCCTTATTGTTGCACACGGGGATTCCAAGCTGTGCGGCGGCATCCACATCGATCCCGTTAAAGCCCACGCCCTCGGAATGGATGATGGTAAGGTTCGGCATTTTTGCAAGCAGTTCGCGGGGGACTTTGGCGATGGCGTCCGCGGCCAGGAAATCGGCGTCAAAGGCCTCTTTCGGATATTCCTCCAAAGGCGCGGACAGATCCACAAAGATTTTTTCCACCTGGTTTACAAAGTCTAGATGGGGCATATATTTTTCGTACCGCTTCCGGTTCCCGATAATCAGCGCTTTCATGAGTTCCTCCTTTCAGCGGGAAGAAACAATTCCCGCTTTGTTGCCGTTTCTTATTATAGCCGTTTTGTGTTCGTTTTACAATCATGGGTTCCCGCAAAGTGCCGGGGGAACTTTCCGGTTTCTGTCTGCATTCAGTAGGGAAAGGCGCCTGGAAAAATCCGGAAAATCAGATAAGAGCAATCGGCGGGGAGCAAAAAAGATGGGGACTGGAAAAAAGAAGAGATGTGTGATATAGTAACGGCGGAAAGGAGGAGATGGCAGAATTGTGAAGCGCTATTTTCTGATCGATTATGAAAACGTCAGCGAAGGCGGACTGAACGAGCTGACCAGGTTCCAGAAAAAGGATCAGGTGGAAATCTTTTACAGCCGGGATGAACGTCTCCGCCTGGCGACTGCCCGTCAGATTACGGACAGATGCCAGCTGAAACTGTGCGGACTGGAACCATGCCAGACGAAAAACGCCCTGGATTTCCTGATCTGCTGCAGGGTGGGAAAAATCCTGCAGAAGAACAAAGGAAAGAGGACCGTGATTGTCATCATCAGCAAGGACAATGGCTTCGCTCCCCTGAAACAGACGGCGGGGGAGAACGCGGAAATCCTTCAGGCAAGTTCTCTGAAGGATTACTTTGACCAGATTCCCTCTGCCGAGGAGGAATCAAAAGAGACGGACAATCCCGGGCTCCAGGAGGTGTACCTGAAAAAGATGCAGAAGCTGAATTTCGGGGACAACACCAGAGGCGTGGTCGACGAGATCATGGCCAGTGCGACCAGTGAGGAACTTGGGAAACGGCTGGCGGCGAAATTCCCCCAAAAGGGGAAAAACTACTTCAAGATGTTGGAAAACACCAATGTCTGATGTTTAACGGCGCATAAAGCAGCATCTGCCCGGATTTGATCGGTCAGACAGCGGCGCGAAAGAGGGTTAAAAGACCTGCCGGTGAACGTAAAAAAAAGTACGCAGGAGAACAAAAGAGTGCGAAAGGTCTGCTTTTGTCTCCTGGCGGGAACTTTTTTCGTCCGTATCCGTCAGGACTTTTTCAATCAGAAAGGTTCGCTGTCTTTCGGTTCTTTGCCGCGGCGATTTCTGCGAAGAGCCGTTCGGTAACAGCCGGATAAAAAGAGTCCGGGAAGGGACTTATTCGGTTTTGTTTTGCAAAAGGGGAAACGAAGGGGAAAAAGGATGCGGCCGGTATTCGCTCCTTTTTCGAAAACAGAAGGATTCCAGGCGGCAAAGAAGAAAAGAAGAACCGCTTTTCTCTTTCCCGGTGACCGGACTGTTTTCGTACTTCCGTTTCGCCTGCGTTTTTAAGGAACCTTTGACGGGTTTTTGGATGGACCCGAACTGGCGGTGAAAAAGAAGCAAATCCTCTTGCTTTTCTCCGGCAGTTGGGTTATGATTTTTCACGTGGAGTCAGATCTCTTTGGCATCCCTCCTTGTTGGTTTATTGCCTGTGCGCAAAGAATGCGCGGTCAACAGAGATCTGACTCTTTTTCTGCACAGAAAAGACCATCCGGGGAGAAAGCTCCATCTGTTTCAGGAGGAAAGGACAGATTGAGGACGGGCCGCGCCCCAGGTGTTTCGGCGGGCCCGGTTTGGAGATTCAAGGAATCGTTTCCGGAAGGGAGAAAAGGTATGTTTGGCGTACATCTTTATGCGCTTGCGAAAGAGGAGGGAAGTCTGGAGACACTGCTTTTAAAGTTAAAGGAAGCGGGGTATACATCTGTGGAGCCAACCGTGGTTTTTAACGGCCCGTCGGCGCTGAGCGCTGCGGGATGGGATCCGCAGACTTTCCGAAAACAGGTTGAGGTTTTTGCCCGTCTGGGACTGGAAGTTTCCTCTTTGCGTGTGGAGGCATCCGACTGCCAGGAATGCATGCCGGATCTTCTTTCCCTGGTGAAATCCTGCGGGATTTCGCAGGTCGTCCTTACGCTTTCCTCATCCCATCTGAAAGAAACTTTGGAGGAGTTCGCGCAGAAGTGTGTCAGGCTTGCCCATGCGCTTGCCGGGGAGAACGCGGAGCTTTTGCTGCGTAATGAACCTGGGGATCTTTCGGAGAAAATCGAAGGATATTCGGTACTGGAGCGGGTGCTTGACCGCTGCGGGGGACTTGTGAAGCTGCAGTTTGATACGGGCAGCGCTCTGGAGGACGGAGTTGATCCGGAATCTTTTCTGCAGCAGCATTTCTCTTTGATTCGGTCGGTGTGTGTAAGGGATGTGCGTCCGGAGCGCACTGCGGAGGGCATTTGGAAGAGTACGGCGCTGGGGCAGGGCCTTCTGGATGCGGATGCCTGTGTGCGGTTTGCGCTTTCCCATCACTGTTTGCAGATCGTGGATCCGGGAGACATTAGCAGCGGGAACCTGGAAGAAGCATGCGTATCCTGCGCCCTGTTAAAACGTCTTGCCGCAGGATATGATCATCCGGTGAGCTTTCTGGAGATTTTGAACGTGGAGACCGGGGAGCGAAAGGTCCTGAAGAGATTTGATACGATCATCGAGGCGCCCAACTGGAGCAGGGACAAAAAACTGATCTACAATTCCGCGGGTCTTCTTTACAGCTTTGACCTTCAGACGGGGGAGATTTCCCCGGTAAATACGGGAACGTGCCGAAACTGCAACAATGATCATGTCTTTTCCCCTGATCAGCGCATGCTTGGCGTAAGCTGCAGTCCGCAGGACTCTTATGAATCGCAGATCTTTATCGTGGATTTGTCTGACGGGTCTGCAAGACAGGTCACGGCGAAACCCTACAGTTTCCTGCACGGCTGGTCTCCCGACGGCAGGATGCTTTCCTACTGTGCGCTGGGACGGCAGGGGAACGGCATAGGCGGAGACATCTGTATCATTCCGGCTAAGGGAGGGGAGGAAAGACGCCTGACAGACGGGGAAGGATATAATGACGGCCCGGAATTTTCCCCGGATGGAAAGTATATCTGGTTTAACTCGACCAGGTCCGGCAGGATGCAGATCTGGCGGATGCGCTCAGATGGGACCAATCCGCAGCAGATGACCGATACGCCGTACAATGACTGGTTTGCGCATGTGTCCCCGGACGGGGAAAAGGTGGTCTACCTGTCCTTCTATCCGGATGAACTGAGGCCGGAAGAGCATCTGCCCAACAAAAACGTGGCGCTTTGGTGCATGGATGCGGAGGGGAAAAATTTACGGTGCCTGCACCGGCTCTTTGGCGGGCAGGGGACGATCAATGTGAATTCCTGGTCCCCGGACAGCCGCTGGATCGCCTTTGTCTCCTACGCGGGAGGAACGCTTTAGGAATCGGGGCAGTTCTTTGAGGACGTTCAAGGCATAAAAAGCGGGCAGCCAGGCGGGGAAAATAAAAAACGCTGCGCGGCTGGCGCTTTTGCACAGAGGATAAAAGGCCCTGCCTTGCTTAGCAAGGCAGGGCGGGAAGGATGGTTTTTGTTTGGCCGCTGCAGAAGCGGGTTTTCATAAGGGAGTGTAAAGTCAGTCCAAAGGACCGCCTTTTATTCGGGGGCGGGATCGGCTCTTTTACGCAGTTTTCCCAGCACCTCATAGAGCAGACTGTAGAGCAGCTGCGCTTCCCGCGGCTCTAAATCCACGCAGGCGGCAAGATGAGGCGGCACCGACAGAGCCTGTTCGCGCAGTGCTTCCCCGGCGGCGGTGAGGGAGACAATTAAATCCCGCTCATCTTCCTTTGAGCGGTGTCTTGTCACATACCCCTTTTCCTCCAGCCGTTTCAGCAGAGGCGTTAAGGTGCTGGAATCCAGATACAGATACTTTCCGACTTCCTTCACCTTCAGTTCCTTATGCTCCCACATCACCATCATGGTGATATACTGCGTATAGGTAAGATCCAGCCTTTCCAGATAGGGCCGGTATGCATTCACGATTTCCTTCGCACAGGCATACAGGGGAAAACAAAGCTGGTTTTCCAGTTTTAATGGGTCGAATTGATCCGCCATTGTACGCTCTTTTCCTTATGATGCCATTCTCTTTGCAAAGGCGGCTGCCGCCTTGCAGTCCTCCTCATTCGGTCTGCCCTTATGGAGCACCCCGAAAGAACCCCGGCAGGAAAACTCCTCCTTCGCAAGGGGAATGTTCTTTTTCTCAAACAGGTTTTCTACGTATTTGCGGATGGACTTGACCGCTGCAGAGGTGCAAAACAGAGCAACTCTGCCGACAGGTACGCCGATGCCGTTTATAAAGGCCTTGACTTTGTCATCCACATCGAAGGCATACGGAGCGGTGCCAAGAAACAGAAGATCCACTTTTTCGGGAAGCGGTTCGGATACCGGCTTCGCCGGAACGCCCACGGCTTTGGAAATGGCCTCGGCGATCTTTTTTGTATTGCCTCCTCTTGAATAATAGCGTATTGCGATCTTCATGTCAAACCCTCTTTACCCTTTTCACTGATTTTCCAGCGAGGAGACCCAGTTTTTCCAGAATGTTTCGTCCTTTGTGCCGTGCACCACAATGCCCTCTTTGAGGGTGGCCTGCGCACTGACGCTTCCTCTCAGGTCGGAAAGGGTTTTCCCAAATTCGCTGCTTCCGGATGTCGCGAACAGAATGATCTCCTTCCCGGAGAAATCATACTTTTCCAGGAATGCGTTCACAATCGTCGGCGCCGTGTACCACCAGATGGGAAATCCCAGATAAATCCGTTCATAGTCCGCCACGGGCGCGTCCGAATCGGCAAGCGCGGGCAGCTTGGAGCGGTCCTTCATCTCGACGGAACTGCGGGAAGTCTGATCCTGCCAGTTTAAATCGGCCTTTGTATAGGGGATCTGCGGGCGAATCTCATACAGATTCGCGTCGGCTGCTTCGGCGATTTTTTTCGCCGCGTCAGCGGTCACTCCGCTGGCGCTGAAATAGACGACCAGGTTCTTTTTCATTAGGAATCCTCCTTATTTTAAATGGGTTGGTCAGCAAATTTTAAGCGCCGCTTCAGGATGCCTTCTGTTCGGCTTCATAGGCTTCGCGGACAGCTTTTGCCAGCTGATCAGGGCAGGAAGTCGGTCTGCGTCCGCAGAGAATGCCGGAGAGTTTCTCTTCGATCTGATCGACGGTCCATCCTTCAATCAGGATGGGAATGGCTTTCAGATTCCCGTTGCATCCTCCTGTGAAACTGACGTTGTGGACTGTATCCCCGTCCAGATCCAGACTGATCAGAATGGAGCAGGTATTCTGCGTCTGATAGTCATAATGGAACATTACAGCACCTCCTCGACGCGCTTTTTCACGTTCTCTATGGATTCGGTCGGCTCAAACCTGGCGACGATCTTTCCATCCCTGTCAATCAGGAACTTGGTGAAATTCCATTTGATCTTTCCGTTGTTCTTGTAGTCCTTGTCCATGGATTTGGCGATGCCCTTCATCATCACGCCCTTGGGGCCGGAAAACCCGGCGAAGGTGGTGTTTGCCGTAAGGTATTTGTAGAGCGGGATGGCATTCTCCCCGTTCACGTCAATCTTGGCAAACTGCGGGAACGTGATGCCGTACCGTCCGGTGCAGAAATTGTGGATCTCCTCGTCGGTGCCCGGCGCCTGCGAGGCGAACTGGTTGCACGGGAAATCCAGGATCTCCAGCCCGTCTTTCTGGTGCAGTTCGTACAGATCCTGCAGCCCGTCGTACTGCGGCGTGAATCCGCACCCGGTGGCGGTGTTGATGATCAGAAGAACCTTTCCCTTGTAATCCGAGAGGGAAACCTCCTGGTTGTCCTGTGTTTTTACCGTAAAGTCATAGATGCTTTCCATAACTGCCCTCCTATTAATTTCGCGGGATTTAATCTTGCGCTATTGATTAGTCCCAGTATAGCGGTTCTCCTTCCCGCTGTCAAGACCTTTCCGGGAAATTTTGTTAGGCCCCGCCGGGGCAGGGGAGCAGCCGCCGGGAACGCTTCCCCTTCGTTTCCGGGAGTATGGTACGACTGCAACTTCATACAAAAAATCACACAACAGGCAGTTGAAAAACATGGCTTCTTCCGCTACTATTTCCCTAAAGAGCAGACGATTCGGAGGGCAAAGTTATGAAGTACGGACATTTTGATGAGGAACATAGAGAGTACGTGATTGACCGCGTGGATCTTCCTGTCTCCTGGACGAACTATCTCGGGGTGGAGGATCTGTGCGCGGTGGTCAACCATACCGCGGGCGGATATCTGTTTTACAAAACGCCGCAGTATCACCGCATCACCCGGTTTCGGCCAAACGGCGTCCCGATGGACCGGCCGGGACACTATGTATATGTAAGAGACGACGCGGACGGGGATTACTGGAGCATTTCCTGGCAGCCGGTGGGAAAGCCCCTGGATCAGGCCGTCTATGCCTGCCGCCACGGGATGTCCTATTCTGTTTACGAGTGCGATTATAAGGGGATCTTTGCCAGTCAGAGACTTTTCATCCCGCTTGGGGATTCGGTGGAGCTATGGGATGTAAAGCTTAAGAACCGCAGCGGACAGGAGCGCACTCTCAGTGTTTTTTCCTACTGCGAGTTTTCGTTCCACCACATCGATATGGACAACCAGAACTTTCAGATGAGTCTCTACGCCGCCGGTTCCTCCTGTGAAAACGGCGTGATTGAGCATGATCTGTTCTATGAGGAATTCGGCTACCAGTATTTTACAGCCAGTTTTGAACCGGACGGGTTCGACTGTGTAAGGGATTCCTTTCTGGGACCGTACCGCACGGAGACAAACCCGGCTGCGGTGGAGATGGGTGTTACTTCCTCCTCCTTTGAAAAGGGCGGCAATCACTGCGGGGTCCTTCATAAGAAATTCGTCCTGCAGCCGGGGGAGGAGATCCGCTTCGTATTTCTTTTGGGGGAGGGAAGACGCGAGGATGCCTATCCGATCCGGGAAAAGTACAGTGATCTTACGAACGTGGATCTCGCGGCAGAGAGGCTTTCGGAGTACTGGGAGGAGAAGTTTTCCAGACTGCAGGTGACAACTCCCAGCCGGGATATGAATACCATGCTGAATACCTGGAACCTCTATCAGGCGGAAATCAATATCCTGTTCTCCCGGTTTGCCTCCTTTATCGAAGTGGGAGGAAGAACCGGGCTGGGGTACCGCGATACGGCACAGGATGCGATGGCGATCCCGCACTCAAATCCGCGGAAATGCAGACAGAGACTGGAGCAGCTTTTGCAGGGGCTGGTTTCGAAAGGGTACGGGCTGCACCTGTTTGACCCGGCATGGTTTGAGCCGCAAAAAGTGCGCCCCTTTTCCTCGCCGACGGTGATTCCGCAGCCGGATGAAAAAGAGCGCGTCCATGGCTTAAAGGACGCCTGCTCGGATGATGCTTTATGGCTCATTCCCGCCATCGGGGAATACATCCGGGAAACCGGGGAACTGGATTTTATGGATCAGAGAATCGGCTACGCGGATGGAGGGGAGGGAACCGTTTATGAGCATATGAAGCGGATCCTGGACTTTTCCGCCGAGCAGGTCGGTGCGCACGGAGTCTGTCTGGGGCTTCGGGCGGACTGGAATGACTGCCTGAATCTTGGCGGCGGGGAGAGCGCCCTGGTTTCCTTCCTTCATGTCTGGGCGCTGGAGCATTTCCTGGATCTTTGCAGGAAAAAAGGAACCGCGAAGGACTTGGAAACCTACGGGGCGATGCTTAAGAGAGTAAAGAACGTCTGCCAAAATGAGCTTTGGGATGGGAAATGGTTTATCCGCGGGATTACGAAGAGCGGCAGGAAAATAGGAACGAGCGCGGATCCGGAAGGGAAGATCCATTTAGAATCAAACGTCTGGGCGGTGCTTTCCGGGGCGGCTTCCTATGAGCAGGGGATTTCGGCCATGGACAGCGTAGATAAGTATCTGTACACGGAGTACGGGATTATGCTGAACGGCCCTTCCTACACTGTGCCGGATGAGGAGGTTGGTTTTGTGACCCGCGTCTATCCCGGGGTGAAAGAGAACGGGTCGATCTTCAGCCACCCCAATCCCTGGGCCTGGGCAGCCGAGTGCCGGCTTGGCAGAGGCGACCGGGCGATGAAATATTATGAGGCGCTGTGTCCCTGCAGACAGAATGACCGGATTGAGATCCGTCAGGCGGAACCCTATTCCTACTGTCAGTTTATCATGGGGAAGGATCACACTGCCTTTGGCCGGGCCAGGCATCCCTTTATGACGGGCAGCGCCGGCTGGGCATATTTTTCCGCCACCCGCTATATGTTAGGGATTCGTCCGCAGCTTGACGAACTTGTCATCGATCCCTGCATCCCGGCAGACTGGAAAAGCTTTCAGGTGAAGCGGATCTGGAGGGGAGCCGTCTATCAGATCGAAGTCGTCAATCCGCACGGGGTGATGAAAGGCGTGAAGGAGCGGTATGTGGACGGGAAAGAGGCTAAGAGCATTCTGCCGTCTGCGCCGGGAACTCATCATCAGGTAAGAATCGTGATGGGATAGAGCCCGGTTAAAAAGCGGGGAAGAAGAGCTGCCGCAGGGTTTGCGTCTGCAAAAAAGGAACCGGACATGATTTCCCCGGGAAGGATACTGAACAGAGGCTTGAAAGTTCCGGGAAAAAGCGGGAAGAAGAGGCAGGGAAAAAAGATGCTCCTTAGGGGGAAACGGCCGGGACTTACCCGGCAGCAGAGGAGGCTTCGATGAGGAAAAAACAGCATTCCATGAAGTGGAAGGTGATCAGGATCCTGCTGATCTGCTGGCTGATCCCTTTTTCCTTTCTGATTGCAGTTCTGGGGATTTATATGGCGAGCAGCCACAGCGGTTTGACAGCCGAAAGCTACGTCAATCAGCTGGCGTTTAATAACCTGATCTGTGTGGAACGCCTGGACCGGGCGGTCGCGGATTCCCGGAAGGCCTCCTATGACGGGGAGATTCTTGCGGCCAGGCAGCAGTACCTGGCAGGGAATCTAAACCGGGATGAGGCGCAGAAAAGATATATTCAGTATCTGTCGAATAATTACGGGCAGAGCGACGCGGTCTCCAGCGCGATTCTCTGGTTTGAGGGAGAAGGAGAAGAAAGTTCGGCGGCGGTGTACAGCGAGAGCGGAAACGGAAGCTACCAGAAAATCCTCCATTACTGGAATGACGATCACGAGGCTGTCCGCGAAGCGGCGATGGAGCTGGGCACTTCCGTACGCTTCCTGGTGCGCGGCAGGGAACTTTACATGATCCGAAACATGCTGGACAGCCGCTATCAGATTCAGGCAGTTTTAGTGTTCTGCCTGAATAAGGAGTACTGCTTTGGCAGCATTATCCAGTATCCGATGCAGGACTGCGGCTGTGTGTGGATCAACGATCAGGAGTTTCTGCCGACAGAGAGTGAAGAGGAGCATGACTGGGAAACGCTCTACCGCGAGGCAGGAGAAAAAAACTACCAGTGGGTGAGAGGACAGCTTTGCGTGACGGATGAACGCTCCGGCGACCGCTACAGGCTGCGCTCGGTCATGATGGTGAAAAACAATGTGACAATGTTTCCGTTCTATGGGTATCCTTATGTGGTGGCCGGTATGGTGCTTTCCGTGATCCTGATGCTGCTGGCGGTGCTGCGGGTTTTCAGACAGGAGGTTACGCGTCCCGTGACGATGCTCACCGAAGGTGTGCGCCATATCGAGGAGGGAGAGCTGGGCTATCAGATCAGCGGGGAAATACACAACCGGGAATTTGCCTACCTCTGCGAATCCGTAAACCGGATGTCGGAGAACCTGAAAAATCAGTTTAACCGGATCTATCAGGAGGAGATTGCGCTTAGGGAAGCCAGGATCATGGCTCTGCAGTCCCACATCAATCCGCATTTTCTGAATAATACGCTGGAGACCATCAACTGGGAGGCCCGCCTGGACGGCAATGAAAAGATCAGCAAGATGATCGAAGCGCTCTCAAATGTGATGGACGCTGCGTTAGACCGCAGAAAGCGCCCGGAGGTGCCGCTTAGAGAGGAAATGACTTATGTGCGTTCGTATCTGTATATCATGCGGGAGCGGCTGGGGGAACGGCTGGAAGTGACGGTCAGGATCCCGGAGGAACTCATGGACTGCCTGGTGCCGAGACTGATTTTGCAGCCGGTGATTGAGAATGCCATTGAACACGGCATTATGCCGAACGGAAAAGGCACCGTGCTGATTGAAGGCTTAAGGGTGGAAAATGATCTTTCGCTGGATATCCGCAATGACGGGACGCTGTCAAAAGAGGATGCTCTGCGAATCGAAAGGCTCCTGGATCTGAATTATAACACCAGCAGGGAACCGGCGGGAAATCTGGGGATTGCCAACGTCAACCAGCGTCTTCACATCCTGTTTGGGGAGCCTTACGGTCTGCTGATCCGTGAAGAGGAGGGAAAGGTTCTTGCCAGACTTTTGCTGCCGTACCGGACGGCGGAGTCGGCAGATGGGCAGAAGAGCTGAGGAGTTTGCCTTTCTCTGCCGCTTTTAAGGCACGGGGCTTGCGTTTAACCAATGGCATTCTCCAAAGATTTATCCCGGAAAAGCCCCCTTTGTGATTTTGCTGCAGGCCGCACAGAACGGGGAAAACGTTTACGGGACACTTCCTGGGCAAAGTATTTTTCAGAAAACGTATTTCCTGAAACGGATGAGTCACCTTTCCATCAGGCGGCGTCTTTCAGGAAACTTTGTTTTCATGCTTAAAAACTGTTTGCTCCGGCCAGATTACCTGGCTGAAATTCAAAAAGGGAGAGCTTCTTAGTCCAACTTCAGCATCAGAGAAGGCGAAACAGAAGGGACTTTAACGGACTTTAATGGAATTTGATTTTACTATTTGAAAATCTGTTGAACTTCTCCGCGAAATGTGATAAATTTTAAACAACACCTATCTTGCATAGAAACGTAAATGAGCACATCATTGTATAATTATTAAGCTACTATGGAATATGCATAGTGTTTATTCAAACACAGTTTCCTTTTCCAGCGAAACGGATACGTTTCCGCGCAGCATTCAGGACGCGGGAGCAGATCAACGGAAAAGTTAGGAGGATTCACATGGCAAAGAGAAACAGCGTACCCGAAGAAATGGCCAGGACGATTCAAGACAGCGGCATTGATCCCGGAGACGGGAAAAAGCTGACGGAGAGGGACACAAATGTTTTTGAGACGGATCCGGATGGAAGTAAGGAAATGTGCATGTATCCTCTCCATGAGGCAGTGCTGCTCCTGTTTTTAGGAGCGCTTGCCGGATGCAGCAGCTGGATTGAACTGGAAATGTTTGGGAATCAAAATCTTCGTTGGCTGCGGAAGTTCTATGGCTACGAAAACGGCATCCCTTCGCGCGATGAAATTATGTACATTTTTGGCAGGATTCCCAATGACCAGTTTCAGGGCTTCATCATCTCTTTCCTGACGGCGAATCTTGGCTGCCTGCAGCGCTGTCTGCGGGTGAAGGCTTCCTCGAAGAATTTCAGCCATATCTATGCGGCGGATGGAAAAGTGTCCAATCAGCGGACACTGCATGTGTGGGATATCACTTATGGTATCTGTATTTGTTCGCAGACCATCGAATTCGAAACGGACGAAATTCCGGCTGTTCAGCAGTGGCTGGAGTCACAGAAAACCTTAAAGGACTGCCTGATTATCCTTGAGGCGCATACGCAGGCAGAAACCTGGAAACTCATAAGATCAAAGAAAGGAGAGTGCATTGGAGACCTGATGGGCAGTCAGGGCGGCCTTCTTGAGGAGGTTTCTCGCTGCTTTGGTGAAGAAACATTAAAGAAGATCAAAGAAGAGAAAAAAGACTACCTGAAAGTAACCGAAAAAACGCATTCGCAGACTGAGATAAGGGAGTATTTCCGCGTGGATCCTTGTAAAAATCCGGAAAGAGACGGGAAATGGGGGAAAATCCCCTCTTTTGTCTGTTTCATCAGGACTATCCAGCCAGCGAATCCGTCAGAATCAGCCACCGCAGAAGCACGGTACTACATCACAACACTTAAGGATGTGGCCGACTGTGCGGAAGGGATACGGTCCCACTGGCAGTGTGAAGCCGGCCACTGGTTTTTGGGTACCGAATTTCGTGAAGACGATACCTGCGCCATGGAAAGAGATGCTTACCAGAATCTAAGTCTCATGATAAAGATGGATCTGCATCTTTTGAAAGCGCTCAAAGTTCTGCCGGAATTTCAAAAGGCCAGCATACGATCCATCCATATGGCCGTTGGCTGGAACAGGGAGAGAACAATCAAAGAGCTGTTTTCGCTGCTGGATAAAAAATACGTTGCAGAACTTTTATCGGAAGTCAGAATGACAGATACAGATAAGAAGAAGGCCAGGAAACTGATGGAAGAGGAGCAGGAGGAACTTTCAGAAGGACTGGAATAACATCAAAAGCGGCATACTATGCAGAATAATTTCCCTGATTGTCAGACAGCTTTAAGGAGCCCGTCTGGACAGGGGGAGTGCGCCCCGGCGGTTTAATCCCGGGGCGCATTCTTTTGAACAACGGGACGCCTGTAAAAAGGCAGAAAGGATGCCTCATTCTGCCCGGAAAAACTGGCTTGGCTTTTATCTGACAGGACAGGAGGTGAGCGTTTAGGCGGCATGCATCGTCCCGGAAAGGCGGAGTTTGGGAACCGGAATACTCCCCTTTTTCCATTTTGACAAAAAGATACAAAAAATCACAGCTTCAGACCTTTCCAGATTGGTGAAAATGACGCATACTGGTCGCATAAGTGCAGCGGGATTTTTTCATGATCAAGTACGATAGGAGGTAGGAAAATGAAAAAACAGTTGGCTTTTGCGCTGGGACTGCTGATGAGCCTTTCCCTCGCGGGAACGAGCGCGTTCGCGGAGGGAGTGGAACTGAACGTGACTACCACGTTCGCGGGGGAGGACGGAAACGCCCAGAATTTCAAGGATGCGGTGGCAGCCTGGGAGGAGGATACGGGAAACACGGTGAATGACGCTTCCGCGACTTCCGATGAAGCGTTCAAGGCTCGGATCGAGATGGATTTCCAGACCGGTGCGGATCCGGATGTCCTGTTTTTCTTCAACGGCGCCGATGCCAATTCCTTCATCGAGGCCGGGAAAGTGGTGCCGATCGATACGATCCGCGAGACCTATCCGGAGTACGCCGCCAACATGAACGACGACTTAATCGCGCCCTCTCTGGTGGACGGCGTGAAATACGCGGTGCCGGTAAACGGCTACTGGGAGGCGCTGTTTGTAAACACGGCGGTGTTGGATGCCGCGGGGGTGGAGGTTCCGGGAGCGGACTACACCTGGGATCAGTTTAAGGAAGACTGCCAGAAGATCAAGGACGCGGGCTATGCGCCGATCGCTGCGGCTCTGGGAAACATTCCGCATTACTGGTGGGAGTACTCGATCTTTAACAACGGCAACGTGACGGATCATCTGAACATCCCGGCTTCGATCGATGAAGCGGGCGCCTGGGTGGCCGGCATGAATGACATTAAGGAACTGTATGAACTGGGGTACTTCCCGGAGAATACGCTTTCTGCGACCGATGACGAGACATTTGCAATGTTCACCCAGGATAAGGCGGCCTTCTTGATTGACGGTTCCTGGAAAGTCGGGGGCATCGCGGCGGCCTGCCAGTCCGATCCGGAAGATCTGTCCACGCTGGATACGGAGATGCTGGATAAATTTACGGTGACCTACGTGCCGGGCAAGGGCGAAAGGAAGGCCACTGACCTGATCGGCGGACTGTCCATGGGCTACTATATCAGCACAGCAGCCTGGGAAGATGAGGAGAAGCGCGACGCGGCTGTGAGCTTTGTGGAAACTTTGACCAGTGATGAGAACGTGGCGAAGTTCGCGCAGCATACGGCTTCCGCTCTGAAGGAGGCTCCGGCGGTGGATGAGACGGTCTTTAATTCCCTGCAGCAGAAATCGATGCAGATGATGTCGGGCGCGACTTCCTTAACCGGTGCGGTGCAGGATCTGTTTAACGGGGAATGCCGGGTGCCCACCTTCGACGGCATGCCGCAGATCGTAACCGGAGAGGTTTCCGCTGAAGACGCCGTTGCGGAGGGCCTGGAGATCTATCACGCACAGTAAAAGCTTCATGAAACGTATGTAAGAAGGATGCTGCAGGGAGCTTTATGCCTGCGGCATCCCTTTTTTAAAGAGGGAAAGAAGGGATCCGATGGGAGCCAATATCTACCGCAATAAAAAACCGCTGCTTTTTTTCCTGCTTCCGGCTTTTGCCTTTATGGCGGTTTTTCTGCATTATCCGTTTATCATGAATATCTTAAACAGTTTCCAGCAGATAGAAGGGCTTGCCTCGCCGGGCAAGGGATTCTTATCTCCCTGGTATTCGAACTACGCGGAACTGCTTCAGGATAAGAACATGTGGAGAGCGCTTTTGAATACCCTGATCCTGATGATCTCGACGCTGGTTTTTCAGGTGGGAATCGCGCTGGTGTTAGCCATCTGTGTAGATCAGATCCCTAAAGGCGGGAAGTTTTTCCGTGTGGTCTATTTTTTCCCGATCGTGATCTCCGCCACCGCGCTGGGGCTTTTGTTTAACCTGATCTTTTTGCGGGACAAGGGAATGATAAACCAGATCCTGGAGCTTTTCGGAAATGAGCAGCTGATAGACTGGAAGAGTGAAGACAGGGCCCTGATCACGATGATGATTCCGGTGATGTGGCAGTATGTCGGTTTCTATTTCGTTATCCTGATCACCGGACTGAACAACATTCCCTCCGATCTGTACGAGGTGGCCGCCATAGACGGGGCCAGCCGCTGGCAGCGGATCCGGTATATTACGCTTCCGCTTCTCCACAACGTGCTGTGCACCTGTTCTGTGCTGGCAGTCACCGGAGCGCTGAAGGCGTACGACCTTCCCTGGGTGATGTTCCCGAAGGGCATGCCGCTTAACAGGACCTGGCTGACAAGCACCTATATGTACTACTGGGCGTGTGAGGCGCGGAACACGGATTACGGCTGCGCGATCGCGGTCATCATCGTTCTTCTGGGAGTGATTTCCTCCCGGGTGGTCAACACTGTTTTCAAAGAGAAAGACTATTAGGGGCGGGAGGATGTCATGGAGAAGAGCGTAACGAGAAAAAGAAGGCCGCAGACCTGGATGATCCCTGTCTATGCGCTGCTGATATTCTGGGCGCTGACCACGATCTATCCGCTGTTTTGGGTGGCGATCAATTCCTTTAAGGCCAAGAACCTGATCATTGAGGATTCTTTTTCCATCCCCATCGGGGAAGCGTTCACATTGGCCAACTATAAGAGGGCGTTTGACCGGGTGCCGATTCTGGGGGCCTATCTGAACAGTCTGGTCTTATCCGGAAGTGTGACGGTTGCGGTGATGATGCTGGCGGGACTTGCGGCTTTCGCGCTTGTCCGCTATAATTTCAAAGGAAGAAACTTTTTAATGTCCGTGGTGGTCGCGAGCATGATGTTTCCGGCTTTTGCGACGATCGTGCCGGTTTTCCGCATGGAGGCCTCCTGGGGGATTGTGAATACCAACAACCGCTGGGTCTCTCTGCTCTCCTGCGCACTGCCTCAGATCGCAGGGAATCTGTCCTTCGCGATTCTGGTTCTTTCCGGCTATATCCGAAGCCTCCCGCTGGAACTGGAGGAGGCGGCCTACCTGGAAGGATGCAGCGCCTTCCAGATTTACCGCAGGATCGTGATGCCGCTCGCGAAGCCGTCCTTCGCCACCGTGGCGATCTTTACGTTTCTGTGGAGCTATAACGATCTGTTCATGCAGTCCTTCTTCCTGCGGATTCAGAAGCACTGGGCCATTACCAGGCTGCTTAAGGAACTGACCGCCATGGAAGGGACGAACTACGGACTGATGGCGGCTGCGGTTACCATTGTGGTGGTGCCGGTGCTGATCCTCTACGCGTTCCTGCAGAAATACATCATTAAGGGAATGGTGGCGGGAGCGCTGAAAGGCTGAGAAAAAGAGTGATTGAGGATGTACAGAGTGGTCATTGTGGATGATGAGCCGATTATTGTCACCGGGCTTGTGAAGCTGATTCCCTGGGCTTCGTATGACTGCGAAGTCGCGGGAACCGCCTTTGACGGGCAGGAAGGCCTGGAGCTTATTCGCCGGATACGCCCGGACATGGTCTTTTGTGATATTTATATGCCGAAGATGGACGGGCTTGTGATGACGGCGGCCCTCAAGTCGGAATTTGACGATATGGAGCTGACCATTCTCACCGGTTACCGGGACTTTGAGCTGCTTCAGCAGGCGCTGCGGCTGGGCGTTGCCCGCTACATCTTAAAGCCGTCCACGATGGAGGAGTTAAAAGAGGCCGTGGAAGCGATGACCGCCAGGCTGAAAAAGAAGGGGATCCTGCCGCAGCGGGAACGAACACAGGAGGAGGAACTTTCGCAGCAAAAACCCGGCGCGGAGACGGAATCCGCGGCCGGCCGGTTCCTGGTGAAAAACGCGCTGGCCTATATGCGGGAGAACTACCGCCGTAAGATCACGCTGAAGGATGTGGCGGATCATATCTACGTGAGCCAGTGGCATTTAAGCAAGCTTTTGAACGGGTCTACCGGGCAGAGCTTCTCAGAGCTCTTGAACAGCATCCGCGTGGAGGCCGCCAAGGAGCTTCTGAAGGATCCCGCCCTGAAAGTCGGGGATGTGGCGGACGAGGTTGGCTTTCTGGATATCGCCCATTTTTCGCGGGTTTTTAAAAAGATCACCGGCGTCTCCGCCAGTGAGTACCGGAACCGTCTGGAATAACCTAAGAAACACTTCCGCGTCTGACTGGAAATTTCCCTCACAGCCGCCGGGCAGTAAGCTTACAGACAGCCTGTTCAGGGGACAAAGAGGGGGTTTTCCTTCCTTTTTGCGACGGGGAAGATCACACCACTGCCGGAGAAAACGCATTTTCAGTGTGCATTTCGCAAGGAGGGCGAAAAGATGTGTCTGTCAGCAGGTGCTTTCAAAGGCTTCCCGGGATGGCGGGTGAAAGCCCTGGATGTCTGCCGCTTTTGTATGCACCCCTAAACAGTTCTGACAGGGATACAGGATTCCTGACTTTTCTTTCAGCTGGTCTTATCCTTGCAGGAGGGAGGCGGTTTGTCTTCTTCCTGCGTTTTTATATCTCCCACTTCTGATTTGCCGGGTAATGGTCATTTCTTTGAGAACGAACATTTGCATGAATAATGGACAGCATTTGCCGTGTTGACGCGGATCCGTTTCTGTCGGCAAAGGGATCCGTGTTTGTTTTGGAGCTTCGTCTGCACCTGTTTTTCAGTACCCTCAGATGAGCAGGCTGGCTTTTGAAAATCTCTGGAAAAGACGGAAATTTAAAAGCTAAAATTCTTCTGTCACGTTTTTGCCTGCCTGGAAAGCGGAGAGAGGGGTTCCCCATTTTGCCGGGCGGTGGATTCCTGCTCTTTCTGTGGGATTTTCATCTAAAAGGATCCCTTTGTCAGATTCTCCTCTTCAGATAAGCTGCCTCCATCCGTCAGGCTATGAGGTAAGAAGAAGCTGCGCCTTAAACCGCGCCGGGAATTCAGCAGAAAGCGACCGGAGCAAAGGCCCTTCCGCAAAAGGATTTTCCTTGTGCAGACTTGCACACCGGCCTAAAACGTGACAAAAAATCCCCTGTGACTAAATCCCCTGATTATTCCTCTATTTTCCAATCCTCCAAAATGCGGCTGAAAAGCCGTTAAGCCCATCTGAAAGTGACATATATGATACCATCAGCACTTTTCATATCGAAATACATTTCTTCCTGAATGGGAATCTGCCTGAAGGAAGAAAGCACCAGGCAGGAAGCCTTCAGGCTGCCCAACGTTGCGGTTGCCAGGCGGCGAAAGATTTTTAAACTCCCGCAAAAAGAGCGTATTACGGTCAAAATCATGTCTATTGGAACCCGCTGTAAAAGACGGCACACTTCGGTTACCTTGCTGGGCCTGCTCACTTTATAACAAGGAATTACCTGAGAAAACCAGTCATTAGAAGCGGCTCCTGACCATGTGCTCCATGGAGTCTTCAGGTTGGAGAACTGGCTGCAGACCTGGTACACGCCAGGCGGAATGCAGACTGGACAGGCTGGATGAAACATACATAAGGCGGCGGTACGCCGCCGGGAACTATAAAAAGGGAGGACCCGCCCTGCGAAGCTCGTCCTCCCCCTCAATGAAAGGATGCACAGGCTCTTTTTTGACGTAACCCCAGCCATTTAGGAGACCTGCACAATACCACTACTATGATACGTGAAAAATCTGTTTTTGGCAAGCTGAAATTTCTTGAAAATTCATCCGCAGGAGAATTGTCTGACTCCTGTCTGAAAGCCCTTCTCAACATAGGCCTTAACAATCTCACAGGGCGGAGCTGTGCTTACTGCGGGGCCACCTCCGATTATCAAAGCTGGGGCACCTACACTCGCTGTGTCTATGATTACACCGACGGGGAAAAGGTTGTAAAAGAGCTCACGATACCCCGCGTCATGTGTGACTGCGGCCACACCCACGGCCTTCTCACAGACATACGAATTCCCCTGTACACGATACTTTCTTCTCTATGTACTTCAGGTACCTAATGCCTATTTCACCGGACATCATGATTCAGACGTCAAAAGGTGATTACGGATTGTTCCGCTGCTTGTAGCTTTAACAATCCTGCTCAACATTCGAAATTTACGGGGCCCCGTCTTAAGCTTAGCTTTGTGTCGGTTAAGCACACCCCACTTCTTACCTTAAGTTTGGGGTGAGTCAATAAGTTTTTCACCTTGTGGCTGCTTCTCAGCCGAAAGTTCAGGCTTTTGACGCTGTAATCATATGATCCGGAAGTACAGAGAAGTGCTTTTCAAAACATTGATCGGGGAAATCCCCCGTGGACAGAATAAGAGCACACAGACCAGGCCAAAGAGGAAGTCCGGCGGGAAGAAGTAAGCCGCCGGCGAAGCTTATTGACAAGGACTGTCAGGCTCCCCTCCGCAAGGAGGGGAGTTTTTCTCTTTGACTGCCGGTGGTTTCCGCGGGAAGGAAATCACTCTCTCCTGCCCGACCGCGGACGAAAAACGCCTGTTTTCATTTTTCTTAAGATGCATTATAATGAAGGGCAGGGAAATTTAAGAGAAAGGGCTCCAAGCCTGGCGGCGAGGGACCTTTGCAGGGAGAAGGCACAGGAAACATGAAGCCGGGACGGGATGAGAAAGTACGCAGAATCTGCCCGCTTAAAAAGCCAGTCGCGGCGTAAGGATCCCTGGTTTTGCCTGAACTGCAGGAAAATGAGGGAGAAAACAGAATCCGCCTTTCGCGGGCGGAAGAAGGAGAAAAAAGATGAAGTATTCGGAACTGATCAGTTTTCATCCGATTGAGGATGTGATTCAGCTTACTTCTGCCAATGACGCCGATCGGGCGCGGGAATATGTGCGCACCTATGTCATGTCCGACAGGATGGCCGCCAATCTGAAGACGCTGGTCATCGACCAGCTGCAGATGGACGAGACCGCAAACAATAAGGGTGTGCTGATTGTGGGCAACTACGGTACCGGGAAATCCCATCTGATGAGCATGATTTCCGCCGTGGCCAACGACGATACCTGTCTGGCGGAGCTTACAAATCAAAACTTCGCCGAGGACGCGAAGAGAATCGCGGGCAAATTTGAGGTGCTGCGCTTTGAGCTGACCGGGGTGACCATGCCTCTGCGCGAGATTGTGCTGGGGTTTATCGAGGACGACTTTCACGCGCGGGGCATTCCCTTCGAGACGCCGGATTTCTCAAAGGTGAAGGACAATAAGAAGCTTCTGCAGGATGTCTGTCAGGCTTTCTCTTTTGTCTATCCGGATAAGGGGTATCTCATTGTCGTGGATGAGCTGTTAAACTTCCTTGTCTCCCGTTCCGCGCAGCAGCTCGCTTTAGATCTGGAATTTCTCCGCGTCCTTGGGGAAATGTGCTCCAAAAGCAGACTGCGCTGCATGTTCGGAATGCAGGAGAAGCTGTTTGACAATCCGAAATTCGGCTTTGTCGCCGACACCTTAGGGCATGTGCGCGACCGGATTACGGAACTGGTCATCGCCAAGGAGGATACCTCCTACGTGGTTTCCGAGCGTATTCTGAAAAAGACGCCCGAGCAGAAAGAGCTGATTCGCAGGCATCTGGAAAAGTTCGCCCCGCTGTACGCGGGCATGGCGAACCGTATGGACGAGTTTGTGGAGCTGTTTCCGATTCATCCGGCGTATGTGGATATTTTAAATAAGGTATACCTGATCGAAAACCGCCATATCCTGAAGAATATCTCCGTGACGATCCGTGAGATTTTTGACCAGGAACTTCCGGAGGATGCGCCGGGCATTCTTTCTTTTGACGAGTACTGGCCGAAAATCAAGCAGACACCGATGCTGCGCACCAATCCGGAGGTACGCCGGGTGCTGGAAGCCAGCGAAAAGCTGGAGAATATCTTAGAGCATGCGTTTCCGAAGCCCGCGTATAAGCCGCTGGCCATCAAGATCATTTATGCGCTCTCCGTGCACCGGCTGACCACCAACGGTCTGGATGTGCGCTTTGGTCTTACGGCGGAGAACCTGAAAGATGATCTGTGCCTGTATCTTCCGATGCCGGAGCAGGACGCGGATTTCCTGCTGGGGGTGATCAAGGCGACCCTGCGGGATATCATGGCGACGGTCTCCGGCCAGTTCATCATCTTCAATGAGGCAAACAGCCAGTACTTTTTGGATGTGGATAAGGTGGTGGACTACGACGAGAAGGTAAAGCAGCGCTCATCGCTGCTCTCCGACGATGACCTTAACCGCTATTACTATCAGGTCATCTACAGCTGTCTGGGGTGGGACGCCAAACAGTATGTTCCCAACTTTGAAATCTATGAGAAAGATCTAAACTGGGAATCCCACGGCATCTTCCGGGAGGGATACCTGTTTATGGGCCTGCCCGCGGAGCGCAGCACTGCCCAGCCGGAGAGGGATTTCTACCTTCTTTTCATGCCTCCCTTCGGAGCGGACAGTGCACAGGCGGCGAATCTGGCGGACGAGGTCTACTTCTATTTTAAGGCGGACAGAGAGTTTCGCGATGCCCTTCAGCTGTTCTCCGCGGCAAGTGCGCTGGCGGATTTAAGCGAGGGGAAGGATAAAAACGCCTACCTGACCAGAGCGGCTCTGGCGCAGAAGAAGCTGGTAAAATATCTGTCGGACAATAAGACGACCTGCATGGAGGCGGCGTATCTTGGCCGCAGACGCCCTTTATATAAGGTGCTGAAAGGCCGGAACGCGCGGGAGATGGATTTTTCGGAGACCATCGATCTGGCGGCCTCGCTTTGCCTGGATACGTATTTTGAGAGCAGATATCCGGAGTTTCCGGTGTTTCGCACGAAGATTACGCGCAGGAACATGGCGGAGAACGTGCGGCAGGCGTTTGATTACTTTGCGGGCCGCAAGACTGCGCAGGGAGCGGCCATGCTGGAAAGCTTTCATCTTCTGGACGGGGAGCGGATCTGCCCGGAAAAGTCCGGATATGCGGCCTACTTTATTGACCTGCTGAAAGGCCTTCCGCCGCTGGGAGTTATCAATTACGAGGAGCTGTTTGAACCGGTGTTTCCGGAGACGTATGAGGACCGGCATTTCCACATCCCCTGCATGTTCACGCCGATTGTTTTTCTGTCGCTGGTGTACGGCGGTTTTGCCACCATGACCTTAAAGGACGGGAGAATCATTACGGCGGAGAACCTGGATCAGATCCCGAAAGTGCTGGGGGTTGACCTTTACGAGTTTACCTGTCTGTCCAAACCGGCGCAGATGGCCATGCGGGAGTTAAAAAGACTCTTTGAGCTTCTGGGAATCGATCCGCAGCTTTTGGACAGTCCGGACAGCCAGGAGGAGCTCATCCGGCAGTTTCTTGACAAAACAAAGGAGCAGTGCGATCTTGCCGTGCATGCCAGGGAAAAGGTGCAGCAGAGATTTGAACTCTGGGGAGAGCCGCTGGTTTGTGAGAGCCTTCTTTTGCGCATGCGGGATTCCTGCCTTAGAGTGCGGGATGAGTTCAGCAACTATGCGGTGAAGTACAATACGAGCGCCAAACTGAATAACTTTCGTTTGTCTCTGGAACAGGTGGAGGAACTTGGCAGGCAGATGGACCTGGTGAAACTGGTCAGCGAGTATGACAGGTTTCGCAGGGAATGCGCCGCCATTGTCCTGTATATGACGAGTATCGAAGGGCTGGATCTGGGGACGGATCTTTCGGAGGAGTTAAAGGCTGCCAGGGCGTCATTTGTAACCATCCGTGACGGGATCGCCAGGGGAAAAAGCGGGGAAAGCGCGGCGCGGGAAGTGACCGCCCTGCTGGAACGCGTGAGAGACAAGTACATTGCGCGGTATCTGGAAGAACATCAGAAAAAGCGGCTTGACGAGGATGGGGAAAGGCAGCGCGACGCGCTTTTAAAGAGTCCTGTTCTGGCAAGCTTACGCAGGCTTCGGGTAATTGAGATTCTTTCCGGGACCAAGGAGCTGGCGATTGAGCAGGAACTTATGGAGTTAAAACCCTGCAGCCATCTGACGGCTGCGGAGCTGGAAAACAATCCGTTCTGTACGCACTGCGGCTACAGGCTGGGGGATCAGGTGAAGGATGCTGCCGGGCAGCTGAAAGATTTGGAGCGCCGGATGAAGGAACTGCTTAACGAATGGACGGACACTCTTCTTAATACGATTTCCGATCCGCTTGTCGCAGGACAGATGGAGTATCTGGATTGGCGGCAGAAAGCGGAGATGGAGGCGTTCCTTGCTTCCGGAAAGCTGCCGGAGACCGTGGACGATCACTTCGTGCAGAGCGTGAAAACGCTGCTGCAGGGATTTGAACCGGTGGTGATCGATCCGGAGGAACTGGTGCGAAGACTGCAGGGAGCCGGTCCCTGTGAGGTTGGGGTGTTTAAAAGCCGCTTCAACGCGATCATCGATGCCTGCACCAGAGGAAAGGATTTGCGGAAACTGCGCATTATTCTAAAGACTCGCTGACGGATTTGGCCGTTCTTTTTAAGACGCCGGGAAGGGAACCTCTGACCGGAAACAGGCGGAGGGATGAGACAATGGAACGAAAGAAACTTACGAAGGAAGTAATTGACAGAGTGCGCGGCAGGGAGGATTTTCCCATCAGCACGGATGAGGACCTCATCGCGCTGTCCGACGCGCCGTACTATACCGCCTGCCCGAACCCGTTTCTGGAAGAGTTTGTGCGGGAAAACGGAAAAGCGTATGAGGAGGACGATCCCTATCACCGGGAGCCGTTTGCCGCGGATGTAAGTGAAGGGAAGTCGGATCCGGTTTACATGGCGCATAATTATCATACGAAAGTACCGTATAAGGCAATCATGCGCTACCTGCTGCATTATACGGACCCGGGGGATCTTATTCTGGACGGGTTCTGCGGAAGCGGCATGACCGGGGTTGCCGCCCAGATGTGCGGGCAGGCGGATCCCGCTTTTCAGGCAGAAATCGAGCAGGAGATGCCGGGAGTCAGATGGGGATCGAGAAAAGCCGTCCTCAACGATCTTTCCCCGGCGGCCACGTTTATCTCGTACAACCAGAATACATCCGTGGATGCTGAGGATTTTCAGAAAGAGGCACTGGGGATTTTAAAGGCTTTTGAGAGAGACTACGGCTGGATGTATGCCACCAGACATCCGGGAGCGGATCATAAGGAAGAAGGCGCGGAGAAAGAAGGCAGAGGATTCATCAACTATACGGTATGGTCCGATGTCTTTATCTGTCCGCACTGTTCCGGGGAGATGGTGTTCACGGAGGTCGCCTTTGACTATGAGACCAAGAGAGTCAGCGAAACCTTCCGGTGTCCGCACTGCGGCAGGCTTCTGACCAAAAAGGACTGCTCTTTGGCCTTTGAGACGGTTTATGATTCGCTTCTGCAGAAAAATATCCGGAAATCTGCTCAGAAACCTGTGCTGATCAACTACACGTATGACGGGGAAAAATACGAGAAGCGTCCGGATGAGGAGGATCTGGCGGTCATTGAGCGGACAGAGAGGGAAAAGATTCCCTGCTGGATTCCTCTGATGCGGATGCCCGAGGGAGGGGAAACCCGCAGAAATGACAGGACGGGGATTACTTACCTGCATCATTTTTACACAAGAAGAAACCTGATCGCGCTTTCCTACCTGATGGATGCCGCAAAGCGGTCTTCTTTAAGCCGGAAGATGCGCTTCGTTTTCGAACAGGTGATTCTGGGAATGTCCAGGATCGCAAGATACGTGCCCTCCCATTATTCGCAGGTGAATCAGTATCTGAGCGGAACCCTCTATATCGGATCGCAGATCGTGGAGGCCAGTCCGCAGTACATTCTGCAGGGAAAAATCAGCAAACTGACAAAACTGTTCTCCCGGTTTCATCCGGAAGAGGGGAACGTATGCATTTCGACCTCCTCCACGACGGAAACCGGCCTCCCGTCCGATTCCATTGATTATATTTTTACGGATCCGCCCTTTGGAAGCAACCTGGCCTATTCTGAGCTGAACTTTTTCTGGGAAGCGTGGATGCGCTGCATCACCAACAATAAGCAGGAGGCGATTGTGAACCCGGCCGCGGGAAAAAATCTGCCCGAGTATCAGGGCCTGATGGAGGACTGCTTTCGCGAATACTACCGCGTTCTCAAGCCCAATCACTGGATGACGGTAGAGTTTCATAATTCCAAAAACGCGGTGTGGAACGCCATTCAGCAGGCGATTCAGCGGGCGGGATTTCTGATTGCGGATGTGCGGACGCTGGATAAGAAACAGGGGACCTTTAAACAGATCAATCATTCGCTGGCTGTAAAACAGGATCTGGTGATCTCTGCGTATAAACCCGCCCGCGCTCTGGAGCGCGATATGACGGTGTTTGCCGGGACACCGGAAACCGCCTGGGCGTTCGTGCGGCAGCATCTTTCCAACCTGCCGGTGGCGGTTTCGGATCCGGAGGGAAAAATTGACCTTCTCGCGGAGCGGCAGGCCTATCTGCTCTTTGACCGCATGGTGTCCTATCATATCCTGCAGGGGTATGCCGTGCCGCTGGATGCCGCGGCCTTTTACCGGGGACTGGATGAAAAGTTCCCCAAGCGGGACGGAATGTATTTTCTGCCCGAGCAGGTCACCGAGTATGATCTGGTGCGGTCCGCCAAAGAGGTGGATGAGGGGAGTGCCCTTACGTCGGTTACCAACGAAAAAAGCGCGATTTCCTGGCTTTATCATGAGCTGGGGGAAAGAAACGGCGGGCCAAAGACGTATGCCGAGCTGCAGCCTAGGTTTCTGCGGGAAGTGAAGGCGGTGGACCGGTTCGAGGCAATGCCGGAGCTGGCCGTTCTTCTGGAGGAGAATTTTCTGCAGGATGAGAAGGGCAGATGGTATGTCCCGGATGTGGCAAGGGAAAGCGATCTTGCCAGACTGCGGGAGAAGAGTCTCTGGAAAGAGTTTGAAGGGTATCTGCACACGAAGGGCAAACTGAAGCTGTTTCGTTCCGAGGCGATTCGCGCAGGCTTTGCCAGGCTGTGGAAGGAAAAAAATTATGCGGCCATCGTAGAAATGGGGAAGCGTCTGCCGGAGCAGACCTTTGAGGAGGATGCGAATCTGCTGATGTATTACGATATCAGCTTAAGCAGAGTGTAAGATTCTAAAGATCAGCCGCGCGGGCGGATTTCGGTTTGCTGAGCTCTTCTGGTGCTCAGCCGCAGAAGAGAACCGGAGGAGGAAGGAAATGTTTGGTATCGGGGAGACCGCGTATGATAAGGAAAAAAAGAGACGGGTCAGGATCCTTAAAAGATGCGAGGCCTGGGGGTATATCTCCTATCAGGTCTATGATCCGGCAGCCGGCTGTGTCTATTCGGTGACAGAAGAACAGTTAAGCAGCACGCAGGAGGAAAGACAGCCGGATGAAAATTTTCTGCGCTATATGGTCCAGCTCGCCGGAATCAGAAATCAGATATCCGCGGGATACCTCGCCTCTCTGACAGAAAATGTCATTCCCCTGCCGCATCAGATCCATGTGCTTAACCGCGTTCTGTCCGGGAGCCGCATCCGCTATATCCTGGCGGATGAGGTAGGACTTGGCAAGACGATTGAGGCCGGGATGGTAATACGCGAATTAAAAAGCCGCGGTCTTGTCAGACGCGTACTGGTGGTATGCCCAACCGGACTTGTGAACCAGTGGGCCATGGAGATGCAGGAAAAATTCCAGGAGAAGTTTACGGTGATTGTGCCGTCAGACTATGAGGCGATCCGGCGGCTGACGGGAAAGGAAGATGTTTACGGTTCGTTCGACCAGGTGATTTCCCCTATGGATGCAGTCAAACCTGTTGAGAAACGCGCGGGATGGTCGGATGAGCGCGTGGAGCAGTACAATAAGGAGCGTATTTATTCCATTATTGACAGCGGCTGGGATCTTATCATCATTGATGAGGCGCATCGGGTGGCAGGTTCCTCCGGGGAAGTGGCGCGGTATAAGCTGGGAAAGCTTCTGTCCCAGGCAAGCCCCTATCTTTTGCTGCTTACGGCTACGCCGCATAACGGCAGGACGGAGCCGTTTCTGCGCTTAGTCCGGCTGCTGGATTCCTCCGCTTTTCCCGATGCGAAATCCATTGTGAGAAAGCAGGTTGCCCCGTATCTTATCCGCACAGAGAAAAGGGAAGCGATTGATAATCAGGGAAATCTGCTGTTTAAGAAGCGCGTGACACACCTTATAACGCTTGCCTGGGGAGAACAAAACAGCCGGCAAAAAGATCTGTATCAGATGGTGAGCGCCTATGTCTCCAAAGCGTACCAAAAAGCGCGGCGCAGCCGGAAGAAGAACATGTGTCTGATTTTTCTCCTGATCATGATGCAGCGCATGGTGACGAGCAGTACGGCGGCGATTCTGCAGAGCCTGGAGCGCAGGCTGCGCTTTCTTACAGAGCGGCGGACAAATGAGGGAACGCTCACAGAGCAGGATCTGTATGAACTGGATTTTGAAGACGGACCGGAGGAAGTCCTGGGAACGGGATCTTACAATGTGCAGGAGGAAATCGAAGAACTGCGCAGTCTTCTGGAAACTGCCAGGCAGGCGCGGATGCAGAGCAGGGATGTGAAAGAAGAACCTCTGCTGGATCTGATAGACGGTATTCTTGCGGAGGATCCGACAGAGAAAATCATTGTTTTTACGGAATTTCGGGCCACGCAGGATTACCTGAGGGAAGTGCTCACTGCGCATGGCCTTGCCGTCACTGTTTTAAACGGGCAGATGAATCTGACTGAGCGGGCGGCAGCCTTAGAATCCTTTCGGGACCAATGCAGCGTATTTGTTTCCACGGATGCCGGCGGCGAAGGGATCAACCTTCAGTTTGCCAATATCGTTGTCAATTATGATCTGCCATGGAATCCGATGAAGATTGAGCAGCGGATCGGGCGGGCAGACCGTATCGGGCAGAAAAGGGATGTGCATGTCTATAACTTTATCCTCTCGGACACCGTCGAAAACCGTGTGCGGCAGGTGCTGGAAGATAAGCTTTCCGCCATCCTGCAGGAAATGGGTGTGGACAAGTATTCCGATGTACTGGACAGCGAGGCTGCGGGGAGAGAGTTTACGGATGCCTATCTGGATTCCATCGGATATCCGGGCGGCATAGAAAAACGCCTTTCCCCGGTGGAAAATGAGCTGAAGCAGCAGATGGAGAATGTAAAGAACTCTCAGGAGATTATCCGGGAAGAAAAGGATCTGCAGGCGTATGTCGGCACACAGCCGGATTTCGATGCGGACGCTGCGCTGCAGGCGATGATGAAATATTACGGACTTTGGCAGGGGAACGGGGAGCTTTTGCACAGCCGTTACAAACTTGCGGATGAGCAAATCGCCTGGCATCTGAAAACAGAATGGTCTCAGGATCAGGACGCGCCGCTTCTTTGTGTCGGGATTGATGAGTTTCCCAATGAAGCGGGCTTTTTTCTGCTCTGGCATCTTGCCGTTTCCGCTGAAGATACGGAGCAGCGCATTCTGCCGGTTTTTGTGAACGAAAAGATGATCTTAAGGCCCATGGCAGGCGAACGTTTAATGAAAGTGTTTCTGGATAAAAACAGCAGGCTTTCGGTTCGCCTGGGAGAAAAGCTTTCACCTGAGAAATATAAGGAGCTGGAAAAGCTTTCGCTTGGATTTGCCGCCGATTTGTTTGAGGAGCTTAAGGATAAGCACCTTAAGCGCAATGAGGAAAGTTACGAGAAATACAGGTACGCCCAGAAGCTTCGTACGGAATCTGCCATGCAGATCGGGATCGAAAATATCCGTAAGGGAAGACTGGAAAAATTAAAAAAAGAAGAGGCGGCGAGTAAAGAGGCCTATCAAAACGGGAAAAAGATTTTCCCGGAATTTCGCTTACTGATGCTGGTCAGACTGGAGGCCTGACACACCCCCGATGCCAAAGGCATCGGGGATTCTAATTTAAGAGAAGATTGCTCAGATAAGCCTGCTTCTCTTAGGACCGGCCAAAAGTCCCATACAGGGCAGCGAACTGTCCGCCTTCTTTTCGGGAAAACAGGAAAAGCCGGCAGGCATGTAAACCTGCCGGTACAAAGTTTCCTCACGAAATGTAAGGTTTTTCAAATCCGCCCGCATTTTGCGGTACGCACATATGTGCGGCAGGAAATTTACGCGAACGCGGGTCTTCCTTTTCCTATGGCCCGCGCATGTTTTGGTGGCATCCTAAAGCATTCCCTTCACGGAAATGCACTTGATCCTTGTCATTTCCTCAAAGGTGGAAAAGACGCCTTCTGTTCCCATGCCGGATTTTGACCATCCGCCGAAAGGCATTTCAAAGCTGCGGAAATAGCTGGAGCCGTTGATGACTACGCTGCCGCAGGAGAGTTCCCGCGAAAAGCGGATAACCTTGGACAGATCTTTTGTAAAGACGCTGCCGCCCAGCCCATACTGGGTGTCGTTGGCAAGGGACAGCGCTTCCTCCTCGGTATCGAAAGCGATGACCGGCATGACCGGACCGAACACTTCCATATCGTGCAGGATTTCCGCACCGCGGGGAACATCCCTGAGGATGGTCGGCTCCACAAAGGCGCCTTCGCGTTTTCCGCCTGTCACAAGGGCGGCTCCCCGGCGCAGCGTCCGCCTGATCTGCTGCTCTACTTCCTCAGCCGCGGCCTCGCTGATTAATGTGCTGATCTGTGTCTGTTCCTCTTTAGGATCTCCGGCCTGAAGAGCGTTCGCGTACCTGGCGGCCTGGGCGAGAAAATCTTCATAATAAGAACGGTGGATCAGGAAGCGCTTGGGGGCGCAGCAGATCTGCCCCGCATAGTAAAAGCGGGCTTTTACCGCCTCCTTTACGGCAAGCGCAAGGTCGGCATCGGCAAGGACGATAAAGGCATCGTTTCCGCCTAACTCCAGCGCGGTTTTTTTCAGGGAAGCGGCTGTGCGCTCGGCAACGGAGATTCCTACCTTCGTTGAGCCGGTCAGGGAAACGGCATGCACCTGGGGATGACTGCAGAGGGCATTCCCCGTATGGTTTCCCCGTCCGGTGAGCACCTGGATAACTCCTCTCGGGAACCCTGCCTGATGAAGGAGCCCTACGAGTTTGCAGACAGTGAGCGGATCCTCACTGGAGGGCTTCACGATCACGGCGTTTCCCGACAGGAGAGCGGGAGCAGCCTTCTGATTGAACAGGTTGCAGGGAAAGTTAAAGGGAATGATGCAGGATACGACGCCCACCGGTTCCCGCACAGTCAGAACCAGATTGTGCTCCTGCCCCCGCTCCAGACCCGGCGGGAGGATCGAACCGTACAGGTGTTTGGCCTTCTCGCTGAACGCAGTCCAGGCGGTGAAAATATTGCGGATCTCATTGCGGGATTCGCTGATGGTCTTGCCGGATTCATAAGTTAATGTCAGCGCCAGGTCCTCCTGGTTTATCTGCACCAGCCGTAAGAATTCCTGCACCAGGTCCACCTTTTCATACACGGGCACACGTGCCCAGTCTTTTTGTGCTTCACAGGCACAGGCAACGGCAGCGTTTACGTCTGCCTGGGTGGCATCCGGCACGGTATCGATCAGACTGCCGTCATAAGGGTTGGTAACCGGAATCGCTGTTCTTTCTGAAGCATCTGTCAGATGCTCTCCTATCCATATCTTCATTATCCATACCTCCTGAGGGACAAAAGTCCCGGTCAGCAAAGAGCCGCAAGGTGGCGGCGCAGAATCTTTCCCGTTGCTGTACGGGGGATTTTGTCGATCACCTCGATGGCAGCAGGTACTTTGTAGTACTCCAGACGATCGGCGAGATATTCCCGCAGCTTTGCCGGATCGGCATCGGAATCAAAGACGACAAACAGCTTCGGCAGCTGTCCGTATTCAGCGCTGTCCTGCGCGACGCAGGCGCACTCCTGCACACCGGGAAACTCCGAGGCCACCCGCTCCACTTCATCGGGGATGACCTTGCGTCCGTGCACGTTGATGATCTCGTTGATACGGCCAACATAGTACAGACTGCCGTCCTCCCCGTAATAGGCGACATCGCTGGTGATGACGGAACCGTTGACCTTCACTCTGTCCGTGAGCGCCTTCTTCTTGTAATAGCCCTTCATGTTCATATCGCCGCGGATGGCAATGTAGCCGTATTCGCCTGGCTTTGTGATCAGCTCCCCCGCCTTGTTCTGCAGATCTACCTGTGCGTGGAGAGAAGCTTTTCCCAGACAGGCGTCGGCGGGATTCTGGGAGCAGTTGTTGATCAGACAGCAGCCGGCTTCGGTGGTTCCGTATACGTTGTACAAAGTGACAGATGGGTAACGCTGCAAAAATTCGTTTTTGTCCCGTGCGCTTACCGGGAAGATCGCTGTCTGCACAGCCTTAAGCTGCCTGGCCGTCTCGTTCATCTTTTCTGGATCCGCATGCAGAAGCCTCGAGAAATCAGAAGGGATGAGCGCCAGGTGGCTGACGTGACAGGCAGCTGCCTGGGCAAAAAAGTCTTCCAGAGGCTCTAAAGAGCGGCGCAGCACGGCACAGGCTCCGGCGTACAAAGCGGCAAAGACACGGCGGTAGCCAAAGGCCAGATTGAAAGGTGCGCTGACCAGAAGGACGGAGTCTGCCGTGATTTTTGTGCCCACGGCCAGATTTTCCACGGCGCAGAGCATGCTGCGGTTGGTGTGCAGAATCCTTTCGGGACTGCCTGTGGTGCCTGTGGTGGAAATAATGGCGCAGTCATTGTCCGCCGGCGGAAAAGGAAAAGTCTGTTCTTCTTTAAAAAAGTCACTCCAGGAAGAGTCATCCTCCCCGGGGAAAATCCTCTCCGGCTTTACAGCGCGGATCAGATCACAAAGACTTTCCTCCGAAAGGGAGCGCTCCAGGGGAACGCTGATTACACCGGCCAGCTGACAGCCCAGGAATGCCGGAAAGTAGTACGTAAGATCATCCGCTTTGAGGCCGACGCGGGCACCTTTGCGCACCTTGTGTATTTTGAGGAAGGCAGCAAACGCGGCCGCTCTGCGGTAGAATTCCCGATAGGAGAGAGCCTGCCCCTCACAGATGAGGGCTGTTTTGTCCGGGTACCGGATACTGTTTAAGTAAACGGCCTCAATGATGCTGTTCATTCTCTTCCTCTTTTCTTTCCGGCAGCGTCTGCCGGTATTGACCGCGCACCGGCTGACAGTACATGCGAAAGGTGTGTCATGCGGTTATGCGCGGCTGCCTTTGACACGGAAAGTATAGCACAGGAAACAAAAACTTTCAACGCGGCTTGACAGCATGTGATAAGATGATTACAGCGTCAAAAGCCTGAACTTTCGGCTGCAAAGCAGCTAAAGGGGGAATAGGCTATTTGACGCGCCCCAAACTTAAGGCAAGAAGCGGGGTGTGTCTAACCGGCCAAAAGCGGAGCTTAAAGATGGGGCCCCGGAATTTAGGAATGTCAGGCAGGATTGTGGAAGCTTAAAAGCAGGGGAACAATCCGTAATCACTTTTTGAAGCCTGAATCATAAGACAGCAGGACTGCAGGGACAGCCAGACAGCGAACCGGTTCGTAAAGGGCTGCACGGTGACGGATGGGAGTATGCTGCCTGCCCGGAAGGAGAAGGGTTGGATGAAACAACGGGAGAAGCCATTAGGGGATCGGAATCTCATCGGATCCAATGTGACAAAGATGCGTATGCTGTATCACTTAAGCCAGAAGGATCTGGCGACCAATATGCAGCTGATGGGGGTCGATATCAATCTCTCATCGCTGTCAAAACTGGAGGGGCAGACAAGGGCCGCCACAGACAGGGAGGTGCTGGCGATTGCCCGGATCTTCAACATCAAGATCGACGATCTGTTCAAAAATGCCGTCATCCGGCCGGAGCAAAAGTCAGAGGACCAGGACTAGGGGAAGAGCATTTGAAAGATATTAACAATACACTTTACTCTATAGTCTTATAAGAATACAAAATCAATGGATCCAAAATTCCGGACGCGGGAGGTTTTGGGGTATCTCCCGCGCTTAAAGATTGGGGGATGGCAGTCACCCTTGCAGATCGTACCGGGTAAAGGGAAGACGAAAGGAAGGAGCTTACGGGAAACGCGTGTTTCTCTGCGGATGCCCCCGGCCTGCCGCACAATGTTAAAAAGTCTTAAAAGTCCTTATGAATCCATGGATTTGCCGTTGAAATGAATTCCCATATATGGTAAGATAAAACAAAGGCGGGATCGCTTTTGAAACTGTCAGATGGTTCTTAAAAAGAGACAGGGGCGGCTTCCCGTCAAAAGAAAAGCCGAAGGGGAACTTTGCCGGTATGGGAAAAATCAAGAAGGATGATCCAAGTCAGGCGAACAGAAACCGCGTACGCAGGGCGCAGGAGCTTATCAGCGACTGTACCGACAGGCTGATGGATGTGATGCAGCGCATGGATTCTTTATACGCGCCTCTTTCCGGATCGGAGAGGGAGACAGACCGGAAGCTTCTGGCGCAGGTTATGATGAATGAGGTCACCGTCATAGAAACGGACCTCAAAGAGGCCGCCGCAGTCTGCGAGGACTATCTGGCGACCTGTTCGGAATCTTCTTCGTTCCGCAATTCCGTTCGCCTCTCCCTTGGCTGCGCGAATGAGCTGGCGGTGCTCTGCAGCAGCCGCAGGCAGTGGCTTTCGAAGCAGAAGGAGGCAATCCGTGTAAGGGAGCAGTCCCGCGATGCCGCGGGGGCAATTTCCGATCTGGGGCAGAGAAATTCTCTCCAGGCCGGGCTGGAAAAGTATGCCGCACAAGTTCGCCGTGCTGCGCCGGATAAAACCGGTTCAGAGTAGGCGCGGTGCGGGGGACGAATCGTTTCATGATTACCATAAGGAGGAGGTTATTTAAGGGTACCTATGGCAAATGCGCAGAACAATCACAGAGAGAAACCCACGCACCGCATGACGCTGGCGGCGGTCGGATGCGCCGTTTTCAGCCTGGTGCTTACGCTGATTACGACCGTATTCCGGGATTCCATTATCATTGAGTCCGGGATCCGTACCTGGACGTTTCTGCGGAATCTTTCCTATGCTGCCTGGGGGATTACCGCCTGCGCGGTCATCGCCTCCTGTATCTTATACTTTTCCAGACGCAGGAAAGACGCTGCGCTAAGCAGAGAGGAACATAAAAAAGAACAGGAGGAGCAGGAGAAATCCAGACAAAGCAGCGCCTACCTTGATCCAAACCGCCTGGATCCGGAAGTGATTGCGTCGATCGTGCGGGATCAGATCCGCCGGTTCAGCAAAGGAGCGCAGGAAGGAAAGGCGGGAGCGCAGGAGGAATTTCTGTATTCGGACAAGGGCAGGGAAGTAAGGGAATCGATCAAGCAGAGTTATCTGAAACTGAGCGAGCAGATGTCCGAGATGGACCGGTATCAGGAAAAGCTGCGGACTCTGCTGACCGCGAACGGAGCCTACAGTCTTTCCGATATGAACGACATGCTCGACAAAATCGAGCAGCACCTTTTAAGGCAGATCCGGAAAGTATTAAACGTCCAGGATCTGTTTTCACAGGAGCGGCGCGAGGACATGGAGCAGTTAAGCAGACTTTTGTCAGATACAGTCGGGCTTAATGAGACCCACCTTGCGCGTGTGAGAGAATTTTTGTTCGCGGTTGCGGAATTTTTAAACAACCAGGATTCCGGCGATTCCGATCTGAAGATGCTGGAAACCTACCGGCAGACGATTTTAGATACCATGCAGGAGCAGGAAGAATCACCGCTTTCTTCCTATCTGCAGGAATCGCAGAGGGAGCGAAGCCAGGAGGCGGAATCTAAAGAAAGCGGAATCCACCTTACATTCGGCGAGCATTCTTAAAGCGGGAAAGAAGCGGCCGGGAAGCGCGGCCTAAAAATAGGCTTTCCGGCGTTTTGCAGAGGAAGAACAGATGTCTTTTTTTCCTGGCGAAGCGCTGCCTTCGGCCGGCCGTAAAAATGCGGCTTTCGCTTTAAGGAGGGGCTGCGTTCGTGCTTGAGGGGCCGCGGGCTGATCCTGAAAGGAGGAAACCATAAATGAGAGAACACAAAGAGGGAGGACACCGCCGGATACTCTGGTGGGTTTTGTTCCTGGTGACTGCCGTCTGCCTTACCGGCTGCGGCGGATCTTCGGTCCGGGTGGATACTTCCGAGGACCGTCTGTCCGAGGAGGAAGCGCAGGAAGAGCTGGATTCCCTGCTCTCCAAGGTCCATGTCACAAAAGTAACCAATCCGGTCATGGATATCTATACGGATGAAGTCAGCGAAGCGGACGCGCTGGATGACATTGACACGTTTCCGGTCACCGTGACGGCGCCTTCCAGCGCCGATGTCGTGATTGAAATCGCCGCGGCTACAGAGCTTTCCGCCGACGCGCCGGATGACTGGCTTAACGTCATCGCGAGAAACTTTAACAAGACAAACCCGGTTCTTTCTGACGGCACCTCCGTGGGCGTATCCGTGAGAAAAATCACTTCCGGGGAGGTTGTCACCTATATCAGAGCGAATGCCTATCAGCCGGAGGTCTTTATCCCCAGCAACACGATCTGGGGGGATATGCTTTCCTCCAGCGGATTCGACCTGGAGAAGCTGACGGACCGCATCGTGGGCAACACGGCCGGCATTCTGATGGCTCCGGAGACCTATGACAAGTTTATCGAGAAATATAAGGAGGCGACTTTGGCCAATGTGATCGAAGCCTCGATCAACAAGGACATCGTGTTTGCTTTCCCGAACCCGAATACTTCTTCCACGGGCATCAACATTCTGACCTCGATTTTGTATTCGTTTGACTCTGCGAATCCGCTGTCTGACAGCGCAACCGGGAAGCTTTTGGACTACCAGAAGACAGCGCCGCCGGTGGCTTATACGACGGCTGTCCTGCGCAATTCGGCGGCGAAAGGCGTGATCGATTCCATGGCCATGGAAGAGCAGGCATACGCGAATACACCGGAGCTGTCGGATTACGTGTACATCCCGTTCGGTATCCGCCATGACCATCCGGTCTATACCTTTGACTGGACATCGGCCAAGGAGAAGGAGGCCGCGCGGCTGTTTATTGACTATGCCCTGTCGGAGCAGAGCCAGAAGCTTGCCAGCGAGCGCGGGTTTAACCGCCACGACGAGTACGTTTCTCAGCCGACCGGACTGGACGGCACAGGATTTCTGACCGCGCAGGGGATCTGGAAGACAGTGAAAAATGGAGGACGGCCGGTGCTGGCCGTATTTATCGCCGATGTTTCCGGCTCCATGTCCGGGACACCGTTAAATTCCCTGAAATCGTCCCTCATCTCCGCAAGCGCTTATATCGGCAGCGAGCATTATGTCGGTCTGGTCAGCTATGCCTCGGATGTGATCTGCAATCTTCCGGTCGCGCAGTTTGACGCAAAGCAGCGGGCCTACTTCTACGGGGAAGTGAAGGGCCTGTCGGCATCCGGGGAAACCGCCACATACGACGCTCTTTTAGCCGGCATCAGGATGATTCAGGATGCGCAGGAGGAGCTGGAAGAACAGGGCGTGGTGGACGCGAAGCCCATGATCTTCCTGCTCTCGGACGGGGAGCAGAACGCCGGCTATTCCTATGACCGGGTCGCGCCGGTTGTGGCGGGGCTTGGCATTCCGGTTTATACGATTGCCTACAACATGGATGGATCGGATGAACTCGCCGCTCTCTCGGCTTTAAATGAGGTCAGCAGTCTGACTGCGGGAAGCGATGACATCACGAATCAGCTGAGAAACCTGTTCAACGTGGAGCTGTAACCGCAAAGCTTCCTCTTAGCAAAGAGCAGGGAGGCAGCCGGATGGATGCGCAGCCGGAAGGGGGATGCCGAGTGGATTTCAGCGACGCGAACTGGCAGGAGACGCTGCACGGTTTTCTGGAGCTTGCGAAATCAAGGAAAAACGGGTTGGAATATCAGGAGGTGGAGGCGTTTCTGCAGGATATGTCCCTGGGGGAAGAGGTCATGGAGGAAATGCTGAGATACCTGGAAGACAACGGCGTGGATGTGCTGCGTGTTCCGAACAGGGAGGCACAGCAGCTGTTTGCGGAGGATGAGACGGATTCTGATCCGGAGGAGGATAGCCATGCAAACCGGGAAAAAGTTAGACGCGCGGCGGCTGTTTCCTCCGATACAGACTGGGAAGAGGATACCGCGGTCACGGATTCTGTGCGGATGTACCTGCGGGAGATTGGCAGGACTCCTCTTCTGACCGCGGAGGAGGAGATCGCGCTGGCCAAGCGCATCGAGGCGGGTGACGAGGAGGCCAGGCAGAAACTGCTGGAGGCGAACCTGCGTCTGGTGGTCAGCATTGCCAAACGGTTTGTGGGGCACGGGATGGCGCTTCTGGACCTGATTCAGGAGGGAAACTTAGGGCTGCTCAAAGCGGTGGAAAAGTTCGATTACCGTATGGGCTGCAAGTTCAGCACCTACGCGACCTGGTGGATTCGCCAGTTTATCACGCGTTCCATTTCCGATCAGGCCCGGACAATCCGTCTGCCGGTTCATATGGCGGAGACCGTCAACCGTATGTCCCGCGTTACCCGGCAGCTTGTGCAGGATCTGGGGCGGGAGCCGACGGAGGAAGAGATCGCGGAGAAACTGAAGATATCGGTGCAGTCCGTGCGGGACATCCGAAGGTTCGCACAGGATCCGCTGTCTCTGGAAATGCCTGTCAGCGACGAGGAGGATGCTTCCCTGGGTGATTTTCTCCCGGATAAGGGAAACCTTATGCCTGCGGATGCCGTGGAGAACATCCTGATGAAAGAGCAGATCAGCGAGGTGCTCAGTACGCTCACGCAGCGGGAGCAGGAGGTGCTTCGGCTGCGGTTCGGACTGGATGACGGACAGCAGAGGACACTGGAAGAGGTGGGCAGCATCTTTCATGTGACCCGCGAGCGAATCCGGCAGATTGAGGCCAAGGCCCTGCGCAGGATTCGAAACAGCCCCGCCAGAAAACAGAAACTAAAGGATTATCTGGACTGACGGCTCTTTGCCTATGTGCGCCAAAGTGCGCCGGCCATAACGTTTTTGACGCCGCTTCTTTCAGGGAGCGCGGATGAAAAAACCAGAAAAAAAACGAAAAAATACGAACATGCTTTTGAAAAAAGCCTCCGGCAGCACACCGGGGGCTTTTTCATGTCTGCTTCCCCGTATTTTCGCCCGCTGCTTAACGGATCCGCAGCACTTTGAGAGGGGGAGGGAAAAGCAGGGAACTGCTATATCGCATAAAGATAATGACTTTTTAACGATAAAAATTTCTACTATGCGCAGAAGTCCTGAAAAATTTTTTTGAGCCATAGTGTCTATGAACGGATGATTAGGCGCTGAATGCTGCGGCAAGGGATGAAGGAACGGTCAGGAAAGGAGGAGTTTTAAGGACCGGATTTTGCGGTCAGGGAGGCATTTCCGGAGGAACGTTTAGGGCGAGGGTCGTTTTTAAATTTTCACGCAGGCGTTCATCTTCGCGGCATTCACAGGGAAAAGGGATCTGCTGAGGAAAGGATAAGGCAGGAAAAAAAGCGGAAGAACCGTTTTTGCCCTTCATTCGGCTAAAGTCCCCTTTCCGGTTTTTCAGGAAGGAGTGTGTTTGATGGAACTGATACCGCTGAACATTATGGTCGAGTATCCGGTTCACTGGACGGAGTTTCAGGTATTTCGGGACTTCATCCAGAACTTTTTTGACGCCAGGGGAGACCGTGACTGGGAGACGTGCTTCCAGCATACCTACCAGGACGGCGTACTTCGCATGGAAGGAAAGGATACCGGGTTTGCTTATGAATGGCTGATGCATATCGGAGCCGGGAGCAAGAGAGACAGGGAGAATGCCGCCGGCTATTTCGGAGAAGGCTTCAAGATCGCGGCTTTGTGCGCCGTCAGGGATTACGGCTGGGATGTGGTCATGTCTTCCCGCGACTGGAAAGTGCGCGTGGTGCAGCAGGAAGCTTTCATCGATGGGGTTCCCTGCAGGCAGCTGGCCTATGAGCTGTATGAGGAGACGTATTCGCAGGAGAGTGTGCTGACCCTCCGGGGAGTAAGCAGGGAGCAGTACCGCCTGTTTCAGGATGCTCTGCTCGGCTTCTTTTATCCGGGGAATCCTCTCTTTGGAGAGGTGCTCTATGAGGACCATTCCCTTGCGGTATGCAGGCGCTCGGGAAAAGAGATTCCATCCTCCCTTCCCATCACGGAAGGGTACGGGAAGAGGGGGATCCTTTTTGGCCGCTATCAGGCTGTGGGGACGCTTCCCATTCCCTTCGTGATTGCCGATCATACGCTGCAGCAGGAGGACAGGGAGCGCAAGAGCTTAACCACCTACCAGATCCTGAAAGTGCTCTACCAGATCGCCTCGAAGGTGGATCCCAAGACAGCGGCACAACTGCTGCGCAGTCTGAGCGGCAAGTGGCATCTGTACCCGGCCAGGCTTGTGGATATCGACAGCTGGTATTATGTTCTCTGCGCTCTGATCCGCAACGCGGCCAGGGACGAAAATGTGCGGGAGCGGTTTCTTCTGGCCAATCCGAATCTGCTGTATGGGGATCGTTTCTGGGAAACGGATGTGAATGCCTGTAACCGGAGGCGTATCGCCAAAGTGTGGATGAAAAGCCAGGATACGCCGTATCGAATGGTGATCGAGCAGTTTAAGCTGCTGGGGGTTAGGAAACTGGAAGACGCCTGCGAAGAGGCGGGAGGATACCAGGACCGCAGCGAGCCGACGGGGAGGGAGCGTCAGTATATCGGGATTTTAAGAGCGGTGGTGCATGACCTTTTCGGGTTTTTCTTCGTGGACTGGGATGTCCCGGTTCATGTGCTTCGAACCGAAGAACGCACGAGGAGTATTCTGGAGGGCCGGGCGGAGGTGATGAAACGCGCGGCAGTGAGAAATTCTTTGGGCATCGAGGTGCGCTTCCGCCTGGAATCAGTCTCGATTCTGGAAGGGGATCTGGCTCCGCAGTGCTTTGGGGCGGCATTGTCGACCTACCTGCATGAGCTTGCCCACATGTTTGGCGGGGACAATACGAAGAATTTTTCCGCCGCGCTTACGTATCTTCTGCAGTTTGTGATTGAGAAAGCTCCTTACCTGTCCTCGTACAGGCAGGAGTGGGACAGCATCGGCGGCACACGGGAGGAGGGCAGGCAGGTTGAATAACAGCTGGAAGGATGCTTACAATGCCTCTTACCGGGAAGGCTTTGAACGGGGAAAACGGGAGGGATTTCTGATCGGAGGAGCGGAGATTGTGGTGTCTCTGGTAAAAGAAAGCAGCGAATCGGAGGAGGTTAGAAGGGCCCTGCAGACTCTCTACCCGCAGGAGTATGTGGAGGAGGTAAAGGCCATCATAGCCAAGTATCCGCACTACAGCAGGGAGCATCTTGCCAGGCGTGTGATTTTCGAGGCAACCTATCTTCCGTGAGAGCGTACTGTCCGGCTGTTTGCCAAAGGGGCAGAGCCTGAAGAAGGAACCCGCAAAGGGAAAGATCTGCCGGGCGGAAAGAATTGCGCTTTTAAGGAGGGAAAAGAACTGTCCTGAAAACCTGGCCTTCCTAAGGGCTTTGAGGAACACGCTTCGGAAGCAAACGCAGCCGCAAATCTTCAAGAGGAGGCCGGCGACCGGGAAGAATCTTTCCTTTTACGTGTCCGCCTCCTCATCCTCCTGCCATAAGGAGAGCAGTCCCCGCATCCAGGCGCCGACGTCCATCCCGTAGACTTTGTTTAAGCGGCTGGGAGACAGCACCTCTTTCAGAGGACCCTGGGATACACATTGCCCACGTGCCATCAGGAGCGCGTCGCTGCCGAACGCTTTCGCCAAAGAGAGGTCATGTACGACCGAGACGACCGCTCTGCCGGGGGTTTTTACCCACTCCGAGACCAGTTCAAATACCTGCTGCTGATAGGCAAGATCCAGGTGGTTGGTCGGTTCGTCTAAAAGCAGCAGTTTCGGGTCCTGGGCAAACACCTGAGCCAGGAAGGTGCGCTGCAGTTCGCCTCCGGAGAGCGTGAGCACAGACTGGCCGCGCAGTGTGTCCATTCCGGTGAGTGCCAGCGCTTCGTCCACTGTCTGCTCATCGGAGGTTTTCCTGTCGGAGAAAAAGCCGCCTGTATGCGCGTAGCGCCCCAGGCGCACAACTTCCTCCACGGTAAACTCGAATCCTACCAGATGGTTCTGCGCCAGAATCCCCACTTCCCGCGCTCTCTGGGAAGAGCGCATCGAGCGCACATCGCGGCCGGAGAGCAGGATCCTTCCGGAATAGGGGACACCCTGCGTCACGGCATTCAGGACGGTGGATTTTCCCGCTCCGTTGGGACCGACAATCATCAGCCACTGACCGGGACAGACGTGGAAACTCAGCTGATTTACCGCGAGGTAAGTCCCGTATCTGACGGAAAGATTCTCCACAGTCAGCATCTGCTCACCCCTTCCTTGTCTGGTAAAAAATGAAGACGAAAACCACGGCGCCCACCAGGCTGGTGACGACACCGATGGGCAGTTCGATCGGGCTCAACACGATGCGGGCCACCAGATCCGCAAGCAGCAAAAAGACCGCGCCCCCAAACAGTGAGGCGGGCAGCAGCCGTTTGTGATTTGGCCCCACAAGCATGCGCACCATATGCGGAGTGACCAGCCCCACAAAAGCGATCGTTCCGCCGATGGAGACACAGACGCCGATCAGAATGGAGACCGTGATCAGAACGGTCAGCTTGGTCCTTCTTACGTCTACGCCGATCTGCCGCGCGTTGTCCTCCCCTATGGCAAAGGCGTTCAGTTCCCTGGCATGAAGAAAGAGGACGGCGCCGCAGATCAGAAGTGTGACTGCCAGAATCGCTGCGCTTTTATAGCTGGAATTCTGCAGGCTTCCCATGGTCCAGAACGTGATATGCTGCACCTTATCAGCCGCAAAGGTGATCACCACGTTCGTCGCGCTGGAAACAAACATCGAATAGATGACGCCGATTAAGATGATGGTATTGGTCGAGAGGGAGTAATCCAGCCGGTAGGCGAGGCCGAGGATGATTAGGAGCGACAGAAACGAAAACAGGATCGCCATGACCATGGTCCCCGCGAAAGGAACTCCCGGGAACTGGATTCCAAAGGCGATCGCAATGACCGCGCCGAGCGCCGCTCCGGAGGAAACACCCAGTGTGGAGCCGTCGGCCAGCGGATTCTTTAAGAGCCCCTGCATCGCCGCCCCTGCCAGAGACAGCGCGGCGCCTGTGAGCGCTGTGCACAGAACGCGCGGCAGGCGCACGGAGAGGATAATCGAACTGGAGAGGCCTTCCGGCTGGGGAAGGCCAGCGATGGCATTCCAGAGCACCCGGATGGTATCTTTGAAAGGGATGCTGACGCTGCCGATACAGATGCAAAGGCACATCACAGCCAGGGTGACGGCCCCGAACAGGAGATATTCCAGCGCGTGAAAATGTTCCGAGTGTTTCTTCAAGTGAATGCCCTCCAAAAAGTTCCAAAAGGCTGCTTTGTTTTCTGCCGCGGCTTAAGGCTTCCGGCGCTTTTTTTATTCCGCAGCGGCCGCTTCGCTTTCCGTTTCCTTATCTCCGTAGAGGAACTCGTAGAGCAGCCGGGCGCCGTCCGCCAGCCGCGGAGCGGGACGGGACAGTTCGTCGTTCTGCAGATTTAAGACGGCCCTGTTTTTCACCGCCGTCACATTCTCCCAGCCTGTCCGGGAGAGGATCTCTTCTTCCGGTGTCGGTCCTTCGCCGTAATACATGGTGATCGTGACAATGTAGTCCGGATTGCGCTGAAGCACCTGTTCCTCGGAGATTTCCCCCCAGCCGTCCACATCGGGGAAACAGTTTTTTGCACCGAGCATGGTCGCGATCTCATCCATAAAGGTGTTCTTCCCGGCAGTCCATAGGCCATATTCGAGAGGGGAAACCTCGAAGTAGACCGTCTTGCCGCTGTCTTTATCCGCCATTTCCGCAAGCTCTTCGAAGGTAGCCTTCATCTCATCGATCACGGCGGCGGCATTCTCTTCTTTGCCCATCAGGGCGCCGATCATCCCGATGGAGGTATAGACACCCGCGATATCGGTAGCCTCGCTGACCACGACTTTGATTCCGGCGGCTTCCAGCTGGGCAGTCTGTTCCTCCGTCTGCGCCATATCGCTCATCAGCAGGACATCCGGCTCCAGGGCGATGATTTCCTCGATGTTGGTTTCCGCCCCCGAGGAAACTTCCGGTACCTCAAGGACTTCTTCGGGATAGTCGCAGTAGGTGCCGCGCCCCACCAGGGTATCCCCGGCCCCGATTGCGTAGAGGATTTCACAGTCGGAGGCTGTCAGCGCCACGACCCGCTGTGCCGGTTCTTCCAGGGTAACCTCCCGGCCCTTCATGTCAGTGATGGTTACCGCTCCGGTTCCTTCTGCCCATGCGGGGATGCCGCTTAGCAAAGCGAGGGCGGCAAGCATCATAAGTACTTTCCAGTTTCCTATCTTCATTGGTTTTCTCTCCTTTCCTGTGACTGATCCAGGTTTACGATTTCAGGTTTTCCCTGAAAAACGGAATTCGCCATTGCCGCGCGGACTGCCTTTCGGCTGGCGGCACATTCTGCTTTGGTTTTTCCCGGGCGGGGAGCGTACGGTTTCCGAACCCGTCCCTATTATATTTTTTCCTTCTTCAGATGTCAACGGCATATTCTTTCATTACAGAGTTGACGCACTTCTGACACGAAATCAAACCGAGAAAGAAACACAGGGATTAACTGTTTTTCTCTTGCAGAAACGTATACGGCGGGAAAACCCGGCTTTGCCCGGATACGAAAGAGAGGTTACCACGCGTAAACCTTCACAGGAAGTTTTCCTATGCGCACCGCTTTAAAAGGGAAGAATGCTCTCATCCGGCTTACGCGCCCTTAAATTTTCATTGGGAAATATCTGCGAATAACGGAAGGCGTATATTTCTTTGAAAATAAGAAGAGGAAGGAAAGGAGGACAAAAAGCCCCATCCGGACTTTACTTCCGGATGAGGCAGTCTGTTTAGGGAAACATCCTGTGTTTTTCACTCTTTTTGCGTAAAAGAAAAGGAACCCATATCCTGATCACTGGGAAGGAGACGCTTTTAAGGAAACACTCCTTTAAAAATGCGCACGGGCTGATTGAAAAATTAGCCGGTCAGATTTGTTTTAAGCAGTTTTTTTACTGCTTTTCGCCGGATCTTAGAGAGTTTTTTGGGGACTGATCTTTCTCCCTGTCCATCCCATCATGTTTGCCCAGTCCCACATTTCTTCCTGTTCGGACGGTTCATCATCATCTTCGTCCTCATCTTCATACTCATCTTCCTCCGGCTCATAGAGCGTCCGCAGCATCTGGCAAAATCCGTCTATTCCTCCCGCGTCATCAACGAGTTCAATGCCGTCTTTTTTCAGGCACAGCGGACGGTGTGTGATCAGCACCTCGTTCAGATCTGCCTCTGTTGCTTCACAGGAGTCTTTTGAGGTATGTTTCCAGCCATCCTTTTCAGTATGATAAAACGCGTCATCACAGTAGATGTACACCATCCAGCCGTCCCCGAAATCGTACTTGTAAATTAAGCAGTCCGTAACCGGCAGGACGGGAATATCATACCTGGATAAATATGCCTGCTCCTGGGCCCGGGTGCTAAACTTCCTGCCCGGATAGGAGGAAACGGCGTTTTCCGCGTTTCGCTCAGCCAGGGACTGGGCGGCATACTTTCTTACCGTGTCCGGATCTTTGATTTCGTTTCCCTGCGCTGCCAGGACCTCCACAAGCAGCAGCCGCTCAACGAGTTCATCGCTTAAGAAATCCAGGCGGGAATGGCGGGCCTGATCCATGGTGGCTTTCGTGATATCCACCGTATAGGGTTCCTTCCATTCCACGGTGCCCGGCTTCAGCTCATGAACCGTAAGCTTCGGATAGTGGGCGATGGTATTTCGGATATTCAGCTGCCCGTTGATATAATGCTCAATCTTTCCGCCGTACCGGTAAGGTCCTGTGTACTTCCTGCGCATCCAGGTTTTTATGCTCTGATTTCCCGAATAATCGTCATCCCAGTAGATGTCCTCAAAGTCCTCTGTGTTTGGGCGAAAGTAGACGCCAATCAGATCCGCCCATGTCATGAAACGGTCATCCGTCAGTTTTTCAAAGACCTCGAAGGGCAGAGTGAAGCAGTGCAGATGTCCGTTCTGCCATCCAAACATGCGGAGGATTGCGTAGTTTAACGCGTGCAGCGTGATATCTCCCGGCGCCAGGATGTCTCTGGATATGGCAGTTTCCACGGATCCGTATTTCTGCAGGATCTCAAAGTCCTCATTGTCTATTCTGTTCAAATCCAGTTCCAGATGCAGCTGGATCACATCCGGCCTGGCTGTTCTCTCTGTCTGATTCAACAGTTCCATCTGTACTCTCTTCCTTTCTTAAAGAATTTAACTCTTCCTTTTTTTGCGTCTGCGCGAAAGCCGCCTGCTTCATGCGCATCCGGTATTTGCCGGAACGCTCTGCCTGCGAAGAATGTTCCTCCGTATCGTAGATGCCCCGCGCATAGGGCATGTAGGCCTGGACATTCTTGACGGACATATACAGCCTGTCGGCAATCTCCTGGGAAGTATACCCCTGAGTCAAAAGTTCGCCGATTTGAAGGCTGGTTTCGCTTTCCCACAGTCCCGCTGTGATCAGGATCTTCCTTGTTTTCACCGTGGAGATGCCGGCAGCCTGTGCTGTTTTTATGATGGAATGATTTTTGCTGTAAAACTCGATTACCTCATCCGCTTTTGCCCCGGAAATGTCTGTCATTAAAGGATTGCTCCCTGCCTTTCAAGAACCAGATGAATCGTTTTCAACCCTATCCGTGCCAGCCTGATCTTTCGGACTGCGGTACCGCAAAACGCGGCGGCTGTTTTGTTTTGTCCCTCTCAGTCTGTCCGGTCCTGGCGCTTAAGAAAGATCCCTTTTGTCACGGGCCCTGCACTCATAGGGCATATAGGTCTGCACATTCTTAACCGACATGTACAGTTTGTCAGCAATCTCCTTCGAGGTACAGCCCTGTTTCAGCAGTTCCCCGATCTGCTCACTGGTTTCACTCTTCCACAACCCTTCCGTAATCAGGACCTTTCTTGCTTTCGCCGCGGAGAATCCGGACGCTTTTGCCGTTTCCGAGATAGAATGATTCTGGGAGAACAATTCGCATATTTCTTTTACCTTTTCTTCAGAAATCTCTGCAGCCATAGTTTTTTCCGCCTTTCCGCAACAGCATACACCATGCCCCATATCGTGTCAACCTAATCTTTACAGGACCTCGGATCCCGGCAGCAAAAGTGCAAAGGATTTACGGAAAGGAACTCAGAAGCTTTACGTTGGCGCAAAGGAAATCAGGCTTCGCACAGTACTTAAGGAAGGCCTGAGAGAATGTGCGCGGAGGGAATGAAAAAAACGGACCGGTTCTATTTCCAGCCATACGAATCCGGAGTATAATAAAAGCGGTTTCCGTATGAAAAACGGGGGACCTTAAGAATAAAGAAAGGGGAGGGAACAAAAATGCCGGAGATGAAATATGCCGAAATCCCGTATGTGGGGAAGAAAGTATCCCGCATTTTCTTTGGGACGGCCATGCCTTTGTTCCTAAGCGGGGGCGACGGGAATGCTCTGCTGGATGCTTCTCTGGCTGCCGGCGTTACGGCCTTTGATACGGCAAGGAACTATGCCGAAGCCGAAAGTACCTTGGGAAAGTGGATCCGGGAGAGAGACGTGAGAGAAAGAATCGTTCTTCTTTCGAAAGGCGCTCATCCTGAAAAGTCCGGGCGAAAACGGATCAGTGAGCGGGAAATCCGTGAGGATTTTGCGCAGTCTGCGCGGGATCTCAATACGGACTATATTGATATCTATCTGCTGCACAGGGATGATCCGGACGTGGAGGTCGGGGAAATCGTGGAACTGTTAAACAGCATGCATTCGGAGGGAAAGATTGGGGCTTTCGGAGGATCCAACTGGACGCATGAGCGGATTGAGAAGGCCAACGAGTATGCCTACGCGCACAGTCTGATTCCCTTCACGGTCTCCAGCCCGCATTTCAGCCTCGCCAGACAGACCGGGGATCCGTGGGGAGGAAACTGTGTCTCGATCTCCGGTCCGGAAAACCGGGAAGCCAGAGAATGGTATGAAAAAAATCAGATGCCGGTGATCGCCTATTCGAGTCTCGGACGGGGACTGTTTTCCGGCAGGGTAAAGGGAAACGACCCGGAAAAGGCCGCCGGTGTCTTAGACGATGTGGCGGTTAAGGGATATGTAAGTTTGGATAACCTGGAGCGTCTCAGAAGATGTGAAAAGCTGGCGAAAGAGAAGGGCCTAAGTGTCGCTCAGATTGCGATGGCCTGGGTATACTGCCAGAAAATGAACACCTTCGCAGTTGTCAGCACGTCGAATCCGAAGCGTATGGAAGAAAACACCGCGGCATTGTCGATTACCTTAACCGAGGAAGAGATGCGCTATCTTAACCTGGAAAGGGAAACGCCGGACTGATGTCCCGGTGAAAAATATTCGCCTGGAGAGGGAGCTTTCCTGCCGCGGGGAGAGAAGATGGGGACGGACAGGAAAAATAGCCGGCTTAAGATGTCTGGTTTGGGGGATGCATATTCTCCTTAAAGAAAGCCGGCAGATGAAGCATTCCGGGAAAACGAGGACCGTAAGCGGCGGACCTGCTTTGCACAGTTTGCAGCCGTTAAAGCCGCTTTCAAAGGATGCCAAAAAGGAAAAGTTATGGACGATACCGGAAAGCCGTGCTATACTGTCCATGCCGCAGAACCGGAAAGGACAGTGCGTTTCGGATAAGCACAGGGATTTTGGCTGAAAAGTCCGGGAGGGAGAAGCCTTAGGGCAGTCTGGGAAAGGGTACCGGCATGAAGCGAAAAAGACGGAGGGGAGTTTCCCGGGAGAAGGAGAGCAAACACGGGATGGTAAAGATACTGTTTGTGTGTCACGGAAATATCTGCCGCTCGCCGATGGCGGAGTTTATCATGAGGGATCTGGTGACGAAAGCGAATCTTCAGGACAGATTCGTGATCGCCTCGGCGGCGACCAGCATGGAGGAGATCGGCAATCCCGTCTATCCGCCGGCCAAACGGAAACTGAGAGAGCACGGGATTTTAGCCGAGGGGCATCACGCAAGGCGGATTGAACGCGCGGACTACCGGGAATACGATTACCTGATCGGCATGGAACGCTACAACCTCCGCAACATGCTGCGAATCTTCGGCAGCGATCCGGAGGGGAAGATTTACCGGCTGCTGGATTTTACGGACCGGCCCAGGGATATCGCGGATCCGTGGTATACCGATGATTTTGACACGGCCTATGAGGAGATTCTGGAAGGGTGCGAGGCGCTGCTTAAAAAGCTTCGCTAAATTTTCGCAAAAAATCCTTTTCTTTCCAAAAAACTTTCGATTTTGCTTGAATTATCGGCTGTATGGTGGTATACTCTCAACCGTGTAAGTGCCGCATGGATATATGTCCGCGGCAGGGAAAAAGATGCCTTAAGCGTGGAGAATCTGGCAGACCGCTACTTTTTTCCGCAGCCTGGACGTTCACCGGGTTCGCGGGAAAATCATTTTGTGCCTGAAAGAGGCTCCTGCCTTTGGATCTTGAGGGAATTTGCGTGTGAAAGCGCAGCGAAAGAAGGAGAAACGTTATGAAAAAGAAAGTACTGTCTGTGATGATGGTTCTCGCGATGACCGCCGGTATGGCCATGAGCGCGGCGGCGGAAGAGAACGTGATCAAAATCGGTGTGTTTGAGCCCTTAACCGGTGAGAACGGCGGCGGCGGCATCCAGGAAGCGCAGGGAGCGGATTATGCCCTGGAGTTAAGACCGACGGTGAATGTGGGCGGCGTAGAATACACGGTAGAGCTGGACGTGGTGGACAACAAGTCCGATAAGACCGAGGCGGTTACGGCTGCGCAGAAGCTGGTTTCCGACGGTGTGGCGGCAGTGATCGGAACCTATGGTTCCAGCTGCGCAATCGCGGCGGGCCCGATCTTCGCGGAAGCGCAGATCCCGGCAGTGGGTGCTTCCTGCACGAATCCGCAGGTGACTTTGGGCAATGACTACTACTTCCGTGTCTGCTTCCTGGAGCCGTTCCAGGGCAGCGTCATGGCGCAGTATGCCATGGATGAGGGCTACACGAAGATGGCTGCCATTGACCAGATCGGTGATGACTATTCCAGCGGCCTGATGAACTTCTTTAAAAAGACCTATACGGAACTTGGCGGAGAGCTGGTTTCCGACCAGCAGTTCCAGACCAACCAGTCCGATTTCAAGGCGATTTTAACGCAGATCAAGGATTCCGGCGCACAGGCAATCTTCTCCCCGTCTTCGATCACGGTGGCTCCGCTTCTGATCAAGCAGGCCCGTGAGCTTGGCCTGGAGATCCCGTTCCTGGCAGGCGACACCTGGTACAACACCACGATCATCGACAACGCGGGCGCGGAGAACGCCGAGGGCATGGTCTGCTCCACGTTCTTTGACGAGGCGGATACCTCCAATGAGATCACGACGGCCTTCGTGACCGGCTACAAGGAGTGGCTGAACGCGGATCCTTCCCGTATTGAGAAAAACGGCGGCAATGATTCCGTGGTCGGCAACACCGCTTTGCTGTATGACGCCTACAATGTAGTGCTCGATGCCATCGAGGCAGCCGGCAGCCTGGAAGGACCGGCCATCCGCGATGCGATCGCGGCCACCAATTCCGACAACGTGACCGGCAACATCACCTTTGATGAAAACGGCGATGCGAACAAGGATACCGCTTACATCAGCCAGGTGAAGGACGGCGCCTTCTCGTTTGTAAAGACCGTTACCGTAGCTGACGCGGAGTAACGGACTTTAAAATCGGCTGGCCGGGGTAAGCCAGTTCGCATTTTAAGGAAAAGGCCAGTCGAATCTTTAAGAGAAAAAACAAAAAGGGGCGGGGCCCTCGGCCCTGCTCTTTTTTTCGTATGAAAAAGAGGACCGTTCTTTCGTAAGGGGAAGGGAGAAACCCGCGAAAAGGTCCCGCCTTCAGGCGCTCATCAGGGAGCGTGAAAGGAAAATTTACCGGCATCAGAACAGTTCCCGGAGGTTTTGGCGCTAAACGATCTCCGGGAAGTTTGAACTAGGAGGCTGAATCTATGAGTGTTTCCACACTTGCACAGCATTTACTGACCGGCATATCCTTAGGGGGTGCCTACGCGCTGATCGCCATCGGCTACACCATGGTATACGGGATCCTCAGGCTGATCAATTTTGCGCACGGCGACATATTCATGATGTCCGGTTACTTTATGATTTTTGCCATGGCGACGTTTCCCTGGTACATTTCGGTGCCCATCGCGCTGATCGGCACGGTGCTCTTGGGCGTCGTCATCGAGAAAGTGGCCTACAAACCCCTGCGGTCGGCGCCGCGCATGTCGATCATGATCTCCGCGATCGGTGTGAGCTACCTGCTGCAGAATCTGGCAACCTATCTGTTTACCGCTCTGCCGAAGGCTTACCCGGAGATCCCGTTTCTGAAGAAGATTTTCCAGTTCGGCGATGTCTCCGCCTCGCTGGTGACACTGATTACTCCGGTGCTGACGGTCGTTCTGGTCTTTCTGCTGATGCAGCTGATCAACCATACCAAACTCGGCATGGCAATGCGGGCCGTATCGAAAGATACGGAGGCGTCCCGGCTGATGGGCATTAAGGTGGACAATACGATCTCCATGACCTTTGCGATCGGAAGTCTGCTGGCCGGCATCGGCGCTCTGCTCTATTTTACCGACCGTATGACGGTCTATCCGTATTCCGGTTCTCTTCCGGGGCTGAAGTGCTTCGTCGCCGCGGTGCTCGGCGGCATCGGTTCGATCCCCGGCGCGGTGATCGGCGGATTCATCATCGGCATCTGCGAGACATTCCTCGTCGCCTTCGGCTATTCGACGTTCTCGGATGCCTTTACGTTCCTGTTGCTGATCATCATTCTGCTGGTTCGTCCCACCGGTCTGTTCGGCGAGGCGGCCACCGACAAAGTCTGAGAGGTGAGGGATATGAGCAAGAGCAAGAATAAAACCAGAGATCTGATACTGAGCATTCTGCTGGCGGGCGCTGCCTGTGCGCTGCTGGCCTACTATAATTCGGACACCGCCGCCCATTCGTACGCGATCTCCATCATCGAACGCTCGGTGATCTACGCGGTGGTGGCCGTATCCATGAACCTGCTGACCGGCTTTACGGGGCTGTTCTCTTTAGGGCAGGCCGGTTTTATGGCCCTTGGCGCCTACGTAACCGGCATCCTCACGATCCCGACGGAACTGAGAGCCAACGTCTACTACATGAACGGCATCGCCGGGTGGCTGGAAAATCTGCACATGCCAATGGTGCCGGCCATGATTCTGGGAGGGCTGGTCGCGGCATGCGCGGCGGCTCTGATCGGGATTCCGGTGCTGCGCTTAAAGAGCGACTACCTGGCGATCGCCACCTTAGGCTTCGCGGAGATTGTCCGCGCACTGCTGGCGGCGCCGATGATGGACCGGATCACGAACGGTTCCTACGGTTTAAACAACATCCCCGGCTTTGACAACGTCTTTGAACCGGTGGCGATCGCCGCCGTCTGCATCGCGGTGATGGTGCTTCTGATCAATTCCTCCTACGGGAGAGCTTTCAAGGCGATCCGCGAGGATGATGTGGCGGCGGAGGCGATGGGGATCAACCTGTTTAAGCACAAGGAACTGGCCTTTGTGATCTCCTCGTTTTTCGCGGGTGTGGCAGGCGGTATGCTGGCTGTCTTCATGCGCTCCATCGACACGAGAACGTTCCAGGTGACGCTGACCTACAACATCCTTCTGATCGTGGTCTTAGGCGGCATCGGCAGCGTAACCGGTTCGATCATCGGGGCTTTCCTGATCATGGGCGGTCAGGAGTGGCTGCGTTTTCTGGACTCGCCGCTTACGGTCGGGGGCGTCACCATTCCGTTCTTCCGCGCGGGCTTCCGCATGGTTATCTACTCGGTGCTGCTGATGGTGGTGGTGCTGTTCTGGAGACGCGGAATCATGGGCGATAAGGAGTTCAGCTGGGAAGGCCTGTTCGGCCTCTTTAAGAAGAAAAAGAAACCGCAGACAGGAGGGAAAGCGTGATGGCGGAAAATGTACTCCACGTGGAAAACGTGACCATGCAGTTCGGCGGTGTGGTCGCGGTCAACGACTTAACCCTCGATGTCAATAAAGGGGAGATTGTGGCCTTAATCGGTCCGAACGGGGCCGGCAAGACGACAGCCTTCAACGTGATCACCGGCGTGTACGCGCCGACAAACGGACTGGTTTCCTTTAAGGGGAAGACGATGGTGGAGAACCACCCCCAGGGGAAGATGAAGAAGGAATATCTGGGGGAGCATCCGATGCAGTACACGCAGAGTGTCGTCAAAACCCCGGATGAGATCACACGACTGGGTATTGCCAGGACGTTTCAGAACATCCGACTCTTTAAGAGCCTGTCCGTGTTTGACAACGTGCTGATCGCCCGCCATATGCGCTCGAAGGCCAACGTGTTCTCGGCGACGTTTCGCCTAAACCGCAGGGAAGAGCAGGAAAACCGGGAAAAGACGCTGGAGCTTCTTAAGATGGTGGGGCTGGAGGATGTAAAGGATGAGATCTCCACGTCCCTGCCCTACGGGAAACAGCGCCGCCTGGAGATCGCGCGGGCGCTGGCGACAGAGCCGGAGCTTTTGCTTTTAGATGAGCCGGCCGCAGGCATGAACCCGCAGGAGACGCATGAGCTGGGGCAGTTTATCCGCGGGATCAAGGAGCAGTTTGATCTGACGGTCTTTATCATTGAACACCATATGGATCTGGTCATGGAGATTTCCGACCGCATCTATGTGCTCGATTTCGGAAAGCTGATTTCGCAGGGAACACCGCAGGTCGTGCAGAACGATCCGCACGTGATCAGCGCCTATCTGGGGGTGCAGGACGATGAGTAATATTCTGGAAGTGAGAGATTTATCCGTCTCCTACGGCGGGATTGAGGCGGTGCGCGGCATCAGCTTTGACGTGCCGGAAAAGGAAGTGGTCACCTTAATCGGGGCCAACGGGGCCGGAAAAAGTTCCACTCTGCGGGCAATTGTAGGGCTGGAGAAACCGGCGGGCGGCAGCATCAAATTTCAGGGGGCGGAGCTTAGCGGCATGAACACGGAGACGATCGTCACTAAAGGCATCACGCTGGTGCCGGAGGGGCGGCGCGTGTTTGTCAACCTGACCGTGGCGGAGAACCTGCGCATGGGCGCCTACATGAGAAAGGATTCCATCGATTCCGATTTAAACTGGGTGTATGGCCTTTTTCCGCGCTTAAAGGAGCGAAGCTGGCAGCCGGCAGGGACGCTCTCCGGAGGCGAGCAGCAGATGCTGGCAATCGCCCGGGCGTTAATGAGCCGCCCGAAACTGATCATGATGGACGAGCCGTCGCTGGGGTTAGCCCCGATCATTGTGCAGAGCGTGTTTGACATCATCCGCGAGATCAATGCGCAGGGCGTGACGATTCTGCTCGTGGAGCAGAACGCGAGCATGGCTCTGAAGGCCGCCAACCTAGGCTATGTGATGGAGACGGGGCGGATTACGATGAGCGGCCCCGGAAGACAGCTGGCCGAAGATGAGCAGATCAAGGCGGCATACCTGGGAAAAAGCGCGGGGAAGACAAAGTAGGACTTTTTCGCACCGGCACCCGGCCGCGTAAGGGCGGCGGATCCTTAAGGACAGGAAAAAGGGCACAAAACAAGTTTTCTGCCGGAAAAATGCGGCGGGAAGAATATAAGCGGGGCAAAGCCATGGAAAGACAGGACTGGTATGAGCTGGGTGCGCAGATCGGGGATCTGGTGCAGTCTGCGATTGACACCAACAACTTTCAGCAGCTGAGTCAATCGATTGCCGATACGATCAATGCGGCGTTCGGCCAGGCGCAGGGAGCCTGGAAAGCGGATACCCGCCCGGGAGAAACTACCGGATGGACCGCGCAAAGCGCTTCCGGGACAACCTGGCGAAGCGCAGGCGGGACGGCCTACGGACAGGCCAAAAACCGCACACGGGGTGCCGGGCAGAACGCTTACGCGCAGGATACCGATGCCTCCCGCCGGAAATCGGACGCGTCTTTTGCGGAAAAGAGCCAGACGAAAAGAGGGGCGGGCCAAAAGTTTACACATTTGTCAGGCAGCTATAAAGGGCTGGGACAGATGATCGCAGGGATTGTGCTGGCGGTAAACTTTGCGGGTCTGTGCATCGTTTTTCTGGCGCTTTCCCGGCTCTTTAACCTTTTTGGCCTCGGGTATCTGGTGTGCATGATTCTGCTGGCGGTTTCTGTGGTGTTCGCTGTCCGCGGATACCGGACCTTTGCGAGAAGCAAACGTCAGAAACGGTACGTGAAGCTGATCGGGGAGCGCACAGAGTGTTCCTTTCAGGAACTGGCGGACGGAACAGGCAAGTCGGTCCAGTATGTGAAGAAGGATCTGCGGCGCATGATCCAGGACGGGATGTTTGCCGGGGAAGTCTACCTGGACGAGGCAGGAGAACGTCTGATTCTGGGGCAGAAAGCCTATCAGGAATATCAGCGGTCGAAGGAGGAACAAGCCTCCCGCAGGCAGGAGGGCGAAAAAAAGAAGAAGGAATCCGCGGATACAAAGCAGGCGCACAGCGCGGGAAGCGAATCGCAGAAAGAGCCGTTTTCAAAGGAGGAAGAGCAGATCCTTAAAGAGGGGCGGGATTTTCTCACCCATATCCGGGAGTGCAACGAGGCAATCGGCGATGAGGCGATGTCCGGGAAGCTAAGCCGTCTGGAGGATGTGGTGGCAAAGATTTTCCGCCAGGTGGCCGCAAATCCGGAAAGTGCCCCGGATCTGCACAAGATGATGGAGTACTACCTGCCGATCACCCGCAAGCTTGTGGATGCGTATTTAAGCCTGGATGCTCAGAAAGTAGAGGGGCGCAACATCACGGGCACGAAGAGAGAGATCGAGGAGTCCCTGGATACGATCAATACCGCGTTTGAAAATCTTCTGGACAGCTTTTTTGAGGAGACTGCCTGGGATATCTCCTCGGATATCTCCGTGCTGCATACGATGATGGCGCAGGACGGGCTGATGAAGAAGGACTTTGAGGCGAAGGATTCGAAAAAGGAGCAAAAAAATCCGAATGAAAATCCTGCCGGGCAGGGATGAAAGAGGCTAAGGAGAGAGGGCTTTAAAGGGACACAGGAAAACGGGAAATGGAAAAATCTGTCCGGGGTTTTTAGGCGGAGGAAACCGGGAGAACGGAAAAATTTAAAGGCGGCGGGGGGAACTTGCGCCGCATGGGGAAAAGGATTGGGGCTACAGAAAGGAGAGGGATCGGATGAGCAGCGAGTTTCGTGACTTTGACACGACTCCGACATTAAGTTTCGGGGAAACGCCGGAGCCCGCGCAGCAGGAGCAGGCAGCGCAGAGCGCTCCTTTGGTAAAGGAGGAGCCGAAGGATGAGTTAAACGAGAACCTTCTGTCACAGGAAGAGCGGAAGATGGTGGAGGAATTCAGCCAGAAGATTGATCTGCACAACACCGGCGCGATTTTGCAGTACGGCGCGGGGACGCAGAAAAAGATGGCGGATTTTTCCGAGAAGGCCCTGGAAAATGTGCGCACCAAGGACATGGGGGAAGTGGGCGACATGATTTCCGGACTGGTGACCGAGCTGCAGGATTTCGATGTGGACGGGGGCGGAAAGGGGTTTTTCAGTTTCTTTAAGAAACCGGCGGACAAGGTGGCAGCCCTGAAAGCGAAATATGCCAAAGTGGAAGAAAACGTGGAGAAGATCTGCCAGGTGCTGGAGGGCCACCAGGTGAAGCTGATGAAGGACGTCGCGGTCCTGGACAAGATGTATGAGTTAAACCTTGCCTATTACAAGGAACTGACCATGTACATCCTGGCAGGCAAAAAGCGCCTCAAGGAAGTCAGGGAGGGAGAGCTTGCGAATCTTACGGCGGAAGCGCACAAAAGCGGAAAGCCGGAGGATGCGCAGAACGCGCGGGATTTAGAGTCTCTCTGCCTGCGGTTTGAGAAGAAGCTTCACGATCTGGATCTGACGAGGACGGTTGCCATGCAGACGGCTCCGCAGATCCGTTTAGTGCAGGACAGCGACACGATGATGGTGGAGAAGATCCAGTCGACCATCGTCAATACGGTGCCGCTGTGGAAGAACCAGATGGTGATTGCCCTTGGCGTGGAGCATTCCAACCAGGCGGCGAAAGCGCAGCGCGAGGTGACGGATCTGACCAATGAGCTGCTGCGCAAAAACGCGGAGAACTTAAAGACGGCGACGATCGAGACCGCAAAGGAATCCGAGCGCGGCGTTGTGGATATCGAGACGCTGCAGGCGACGAACGCGGCCCTGATTTCCACCCTGGACGAGGTAGTGAAGATCCAGGAGGAAGGCAAGGCGAAACGCGCGAGCGCGGAAGCGCAGATGCGCCAGATGGAGGAGGAACTGAAAAACAAGCTGCTGGAAATGAGTCAGCAGTAGAGCGGGGGGAATGCGTTCGTTGGATACGCCGCGTCTCATGGACTGGGTCCTGTATTTTTATCTCTACTGTTTTCTGGGATGGGTATGGGAGACCACGATTATTTCGATTCGTAAAAGAAAGTTTGTGAACCGGGGATTTTTAAAGGGACCGCTGCTGCCCATCTACGGTTTTGGGGCCATCCTGATTCTGCTGGTGACAAAGCCTTTGCGCGATCACTATCTTTTGATGGCGCTTGCCGGTATGGCAGCGGCCACCCTTCTGGAGTATGTGACCGGGGCGGTTATGGAAAAGCTGTTCGGGGTGCGCTACTGGGATTACAGCAATAACTTTTTAAACATCAACGGGTATGTCTGCCTTTCTTCCACTCTCTGCTGGGGAGCGCTGACACTGTTTGTGGTTTATGGGATCCACCGGCCGATCGCCGGGATTGTAAACCGGATTCCGGACGGCGCCGTATTTGTGGCGGATCTGCTTCTTACGGTCTGTGCAGCCGCAGATTTCGCCACTTCCTTCAAGGCGGCCATCGATTTCCGCGATGTGCTGATCGAAGCGGAGAGGCTGAAAGAAGAAGGGAAAGCGCTGCAGGCGCGTATGGAGGAACTTAATCAGCAGCTGAAAGAGAGAGCGGAAAGGAAGAAGGACGAAGTGTTTGCCCGGGCGGCAGGAGCGAAAGAGGCCGCCGCGGAGAGCCTGGAGAGGACGAAAGAGACTCACAGGCTGCAGGAAGAGCACCTGGAACTGGAAAAGCGCAGGGCGGTTTACGAGGAGAGACGAAAGGCCATTTACTCAAAGAGTATTCACGGACTGCTGCGCCGTAATCCAGGCGCGGTTTCCCACGCTCATCCGGAAGGGATGAAAGAGGTGCGGGAGGCCATCCGCAGGCACAGCAGGGAGAACTTCAAGCACTGACAGACGGGAAGGAAAAACCGATTGGGGCGGTTAGGACATTTCAGAGGGACAGATAAAAATCAGATCGGAGGATATAAGCATGAAACCTTATAAGGAGAGAAGCCGGGAAGAACTGCTGCAGGAAAAAAAGACGCTGGAGACGGCGTTTGAGGAAGTCAAAGGAAGAGGCCTGAAACTGGACATGTCCAGGGGGAAGCCTTCCCAGGAGCAGCTGGATCTCGCGAACGGCATGATGGACGTTTTGAACAGTTCCTCTGATATGCGCTGCGAAGCGGGTGTGGACTGCCGCAATTACGGCATCATGGACGGGATCCCCGAGGCGAGACGTCTTTTGGCCGATCTGTCGGAGGTGCCGGAGAAGAGCATCTTAATCTATGGGAATTCCAGTCTGAACGTGATGTTTGATACGGTGGCGCGGGCCATGTCCATGGGTGTCTGCGGCCATACTCCGTGGGCGCAGCTGGAGAGAGTGAAATTCCTCTGTCCGGTTCCCGGGTATGACCGGCACTTTGGCATCACGGAATTTTTCGGTATTGAGATGATCAACGTGCCCCTTACGCAGACCGGTCCGGATATGGATCTCGTGGAGGATCTTGTTTCCTCGGATCCGCTGGTGAAAGGTATCTGGTGTGTGCCGAAGTATTCCAATCCCACCGGAATCTCCTACTCGGACGAGACCGTGCTTAGGTTCGCCCACTTAAAACCGGCGGCGGCGGATTTCCGCATTTTCTGGGACAACGCCTATTCGATTCACCACCTGTACGAGGATGACCAGGATGTGATCTTAGAGCTTCTGACCGAGTGCCGAAAAGCGGGCAACGAGGATATGGTCTACAAATTCATCTCGACTTCCAAGGTCAGCTTCCCGGGATCCGGCATCGCGGCGATGGCGGCGTCGGAGGCGAACCTGGCGGATGCGAGGAAGGCGCTTTTCTATCAGACGATCGGCCATGACAAGCTCAATCAGCTGCGGCACGTGCGTTTCTTTAAGGATATGGACGGGGTGCGTGAACACATGCGCAAGCATGCGGCGATTCTGCGTCCCAAGTTTGAAATGGTGGACCAGGTGCTGACACAGGAGATCGGTCCTCTTGGCATTGGGACCTGGACGAAGCCGAAGGGAGGATATTTCATCTCCTTCGATTCGCTGCCGGGCTGTGCGAAGGCGATCGTGGCGAAGGCAAAGGAAGCGGGACTTACGATGACCGGAGCGGGAGCCGCTTTCCCGTATGGGAAGGATCCTGAAGATTCCAACATCCGCATCGCGCCCTCGTATCCGACTTTAGAGGAGCTGAAAACTGCCTGCCAGGTCTTTGTCTTAAGCGTCAAGCTGGCCACCATTGACCGGCTGCTGGCGCAGTGACAAAAAACGACCGGAAAAGACACTTGTTCACCGCGGCATAGACTTTCACCCCGGCTGGTTTTCTGATCGCTGCCGGGAGGAAGGAAGCAGGGAATCAACAGTTTTAAGCGGTGCTGTCCGGCAGGACACAGGCTGTTTTTAAAAAGTGCAGTACAAAGTATCCCGGGGGAGTTCCCCCGGGTTTTTTCACAAAATAAAATTTGCTGGATACTTGCCCTTGGGTATTGAATGAGATATAATAAATTTCAGGATCGATTTCTGGAGAAACGGAGAAGAATGAGATGAAAAGATGTATGTATTGCGGGTGCGAGAATGATGATTCCAGCGAAACCTGTGTCAGATGCGGGAACCCGCTGATCGATATGCCGAAAGCGCAGACGATGCCTGCGCAGGAGGTCCCGGAAGACGGAACCCAGGTCCCGGAGGAGGGGACTTCCCCCGATGTCTCAGATATCAAGATCTCGGAGGAGCCTCTGGACGAGCTGCGGATGGGTATGTCCTTTGAACCTGGCGGACAGGCGCCTTACTATGGGCCGCAGGAGCAGCCGTGGCAGCAGGTACAGCAGCAGTACGGCGGCCAGGCTTACGGGTATCAGCAGCAGGTGCAGTACGGGGATTCGCAGGATGCGCAGACCCGGGATTACGGGACGAGAATGCAGCCGGAAGGCGTCAACCGTCCGCTGCTGCTCAAAGCCAGAAGATGGGTGCGTTCCCCCCTGTTTTTTATCGTGGTTCTTCTGTATACACTGAAAGTGGTCTCCTCTGCGGCCAACCTGATGATCGGCAATCTCGCGATGAGTCTCGCTGCCCTGCAGGCGACCATCGGTTTCAGCGCCGCGGGCCGCTTTATCACCAGCATCGTGCAGGTCCTGCAGCAGATGAGTCCGGTGACGCAGATCGCTGTCGGCGCGGTACTGAGCATTCCCGGTCTGCTCATCTGTCTTGGGATGTGGATGACCTTTTTCATGACCAGCCCGAAAAAAACGGAGATTTCTACCTCCGGGATCACGCTGGTGAAAGTGGTGGTGATCATCAAGTTTGTCGTCTACTGTATTCTGCTTGCGGCGGGTCTGGTTATCTCTGTGGCGTTTGTGGTGGCAGCGGGTGCGGCCGCTTCGATTCCTTCGATTATCGTCGGCGTGGTGATGCTGGCGGCCATGATTGTGATCTCGGTGCTGCTGATTATGTTCTATGTGCTGTATGTGTATGCGCTGAACGCGATCCGCAGGAATGTAAAGAACGGAACCCCGGGAAGGATTTCCGCTTTCGTTCCGGCGATGGGACTGGTTCTTTGTGCGCTGAACGTGCTGAGCATGCTTCCGATGGCGCCCAACGATTACCTGGGGTTATTAAGCCGTCTTATGAATGTTCTCTGGCTGTTATCGGCCAGTATCTGGATGTTTGCCTACCGCAGGAAGACGAGGTGAGAGAAAATAAGCTGCCCTGCTTCCCGGTAAGGAGGCAGGTAAAAAAATGTTTTTAAGGCCCTTTTTTGCTTTGGGAAGGCTGAAAGGGGAAGGGATGGAAAAGGAGAAAAATCCGCTTCCATCCGTTTTTATACGATCCGCGCGGGGAGTAAGGGACCCTGCGGATCGTTTTGTATCCTGGGGAGGGATACGCTGCAGACGGCGAAAGGGGTTTTGCTGTCTGTAAAAAAGGAGCACACCTTTTCGTTGAGGGGCGTGGGGTGTGGTCCGGTTTTGCTCTGCACGGGGGCAGGAAGCCGTGCGGGCACAGGGGATTGATAAGGGGTAACACGGATGAAGAAAAAAACTCTGGGCACAATCATCATTGTGTGTCTGATACTGCTGGCAGGGTTGGGGACCATTGCCGGCGTCTATCTGAAACAGCGGTGGGACCAGGAGACTTTCTATGAAAACACATCAATCAACGGGTTTGATGCCTCCTTGCGTTTGCCGGAGGAGATGCTGGTCACACTGATGGAGGCGTACAGTGCGCCCAAGGTGACATTAACCGAGCAGGGGGAAGAAGCGCTGACTTTAGACCTTGCCGACCTTGGCTGCACCGTGGATTCCGATGCCTTAAAAACCCTTCTGGATGAAGCTATGGAGCGACAGAAGACCGGTATCCTGGAGCTGGTGCAGAGCCTGCTGTACGGAAACTCTTTCCAGATCACGATTCCATTTTCCTTTGATGAAGCGGCTTTTGCTTCTGCGGTGAACAGCGCTGCCTTAAAAAACAAGCGTGTGCCCAGCGTGGATGCGAAGCTGCGCTATAATAAAAAGAAAAAACAGTATGAAATAAAGCCCGAGGTCTACGGGAATGAGCTTGCCGATGCCGATCTGCAGGAACTGGTCAGACAAAAGCTGCAGAGCCTAACGTCTGCGAAGGATCCGCAGTCAGATCTGACGGTGGAGATTCCGGAGAGCCTCTATTTTAAGCCGCAGGTGACGAGTCAGGATGTGGAGCTTAACAATACCTGCAACATCTACAACCGGTATGTGAAGGCCAGCATTACCTACCTGTTCGGCGACCAGAAAGAGGTCGTGGACTGGGAGAAGATTAAGGGTTGGCTTTCCATTGAGGACGGAGAGGCGGTCTTTGACGAGGAGAGCATGTACCTCTACGTGATGGAGATGGCACAGAAGTACAATACGATCTATTACGACCGGAAATTTTACACTTCCGTAGGGACCACCGTCACGATCCCCGGCGCTCTCAACGAATACGGCTACATGATCGATGAGGATGCCGAGTATTCACAGCTCTGGTCCGATATTCAGGCCAATGCGCCTGTGGAGCGGGAACCGGTATATTCCTATCAGGGGTACCATCGAAGCGGGCGGGATGACCTCGCGGGGACGTATGTGGAGGTCAACTTAAGCGCCCAGCATCTGTGGTATTACCTGGACGGGGTGCTGATCGTGGAGAGCGATCTGGTGTCCGGCTGTGTCGCCAAAAAGACCGAGACTCAGGTGGGAGTTTTCCCCCTTGCCTACAAGGAGAGTCCCTCTGTGCTAACCGGGCAGAACGCGGAGAACGGCTGGGAGACGCCGGTCGATTACTGGATGCCGTTTTATAACGGGCAGGGTCTGCACGACGCGAACTGGCGCTCTTCCTTTGGCGGTTCGATCTATGTGACGAACGGATCTCACGGCTGTGTGAATCTGCCGCACGAGGCCGCCCGCCAGATTTATGAGAATATTCATGAGGGTACGGCGATTATCCTTTATCAATAGAGAGCAGACATGTACGCGCAGACGCGTAAAAAGGCAGGATCATTTTTCTCCCGCTGCCGTGACGGGACCGGGTTTTCCGTGATTTTGCCAAAGACGGCAGTGTCATCTGGAAAGTATGGCAAAAAAACGGCAGGATCAGGAGGATACGGCCAGGCAGTGTCTGATAAGGAGTTTGTCATGGACAGGGAGAATACCCGGGAAAACGTTCGCCGGGAGGCAAAAGAGCAGGAAAATCTCGCAGAGGGCAGTGCGGGAAAGCCGCGAAGCGGGAGCCGCTACGCGGACAAACAGGAGAAAGACTTAAAAAGCGGCGGGAGCCGCTACGCGGATAAACAGGAGAAGGATGTAAAAAGCGGCAGGAGCCGCTACGCGGATAAACAGGAGAAAGATTTAAAAAGCGGCGGGAGCCGCTATGCGGACAGGCAGGAAAAGGATATAAGAAGCGGCGGCAGCCGCTATGCAGATAAACAGGAAAAAGACTTAAAAAGCAGCGGAAGCCGCTACGCGGACAAACAGGAGAAGAGCCCGGAAAAGACAGGCGGAAAGTACCGCACTGAGAAGAAAGCCGCACAGAAGGAGACGGAAAATAAGCAGAGCGTTTCCGAATCACGGGCGGGAAAGGATCCGTCAGATGCTGACGCGGACCTTCCAGAGGAAGTGCTCACACCGGGGAGCCAGGGCAGTTCTGCGGACAGACAGGAAAGCGGGCGAAATGGCCCGGACCGCGAGGCGGATAAACCAGAAAATATCCCCGAAAGAACCGGCGGCAGCCGCTATGCGGACAAACGAACCGGCGGGGAGGAAAAAACGTCCGGGAGCCGTTACGCAGATAAGCACGGGGAGGACGTTCCCGGACAAAAGAAGCCGTCTTTTCGTGCCGGAAAGGAATCCGGCGCTGAAAATAAGCGGGAGGGAATACGTAAGGATCCGGTAAAGACTGCCTTCCTTTGTCTGGCAGCGGCGGCGGTGATTGCCTATGCGGCGGTCGCCTTTTATTTCAGCGGACATTTTTACCCCGGCTCGGAAATCTACGGAATTGACTGCAGCCGCGCTACCGTGCAGGAGGCAAAGGACGCGGTAAAGGAAAAGATCGCCGGTTACGTGCTGACTGTAAACGAGCGGCAGGAAAAGACCGATACGATTAAGGCCGCACAGATTGACCTTACGTATGCGGATCAAAACGGCATCGAGCAGAAGATGAAGCGGCAGAGAAGTTATTTCTGGCCGGTGATGATGCTCTTTGGAAACAGCGGGGAGGCGGAGATTTCTACGGTCTACGACCGGGACGGCATCGACGCTGTTTTGCAGCAGCTGAACTGTTTTCTGCCGGGCAATAGTATCGCGCCGCAGGATGCTTATCGCTTAGACAGCGGGAACAGATATGAGGTGGCCCCGGAAGTTATGGGGACCACCCTCGATTATGAAAAGACGAAAGCCGTGATTGTGGAGGCGCTGGACTCGGGAAAGAGTTCGGTGTCCTTAGAGGATTCCGGCTGTTATATTGACCCTTTGATTTACCGGGATGATCCCGAGCTGAACGCGGAAGTGGAGGAATTAAACAGTCTGCTTACCGCCTGCGTGACCTACGATTTCGCAGACCGGCAGGAGGTTGTGGACGGCTCCGTGATCAAGCAGTGGATCGTTAAGGGGGAGAGCGGCGAGTACTGTATTGACGAAGACCGCATCCGGGAGTATGTAGCAGAGCTGGCAGCAAAGTACGACACCTTTGGCGGGGTGCGAACGTTTACCACTTCGATCGGCACCGTGGAGACACTCTCCGGCGGGGATTACGGCTGGTGCATCGATCAGGACGCGACGGCACAGATCCTTACGGAGGCGGTGAAGGAGGGAAAAACCGAGACCATTGAGCCGGTTTACCTGTATACCGCCATGAGCCGCGAGACGGACGATATCGGCGGCACCTACGTGGAAATCTGTATTTCCCGGCAGGAGATGTGGTGTTATCAGGACGGGGTTCTGCTGGTGGATACGCCGGTGGTGACCGGAAATCCGAACAGGGACAACGCCACTCCTTCCGGGGGCGTATGGGCGATCGACGCCAAGATGCGGGATTATACGCTGCGCGGGGAAGGATACGCGGCCCCGGTGGATTTCTGGATGCCGTTCAATGAGGACGTGGGCATCCACGATATGCAGAACCGCGCGTACTTTGGGGGAACGATTTATTTAAGCAACGGCTCGCACGGCTGCGTGAACACACCGTATGAGGAGGCGAGAACGATCTACGGCATCGTCTCCATCGGCACACCCGTGGTCGTTTATGAGTAAGAACAGCAGGAAACAAAAAGGCAGGCGTGCAGTTGGCCTGCTTTCGTATCCCGTACCCGGACTGGGAGTAAAGGTACGGGCAGACAGGAAAGGAAAAGGATGTACCGCTATATCTTCTTTGATCTGGACGGAACGCTGACCAATCCGAAGGAAGGAATCACGAGGTGTGTGCAGTATGCGCTGCAATCCCGGGGGATAGAGGAACCCGATCTGGACAGGCTGGAGCCGTTTATCGGTCCTCCCCTGATTGATTCTTTCATGGAATTCTATGGGATGGACCGGGAGGAGGCCTGTCTTTGTGTGGAGAAGTACCGGGAGCGTTTCAACACTGTCGGTATCTTTGAAAACGGCGTGTACGAGGGAATCCCGAAGATGCTTGAGGATCTGCAGAAGCAGGGAAAGCTTCTGGTGGTAGCTTCCTCCAAGCCGGAAGAATATGTGCTGCGGATTCTGGAAAAGTTTGCTCTGCGTAAGTTTTTTCATGAAGTGGTAGGAGCCACGATGGATGAGAGGCGCACAGCGAAAGCGGACGTGATAAGGGAAGCGTTCGCCAGACTTGGGATCCGGAAGGAAGAGCGGCCTCAGGTTTTGATGGTGGGCGACCGCAGGCACGATATCGAGGGGGCCATACAGTGCGGGATCGACAGCGTGGGTGTATCCTTCGGCTTTGCCGCGCCGGGGGAGCTTGAGCAGGCAAAGGCTACGTACATCGTGGAGACCGTGGAGGAACTCTCGGAGTTTTTGCGGACACACTAAAGGGGCGAAAAGGATACGCGCACCCCGCAGATGCGGGGAAAGCCGTCAGAGGAAAGTAGAAAGGCAGTTTAAGGAAGGAGAGGAGGTTCTTCTTCCTTCAGAAAAGAGATTATGCTTAAGGGGCGCAGACATGTTCGGGGAAAGGGCCGGACGTGGAAAAAGACCGTGGTAAGGGGACCGCTTGGGGGAGCGGACAGGGGCTTTCAAGAGAGTCGAAGAAAGGGGAGAAAAATGGAGAAGACAGGTTTTGAAGCTGACAGGGTATTTCGCGCACTGGGGGATAAACACAGGATCCATATCCTGGATCTTTTGCTGGAGCAGGAGTTAAATGCGGGAGAACTGCTCGAGCGGGTGGATATCGTGCAGTCCACGCTTTCTCATCATATGAAGACACTTTGTGAATCAGGGCTGGTGGTGCCGAGGAAATCCGGGAAATGGACCTACTATGCCATCAATCCTGCCGCTTTTGAGACCGCTCAGGAATTTCTGCAGCACTATCAGATACTGCCCAAGCAGGAAGAGGAAATAAAGGATCAGCCGCAGGCAGATTTTGAAAGTGACGGGATACAGGAAGATTTTTACGGGGACAAGTCCGTTTCGGAAGAGACGGGGAAGGAAGAGGAGCCTTCTTCGGCGAAGGAGACGGAAGGATCTGCGCAGGAGGAAGAGGACAGGACACAGAAGGAGGATCTGTTCGAGGAAGATGCTCCGGCAGAAACCGGAAAGAAAGCGGATCGGGAGGATCCGCAGGATATCTGGAAAGAGAATGAACCGGTTCCCATCAGGGAGAAGCCGGCAGAGACGCAGACGCCTTCCCGCAATGGAGTGCTGTACGCTTCCATGCAGGAGAAGAAGAAAAAGGCCGACAAGGGAAAGAAAGAGGAGTCCGGAAAGAAAAAGGGGAGAAAGGATTCCGACAAGAAGAAAAGGAAGGGAACCGGAAGGCAGAAGTAGGGAGAGAAAGGAGGCACACCTTGCAGAACGAGCTGGACAGAAAAGAGAGGGATGAGCGCTTAAAGGAGCTTGCACGCTACTGTATGATCTCCGGGACACTGGATCTGAACCTGTATCAGGAATACGATGTCAAAAGAGGGCTTCGCGAACCCAACGGGAAAGGGGTGCTGACCGGGCTTACGGAGATCTCAGATGTGGTTGCCTACAAAACCGTGAAGGGAAGGCAGATCCCGATTGACGGGGAACTGTACTACCAGGGCTATAACGTCCGGGATTTAATCGAAGGGTTTCAAAACCGGCGCTTTAATTTCGAGGAGACGACGTATCTGCTTCTTTTTGGGGCGCTGCCCAATGAAGCGCAGCTTGGCGCCTTTATCGACCTGCTCGGAGCGTACCGGGACCTGCCCAGCAAGTTTGTGCGCGACGTGGTGATGAAAGCGCCCAGCGCCAACATCATGAACGGACTGCAGAAGAGTGTACTGACTCTCTACTCCTATGACGATAATCCGGATGACATCTCGATTCCGAACGTACTGCGCCAGTCGCTGACGCTGATCGGCACCCTGCCGCTCATCTCGGTTTACGGCTACCAGGCGTACCAGCATTACAATCACGACAAGAGCCTGGTGATCCGCTATCCGAAGCCGGAGCTGTCGACTGCGGAAAATATCCTGCGTCTGATGCGCCACGACGGCGTGTATACGGACCTTGAAGCGCGGGTGCTTGACACGGCGCTTGTGCTCCACGCGGAACACGGAGGCGGCAACAACTCCACTTTCACGACGCACGTGGTTTCTTCCGCGGGGACGGACACCTATTCGGCGATTGCCGCATCCTTAGGATCCTTAAAGGGACCGAAACACGGCGGAGCCAACCTGAAAGTAGAAAACATGTTCGCCGATATTCGGAAACATGTCCCCAACTGGGACGATGAGGCAGCGTTAAAGGACTATCTGGTGAAGATCATCGACGGCGAGGCATTTGACCAAAGCGGCTTAATCTATGGGCTGGGGCATGCGGTCTATACGCTCTCCGATCCGAGGGCTGTGATCTTAAAGGAGTATGCCCGCAGGCTCTCCAACGAGAAGGGAAGACAGGAGGAGTTTCATCTCTACGAGTCGGTGGAGCGTCTTTCCTGCGAACTTTTGACGGAAAAAAAGCGCCTGTCCAAGCCGATCTGCTGCAACGTGGATTTCTACAGCGGCTTTGTGTATTCGCTGCTGGGCATTCCTACGCAGCTGTTCACGCCGATCTTTGCCGTTGCCAGGATTTCCGGCTGGTGTGCGCACCGCATGGAGGAACTAGTAAACCAGGGCAGAATCATCCGTCCCGCTTACAAGTATGTCGGGCACCACAAGCCGTATGTGAAACTGGAAAACAGGGAGTGAGCGCGGAAATCGAAAAGTGTGCTTTTCGCATAGGTGCGGTTTAAAGAGCGGGTGCTTCCAGGGGATTCGTTTAAAAACCGCATCGTCTTGGAAAGCGAAAGGATTTTGCAGCGATGAAAATTTTGCCGGCCCGACCGGAAATGGGAGGTGCCGGCTTTCTTTTTGGGAGAGAACAGATCATGAAAAGACCAGTCACAGCGGCGATTGCGGGGTTAGGCAGCCGGGGCAGTGATATCTATGCCCATTACGCGCACGTGGCGCCGGAGGAGATGAAGGTGGCGGCGGTGGCGGAACCCGACCCCGAAAAAAGAGCGGCCGCGCAAAGAGAGTACGGACTGAAAGCGGAAAACTGCTTTGCATCGGCGGAAGAGATGCTTTTGCGGCCAAAACTTGCCGATATCCTGATCATCGCCACGCAGGACCGCCAGCACGTTTCCCAGGCGGTGGCGGGTATCCGTAAAGGGTACCACATCCTGTGTGAGAAACCGATCTCGCCGGACCTTGAGGAATGCCTCCTGCTTCAGAAAACGGCACACGAGTACGGCCGCATGGTGGCTGTGGGGCATGTCCTTCGCTATACGCCGTTTTACTCCAGGATTAAGGAAGTAATCGATTCCGGACAGTTGGGAGAGATTGTCGGCATCCAGGCGATGGAGAACGTCAAGTACTGGCATCAGGCTCATAGCTTTGTGCGGGGAAACTGGCGCGATTCCAACGAGACCAGTCCGATGATTCTCGCAAAAAGCTGCCATGACATGGACATCTTTGTCTGGCTTCTGGGAAAGGAGTGCCAGCGCGTCTCTTCCTTTGGCTCCAACTATCTGTTTCGGGAGCCGATGGCCCCGAAGGGCGCCGCTTTGCGCTGCCTGGACGGGTGCGCGGTGAAGGAAAGCTGTCCCTATGACGCGGAAAAGATCTACGTGACGGATGAAGCGACCGGGATTTTAAACGTGCTTAAAAACCATCTGACCGGGGACGATGCATGGCCGTGCTGTGTACTGACCAGGACGCTTACGGAGGAAGCCGTGTATGAGCAGCTTCGCACAGGCCCTTACGGGCGCTGCGTGTACCACTGTGACAACAACGTTGTGGATCACCAGGCTGTCATGCTGGAGTTTGAGCAGGGTGTGACGGTTGATTTTACGATGAGCGCCTTTACGGGCAGCGGCTCCCGCACGATAAAGGTCATGGGCACCGAGGGCGATCTTGCCGGAGATATGCATACCGGAATCGTGACGGTCACCCGGTTTGGAAAGGAACCCGCGGTGTGGGACGTTCACCGGGATGAACCCGATCTGTCCGGCCACGGGGGCGGCGACAACCGTCTGATTCACGACTTTTTAGCGGCCGTCGATGAGGGAGCCCCGGCAAACCAGTTAAAGACCGGCATCGATGTCTCTATTCAGAGCCACGCGATCGCACTGGCGGCGGAGTATTCCAGGCTGCATGGCGGGATAAGCGTATCTCTGAAAGAATTCCTATCGGGCGCCGGCGCGGAAAAGCCTTAGGCGTCACACGCGGAAGGGATTCGCGGGAGTAAGACCAGAGAGGAAGGAATCTCTATTACCTACTAAACACATAGGTTTAGTGAAAGTTCCCATTGACCAAATCTGCAAACGGTGCTACAATTTCCCGCGAAAGCCCGGACGGGGAAGCAAAAAAGGAGGAAAGGTTTATCTGGAGAACCTTTTTTCCCGGCTTTTTGAACGGGCTTACCGGTAAACAAGGTACAAAGACAGCTGCAAAGAGGAGGTTGGTGTTCAATGAGAAAGACAGGGAAAATAGGGCTGCTTACGGCAGGACTGATAGGGATTTTCATTTTCGGGGCGGGAAGCGCTCTGGCGGAGGAGTCCGGCGGTACGTTTACGTATCTGAGAGAGGCGGCGGTTACGTCGTTTGATCTGCATCAGGAGATCACGGAGAATAACGCCTTTGCCATCGACAAGGTATTTGAGCCGCTGGTGACCTTTGAACAGGACGGCATGATCACAGACTGGCTGGCCGCGTCGCATACGATCAGCGAGGACGGTCTGGTCTATACGTTTGTGCTGCAGGATGGTCTGAAGTTTTCTGACGGTACGGATGTGACGGCGGAGGATGTGAAGTTCTCCATCGAACGGCACCTGGAGGTCGGAGGACCTTTGCCGATTGAGGCGGGCATCGTCTCCGTGGAAGCGAAGGATGAAAAGACCGTGGTGATCACTCTGGAGGAGGCCTATACGCCGTTTCTTTCGGAGCTGGCAAATTTTTCCAACAGCGTGATTCCCAAAGACTTCGGCGGCAGGACGGAGGAAGAATTCTTCCAAAATCCGGTGGGGACCGGGCCTTTTGTGGTGGAAAGCTGGGATCCTGCGGGCGATCTTGTTTTTCGCAGGAACGAGTATTACTGGCAGGAGGGGAAACCCCTGATTGACGAACTGATCTATAAGGTTGTGGAGGATGACAATCAGGTGTTAAATCAGCTTTTGGCCGGGGAGGCGGATGCCGTGGACGGCATCTCTTACGGCAACGTAGCCACTGTTGAAAACGGAGCGGACACGGACGTTTTATCGACCGGCGGCTGGGAGGTTGAGGAGCTGTTTTTCAATACGCTGGATGAGCATTTCGCGGACGTGCATGTCCGCCGGGCGTTAGCCTATGCCATCGACCGCGAGGCTCTGACGCAGGCCCTGACCTTTGGCTGCGCACAGACGGCCAACACGGTGCTGCCGCGGGCCATTCGCTACAGCACAAGCGAGACGGCGCAATCCCTGGGAGGAGATATTGAGGCTGCCAAGGCGGAGCTTGCGCAGTCAGCTTTCCCGGACGGGTTTGAGACCGAGATTCTGGTGCCTTCCGGGAATAATACGAGGCTGCAGGAAGCGCAGATCATTCAGTCGGCGGCTGAGCAGCTGGGGATCGTCATCAACATTCACACCGAGGAAGTGGCGACGTTTCGTGACGATTTCATGAACTATAATTATTCGATCATGCTCAACAGCGCAATGGCGGATTACCCGGACGCGGATTCCATCATGGCGTTCCAGGTGGATCCGGAGGGCTTCAGCAAGTGCTACTGGACCAACTATACCAATGAGGAAGCCGTGGAACTCATGCATCAGGGGCAGAAGGAGCCGGACGGCGATTCCCGGGCGGAGATCTACGCAAAGCTGCAGGATCTCTTAGCGCAGGAAGTGCCCTATATTCCGCTGTATGAGACCGAGATCCTGGTGGGAGTGCGCTCGAATATCGAGGGGCTTTCGCTGCGGCCAAACGGCAGTGCGAGATTTGAAGATGTGGTGATAGGAGAGTAGAAAGTTTATGGCAGACGCAGGGCAGGGGGAAATGAGGGAAAGAAAACGGTCGGCCAAGTGGCTTCTTAGGAGGCTTGGGCAGTCGGTGCTCGTCATTGTGCTGGTGAGCGTGGCGGTGTTTTTTATCGTCCGTCTTGTGCCCGGGGATCCGGCGGTGATGATTCTCGGGGAGCACGCGAACCCGGAGGAGCTTGCCAGGGTTCATGAGGAGCTGGGGCTTGATCTTTCTCTGGGAGAGCAGTTTGTACGGTTTCTCTCCAATGTCTTTCTCCACGGGGATACAGGGGAATCGATCAAGTACGGTGTTTCCTGCAGGGAGCTGATCTTCCGCTTCGTGCCGGTAACTCTCCTTTTAGTGCTGATGGCGGTGGTGATCACAGTGGCGGTCACCTTCACCTGCGCCTTTGCAGCGGCCACGCACCGCGACGGGCTGTTCGATCACCTGATCCGCATCCTGCCCGCGTTCACCCACGGCATGCCGGTCTTCTGGACCGGCCTGATTTTGATTCTGTTCTTCAGCGTCCGTTTAAACTGGTTTCCGGTGGGCGGCATCAGGGAGGGAGCATTCGGCATGTTTCAAAGCCTCGTGCTGCCCGCGTTTACCGTGGCTTTCACACAGATCCCGCCGCTCGTGCGCTCGCTTCGCGAACAGCTTCTGGAGGTGCTGGATGCGGATTTTGTGCTCACGCTGCGCATGGCCCGCATGCCTAAGCGCCGGATTTACTGGAAGCATGTGCTTAGAAACGCCTTCGTTCCCACGCTCATGCTTCTGGGAGTCAATGTTTCCTATCTGATCGGCGGCACACTGGTGGTGGAGCGGGTATTCGCCATCCGGGGAGTGGGGCAGCTCTTATTCGAGGCCATCTCCAACAGGGACTTTCCGCTGATTCAGGGCATCGCCTTCTACTGCGCACTGTTTGTGGTGCTGATCAGCCTGCTGGTGGAGCTTCTCGCGCACCGGCTGGATCCCAGGATGGTAAAGTGAGGCAGAACGCGTGAAGAAGAAAGCTAAGAGAAATTTTCCGGAGAAAAAAAGACGAAGGCTCAGCCCCGCTCTCATCGCAGGGCTGGTCCTGCTTTTGCCGCTGATTTTTTTGGCTGTGCTGGCGCCGGTTCTTTCCCCCTATGATCCCATGGCGCAGGATCTCTACGCGGTGCTGAAGGCTCCGGGACCGGGGCATATATTCGGAAGTGACCAGCTGGGGCGCGATGTCTTTTCCCGAATGCTCTACGCGGCCAGAACGGATCTTACCATTATGGTGCTGGCGGAGGCTGTCCCCTTTGTCACCGGGGTATTCTTAGGGATGGCAGCCGGCTATTTTGGCGGCTGGGTGGACGCGCTCGTGGTTCTCGCCACGGATACGTTCATCGCCTTTCCCTTTTACCTTCTGGTGATCGTGATCGCCTTTGCCACCGGGGCCGGGGCGCACGGCATCTACATCACGTTTATTCTGGTGGGCTGGATCGTGTATGCACGGGTCATACGCGGGCAGACGGCCTCCCTCAAAAAGCAGGGATGGGTGGATTCGGCCCGCATTTTAGGATTCTCGCATCTGCGCATTCTTTTGGCGCAGATACTTCCCAACGTACTTGCGCAGGCCGTTGTTCTTCTCATGAGCGATATGGTGGGCATGCTGGTCATGATCGTCACGCTGGGATATCTGGGCATCGGGATTGCGCCGCCGACCCCGGACTGGGGAACCATGATCTCGGAGGGGCAGTCTCTGATCAGTTCCGCCTGGTGGCTTTCTGTCTTTCCCGGTCTCGCCGTGGTCTATACCGGGATCGCTTTATCGCTGATCGGGGACGGTCTGGCGGATCTTTGGAGGCAGGATGGATTCTGAGAACAGGGTACTTTCAGTTAAAAATTTATCGTTGAAAAACAGGGAAGGGAAAACGCTGGTGCACAACTTTTCCCTGGAGCTTGGCCGGGGGGATACGCTGGGACTGGTGGGTGAATCCGGATCCGGCAAGACTCTTTCGATGCGCTCAATCAGCTCACTTTTGCCGGAAGGGATCAGCGAGGAATACGAGGAAAAGCAGGTGAGAGGAAACTGCGCGATGATCTTTCAGAATCCGATGAGCGCACTGGATCCGCTCTGTCCGGTCGTTTCCCAGCTTACGGAGATCGTGATGCTGCATCGGAAGGTAAAAAAGAAACAGGCGCGGGAAATCGCCGCCGAACTGTTTCGCAGGCTGTCCCTTCCGGAGGATCTTCTCATCCACGACCGCTATCCCTTTGAGCTTTCCGGCGGACAGTGCCAGCGGGTTCTGATCGCGATCGCCTTATCCTGCGAACCGGATCTTCTTCTGTGCGATGAGCCGACGACGGCTCTGGACGTGACGGTGCAGAAACAGACGCTGGATCTGATCCGCACTCTTAAGGAGGAGGAAAACTTTGCGGTTTTGTTTGTCACCCACAACCTGGCTGTGGCCGCCAGTGTGTGCACTTCGATTGCCGTGATGCAGAAAGGACAGATCGTGGAGCAGGGAAAGACTGATCAGATCCTTCACGCGCCCACGCATCCTTACACCAGGATGCTGCTGGATTCGATTCTGGAGGTTCCCGCCCAGGAGATTTACTCCCCTCAGGGGAAAGGATCAAACGGGGCGTGAACGCAAAGCCAAAGGGGAAGAGTTATCGGAAGGGCAAGACACTTCCGGGCAGGTATGGGAAAGGAATCGTATGCTGGAATTAAGACAGATCGATGCGTCCTACGACGGAAACCGCGTCCTGACAGGGCTGAATCTTACGCTTGCAGGAAAGCGGGTGCTGGGGCTTGTGGGGGAGTCCGGATCCGGGAAATCGACGGTTGCCCGGGTGCTGACCGGTCTTTTGCGCCCGGACGCGGGGGAAGTGCTCTTTAAAGGGAAGCCGCTTGCAGGCAGGCGGACAAAGGAGGAGTGCCGGAGAATCCAGATGGTTTTTCAAAACCCCGAAGGATCTTTAAATCCGCGCTTTAAGATCGGAAAAATCCTTTCAGAGGCGATGCTTTTTCACGGGATCGCGGACCGCAGAAACGTGAAGGAAGCCTGTCAGGAGTGGGTGGAGAAAATGCGGCTTCCGGCGGATACACTTTCGCGCTACCCGCGCTCGTTTTCCGGCGGACAGAAACAGCGGATTGCCTTAGCCAGGGCTTTGTGCGTGAAACCGGAGATTCTGATCGCGGATGAGCCCACCAGCGCTCTGGATGTGACCGTGCAGCTTCAGATTTTAAAGGAGATGCAGGAACTAAGGCGCGAGCTTGATCTGACGATCCTCTTTATCTCCCATGATCTGGGCGTGATCCATTACTTTTGTGACGATATCGCAGTGATGCGGCAGGGGCAGATTGTGGAAACCGGAAGCAAAGAGGCATTTTTCGCGCACCCGAAGACAGCGTACGGGCAGCTGCTTCTGGCTGCCGTTCCGCGAATCGGGTAAGAAAGGGGGGCAGTGATGGAGGCATTCGGCAAAGATTCATTTGAGAGGCTGGTTTCGTGTGCGACGGCGCTTCTGGGCACCTCCACGCGGCCTTTGATCATTCCCGGCGAGGCGATTCTGGGGATTGAGGCGACGGCGAGAAACGTGTCCGCTCCGGGACGGACGTTTTTAAATGTGGTGACGGGCCCTTACGGGAAGCTGTTTGGGGAATGGCTGCGCATGGGCGGAGCGGCGGTTACGGATCTTTGTACGGGATACGATGAGGTGATAACGGGCAGGGCTGTCGAAGAGGCGCTGGAAGAAGGAGAATTCCAGGCGCTTTCCTTTGTGCAGACGGAGGCGATTACCGGGGGAAAAAATCCCGCGGAGGAAATCCTTAAGACCGCGAAGAGACACCGGCTGATTACGATCCTCGATTCGGTGTCCGCCATCGGCGCGGATCCGGTTTTTATGGACCGCTTCGAGATTGATTTCCTGGCGGCGGGGATGCAGAAAGCCCTGGGAGGACCAAACGGGGTCAGTTTTCTGGGAGTGTCCGAGCGGGGGCTTCAGTTTGTGCGCTCCAACCCGGGGGCAGTGAGAAACTCTGTTTTGTCCCTGCTGGATTTATCCGAGCGGGAGACAGAAGGTCCTCCCGAGAATCTGCCGACCCTGGAAGCGCGGGCGGCACTGGATACGTGTGTGCGAATCGAAGAGGAAACGCTTGCCGGGGTCTGCAAACGGCATGCCAAAACCGCCCGCGCGATGCGCGGGGGCGTAAAAGCGCTGGGTCTTTCGCTCTGGCAAAGAGAAGAGACAGGCTGCACGAATCTGAATACCACGGTAAGAAGGCCGCAGGGATTTTTGCCGGACTGTCTTCGCGCTCAGAGCCTGGTGACGGAGGGAAACGGATCCCTGGCAAAGAGTCTGCTGCGGATCAATCATTACGGGGAGCAGACGGGACTTGCCTGTGTCCGTCAGGCCGTATGGACTCTCGCGGAGGGGATTGGTCTTGAGAAAGGTGCGGCGCGGGTGAAGGAGGCGGTCCTTGCGGCGGAGGAAGCCTTTTTTCAGGAGCCGTAAAGCTTACCGCATCCCTGCCCCGCAAAGAGGATGAGACCGGGATGCTTTTTTATAAGCGGGAATGGGGGCTTGCCCTTCCTTCACAAAGCGCTTCAAAAGTTTTTTCTGCCGGGAATGTGTTTCTTCCCCGGCCTTTCGTTTCCCGGAGCCTGTCAGTATCCGTGCAGGAGCCTCTTTTTTTCGTTGGGCAGTATTCCAAAGAAGAAGCCGGATTCTCGCAAAGATTTGGAGGATCCGACAGGGAAGCGGCGGAAAGGCCTGCGACATCCCGGAAACTGGCACAAAAAGGGGGAGAGAAATTGTATAAAATGGCCTGCCAAATCTTGACAAGAACGGGGAGAAAGGGTAAAATTTATTTATGATGGAAACGGGGTTTTCCGTCAAATAAAAAACAGGAGGTATAAGATGAAGAAAAAGATTTTAGCAGTTGCGGTTGCCGGTGTAATGGCGTCAGGTCTGATTGCCGGAACCGCGTTCGCATCGGATGTTCCGAATGCGGAGAAACCTCTCGTATGGTTCAACCGTCAGCCGTCCAACAGCTCCACGGGTGAACTGGACATGACCGCACTGAACTTCAACGGAAGTACCTATTACGTTGGTTTTGATGCCAATCAGGGTGCCCAGCTGCAGGGCCAGATGGTGGCCGAATACATTCAGAACAAGGGAGCGGAGATCGACCGCAACGGCGACGGCATCATCGGATACGTTCTTGCCATCGGCGACATCGGGCACAATGACTCCATCGCCCGTACCAGAGGTGCCCGTGAGGCGCTCGGCACCGCTGTGGATAAGGACGGCGCCACCGATTCCTCTCCGATCGGCACGAACTTAGACGGCACGGCTACCGCTGTACAGGACGGCAAGATCACGATCGGCGATCAGGAATTCACGGTTCGTGAGCTGGCTTCCCAGGAGATGAAGAACTCCGCGGGAGCTACCTGGGATGCGGCGACCGCCGGCAACGCGATCGGCACCTGGTCCGCTTCCTTCGGCGATCAGATCGATGTGATCGTTTCCAACAATGACGGCATGGGCATGTCCATGTTCAATGCCTGGTCAAAGGAAAACAACGTGCCGACGTTCGGCTATGACGCGAACACCGACGCGGTGGCGGCTATTCCGGAAGGCTACGGCGGAACGATCAGCCAGCACGCGGACGTGCAGGCGTATCTGACCCTTCGTGTGCTGCGCAATGCCTTAGACGGCGTGGACATCGACACCGGGATCGGCACTGCCGATGATGCCGGAAACGTGCTTGCGGAAACCGACTACTACTACAATGAGGAGGAGAGATCCTACTACGCATTGAACCTGGCCGTGACGGCGGAGAACTATGAGAGCTTCACGGATGCGACGGCTGTATACGCGCCGGTTGCGAACCAGCTGGATGCGGAGGCTCATCCGACCAAGAATGTATGGCTGGATATCTACAACGCAGCGGATAACTTCTTAAGCGCTACCTATCAGCCGCTGCTGCAGAAGTATGATGATCTTCTGAACCTGAACGTGGAATACATCGGCGGTGACGGACAGACCGAGTCCAATATCACCAACCGTCTCGGCAATCCGGGCCAGTATGATGCGTTCGCGATCAACATGGTGAAGACAGATAATGCAGCTTCCTACACCGCATTGTTAAGCCAGTAATCTTACCAGTGCCTTACAGACAGGCTGTGGGGGCAATTCCCCACAGCCTGTTTTTGTACGACGGTAAAGGATCCGTTTTAGGGAAACCGGATGAAGCCTGCAGCGGCTTCGCCATTCTAAACGCAGAAACGCTTCGGCGCCGCAGACAGGGAAGATGTCTGACGGGGACGGCGGTACTTGAAAACTTTCGGAGTGTGCAGGGTTTCCCATTCCTGTTCACATGGGCTGCTTTCCGGATTGAGTTTCCGGGAATGGGCCGGACAATGCAGTCTGCAGAGGTATTTATATGGCGGATAAAAAGAACGATGTAATTCTGTCGATTCGGGGCCTGTCCAAATCCTTTGGGCGAAACCGGGTGCTCGACCACATCGACCTGGACGTGAAACGCGGAGTGGTGATGGGGCTGATGGGCGAGAACGGGGCTGGGAAATCGACGATGATGAAATGCCTGTTTGGTACCTATCAGAAGGATGAGGGAGATATTTTCCTGGACGGACGGGAGGTCAATTTCTCCGGCCCGAAGGATGCTCTGGAAAACGGGATTGCCATGGTGCATCAGGAGCTGAACCAGTGTCTGGAGCGCAGTGTGGTGGACAACCTGTTTTTGGGGCGTTATCCCCGCAATTCTCTGGGGGTCATCGATGAGGGGCGGATGAAAAAGGAAGCGGCGAACCTGTTTCGCAGTCTGGGCATGACCGTAAACCTGACCGCACCGATGCGGACGATGTCCGTTTCGCAGCGCCAGATGTGTGAGATCGCGAAGGCAATCTCCTATAATTCCAAGATCATTGTTCTGGACGAGCCGACTTCTTCCCTGACCGAACCGGAGGTCAAAAAGCTCTTCAGCATGATGAGACAGCTGAAGGAGCAGGGCATTTCCCTGATCTACATTTCGCACAAGATGGATGAGATCTTTGAGATCTGCGATGAAGTCTCGGTCCTTCGGGACGGCAGGCTTGTCACCACAAAGAAAACGAAGGATACCAACATGAACGAGCTGATCGCCGCGATGGTCGGCCGTTCGCTTGACAACCGTTTCCCGCCGGTGGACAATACGCCCGGGGAACCGGTGCTTTCCATCCAGCATCTGTCCACGAAATACGCGCCCCATCTTCAGGACGTCACTTTTGATGTGCGGGAGGGCGAGATTTTCGGTCTCTACGGACTGGTCGGCGCCGGTCGGACGGAACTTTTGGAAACCATTTTCGGTGTGCGCACACGTGCGGCGGGCCGCGTGTATTACCGCGGCAAGCTGATGAACTTCGGCAGTTCCCTGGAGGCGATGGAACACGGTTTCGCGATGATCACCGAGGAGCGCAAGGCCAGCGGACTGTTCCTGAAGGGGGATATCACGTTTAATACGACGATCGCCAGCCTGAAGCGGTACATGTCCGGGATCGCGCTTTCCGATCAGCAGATGACGAAGGCCACTGTCAAGGAGATCAATGTCATGCATACCAAATGTCTGGGACCGGAGGATATGATCTCCAACCTTTCCGGGGGCAACCAGCAGAAAGCGATTTTCGGCAAATGGCTGGAGAGGGAGCCGGATATCTTCATGATGGACGAACCGACGAGAGGCATCGATGTCGGCGCGAAGTATGAGATTTACGAGCTGATCATCAACATGGCCAAACAGGGGAAGACGATCATCGTGGTTTCCTCCGAGATGCCGGAGATTCTGGGCATTACCAACCGGATCGGAGTGATGTCTGCGGGGCACCTGTCGGGGATTGTCAATACAAAGGAGACCGATCAGGAAGAACTCTTAAGGCTCAGTGCCATGTATTTGTAAAAGGAGACGGAATCTATGAGTAAGATAAGTGAGATCCTTACCACTGAGCGGGAAGAAGCGCTCAGGAGACCGATCGATGAGTATGTCGGCGGGATCCAGAAACGAATCGACGAACTCCGGAAAGACGGAACGGCGAAGGTGCAGGATCTGAAAAGCCATATCCAGGTGACCAAAGAAAGCCGGATGCTCTCGAAAGAGGAGAAGGACAGAATCATCGCGGCGGATAAGAAAGCCTTACAGGAAGCGCAGGCGGTGGAAAGCCGTAACAAGGGAGAGATCAATACCTTAATCGGACAGGCCGAGGCCTACCTGAAAGAGCATTATGACAAGGAAGTCTATCAGCCGGTGCTTGCCGCCTGCAATCAGGCGAAACAGGCGGAGGATGCGGCCTACCAGGAGAGGCTGAATGAGCTGAAGCAGGAACACGAGGCGAATGTCGCCAAACTGAAGGGCTCTGCCGACAGGCACGAACTCAAGGATGAGAACTATGTATACAAGAATAAGGTGTTCGATGCCAAGATGGTCTACTCGCAGGCCAAGCAGGAGATCAAGGACCGGAAGCATGAGGCGTTCTCCCATCAGTATCACCTGATCGATCTGCTGCGGATGTCCAAGTTTACGTTCGCGCAGAACTGGGCGCAGAAGGTGGAGAGCCGCAAGTATACCTTCAACCGCAAGGAGTTTCTGCTCAACAACGGGCTGTACATGGTCATCGTGCTCATCTTTGTCGCCCTGGCCATCGCTACCCCGCTTCTGAAAAACACGCAGCTGGTTACCTTCAACAACATCGTAAACATCCTGCAGCAGGCTTCTCCGAGAATGTTCCTCGCTCTGGGTGTGGCCGGACTGATCCTGCTTACCGGTACGGATCTGTCCATCGGACGTATGGTCGGCATGGGTATGGTGACTTCCACCATCATCATGCATCAGGGTGTCAATACCGGCGCGGTATTCGGACATATCTTCGACTTTACGGGCATTCCGATTCCGCTTCGAATCGTCTTTGCCCTGCTGATGAATATCCTTCTGTGTACCACGTTTACGTCCATCGCCGGTTTCTTTACGGCCAAATTTAAGATGCACCCGTTCATCGCGACGATGTCCAACATGCTGATTATCTTCGGACTTGTCACCTATGCCACAAAGGGTGTGTCCTTCGGCGCGATCGAGTCATCGATCCCCAAGATGATTGTTCCCAAGATCAACGGGTTCCCGACCATCATTCTCTGGGCGATTGCCGCGGTGCTCGTTGTCTGGTTTATCTGGAACAAGACGCGGTTCGGCAAATATCTGTACGCGGTCGGCGGGAACCCCGAAGCGGCTTCCGTCTCCGGCATCAACGTCTTTAAAGTGACACTGGGCGCTTTCATCATGGCCGGTGTGCTCTACGGGTTTGGCTCCTGGCTGGAGTGCGCAAGAATGATTGGTTCCGGTTCCGCCGCATACGGGCAGGGCTGGGATATGGATGCCATTGCCGCCTGCGTGGTCGGCGGTGTGTCGTTTACCGGCGGTATCGGCAAGATTTCCGGCGTGGTGATCGGTGTGCTGATCTTCACCGCACTGACCTATTCTCTGACAATCCTGGGGATTGATACGAACCTCCAGTTTGTCTTCGAGGGCATTATCATTCTGACAGCCGTCACGCTGGACTGCTTAAAGTATGTGCAGAAGAAGTAAGGAAGTGCCGCAGCGGTTTTTACAGACGATTCAGGAGGGCAGAAAAATCTGGACTGTCGGATGCGAAAAGGAAGTGTTTTCGTACCCTCACTGAAAAATGGACTTCCTGATTTCCAGGATGGCAGCAAAAGAAAGTGAAAAGGACTGTTTTGACCGGGCAGGAGGACAGCGGCAGAGGTTGTTGTCTCTGCCCGGTTTTTCGGATGGCGGGATGCTTTTTTAAGCAGGCGCGGAGGTCATACATGAAAAGAGAACGGCCCCTTGTGGCCAATCTGGTTCGCGGCCAGAAGCTGCCCCGGATGTTTGGGGTAAGACAGATTTTTCCAAGACCCAGAATCGAGCCGGATATGCTGCCCCGGATTCTTACCGGTCTTCTCCTTGAAGAACGGTTCGCGGACAAAATCAGACCGGGGATGCGAATCGCGGTCACGGCGGGCAGCCGGGGAATCGCCAACGCGGCGCTGATCACCAGGTGCATCGCTGATTTTGTGAAATCCAGGGGAGCATACCCTTTTATCGTGCCGGCGATGGGAAGCCACGGCGGGGCAACCGCCGAGGGACAGCGCAGGATCCTGGAGGGATACGGGATCACGCAGCAGTACGTAGGATGTCCGATTCTCTCTTCGATGGAGGTAAAAAAGATTGGCGTAAACGAGGAGGGCACGGATGTTTTCATCGATAAAAACGCTGCCGAGGCGGACGGGATCATCGTCTCCTGCCGCATTAAGCCGCATACCGCTTTTCGGGGACCGTATGAAAGCGGAATCATGAAGATGATGGCGATCGGGCTGGGAAAGCAGGCGGGGGCGCAGATCTGCCATGAGGCGGGATTTCAGAATATGGCGAAAAATGTGCCGATGTTTGGCAGGGCGGTTATCGAGAATGCCACTGTCCTGTTCGCAGTGGCCTCGATCGAAAACGCCTATGAGGAAACCTGTAAAATCGCCGTGGTCGACTCGGGGGAGATCGCGGAAAAAGAGCCGCTTCTGCTGCAGGAAGCATTCTCTTATATGCCCCGGATCTTAGTGGATTCCTGCGATGTGCTGATTGTGGATGCGATCGGGAAAAATTTCAGCGGGGACGGGATGGATCCCAACATCACCGGGACGTTTGCCACCCCTTACGCGAGCGGAGGGATTAAGGCGCAGCGCGTCTGTGTGCTGGATTTAAGTCCCGAAACCAAAGGAAACGCCAACGGCCTGGGATACGTAGATGTAACAACCAGGCGAGTCTTTGAGAAGCTGGATCTTACTTCCATGTACATGAACGCGGTCACCAGCACGGTGCTTCGGGGAGCCAGCATTCCGGTGGTGATGGAGAGCGACCGCGAGGCGATCCAGCTTTGTGTGCGCACCTGTACGGAGATTGATAAAGAACACGCGCGGATTGTGCGCATTCCCAACAGCCTTCATATTGAACACATCCAGCTTTCGGAATCCTATTACGGGGAGGCAGGGAGAAATCCCCGCATGGAGATCGAGAGCGAACCCCGGGAACTTGATTTTGACGGAGAGGGGAATCTATGGTAAGATGAATTTGCCTTTTTTTCGGTGTAAATGGGAGGGATGAGCGATGAAAGAGTATATAAAAATTCATCCGGATGATATGGTGGCGGTGGCTCTGCAGCCGCTTTCAGCCGGAACCGCGCTTACTGTGGATGAAGCAGCCATCACGCTTACCGAAGACATCCCCCAGGGGCACAAGTTCGCGCTGGTGCCCATCAGAGAGGGACAGCAGGTGATCAAGTACGGCTGCAGCATCGGCACCGCGACGAAGGATATTCCTCCCGGCAGCTGGGTACATGTGCACAACTTAAAAACCGGTCTTGGCGACGTGCTTGACTATACCTATGAAAAGAAGGAGTGTGCGCTTGAAAAGGCGGAGGATTCGTTCTTTTTGGGGTACCGCCGTCCGGACGGCAGGGCAGGAGTGCGAAATGAAATCTGGATCATTCCCACGGTGGGCTGTGTCAACAGCGTGGCCCTGGCGATCGAGAAACGTGCGCAGGGGTATGTGAAGGGAACGGTGGAGGCGGTTTTGGCTTTCCCGCATCCTTACGGCTGTTCGCAGATGGGGGAGGATCAGGACAATACGAGACGGATCCTGGCGGATCTTGTCAACCACCCAAACGCGGGAGGCGTCCTGGTGCTGGGCTTAGGATGTGAAAACAGCAATATCGAAGAGCTGAAGAAATTCATCGGTCCTTATGAGGAGAAGCGGGTGAAATTTCTTGTGGCGCAGGAGTGCGAGGACGAGATCGGAGAGGGGGTAAAAGCCATCCGGGAGCTTGCCGCTTATGCGGGAAGTTTTAAGAGGGAAAAGATCCCGGTAAGCGAGCTTGTGATCGGCATGAAGTGCGGCGGATCCGACGGTCTTTCCGGCATTACGGCCAATCCCGCGGTGGGGCGGTTTTCCGACATGCTGATTGCGGGCGGAGGAACTACGATCCTGACCGAGGTTCCGGAAATGTTCGGCGCCGAGACTCTTTTGATGAACCGCTGCGAGGCAGAGGAACTGTTTGAAAAGACCGTGAATCTGATCAATGATTTTAAGAATTACTTTACTTCTCACAATCAGACCATTTATGAGAATCCGTCCCCGGGCAACAAAAAGGGCGGCATCACGACGCTGGAGGACAAATCTTTAGGATGTACACAAAAGTCCGGCAGCGCTCCGGTGCGCGGCGTGTTAAAGTACGGGGAAACGGTGAAGGAGAAAGGGCTGAACTTATTAAGCGCTCCGGGCAATGACCTTGTGGCCAGTACTGCTCTGGCGGCCAGCGGTGCGCAGATCGTGCTCTTTACCACCGGACGCGGGACGCCTTTTTCCTCTCCGGTGCCGACGGTCAAGATCTCCTCGAATACGGGTCTCTTCGAGCGCAAGGACAACTGGATCGACTTTGACTGCGGCGCTATGGTGGAGGGTGTCTCCCTGGAGGAGATGGCGAAGCGGCTTTTCGCCTTTGTGCAGGAGGTGGCTTCCGGCAGGAAAGTGAAAGCCGAGGAGAAGGGTTTCCACGACATGGCGATCTTTAAGCAGGGTGTGACGTTATAAAAAGAAGGAGACGAAACCGATGAAGAAGCTAAGTTATGCGACATTAGAGGAGCTGGGCTATAAGGGTTATCTGCTTAAGGAGGCCCCCGAGCGGGTGCTGCAGTTCGGCGAGGGCAACTTCCTGCGCGCATTTGTGGACTGCTGGATCGACAGGATGAACGAGAAGGCAGGATTCAATTCCAAAGTCGTGCTCTGTCAGCCGATCGCGCCGGGGCTTGCGGATAAGATCAATGAACAGGAAGGCCTCTACACACTGATTCTGCGGGGGAATGAAAACGGTGTCAAGGTGGATGAGCGCCGGGTGATCTCCTGCGTCAGCAGGTGCTTAAATCCCTATCAGGACTATGAAAAGGTGCTCTCTTACGCGGAGAGTCCGGACATCCGCTTCGTTGTCTGCAATACGACGGAGGCCGGGATTCAGTATGATCCTTCCTGTCAGTTTTCCGATTGGCCGGCATCCAGCTATCCGGGAAAACTCACCCAGTGGCTGTACCGCCGGTATCAGACCTTTGGGCTGGAAAAGGGCAGGGGAGTCATCATCCTCTCCTGTGAGCTGATTGACAACAACGGAAAAGAACTGGAAAAGTGCGTAAAGCAGTATGCCGCCCAGTGGGGTCTGGAAGAGGGGTTTGCTTCGTGGCTGGATGAGGAGAACGTATTCTGCTCCACACTGGTTGACCGGATTGTCCCGGGGTACCCGAAAGCGGATGCCGACGCGATCTGCGAGGAGTTAGGCTATGAGGATGATCTGCTGGATGTGGGGGAAGTGTTCGGATTGTGGGTCATCGAGGGACCGCAGTGGCTGAAAAAGGAGCTGCCCTTTGAGGAGGCCTCTCTGCCGGTGATTGTCTGCGATGACCACACACCCTATAAGCAGAGAAAGGTGCGCATCTTAAACGGGGCGCACACTTCCATGGTGCTGGGCGCCTATCTGGCTGGGCAGGATATCGTACGCGACTGCATGAACGACCGGGTCATAAAGGGATTCATGAATCAGGCGATCTATCAGGAGATCATCCCTACCCTTACGCTTCCGAAGGAGGAGCTTAAGGAGTTCGCGGCCTCCGTGACCGACCGATTCAGCAATCCGTTTGTGGATCACGCGCTGCTGTCGATTTCCCTCAACTCCACTTCCAAGTGGAAAGCCCGGGTGCTGCCCAGCCTGAAAGGGTATGTGGAAAAATTCGGAAAGCTGCCGAAGTGTCTGACGGCCTCCTTCGCCTTTTACATCGCCTTCTATAACGGACAGACGCTGACCGAGGAGGGACTGGTGGGCAGCCGCGGCACGAATGAGTATCTCATTCACGATGACCGCGATATCCTGGAGTTTTATGCGGCGCATAAGGACGATTCGGTGCAGGACCTTGTACACGCGGTCTGTGCGAATCAGTCGTTTTGGGGCGAGGATTTAAGCCTGCTTCCCGGCTTTGAGGAGGCAGCCGCAGGGTACCTTGCGCAGATTCGCAAGGAGGGCACCTATACCGTGATGAAGGACTGCCAGCGGGATTAAAGGCGGATCAGACAGAAAACGAAAAGGGGCTATTTGAGAGTAAGGAGGAAAGATCATGGAACTGAATGTAAAACCGGCGCAGGAGTGCCGTTATGACGCGGTGTCCCTCGGAGAAGTGATGCTCAGGCTGGATCCCGGGGAGGGGAGGATTCGTACGGCGCGGTCCTTTCGCGCCTGGGAGGGCGGCGGAGAGTATAACGTCGTCCGCGGCCTGCGCAAGTGTTTCGGGATGAGGACGGCAGTGATCACGGCCTTTGCGGACAATGAGGTCGGGAAGCTTCTGGAGGATTTCATCTGCCAGGGCGGTGTGGACACTTCCCTGATCAAGTGGATGGAGACCGACGGGATCGGCCGGATCTGCCGCAACGGACTCAACTTTACGGAGCGCGGTTTTGGAATCCGCGGCGCGGTGGGCTGCTCTGACCGCGCGAATACGGCCATCTCCAAGGCGAAACCGGAGGATTTTGATTTCGACTACATCTTCGGGAAACTGGGTGTGCGCTGGCTGCATACCGGCGGGATCTACGCGGCGCTCTCTGAACAGTCCTGTGAGACGGTCCTGGCGGCGATCAAAACGGCCAAGAAGTACGGGACGGTCGTATCCTACGATTTAAACTACCGCCCGTCGATGTGGAGTGCGATCGGCGGCAGAAATAAGGCGCAGGAAGTCAACAAAGAGATCGCGAAGTATGTGGATGTGATGATCGGCAACGAGGAGGATTTCACCGCCTGCCTAGGGTTTGAGATCGAGGGCAACGATGAGAACTTAAAGGAATTAAACCTGGACGGCTACAAGAAGATGATCAATGAGGCGGCCAGCACCTATCCGAATTTCAAGGCGGTGGCGACGACGCTTCGCGAGGTAAAGACGGCCACGGTTAATGACTGGAGCGCGATCTGCTGGGCGGACGGCGAGATTTACAAGGCGAAAGACTATAAGGGACTGGAGATTTTAGACCGCGTGGGAGGCGGAGATTCGTTCGCTTCCGGTTTAATCTACGGACTGATGACAACCGGGGATGCCCAGCTGGCCGTGGAATACGGCGCGGCTCACGGAGCGCTGGCGATGACCACTCCCGGCGATACGACGATGGCGAGCAGAAAGGAAGTGGAAGCCATCATGGGCGGCGCGGGTGCCCGCGTACAAAGGTAGCCTTGGCGAGCCGTTATGAAAGCGGCAGTGAGGAAATGAAAATCGAAAAAGACAGTGCGGCGAAGGGAAACGAAAGCCCTTTGTGCACTGTCTTTTTTTGCCGCTTGACAATATATCAAAAAAGGAATATCATAGCTGCAGAACAAAGGAGGCCGGATTTGCCCGGGACACAGGAAGAAAGAAAGGGGGAGCATAAGGATGCCTGCTTTCGAATACAAACGGGAACTTCTGAATGATCCGGAAGTCTGCGGGGAATATGAGTTCCTCCCATCGAGGGGTGAGGTCATGCGGGCCCTGATCGCGGCAAGGATGGAGTGTCATCTGACACAGATGGAGCTGGCGAAAGCGAGCGGGATTCGGCAGTCAAACATCAGCCGGATTGAGAGCGGCTCCTGCAGTCCCACCGTGGAAACGCTGCAGAAACTTGCCGCGGCCATGGGAAAGACCCTTCACATCGAGTTTATCTGAGTTGGCGTACTTTAGGCGCCGGGTGAAGAAAGAAAAGCACCGCGCTTAGACTTTAAGACCGGGAATGGCGGAGAAACTTTTTTGAAAGCCCCTTGTAGGAAAGGGAAAAGTATTTTATACTTTACAGAGCGGATCTTAGGACGGCGAAAGATCCCGGAAGGGTTCGCCGCCAGGGAGACGTACTTTTGACAGAGAATGGATGAAGATCGGGAATGATGCAGGAAGATTTTGTAAAACTGACGGATGTGACGAAAGTATACCAGATGGGAGAGGTTTCGATCCGGGCGGTGGACGGGATTAACCTGAGCATTAACAGGGGAGAGTTCGCCGTGATCGTGGGGCCCAGCGGAGCCGGGAAAACGACCGTGCTGAATATTCTTGGCGGGATGGATACGGCTACCAGCGGGAATATCTGGGTGGACGGCAGCAATATCGCGAAATACAGCCACAAAAAACTGACTGCCTACCGGCGGGACGATATCGGGTTTGTGTTTCAGTTCTACAACCTGATTCCCAACCTGACGGCGCTGGAGAATGTGGAGCTGGCGATGCAGATCTGCAAAAACCCGCTGGATGCGAAGACCGTGCTAGTGGGAGTAGGCCTGGGTGAGCGGCTGAACAACTTTCCCGCGCAGCTTTCCGGCGGCGAACAGCAGCGGGTATCAATCGCCCGGGCGCTGGCGAAGAATCCCAAGCTGCTGCTGTGCGATGAGCCGACCGGCGCTTTAGACTATCTGACCGGGAAATCCATCCTCAAACTTCTGCAGGATATGTGCCGGGAGAGGGGGATGACGGTGATCGTCATCACTCACAATTCCGCGATCGCGCCGATGGCGGACCGGGTGATCCAGATAAAAAACGGACAGGTATCGAAGATGACGCTGAATCCCCATCCGGTATCTGTAGAGACGATCGAGTGGTGACGGATGATGAAAAAGAAAGCGCTGAAAAAAGATTTTCGGATGGAAGTGAAGACCACCCTGAACCGTTTTCTTTCCATCTTCTTTATCGTGGCCATGGGCGTGGCATTTTACTCCGGAATCCAGGCATCCGCGCCGGATATGCGTCTGACGGGCGATTCCTACTTTGATGATACGAATCTGATGGATGTGCGCGTGGTCGGGACGCTTGGTCTGACCGATGACGACATGGAAGCGCTGCGCCAGCTGGACGGCGTGGAGATCGTGGAACCCGGGTACATGACCGATGTGCTCTGCGGCGAGGGCGAGGACCAGAAGGTACTGCATGTGGAGGCGCTGCTGCAGACGATCAACCGCGTGGATGTGGAGGAGGGACGGCTCCCGGAGCGCAGCGGGGAATGTTTTCTCGATCAGGACTTTATTGACCAGTCGGATTACCAGGTGGGAGACACCATCGAGGTATATTTAGACGAGGATGAGGAAGAGACGGAGACTGAGACGGGGGAGGATACCGGTTCGCAGACAGCTCCCGTGACAGCCTCAGGGGGAAAGGATGGAGACCTTTCCGCTTCTGCCAGGCTGCAGGCGGCGGTTTCCGGGAAAACCGCCTCTGCCGATCGCCTGGAAGAGACAACAGAAAACGAGACCGCCGAGCGGGAGGCCGAGGCATCCGAGACAGACACGGAGGAGGAAACCGAGGAAGAGACCGAAGAGGAGGGGAAACTTCTTCGCACGACGACCTTTACGATCGTGGGCAGCGGGTACAGCTCAGAATACCTCTCCTTTAACAGGGGCAGTTCCTCGCTGGGCAACGGCGAGGTCGCCGGTTTCATGAACATCCTGCCGGAAGATTTTGACAGCGAGGTTTACACGGTTGCCTATCTGTCTGTGCAGGGAGCCAGACAGGAAGCTTCCTACTCGGATGCGTACACCGACCTGGTAGATAAGGTAGTGGATGCCGCAGAAGGGATCGAGGGTGTGCGCTGTGAAGTGCGCTACCAGGAAGTCGTGGGTGAAGCGCAGGAGGCATTAGACGATGCCCGCGCCGAGGTGGCGGACGGCGAGAAGGAGCTGGAGGACGCAAAGAAGGAATTAGAGGACGGAAGAAAAGAGGCCGAATCGGAACTGACGCAGGCCAGGGAGGAATTAGAGAGCGGGGAATCCGAGCTGGAAGACGGAAAACAGCAGCTTGCGGATGCCAAACAGGAGCTCGTGGATGCGCGGGCGCAGATCGCGGACGGCGAGTCGCAGATCGCGCAGAATGAGGCGAAGTTATCCGATGCCTACAGTCAGATTGACAGCGGACAAAAGCAGCTTTCTGACGCGCAGGGGGAGCTGGAAAAACAGCAGGAACAGTATGATTCGATGGCCGAATCGACCAGGCAGGAGCTGGATGACGGCCAGAAACAGATTGACCAGGCGAAGCAGGACTTGAAGAGCGGGAAGAAGGAGTTAAAGAAACAGAAACGTAAGCTGGAAAAGGCGATTGAGCAAAGCAGCGAAGCGGAAAAGACACTGGAATCCTCCCGCGTTCAGTATGAGTCCGGAGCGGCGGCCCTCTCCGCCGGGGAGGAAGCTTTTAAGCAGGGGGAGGCCCAGTACGAATCCGGAGCCGCAGCCTATGAGCAGGGGGAATCAGAGTACGCGGCGGGACTTGCGGCCTACGAGCAGGGGGAATCAGAGTACGCGGCGGGACTTGCGGCCTACGAGCAGGGAGAATCAGAGTACGCGGCGGGACTTGCGGCCTACGAGCAGGGAGAATCAGAGTACGCGGCGGGACTTGCGGCCTATGAACAGGGCGAGTCAGAGTTTGCCGCGCAGAAAGCCCCGGTGGATGCTCTGCAGCAGCAGGTGCTTTCCCTGCAGGAGACCTGCAAAACTTTGCAGGAACAGTATGACGCGGCCGCATCCCAGTTAGCGGCGGCGGAAAGCGAGAAGACGGATGCCGAGGCCGCGGCGGCGGCCAAGCGGCAGGAGGAGGCCGACTTAAACGCCCAGAGGGAAACACTGGCTGCCGACCGGGATACCGCGGCGGCCAACCGGGATGCCCTTGCGCCTTCCATTGAGCAGGCGCAGTCAGACATTGCCGCGGCGCAGGAGCGAATCGGCGGTCTGGAGACACAAAAGGCTCAGCTTTCGGAGCAGCTTGCCGGTACTAACGACGAGGAGCAGAAAGCACAGTTAAGCGCACAGATTCAGGAAGTTGAGCAAAGCCTTGCTTCTGAGCAGGCCGCCCTTTCCGCGGCGCAAAGCAGTCTGGCCCAGTATCAGGCGGAGCAGGACGGCTATCAGGCGGAGTATGACCGTCTCGCCGCCGCGATTGCAGAAAATGAGGCGGCGGCCGGCGCCGCGGCGGCAGCGGCAGCGGAGGCGGAGGCGAAAAGCCAGGAGCTTGACGCACAGATCCCGGCGCTTAACGCATCTCTGGAGGAACTTTCCGCGCAGAAGGCGCAGGCGGAAGGGACTTTATCCGAGCTGCAGATACAGCTTGAACAGGCGCAGGAGATGCTTGCCCAGGCACACGCGCCTTTGGATGAGGCCAAAGCAAAGTTAGATGAAAGCCGGGCGGTTTTAGATTCCACGAAGGCGCAGCTGGATTCAAGCCGGGCTACGCTAGATGCTTCCAAGGAACAGCTGACGGGCAGCCGGACGGTTCTGGATACGACGAAAACCCAGCTGGAATCCAGCCGTGCGCAGCTGGATTCGAGCCGCACGGAGCTGGATTCGCGCACCAGCGAACTGAATGCGGCCAAGGAGCAGCTGGATGCCGGGCAGGCTCAGTTCGATGAAGGACAAAAGCAGATCAAGGAAGGACAGGAGCAGATCGCTGCCGGCGAGACGCAGATTGAGCAGGGACAGAAGGAGATTGACGAAAATCAGAAAACGATCGATGACGGCAGGAAGCAGCTGCAGGACGCGGGTGAGCAGCTGGAGAGCGGCTGGGCGAAGATAAACAGCAGCAAACAGGAGCTGGATGCCGCCAGAAGCGAGGCAGCGGCCGGGCAGGCGCAGCTTGACGCCGCAAAACAGACACTGGCGGATTCGCGTGTGCAGTTAAGCGATGGGGAGAAGGAGATTTCCGAGGCGGAATCCGAGATTGCGGAGAATGAGCAGAAGATTAAGGACGGCTGGAAGGACTACGAGGAGGGAAAACAGGAGGCTTCCGAGGAGATCAGCGAGGGCGAGTCAAAGATCGCCGACGCGCAGCAGGAACTTGACGATGCCCGTGTGGAGATTGCCGATGCCGAGAAAGAGATAGAGGACATCGAGGAGCCTTCCTGGTACGTGAACAACCGCGATGTTTTGCCTGAGTACAGCGGATACGGGGAGAATGCCGACCGTATGACGAATATCGGCCGAGTCTTCCCGGTGCTGTTTTTCCTGGTGGCGGCGCTGATCAGCTTAACGACCATGACGCGTATGGTGGAGGAGGAGCGCACCCAGATCGGTACGATGAAGGCCTTAGGATACGGCAAATGGGATATCGCCTCCAAATATATGAAGTATGCGCTGTTTGCCACTCTGGGCGGGAGCATATTCGGATTCTTCGTCGGGGAAAAGATTTTTCCGTATATCATTGTGTTTGCCTACGGGATGATGTATCATCACATGCCGAAGATTCTGATCCCATACAAGTGGGAATACGGCGTGACCGCGACCGCGGCGGCGCTTGTGTGTACGCTCGGCGCGACACTGGCCGCCTGCTATAAGGAGCTTGGCGCGACACCGGCGGTGCTGATGCGTCCGCCCTCCCCCAAAGCGGGCAAGCGGGTATGGCTGGAGTATCTGCCGTTTTTATGGCGGAGACTGAACTTCACCTGGAAATCGACGGTGCGCAACCTTTTCCGCTATAAGAAACGGTTCCTTATGACCGTGATCGGGATCGGCGGCTGCATGGCTCTTTTGCTGGTAGGCTTCGGGCTGAACGATTCCATCATGGGAATCGCCGATCTGCAGTATGGGCAGCTGCAGTTTTACGATGCGATGGTGATCTTAAACGATAAGGCCTCCGATGAGGAGCTTGCCCAGGTGGATGAAGGGCTGGAGGCGGAAGAACGAATCAGTGCAAGCAAGAAGATCTATGCCCAGCGGATTACGGTGACTGACGGAAACGGGGGAAAAGAGTACTCCCCGTATCTGTATGTCCCCGCGGATACCGAAAACCTGGACGCGTTCATGATCTTTCGAGACCGCACCTCAAAGGAGCAGTACCAGCTTACGGATGAAGGCGCGATCATTACGGAGAAGCTGGCAGACATGCTGGGCGTGGGGATCGGAGATACCTTTACGATCCGCGATGATGACGAGGGAGAGCTTCAGGTGCCGATTGTTACGATCGCCGAAAACTACCTGTACCATTACATTTATATGACGCCGGCTTTTTATGAGGAGGTTTACGGAAAGCCTTATGAGGCAAACAGCATCCTGGTCAACACGGATACGGACGAGCAGGAGGAGATTCAGCGGATTGGCGGAAGAATCCTCGCCCTTGACGGGGCGCTGAACGTGACCTACACCGGCACTGTCGCGGACCAGTTAAACGATATGCTGGGGTCCTTAAACATCGTGATCATGGTTCTTATCATCTCCGCCGGCATGCTGGCGTTCGTGGTGCTTTACAACCTGAACAATATCAACATCAACGAGCGCAAACGCGAGCTGGCAACGCTGAAAGTTCTGGGCTTCCACGACATGGAGGTAGCGACCTACGTGTTTCGGGAGAACATCCTCTTAACCGCTATCGGTGCGCTGGTGGGGTGCGGGCTGGGCGCTTTGCTGCACCGGTACATCATCACGACCGTGGAAGTGGATGCCTGCATGTTTGGGCGGAACCTGAAGTTTATGAGCTTTATCTACGGGATGCTCTTTACGTTTGGCTTCTCCATCTTCGTCAACGCGATCATGTATTTTAAGTTAAAGAAGATTGATATGGTGGAATCCTTAAAGAGCGTGGAGTGATTCTCCCGGCTTCCCGGAGGAAAAAGGCCTGGAAACAAAAAACGCGGCGGTTCCGAAAAGAAAAATGGACGGACAGCCGCCTGCGGTGTATAGTTTAAAGAAGGCGGATGTACCTGACGGCGGAAACCGGCAGGAAAGAAATGTTTTTGCCGCAGGCATCCCGGAAGAAAAAGAAAAGGAGCTGAGGTGTCAATGAACACACTGGAACTGAAAAAGATGGCGAACGAAGTTCGCAAGGGAATCATTGAGTCGACTCACAGCGCGAAGGCCGGGCACCCCGGCGGCTCCCTGTCAGCGGCGGATGTATTTACCTACCTGTACTTTGAGGAGATGAACATCGATCCGGCACATCCGGATAAACCGGATCGGGACCGCTTCGTGCTCTCGAAAGGCCACACGGCGCCGGGGTATTATTCTGCGCTGGCGCACCGGGGTTATTTCCCGGTGGAAGATCTGCTGACTCTGCGCCATATCGGCTCCCATCTGCAGGGGCATCCGTGCATGCAGCACACGCCGGGCGTGGATATGTCCTCCGGTTCCCTGGGACAGGGGGTCTCCGTGGCAGTTGGTATGGCGCTGTCCGCGAAATTAAGCGGAGAGAGCTACCGGGTCTATACGCTGCTTGGCGACGGCGAGCTTGAGGAAGGCCAGGTCTGGGAGGCCTCCATGTTTGCCGGACATAAAAAGCTGGACAACCTGGTTGTGATCGTGGACAACAACGGTCTGCAGATCGACGGAAACATCGCTGATGTCTGCTCTCCGTATCCGATCGACAAAAAGTTTGAGGCCTTCAACTTCCATGTCATCAACGTGGCAGACGGCAACGACATGGATCAGCTGCGGGAGGCCTTTGCCGAGGCGCGTATCGTGAAGGGGATGCCCACGGCGATCATCTTAAAGACGGTCAAGGGGAAAGGGGTTTCCTTCATGGAAAACCAGGCATCCTGGCACGGGACGGCACCCAATGACGAGCAGTATGCGGTGGCCATGGCAGATTTAGAGAAAGTGGGGGAAGCGTTATGTCAGAAGTAAAGAAGATCGCTACTAGAGAAAGTTACGGAAACGCCCTGGCGGAGCTTGGCCGGGAACATGAGGATATCGTGGTACTGGACGCAGATCTGGCCGGCGCGACGAAGACGGGCATCTTTAAAAAGGCGTTTCCTGAACGCCACATCGACTGCGGCATCGCGGAAGGGAACATGATGAGCATCGCTGCCGGTCTGGCGGCGACGGGGAAAGTTCCCTTTGCGAGCACGTTTGCCATGTTTGCCGCCGGCCGTGCGTTTGAGCAGGTGCGCAATTCGATCGGCTATCCGCATCTGAATGTGAAGATCGGGGCTACCCATGCCGGTCTTTCCGTGGGCGAGGACGGAGCGACCCACCAGTGCAATGAGGATCTGTCCCTGATGCGCACGATTCCCGGCATGACGGTGATCTGCCCCTCCGACGATGTCGAGGCGAGAGCAGCCGTGAGAGCGGCTTACGAGTACGTGGGACCAGTGTATATGCGTTTTGGCCGTCTGGCGGTTCCGGTGATCAATGACAATCCGGATTACCACTTTGAAATCGGCAAGGGGATTCTCCTTCGGGAGGGCAGGGATGTGACGATCCTGGCGACAGGGCTTTGTGTGAGCGCGGCGCTTTCGGCGGCGGAAAAGCTGGCCGAGGAGGGGATTTCAGCCGAGGTGATCAATATCCATACGATCAAGCCGTTAGATAAGGAACTGGTGATAAGCTCCGCGAAGAAGACCGGCCGCGTTGTCACGGCGGAGGAACATTCGATCATCGGCGGGTTGGGCAGCGCAGTGTGCGAAGTGCTCAGCGAGGAAGCGCCGACTCCGGTTCTTCGAATCGGTGTGCGGGATGTCTTTGGCGAATCCGGTCCGGCGGCGGCTCTGCTGGCGAAATATCAGCTGGACGGCCCCGGGATTTATGCGCAGGTGAAGGCCTGGCTGTAAGAGCGAAGAATGCAGGCTTTGCGCAGCTTTTGCGAAGGCAGCGCCGGAGAAAACCGGGCAGCAGCAAGACAGGAAGAAGACAAAAAGAAGGGACTGCTTATCGGCAGTCCCTTTTTATGCTTACTTTCGGCCGGGTAACCCTGCGGGAGAAACGGCATGGGAAGCTTAAGGAGACGTTTCCTTATCGGGGCTTAACCGCCGTCAGACGCTGGCGCCCTGATACTGAAACTGATAGCCGACGCCCCAGACGGTGGCGATGTTCCAGTATTCGTTGCCGGTGATTTTTGCCCGCAGTCTCTTGATATGCACATCTACGGTGCGGACATCCCCGTCATAGTCAGAACCCCAGATGTGAGTTAACAGCTGCTCCCGGGTGAAGACCTGGTTGGGAGAGGAGGCAAGGAAATAGAGGATAGCCAGTTCCCGCGGAGTCATCTCCACAGGGTTTCCCTTGAAGGTCACCGTATAGGTACGCAGATTGATCATAAGCTCCGGATATTCTAAGGAGCGCTCGGCGGTTCTTGCTTCGGATCCGGGCGGTGCGCAGCGGCGCAGCACAGATTTAATGCGGGCGTTTAATTCTCTGATGTCAAAAGGTCTGACAAGGTAATCGTCCGCGCCCAGTTCGAGGGACAGCACCCGGTCCAGAACATCTGTTCCGAAAGAAAGCACAATGATGGGGACCTCGGAATGCAGACGGATCACGCGGACGATCTGGTGGCGTTCCTCCTGCCGCTCGTTTTCACTCGGGGGAGACAGATTGACCAGCACCACATCCGGCTGGCAGGCGTCTATTTCCTCCAGGGCATCGGCGGGTTTTACCACCTTGCCTGTGTAGGCGTATGGGGTCAGGGCATTCAGCGTATGCCTTGCGCTGTTTAAATCTCTTTCTACGATCAGGACTTTTTTCAGGGAGGTCATTGCGGTTCCTCATTATTTTTTGAATGTGACGATGGTAACGCCGGAATCGCCTTCGCCGAATTCGCCAAGGCGATAGCTCTCCACATAGCTTTGTCTGCGCAGATAGTTCTGTACGGCCTTGCGCAGCGCTCCGGTTCCCTTTCCGTGCACGATGCGCACACTGGGAAGATGCGCCAGATAGGCATCGTCAAGGTATTTATCCAGTTCTGTTAACGCTTCATCCACTGTTTTGCCGAGAAGATTCAGTTCCGGACTGATCGTGGCGGATTTTGACATCTTGATTTTGCCGGAACCGGTCTGGTGCGCACTTAAGGAGGGATCCTCTTCCTCCAGCCGCTCGAGGTCCTTTACGTTGACCTGGGACCGTAAGATACCCATCTGCACGTACAGATTTCCCTTCGCGTCGGGAAGGGTGCTCACCGTGCCTTTCAGGTTCAGGCTGAGGACTTTCACGCTGTCGCCGACTTTCAGCTCCTTCGGCTTCACTTCTTTTTTCGGCTTCTGGTTTTTGGGAGCCATATCCTTTTCCAGTTCGGAGATCTTTTCCCGCAGACGGTTTCGCTCCTGCTCCATCTCGCGGGAAGAGCCGTTTCCGAGTTTGTTGTACCGGCGGATGGTCTCGTCTGCGTACTCCTTGGCTTCCCGCAGAATCGCATGCGCTTCCTCTCTTGCCTGGGCGAGAATCTTTTCCCGGCTGGTATCAAGCCGGTCTTCCTTGCGCTCCAGATTTTGCTTCATCTGCTCGATCTCCTGCTTGTAGCGGGTGATCTCCTCGCGTTCCTGCTCGACGACGGCGCGGCTGTTTTCCAGATCCGTGATCACGTCCTCAAAGTTTTCCGCTTCCTGGCTGATGTGGCTCCTGGCCTCCTCGATGATCTCCTCGGGCAGTCCCAGCTTGGAGGAGATCGCGAAGGCGTTGCTCTTGCCGGGAACTCCGATCAGCAGACGGTAGGTGGGCCGCAGCGTCTCAATGTCAAATTCACAGCAGGCGTTTTCCACACCGGGCGTGGAGAGAGCGAAGACTTTCAGCTCGCTGTAGTGCGTGGTCGCGATCGTGCGGATCTGGCGGCGGTGCAGGCTGGAAAGAATGGCAATCGCCAGCGCGGCTCCTTCCGTGGGATCCGTACCGGCTCCCAGTTCGTCAAAGAGCACCAGAGAGTGTTCATCGGCCTGCTTCCAGAAGGAGACGATGTTTGTCATGTGGGAGGAGAAGGTGCTGAGAGACTGCTCAATGCTCTGCTCATCCCCGATATCCGCGAACACCTCCGTAAAGACCGAAAGCTCGGAGTGCTCAAACGCCGGGATGTGCAACCCCGATTGTCCCATCAGCGTAAACAGCCCGACGGTTTTTAAGGAGACCGTCTTGCCGCCGGTGTTGGGACCGGAGATGACCAGCAGGTCAAACTCATCCCCCAGCTGGATGTCCACAGGAACCACCTGATGCGGATTGAGCAGCGGATGGCGCCCTTTTTTGATGCGGATTCGCCCCTCCTCGTTGAAATCCGGGCGAGATCCGTCATAGCTTTTGGCCAGCATGGCCCTCGCGAAGATGAAATCCAGCTTTGTGAGCAGTTCGATATCCAGGCGGATCGCCTCGAGGTCCTCCGCCACCAGGCTGCTTAATTTGGCGAGAATCACCTCGATCTCTTTCTCTTCCTTCAGTTCCAGTTCCTTTAAGTCGTTGTTCAGCTTGATGATGATCATCGGCTCAATAAAGAGCGTAGCCCCGGTGGAGGACTGGTCATGAATCATGCCCGGAACGTTGGCCCGGTGTTCGGCCTTGACTGGCAGACAGTAGCGCCCGTTGCGCAAGGTAACCACGGGATCCTGCAGATAACTGCGGGTGTTCCCGTTGACCATGGAGTTTAACTGGGAACGGATGCGTCCGTTTACCTGGTCCATGGAACGGCGGATCTGGCGCAGCGTGGAACTCGCGTCGTCGGCGATCTCCTCCTCAGAGAGAATGCAGCGTTTGATCTGCATAACCAGAGGCGTCAGTGGTGCCAGAGAGCGGAACATCCCGTCAAGGGAATCATCCTCCGCCTCCGGGTTATCCCGCCTGGAGTAAGACTTTACACGGCCGCAGGTATCCAGCAGACGGCAGACGGCCAGCAGTTCGGTGGTATTCATAGAGCTGCCGATCTCCAGCCGCTTTAAGGAAGAGCGCAGGTCCGCGACGCCGGAGAAGGAGACGCTTCCCTTCTGATAGATCCGGCTTAAGGCGTCCGAAGTCTCCTGCTGCATCTGTTCGATCTGGGCAAGGTCGCTTACCGGCAGCAGTTCCCGGCAGAGGGCCTTTCCCGGCTGGGAGCCCGCGTACTGAGTCAGTCTCTCAATTATTTTCGGGTATTCGAGAACCCGAAGCGCTTTTTCATTCATGGCTTTCATCCCTGTATTTTTATATTTACTACTTCCCTATTTTACCCTATAATACAGGAAAAGGAAACAGATTTTTCAGGCAAGGAGGAAGTTTGATGAAATTTATTGAGACGTTCCATGAGGGTGACCGGATCAACGGCATTTACCTGTGCAAATATAAGCAGGCAGCAGTGGCGAAAAACGGCAAAAGCTACGAGAACGTGATCATGCAGGATCGCACCGGCACCATAGACTCGAAGATCTGGGATCCGAATTCTTCCGGGATCAGCGAGTTCCATGTTCTGGATTACGTGGATCTCACGGGAGAAGTGGTCAGCTTTCAGGGCAATCTGCAGATGAGTATCAAGCGGGCACGCCGGGCGGAAGAGGGAGAGTACAATCCGGCGGATTATCTGCCGGTCAGCGAGAAGAATCTCGACCAGATGTTTGCAGAGCTGATGGAGCTGTTGGCTCAGGTGGAGAACCCGTATCTGCAGCAGCTGATTCACAAATATTTCGACGATGAGAAGTTCATCACTGCCTTCAAGAACCATTCGGCGGCCAAGACCGTGCATCACAGCTTCGTGGGCGGCCTGCTGGAGCATACGCTGGGTGTGGTGCGGATGTGCGATTATTTTACGAAGCAGTATCCGTTCCTGAAAAGGGACCTTCTGCTTACGGCGGCGGCCTTTCACGATGTGGGCAAGCTGCGGGAAATCTCCAATTTCCCGGAAAATGATTATACGGATGACGGGCAGCTTTTGGGGCATATCGTGATGGGCAGCGAGCTGGTCGGGTATGCCTGCCGCACAATCAGCGGATTTCCCAAGCGCCTGATGAGCGAGCTGCAGCACTGCATCCTTGCTCACCACGGCGAGCTTGAATTTGGTTCGCCCAAGAAGCCGGCGCTCCCGGAGGCTCTGGCGTTAAACCTGGCGGACAACGCGGACGCCAAGCTGGAGACGATGCGCGAGGTGATAAGAGCCGCCGGGGACAACAACCAGTGGCTGGGCTATAACAAACTGTTTGAATCGAATGTGAGAAAGAGCGGGGAGTATTAGAAACTGCCTGGAAAAGGGCAGGATTTTGGCGCGGCGCAGGCGGCGAAAAGTTCTTGAGGAAAAGGTACTTAAGACGGACATGCCTTCTTTTCTTGGGAAGCATTTCTGTCTGGCTGCTGGCCGGGGAAAAGCCCCTGGCGCAAAGGAAGATACGATGAAGAAGGACGACGTTGTAGAGATCCTAATCGAGGATCAGACCGAGGATGGGCTGGGGATAGGCCGCTGGGAGCAGATGGCTGTGTTCGTCAAGGACACGGTGATCGGGGATTTTATCCGGGCCAGCATCATGAAGGTAAAAAAGTCCTATGCGTACGGACGGCTGCTGGAAGTGCTGCAGCCCAGTCCGGACCGTGTCCTTGCGCCCTGTTCGGCAGCGCGTCCCTGCGGCGGCTGCCAGCTGCAGGCTTTAAGCTATCCCGCGCAGCTAAAATTTAAGGAGAACAAGGTACGCACTCATCTGATGCGAATCGGAGGATTTTTAAATGTTCCCATGGAGCCGGTCATCGGGATGGAGTTTCCCTTGCACTACCGAAACAAGGCCCAGTATCCGGTCGGCGTGGATCGGGAGGGTAATCTGGTGGCCGGTTTCTATGCCGGGCATACGCATCAGATCATCGGCTGCCAGGACTGTATGCTGGGGGCGCCGGAGGATGGCCGGATTTTGAGACTCACCCTGGAGTATATGCGGGAGTTTCAGGTCCCGCCGTATGAGGAGCGTACCGGAAGCGGGCTGGTGCGCCATGTGATGATCCGTACCGGTTTTTTTACGGGGCAGGTTCAGGTCTGCCTGGTACTAAACGGCGACCGCCTGCCCGCAGCCAATGTTCTGGTACAGAAACTTAGAAATATTCCTGGGATGACAGGAATCCTGATCAACAGTAACCGGGAGAACACAAATGTCATTCTGGGTCAGAAGACGAGACTGCTTTGGGGGAAGCCTTATCTGGAAGATACGATTGGAGACCTTCGCTTTCAGATCTCCCCGCAGTCTTTCTACCAGGTGAATCCGCTGCAGACGAAACGGCTGTATGAGACGGTGCTTGCCTACGCCGGTCTGACCGGCAGGGAGACCGTCTGGGATCTGTACTGCGGCATTGGGACGATTTCCCTGTTTCTGGCAAAATGGGCCAGGCAGGTGTACGGGGTGGAGATTGTTCCGGAGGCCGTCGCCGATGCGAAACGCAATGCCAGGCTGAATGGGATTGCCAATGCAGCGTTTTTTGCCGGCAGGGCCGAAGAAGTTGTGCCGGAAAAATACGAGCGGGAACATGTGCGGGCGGATGTATGCGTGATCGATCCGCCCCGGAAGGGGTGCGAAAAGCAGGTGCTGGAAACGCTGGTTAATATGGCGCCGTCCCGGATTGTCTATGTAAGCTGTGATTCCGCCACGCTATCCCGTGATTTAAAGGTTCTTTGTGCCGGAGGATATCGTCTGGAACGCTGCCGGGCGGTGGACATGTTTCCCATGACAACGCATGTGGAGACGGTATGCCTTTTGACACAGCGCAGACTGGCAGGATGAGACGGGAGTACGCTTCACGTATTTTGGAGTTTATGATGAGACGACAAGCGTTACAGGAGATAAGAAGCATATGCGGAAGCTTTGTGTATAACGAAAGGAGCAGTCAATGCTGGGGAACATTATCCTAGATGTAAAGTCAAACGGTGTGGTGTCCGCCAAGCAGGTCACCAACACGCGCACCGCATATGAGCATCAGAAGGAGGCAATGAAGAATCTTGATATCATACTATGCTTCAGACGTCAAAAGGTGATTACGGATTGTTTCGCTGCTTTTAAGCTTCCACAATCCTGCTTGGCATTCTTAAATTCTGGGGCCCCGTCTTAAGCTTAGCTTTGTGTCGGTTAAACATGTGCCCAAGCACACAGCACCCCACTTCTTACGTCTGTTGGGGTGCCTCAATAAGCCTTTTCACCCACTGGCATGCTTCTCAGCCGAAAGTTCAGGCTTTTGACGCTGTAATCATACTATGAGTATCTTTGATGGGGAGATGATTTCGTTGGATGCTTCACCGAAACTGTATAAGCTTCTTGGAGCAGATGGGAAGGAATACATGTCTGAAACGCCAGGATCACTTGGAGGAAATCGAAAGCTGAAGATTTACGGCAGACTGGATTGCGGATCTGCCCTTAATTCCATACGAAGATATCCCGGAGTATATGAAAAAAGCCGTGTATTCTTTGCGGATGAGAAAACGGCGCTTGCAGCCGGATACCGTCCCTGCGGGAACTGCATGAGGAAACAGTATAAGGAATATATGGCTGACCCGGAAAAGTACAGAGCAAAGTTTGGATTATAACGTATGGAGATCATAGAGATCACTGAAAACAAACGGAATGCTTTCCTTTGCTGCTGTTTAAGGATGAGCAGGAAAAATGATGAACTGCTGCCTTGAAAGAAAAACAAATGTATGCTTTCACGATGACTGAGCAAAAGGGAAATGTGCTGTAACGATCGAGGACGATAGGGTTTCGGAAGTTACTATCACCATCGATCCGGTCTTTCAGGGCATGGGATAGGGGATAGGCTTGATATGGCTTTCGTATGGAGTTTTAAAGAACAGCATTCTGTATGACAGGTTTGAACAGGGGGACCGTTTCCTGCCAATTATTTATTATGAGAAATGCGGATCTTCCACTCGCGTATGATCAAAGACTTCCTTACCGATCTTACCGATTATGATAATATTTTGATCTGTGAATGCGGAAGTGTACTGGAAGATATGCGCTATCCGAATCCGAATTTATAACCATTATACATCAGAAGAGGGAAAAAATATGAAAAAGGAGGCTTTTTGAATGAGAGTCATTTTACTGAACGGCAGTCCGCGAAAAGGGTGGAACACGCATAAACTTTTATTGGAGGCGGAACGCGGAGCGAAGGAAGCCGGCGCGGACACGGAATTGATTCATCTTTTTGACCTGAAGTATACAGACTGCAAAAGCTGCTTCGCCTGCAAGCTGCGAGGAAATCAGACAAACGGCATTTGCGCCTTACAGGATGATTTGCGCCCTGTGCTGGAAAGGATCCATGAGGCAAACGCGCTCATCATCGGCTCCCCGGTCTATTACAGCAGCCTGACCGGTGAGGTCATATCCGTAATTCATCGGATGATGTTTCCGACCATGCATTATGAGGAGGACGGTTCTCATGACCAGCTTCTTCCGATTAAAAAGAAATGCGGACTGATTTTGACCATGAACGTTCCTGAGGAAATGATTCATAAAGGGTACGGCACGGTGTTTGAAACAACAGCCAAGATGATAGCCATGAATTTTGGAAGCTGCGAAACGCTCTATTCCTGCGATACCTATCAGTTTTCTGATTATTCAAAATACTATGCCGGAAGGTTTGATGAGGCCCACAAGGCAGCGCACAGAGAGCAACAATTTCCATTGGATATGAAAAAGGCCTATGAACTTGGAAAAAGAGTGATAAGTTGAGATTTCATTAAAAGTTTAATATGCCTTTTCCAGCAGTCCCAAAAGCGGGGCTGCTTTTTTACGGAGCGCACCAAATGGAAAAGGATTGTCGCGGAACAGTCCCGTTCGGACAGGCTTACACACGCATGTTGGGGGCAGTAAAACGCTGCGGCGGGGATCTGGAAGGCGAGGGCTGTTTGATGATCGGCAACCAGCAGCGTAATATCCACAGTTTGAAAGGAAATCTCTATTCTTTTGAATATTTCGGTGGTTTTCTGAAAAAATCTATGTTATACTATTCTGATGAAGTTTATAGGTTTCTCTGAAGCAGGAAGGGCACTATCGATAGACATATCATATAACGGTTTATGGAAAATTGATAGATAAAGGACTTCAGAAGCAGGACTTAGTGAACAAAGCGGGGATAAGTTCGGCGACTGCTGCAAAGATGGGGAAGGGCGAGCCTGCTTCAAACAAAGTGCTCGAAAAACACGCAAGATACTTAGATTGCAGCGTTGGCGAGATTATCAGCTATGAATAATCCTATATTGAACAGTCAGTTTATTAAAACAGTATAGCCCCCAGCTAAGCTGAGGAGACTGCCAGATGCTGGAAGCGGTGAGGGAAGTACCAAAACCATAGGCCTCTGCTGTATCATAGATGCAGGTCTGCCAAACCACATCAAAATACAGCAGGGAGGCAGCTATGGACGATAATAGTTTAGCACATAGCCGCTGCAATTGCACGTACCATATCGTGTTCATTCGTAAAATTCAAAGGAAAGCGATGTTTGGGGCATTGCGAAAGGAAGCAGGCGGGATTTTGGGGAGAGTTTGCAGGATGGAGAAAGTAACGATCATCAGGGCAGCGGCCCTCCCGGACCACGCACATATGTACGTATCAATCCCGCCGAAAAAGAGCGTGCCAGGTGCAGTGGGCAGCATCAGGGGGAAGAGCGCACGCATGCTCTTCGACCGGCATCTTTAAGTACCGGGAGAAGTACAACCGGCATTTCCGGGCGAGGGGATACTGCGTCGAGATGGCAGGAAGCGTGAACGAAGAGACGATCTAAAAGTAACACGCGTAAGCAGTACGAAAGGAATCGGATGGAGGACTAAAGGGGAAGACATCAACCGCTTTTAAGCGGTTGCCAGTAACAGGTTCTGTAACCGTCTTTAGGCGGTGAAGAAGTAAAGAAACTTATGTTTGTCAGACCGCCTTCAGGCGGAATAGTAACAGCGGCTGTATAGCCCACCCGCACCCCCAGCAGGGCTGGCGGTTCGTGACTTTGAACTTTTCAGCGATTATGAAAGCAATGACAATAGACAAAATTCTGTAAATTATGGCGAAGCCAGCTGGTCATCACGATAGAATCCTGTCTATCTGAGAAGTAATGATGATCGTATACATGAAATGGAGGCGAGATGCATGCGTTACGAAGGAAATATTTATCGTCCGCCAAGTGAATGGGACAGCTACATA
>CAZXSN010000002.1:0-105697 GCA_964643295.1 uncultured Lachnospiraceae bacterium
ATTCTGCGGGGTGCAGAGCCGCCCTGGAAGCCAGAATGAACGGCACCCCGGTCTGTTCACCAGGGGCAACGAGCTGAGGCATAACTATGGCATAGGATCCTACAGGATCAAAGGACTTCTGAAGGATCCGACATGCCGGGAGGCCGCCCATCACTGTCCTAGAGTAGTTAGCAGGTCGGGTCCGACAACAAACAAGGAAGCAACTCAGACAGAACGTTTGATCTGTCTAGAACTTTTAACTCTCAAGCAACTAACAGATGAATAACAAACATTATGCGGAGCAAGACTCAATGCCTTCCGTTTCTCAACTGTACGAGCCTTCTCTTTTCTAAAGTGAAAGCCCAATCTCAAAGAGCAATGCGATCTCAATCAAACCTGTAACTGTCATTCGCGAAGTGAATTGGGGAATCACTTTCTCCGCACGTTTGCTTCCGCTTATTTTTTGAACATCGTTTGTGAAACGAGAATACAGGTATGCCAGCAATCTTATTCAAAGAATCCAAAGCAAAAGCATCTGATGATCTCGTTGCCTGGACAAGAAGGAAGCGCAGTCGAAACCTCGAAGTGCGGTCTTTATTACCTGATACTGCACACACTACACAGCGAAGAACCAGACGTTGTCTTTTGAAACTCATGATTCAAACTCTCTGTTCGAAGTATTTCCACACTGATGTTGCAGGTGCACACGACCCGCACACGGTGATTGCACAATACTTCTCAAAGTACTGTACATTTCCTTTCACTATGTGATGATTCAGGCGTCAAAAGGTAATTACGGATTGTTTCGCCGCTTTTAAGCTTCAGCAATTCTGCTATACTCTTTCTTGTGTTTTTCTTTCTTTTGATGTTATTTCAAACAGTGAAACAGTTTCGTCATCGGAGGGAGCATGGATGGATCATTTTCAGTTACATTCCGAATATCAGCCAACCGGGGATCAGCCGCAGGCCATTGAGAAGCTCGTGCAGGGCTTCCGCGAAGGCAACCAGTGCCAGACACTTTTGGGTGTGACAGGCTCCGGCAAAACCTTTACCATGGCCAATGTCATCCAGGCGCTAAATCGGCCAACTCTCGTGTTGGCGCACAACAAAACGCTCGCGGCACAGCTGTACGGAGAGTTTAAAGAATATTTCCCCGAGAATGCGGTCGAATATTTTGTCTCCTACTATGACTACTATCAGCCGGAGGCCTATGTGCCCTCGTCGGATACTTACATCGCAAAAGACTCGTCGATCAATGAAGAGATTGACAAGCTGCGTCTGTCTGCCACAGCCTCTCTCGTGGAGCGGCGGGACGTGGTCGTGGTCTCCAGCGTCTCCTGCATCTATGGCTTAGGCAGCCCGGTCGACTACAAGGAAATGGTGATCTATCTGCGGCAGGGACAGGAACGGGACAGAGAAGAGGTCATCAAAAAGCTGATTGATATCCAGTACATGCGCAACGACATGGATTTCCATCGCGGAACTTTTCGTGTGCGGGGAGATGTGCTGGAGATCTTTCCGGCGGATGCGGAAGATTATGCCTATCGGGTTGAATTTTTCGGCGACGAGATCGACCGGATCACGCAGATCGATGTACTCACCGGCATGGCGAAAAAAGCCCTGGAGTTTATCGCGATCTTCCCGGCTTCCCATTACGTGATGCCTATGAGCCGAATCCTGGATGCAACCGTATCGATCGAGAAAGAGCTGGAGGAACGGGTTCGGTATTTTAAAAGCGAAGACAAACTGCTGGAAGCGCAGCGAATCGCGGAAAGAACCAATTACGATATTGAGATGCTGAGGGAGACCGGTTTCTGCACGGGGATAGAAAATTATTCAAGGCATTTGGCGGGTCTTCCGGAAGGATCCACCCCGCAGACACTGATGGACTTCTTTCCCGACGATTATCTGATGATCATCGACGAATCCCACATGACGATCCCTCAGGTTCGCGGAATGTTCTTTGGAGATCAGTCGCGCAAGACCACTCTGGTGGACTATGGGTTCCGCCTGCCCTCCGCCAAAGATAACCGCCCCTTGAATTTTTCAGAGTTTGAAAGTAAAATAGACCAGGTACTGTTTGTATCCGCCACACCGGGGCCTTATGAAGCGGAACATGAGCTTTTGCGGGCAGAGCAGATCATCCGTCCGACAGGGCTATTGGATCCAAAAGTGGAAATTCGACCGGTGGAAGGGCAAATCGATGACCTGGTCGGTGAGGTAAATAAGGAAACCAAAAACGGAAATAAGGTGCTTGTTACAACACTGACCAAACATATGGCGGAAGATCTGACTGATTACATGCGGGAAGTCGGCATCCGTGTGCGCTACCTGCACTCCGATATCGATACACTGGAGCGGACGGAAATCATCCGGGATATGCGCCTGGATGTGTTCGATGTGCTGGTAGGAATCAACCTTCTGCGGGAAGGCTTGGATATCCCGGAGATCTCTCTGGTGGCCATCCTGGACGCGGATAAGGAAGGATTCCTGCGCTCAGAGACAGCTCTGATCCAGACGATCGGCCGCGCCGCCCGCAACGCACAGGGGCATGTGATCATGTATGCGGATACAATAACGGATTCCATGAGACATGCGGTCGATGAGACGGAACGCAGAAGAAGCATTCAGATGCGCTATAACGAGGAACACGGCATTACCCCGCAAAGCATCCACAAGGCTGTGCGCGATCTGATCAGCATCTCGAAGGAGATCGCGAAAGAGGAGAAGACGTTTGAGAAAGATCCGGAATCCATGAGCCGCAAGGAGCTGGAGGATCTCATCGCGGAAGTGCAGAAGAAGATGAAAAAGGCCGCCGCGGAACTTAATTTCGAGGCTGCCGCAGAACTGCGTGACAAGATGATTGAATTAAAGAAACATCTGCAGGAACTGGATGGAAAATAGGGCGCAAAAGTACGCCACAGGACGGGCAGGGGAAACCAGCCCGTTCATAAAGGAGACCAAACTTAAAACTATGCAGGAAACAAAGGACATTAAAAAATATATCCGAATCCGGGGAGCGAACGAACACAACCTGAAAAATATCAGTCTCGACATCCCGCGCAACCAGTTTGTGGTCCTGACCGGGCTGTCAGGGTCCGGAAAATCCTCCCTGGCATTTGATACCATCTATGCCGAAGGGCAGAGAAGATACATGGAATCACTGTCCTCCTACGCGAGACAGTTTTTGGGACAGATGGAGAAGCCGGAGGTGGAAAGCATTGAGGGGCTGCCACCCGCGATCTCCATTGACCAGAAATCCACCAACCGAAATCCCCGTTCCACGGTGGGCACGGTGACCGAAATCTACGACTATTTCCGTCTGCTCTACGCCCGGGTAGGGATTCCCCACTGCCCGCAATGCGGCAGAGAAATCAGACGGCAGAGCGTCGATCAGATGGTAGATCAGCTGATGGCGTTGCCGGAACGCACAAGACTGCAGCTTCTGGCCCCTGTGGTGCGCGGACGAAAAGGAGAGCACACAAAACTGCTGCAGCAGGCCAAACGCAGCGGATATGTACGGGTACGCATTGACGGCAGTCTCTATGAACTTTCCGAAGAAATCAAGCTGGATAAGAATAGCAAGCACAATATCGAGATCCTCGTGGACCGTCTGGTGGTGAAGCCTGGGATTGAGAAGCGTCTGGCGGAATCGCTGGAACAGGTGATGGAACTGGCGGAAGGTCTGGCGATGGTCGAGGTGGAAAAGCCACGGACGGATCTTGACCAGCCGATGGAGACAAGACTTTCCCAGTCCGCTTCTGAGACGGAGACCGAAACCCTCAACTTCAGTCAGAATTTCGCCTGTCCGGACTGCGGAATCAGCATCGATGAAATCGAGCCCCGCAGTTTTTCCTTCAACAACCCGTTCGGGGCCTGTCCGGAGTGCGCTGGCCTGGGTTACAAGATGGAGTTTGACGTGGATCTGATGATCCCTGACAGGTCCTTAAGCATCACGGAAGGCGCGATCACGGTGATCGGCTGGCAGTCCTGCAGGGAAAAGGGCAGTTTTACCCGTGCGATCCTGGACGCACTGGCCGAGGAGTACCATTTTGACCTGAACACCCCGTTTGAAAAACTTCCCGAGCGGATTCAGGATATCATCATCTACGGGACGAATGGGCATAAGGTCAAAGTCCACTATGAGGGACAGCGCGGGGTGGGAGACTATGATGTCGACTTTGAAGGCCTGATCCGCAACGTGGAGCGCCGGTATCGGGAAACCACCTCGGAAAGCACCAAAGCGGAGTACGAGGAATTCATGCGCATCACACCCTGCAAGGCCTGTAAAGGACAACGGCTGAAACCGTCGGCCCTGGCAGTGACCGTTTCCGGAAAGAATATCTATGAGATCACTTCGATCCCGATCGGACAGCTGCGGGAATTCCTGCAAACGATTGAGCTCAGTCAGCAGCAGCTGCTGATCGGACAGCAGATTTTGCGGGAAATTCGGGCACGTGTGCAGTTTCTGGTGGATGTGGGACTGGATTATCTGAATCTTTCCCGGGCGACGGGCACACTCTCCGGCGGAGAAGCGCAGCGTATCCGTCTGGCAACCCAGATCGGATCCGGTCTGGTGGGGGTTGCCTACATCCTGGATGAACCGAGCATCGGTCTGCATCAGCGGGACAATGACAAGCTGTTAAACGCCCTCTTCTCTCTGCGTGACCTTGGCAATACGGTAATCGTCGTGGAGCATGACGAAGACACGATGCGGGCGGCGGATTATATCGTGGACATCGGCCCCGGAGCCGGGGAACACGGCGGAAAAGTGGTTGCGGAAGGTACTGCGGAGGAGATTATGAATACCCCCGGTTCCATCACCGGGGATTATCTGGCCGGACGGAAAAAGATCCCGATCCCAAAGAAGCGCAGGGTGCCGACCGGGTGGCTAAAAGTGACCGGAGCGGCAGAAAACAACCTGAAATCCATTACCGTCAGATTTCCACTGGGCGTATTTACCTGCGTGACCGGCGTATCAGGATCCGGGAAGAGTTCCTTGGTCGACGAGGTGCTGTACAAGGCTCTGGCAAACAAACTGAACCATGCGAGAATGGTTACCGGAAAATTCGAGAGCATCGAAGGTTTAAACCAGGTGGATAAGGTGATCGCCATCGACCAGTCACCGATCGGACGCACCCCGCGCTCCAACCCCGCAACCTACACGGGAGTTTTTGACCAGATCCGCGATCTGTTTGCCAGCACGGTGGACGCAAAAGCCAGAGGGTACAAAAAGGGACGCTTCAGCTTTAACGTCAAGGGCGGTCGCTGTGAGGCCTGCGGCGGCGACGGCATCATCAAGATTGAGATGCATTTTCTGCCGGATGTCTATGTGCCCTGTGAGGTCTGCCATGGAAGGCGCTACAACCGTGAGACACTCGAGGTAAAGTACAAGGGAAAGAATATCTATGATGTTTTGAACATGACCGTGGAGGAAGCGCTGGACTTTTTTGATCACGTTCCTTCGATCCGGAAAAAGATTCAGACGCTCTACGATGTAGGCCTTTCCTACATCAAGCTGGGACAGCCCTCCACCGAGCTTTCCGGCGGCGAGGCACAGAGAATCAAGCTGGCGACAGAGCTTAGCCGGTACAGTACCGGACACACCGTGTACATCCTTGACGAACCGACCACGGGGCTGCATTTCGCGGATGTGCATAAGCTGATCGAAATCCTGCAGCGTCTGGCATCAGCCGGGAATACGGTGATTGTCATTGAGCACAACCTGGATGTGATCAAGACCGCCGATTATCTGATCGATCTGGGTCCGGAAGGCGGAGACGGCGGCGGCACGGTAATCGCGACGGGAACCCCCGAGGAAGTGGCCAGAAATCCGGCATCCTATACAGGCATGTATGTGAAGAAGTATCTGGAGCAGCACTGAAGAAATGCGCACACAGAAAAAAGTCCGGGGGAACCGGACTTTTTTCGGGAAAGAGAAAAAATTAAAATGTTTTGAGGGAGTACTTCGCAGCGTGTGGGAGCTGCGAAGTGTGAGTTATGAAACATCTTAGCTCTCTTCTGCTAAGATGTTTTTAGTATAGCCGGGAAATGTGTTGAGATTGTGATTAAATTCTAAAGGAATTGTGAAAATCCTTAAACAAGAATTAAAAGAGGGCCATTCTGGCCCCAATGAAAGAGGCCTGCCGCAAACGAATACTGCTTCGTCCGCCGCAGGCCTTTTATTTACCTGTTAAATCTTCTATTCTATCATCAGTTGATCACGTCGTTGCGTCCCAGCAGAACATAGATATCCACCTGCTCAGGAAGGCTCTCTCCTTCTGCAGTCTGAATGGTTCCTTCCGGAAGTGCCCCCACCGTAAACTGCGCGTCGGGGAATACCGCCCGCAAAACTCCGGCGTTCGCGCCGTTTTGCGCGTAGATCACAGTATTCTCCTGAGACTGCGCATTAAAGCTGGCCGATACAACATTCAGGAACCCTGCCTGTTCCAACTGATCCGCCCAATACCGGGCAACACCGTCTGTGTTTGTCCCATTCAGCACAACAATGTCCTGCAGACGTTCTTCCGTTGTCAGATTCTGCACTGCATTGGTCTGCGGTGTCACCGGCGTTCCGTCGGCGTTTGTCTCAGGAGCTGCCGCGTTTGTTTCCGCAGGCTGTACGGGTGCTTCCGTCGCAGGCGCAGGCGTACTGGCCTGTGTCTCAGACTCCGTTTCTGTCTCCCGCTCAGTAAACGTATATTCCGTTTCATTGGCCGCAGCTATTTCCACCTGCTCCTCATAAAGCCTCTTCCGGCGCTGATTGTTTAAGAAAAGCAAGACAATGCAGGCCAGCAGAAGCAGAACAGTTCCCATATATGTAACCTTATGAACTAAGTTATTTTCATTTTTAGATTTCGACTTTTTTGACATGTCTCATGCCCTTTCATGCGTTCTCAGTTTTGTAAATTTAATAGGTCACCAGTGTCTAATTGGAAAGTTCACTATATCTCTTAAGGAAAAAACATATTCTCTTCTTACCATATCATTTCCCAACAAATTTGGAAATCAAATCAGAGAAAAACAGATGTCACAAAATTTAAGAAAAATAAATCATCTAGTAATGATGTTAGCCTAGAAATAAATTGGTTCCATTTCAAGTTTCTAAGATGCCCAGTCTAAAACATACAAACCTGTACACTGGCCAGCTAACGCGGCCAAGTTCCACTTATCAGTGATTTCAGCCAGATGCACGTATCATAATCTAAAGCAACTCAGAAATCCTTGAAATTCGTCCTCACCAAACCAATACATTTCTCGACAAACATCATGGAAAAACTGGCGAAAAAGAAAACCGCTAACTTTCTCGCCAGTCCTCCTACCGCTGAGAAGAATTAATTACTTGTAGTTTTCTCGAGAATCGTAAACGGACCACAAAACGGGAAATTCACTCTGATTGTACCAGTCCTTGGGTCTAAAAATTGATCATCAAGTTCAATAAAGTAGACATCTCCTGTGTACGGATCCAACAGCATAGCTACGTAATCTTTTGACTCCGTGTATCGCAGTGCATCGATTTCAAGTTCTATTTCGATTCCACCTTCGAATGTATGGTCATAAGATAACTCGTTATCCTTTTGCAGCGCAAATCCATAAAATTGCATGATTGGATCGTATTCCAAGGGATCGATTGGTTCACCATTCGTTGTATCAACCAGTCCATCAGCTGACAATTTGACTCCAAGAAGTTCCAACAACTCCGCCACCGTGATCGATTCTGTCGCGCTGTTAAGTTTGCTGACAGCTTCCTGAACTTTTTCGCTTTTGAACTGCTTAACATCGTCTTCTGATAATGGGTCAAACGCAGGAATAGTGTATTGCGGAAGTTTGCTTTCCTGTCCTTCTACTACCTTGGCATGATCGACAACACCCGTTAAACTGGGGTTCGCAAACGCACCGATCCCCATCGTCAGTGTCATGGCAACAGCACACAAAACTGCAACGATCTTTTTCATTTTTCTCACCTCCTTTCCTTAAAATTTTGATCCATAACGGACCAATATATGTTCAAACTTTTTGCAAAGTTTAAACCAGATTAAATTTCTTCATAGAAGAGTTCGACGATCTTCTCCTGCAGAGCGCTCTCATCGACATAGAACTCATCATGAAGATCCCCCAGTCGATCCTCCCCTTCCGGGATATAGAAGTCGCTGTCATCAAAGGATACCTTATCCACGAGGTTTACCAGATCAATGTATTTGTTTCTCGTGATACTGGTCAGCACATAGTCATTCATCCTCTGCGCATTGTTCCAGGTCGCTTCCGGTTCCTGCCGCAGCTTATCCATCATCTGATCCACGAAAGCCGTGATAAACCCCTTCTGCCGTTCCATTCGTCCTTCATTACTGAAGTCCACTTCGATATCTCTGGTGCGAAGGTAGGTCTCGATGTTACTGTCATCGAGTTTCACCTGCGCTCCCTTCTTAAACACCGGATCCACTTCCTCCAGATCATCGTTCGGCACTGTGACGGTGATCCCGCCGGCCAGATCATTGATATAAGGAAGGGAAGAACGGTTCGTCACCACGTATTCTGTGATAGGCAGTCCCCCAAGCAGGTTGGAAACCGCGTCCCGCAGATTCTCACAGCTGGCTTTCCCGCCGTCCCCGTAGGTAAACGCAAGGCAGAGATGGCTGACATACGTTCCGCGGTCCCGACCGGTCACCGAATACCGGCGGATATCCGTCATGGTATCACGGTTCAGTCCCATGATGGTCAGCTTCCCGTGCTGTTTGTCAATAATCGCCAGATAGATACTGTCCGCCCGCGGCGCGTCCGTGTATCCGGTCGGCTCCAGAAGTCCATCCGAATCAATACCGGCGTAGAGGATCGTCGTAATCAGAGAATTGTACTGATAGCTTTTCCCCTTGTACTTGATATTGCGGTAGCCGCTGCCCATGTTGATGGAATTACCGGCCGTCACATGGCGGCTGTTCTGCTTTTGAATGGTGGAATAGGCAAAAACCGAAAGTCCCGCCACAATCACAACCGCAATGACGGCAGCTGCCACAATCGTCTTACGGTTTTCTCTGAACCACCGGCGTATTTTATGAAACCTGCGGTGCCTGTGGTGTTTTTTCTTTTTCTCTGCTGCCATAGACGCCCTGCCCTTTCTTCACACGCCTTTCCATCTTCCCCGGTCTGATCCCTGCCAGACCGGCTCTGAATTATGATTCTTTCGGCTCCTCTTTCGTTTCCTTCTTATGGGAGGATTTCTTCTTTTTCTTCTTTCTCCCTGATCCGGAGGAGGAATCCTCCCCATACCCATATCCGTACCCGTATCGGCTGCCGTAGCCATATCCATAGCCATACCCGTAGCCGTACCCGTAGCCATAACCGTAGCCGTAGCCGCTCTTTCTGGTGCCGATCTTATTGAGCACAACACCAAGGATTTTCACACCCGCGTACTCCAGCTGCCGTTTAGCCCGAATAGCCTGATCCCGTTCCGTGATGCCGCTCTCCACGATCATGATCGTGCCGTCGCAAAGTTTGGAGATTAAGGCGCCATCGATGACCGGATTGATCGGCGGCGTATCCACGATCACATAGTCATAATTCTTTCTCAGGTACTCAATCAGTTTCGCAAACATCGGACTGGATACCAGCTCACTGGGGTTCGGCGCCACAGCGCCCGTAAAAATCATATCCAGGCAGGGATCATCCGTCTTATAGATAATGCTGAATAAAGGCACATTGCCGCAGAGAAACTCACTGACGCCCTCGGTCTTCTGCTGGATATCATAGCGGCTCATAGTCGTTGAATTTCGAATATCACAGTCCAGGAAAACGGTCTTTTTATCAATCGACGCCAGGCTCTTCGCCAGCCGAAACGCGATGGAGGATTTTCCTTCATGCGCCACGGCGCTGGTTACCGAGATCGTCTTTAAATCATATCCGCTCAGCTGGATGTTTCCTCTGAGCACGTTGATGGCCTCTCTCACCTGAAAGGGAAGGGTATCAATCTGGGGGGTGACTCTGCGCACACCCATGTCCCTCTGCTGCCACACCTGATTCTGCTCCATAGCGCTCTACTCTCCCTCTCAATCCTGCGTTTCATGATAGTACGGAACAGCTGCCAGGATGGGCAGATGCAGGTACTTCTCAACATCTTCTTCCGACTTCATGGTCGTATTCATCATCATGCGGACAATCAGAACCGCGCACACCAGGAACGCACCGATCAGAGCGCCCACCAGCATATACAGGAACATGCTGGGTGTCACATCCTGCACCGCTTTCGCTTCCGAGTAGTCAATGACCGTAGGCTCACTGCTGCCGATGATCTGATAGATCTGGCGGATGCTGATGTTTAACAGCGCATTGGCTATGTTGCGGCTCAATTCCAGATCGTCGCACGTTACCCGAATCTCTATGATATGCGTGGAATCCGGATTGTTCACGTCGATCAATTCCCGCAGCTCATCATAGTCCAGATCCAGTAGAAGCTCATTGATCACCTGTTTAAGCACCGTACGGCTTTTGATGATCTGCGCGTAGTCGTCTGTCAGCGCTGCGCTCAGCTGCAGATCTGAGAACGTAATCATTGAATCCGTATTGGTAATATACAGTTCCGCCTCCGCCTCGTAGGACGGGTGCAGCAAAAATGTGTGAAACGTACCCAGCAGTACCGCTCCTACGAGCATCGCCAGAAAGATGGATCGCCAGTTGTTCAGCAGGAGGAACAAGATCTCTTTCAGGTCAATTTCAATCTCATCGTCCTGCGCATAAGTAAGTGCTTCCTGTTCGCGTGTGTTTTCCATAAATTCTCCCGTCAACCGTTGTTTATAATCTTCATAAAATTGGAACGGATCATATGATCGGCCAGTTCCTCATCCACGTGATCCTCCAGCCATTCCATCAGTTTGTCCACCTGCAGCGGACGAAAATGCATGCCATGGCAGTCGCTTCCCAGAAAATCGACAGCCCCCTGTTTTACCATATTTTTCCAGGGCATCCGGTGCAGCAGACTGTCCTTGCGAAGCAGGGTGCTGATGTTCATCTGCAGGAAAACACCTTTCTGCTTCATCGCCACCAGATTCTCCTGGGAACTTAAACACTCATACCGTTCAAAGTGCGCCAGAATCGGAAGATATCCGCTGCTTTGCAGCTGCCGAATGCCAAACTTCATCTGGCTGTACGCGCAGTCCGGTTCAAATTCTACTAGGACAAAGCGGGAATTCGCCAGCGTCAGGATGTTTCCCCTGTCAAGCTCCTCCACAAGTCCCGAATAATAATAGCACTCCTGCCCGGGATACAGTGTAATTCCGATGCCGCGCTCCTTGCATTCCCCGCGAAGCATTTCCAGCTCTTCGTGCACGGTGGAGGCATATACCATAAACCGTCCGGGATGGAAATGCGGAGTGACAATGATCTTTTTGACACCCTGCCTCTGGGCCAGCTCAAGCACCTGCAGGGATTCCTCCAGGGTCTCCGGTCCGTCATCCACACCGGGAAGGAGATGGCAGTGCATATCAAAGAACTCATCCATACTCCCACCTCCCTTGTTTTCTCTGGTGATCCGACTGCACGGGCCCATTATAACCTATTTCTGCGAAACTGTAAATAATATTTTGCCCCGAAAGGCAAATTTCTGCTTCGAATTTCCGCAGAGCTTTCACTGCCTGCCAGATTGTCAGCAATTACGCGCAATCTGAGGGCATTCAGCCGACCGATGCGTTCAAAAGCGCATGAAGCCTGCGAAGGAATGTTCACCCAACCGAAGCGATCCGGCTCTCCTTGCCGGGCGCACCCGCTCTAATCCAAGTAAAAATTTATACACACTCCTAAAAGACCAGTCCTTCGGCCGATGCTTTTAAATTTCCGCCTGCGCCTTCCTTCCGCAGCAGTTCTTATATTTCTTGCCGCTTCCGCATGGGCAGGGATCATTGCGTCCGATCTTGGGCTGAGGCCGTACATAGGTTTCCGTAGAAGCACCGTAACCGAAATCCGGGGAAGCATCCGTATCCTCCATGAATGTTCCGGAAGCCTTTCCTCCTTTTCCATACAGTCTGTCATGGATGCTGGGCATCATGTACCAGCGTTCCAGCCTACTGTATTCCTTCTGCATTTTTTTGCGCAGGTAATCAATATTGGAAGTGCGTTTCAGCGTCTCTAAGTAATCACTGATCTCCCCGTAAAAGAGAGGATAGTCCTCCCGGATGATCTCCATCTCCGTCTGGACCTGCGGCCATTCCTCCAGAATGCAGAGCTTGCAGTCCAGGAGAATGACGCGCATCTCCTCCTGATCCTCCTGTTCACCTAAAAGCTTCGCAAAGAACATGGCCGCCCACAGCCGGAAGGGCTCCGACAGCCTCGTCTCCGTATCGAATGCCTCCATCTCTGCGTCCTGTTCTATACCATCCCAGAGCTCCTCCGCCTTCTTATTGCTGAACCCTTTCAACAGCTGATCCTGGATTCTCCCAGCAGATGCGCCGGAATTGCCGCAGCGCTTCAAAACGGCCAGGATTCCCGTGACGGAGTAGGAAATATCATCCTCCCTGCCGGACATATAGGGGACGATATCTCCCAGGAAGCGGCAGAAGAGATCCACGAGCTCCTCCATCTCCATATCGTTCAGCGTTTCGGTCAGCTCAAAAAGGTCCATGTAAGCGTTCAGCAAAATAGCGACATTGGCCTTCAGCTCACCGACACCGGACCTGACCAGTTCCAGCAGCAGATCTCTCGCGCGGAGATTCTGTTTGTTCTCCCGACAGTTGAGTGCGTATTCATACAGAAAATCGATATCTCGGCAGCCCCTCCCGTAAACATTCTCAAACGCCGAGACTGCCTTTTTCGAGAATCCGCGCTCCTTGCAGGCGATCGCGTACTGCTTCATGAACTCCAGGTTCTCAGGATTTCGTTTGGAAAGCTTCTCAAAATTTTTGACAGCTTTCCCAGAATTTCCGTTTCGAAGCTGCGCGGTGGCCAAAAGATAGACAAATCCATCCGCCTCTCCGAAGTATCTGACCGCCGTCTCCCCCGTCTCAATGACCTCTTTGTAATGTTTACGGTTAAGGTCATCCTGCATCTGTTCCGCCATCTGCCTCGCGAGGGGATCGTTCGGGATCGCCAGTTCAAGATGTGTGGCACGTCCTTCTAAAATGTTCTCATAGGCACGCCGGATCTGCTGAAATTTTTCCGGATCCTTTTCCGGCGGAAACTGACGAACCAGCTTAAAATAGGCCTTCTTGACCTCTTTTTGATCCGCTCCCTCATTCAGTCCCAGTACCTGATAATCATTCATAAACTGTCAGCCTCCTGTGCCAGACGGGTATCTGCCCGAAGCGGCAGATACCCCTTAATAAGCTTTTTGGTACTGTCCGCCGCGGACATTACCCTTCAATGTAATCCTCGATCTGATCGGCGATCTCGTCCGCGAGGAGCTGGTCCTCGTTTAAAATCGCCTTCTTCAGATTGTACATCATGTCTTCCAGCTCTTGTGTGTCCTCATCCCCGCCGTAGCTCTGAAGCCATCTTTCCGCTCTGCGGATGATCGAACGGTAAGAGGATGCGCACTCGGCATCCCGCCATCCGGAGACATCCTCGCGGTCCGGGGCCGTCGGCTCTGCCGGTCTTGTCGCTTCCGCCTTCTTGCTGCCCGTCATGTCGATGGTCAGATTCGCTTTCTTTCCCGTCCTGGCCACGGTTGCCTCTACCTCCAGCATCCCGTTGATATTGTAGGAAAACGCGATGTAGATGTTCTCCAAGTCAGAACGGTTAATGGGGATGCCCGTCAGCATAAACTTGCCCAGGAAATGGTTCTCGCTGGCCACACTCGACTCGCCCTGGTATACCTCAATCTGCACTTTCTGCTGCCCAGGATACATCGTCTGGAAAGTCTCGCTCCTGGTAACCGGGATGGTCACATTTCTGGGAATGATCACGGAAAAGATATCGTCATTGACATAATCCGATGTCCGGACGCCAAGGGTATAGGGGTTCACATCGGTCATGACCAGATTCTTTTCCCCGCCCAGCAACCCGGCCATCATGGCGCCGCAGATGGCCGCGCCCTGAGCCACGCAGTAATCCGGATTCAGCTCGGAGGTCGGCTCAATGTCTATAAAGGAGTGCAGGTCCTTCACTACCAGCGGTACCCTCGTAGAGCCGCCTACCAGCAGAACCATGGCCAGCTCGCTTCTTGCCACCCCGCTGTCGCTTAAGACCACATTGATCGGCTGATGGGTCCGCTCGATCAGATCGGCAATCAGCTCCTCAAACTCCGCTCTTGTGATCCGTTCTTCCAGTGCCAGCGGCACATGGTCTTTCTCCGTCAGCATCGGGATCTGCGCCAGAACCTCCTCCTGGCTGCTCAGTGCCTTCTTGCACTTTTCGGCTTCATCTTTCAGCCGCGCCATGGCATAGACGCTTCTGGAAATATTCACACCATGTTTTTTCTCAAATCTGGTGCACAGCAGATCGATGAGGCGCTCATCAAAATCCTTGCCGCCCAGCTGGTTATCCCCGCTGCTGGCCTTGACCTCCAGCACACCGTCGAACATTTCGAGCAGCGTGACATCAAAGGTACCGCCGCCCAGGTCATAGACCAGGATATGGCTTTCCTCCTCCATGTGCTCCAGTCCGTAGCTCATGGCAGCCGCGGTCGGCTCATTGATAATCCGCTCCACCGTGATCCCCGCCTGCTGGGCTGCCTCCACGACTTCCTGCCTTTGAATATCATCGAAATAGGCAGGTACCGAGATCACCGCATTTGAGATATCTTCCTCGAGGTACTGAGACGCGTACCGTCTCACATAGGTCAGCAGGTAAGCGGAAAGATCCACGGCAGAAAAGGATTCCTTTCCCAGCCGGATCGATTCTCCGGTACCGATCTTACGCTTCACCTCAATGGCTGTCCGCTCCGGATGCAGGATATACTGTGCGCGGGCTTTTTCGCCCACGATCACATTCCCGGCCTCATCCAGTCCAACCACAGACGGTGTCACAACATTTCCCTCAAAGTTGGGGATCATTTCCACTTTATCGTTCCTGTAGATAGCCGCTTCCGTTGTTGTCGTCCCCAGGTCAATCCCAATAATCGTTCTGCTCATGTTTCTGTTCGCCTTTCTTCTTCACGTTTCCTATAATTACCAGTGCTATGATATTCCTTATGAACAGAGGCGCCGGTGGTTTTACCGGCTGCCTCTTTTGCGCGTTTTTACCGGTGAGCCTTCCTCACACGGAAATGATTACATCATTGGCGGCCCTTTCTTAACCGGTCTCGGCCTTCTCGAAAGCAGACCGCTTTTCTTTGCGGGCTCCGCGTTTACATAAACCTTCTCTTCAGTATCCTTTTTCTCACCGGTATCTTCCGTCATGCCCGCCGGATCCGGTTCACTGGGAACCTCCTCTTCCTGCGCAGGCGCCTCCTCTCCGGAAAGCTCTCCCTCCTTTACAGCATTTGATTCACTCGCAGGATTCGGTTCATCGGTAAGCTTAGTCTCTCCGACAGGCTCCTCATCCATCTCACTGACCAAATCTTTCTCTTCAGGGAAGCCTCCCATGTCAAGGAACTCTTTCTCTTCCGGCTCCGGATCGTCCAGGAAGTCATCCTCCTCCAGGGGTTCCTCGTCATCAAGGAAATCTTCCTCCTCCAGGAAGTCCTCATCGTCGAGGAAATCTTCCTCCTCCAGGAAGTCCTCATCGTCATCGAGAAAATCTTCCTCTTCCTCGGATTCCGTCTCCTCTGCGGGTTCTTCCTCTGTGGAAAGTTCTTCCTCTTCTTGCGATTCCGTCACACTGACAATCTCCGCTTCCTGTGCTGCCTTAAGTTCACCGGAAGCTTCGGTCTCTTCAGTACCTTCCGTCTCCTCGGCTGCCTGTGCGTCTTCGGTCAAAACAGCATCACCGGCAGACTGCACTTCCTCTACATGCTCTTCTTCGGCAGCCGGCGCTTCCTCACCGGCAGGTTCTTCCTCTGTGGAAAGATCTTCTTCCTCTGGTTCTGCCTCACTGGCAGATTCCTCAGCAGCTACTGCCTCAGGCTCTACGATCGCTTCGATTTCTTCAGAGCTCTCCGTCTCTTCGACGGCTGCTGGCTCATCGGTCAATACATTATCAACGTCAATTCCTTCTTCAGCGGCGACTTCTTCCTTATCCTCGGATTCTGTCTCGCTGGCAGGCTCCTCGGCAGGAACCTCTTCAGATTCTCCAGCAGCTTCGACCTCCCCAGAACTCGGAACCTCCACAGTACCTTCATCTGCCTTAGCTTCTTCGGTCATTGTAGCATCACCAGCAGGCTCTGCTTCCGGTATATACTCAGCTTCGGCAACAGGCTCAGTACAGGCAGCTTCTTCTGTTGGGATTTCTTCCTCTGCGGCAGGTTCTGCCTCTCCAACAGCTTCTGCTTCATCGGCCTTTTCAGATCCTTCGGAGGATCCAGGCTCTTCGGAACTTAAGACTTCCTCGGCCGGTTCAGCCTCTTCAGCCAATCCGGTATCACTGGAAGGCTCTTTTTCTGTATACGCTAATTCTTCGTCCTCTGCCTCAGCGGTAAACTCCTCCTCACCGGCAGGTTCTTCTTCAAAAGGAAGTTCTTCCTCTGCTGCTGGCTCTTCTTCGGTAACTGACTCAGTTTCATCGGCCTCTTCAGGCTCTTCGGTGGCTTCGGCCTCTTCAGAAAGCTCAACTTCCTCAACCGGTTCGGCCTCCTCGGTCAATTCCGTGTCACTCGAAAGCTGTTTTTCTGTATACGCTAATTCTTCACTCTGACCCTCTTCGGTGAATTCCTCCTCATCGGTAGGTTCTTCCTCAAAGGGGATTTCTTCCTTCTCACCAGGTTCCGTCTCTCCAGCAGGCTCTGCTTCCTCAGCTTCTTCTGGCTCCTCAGCAACTTCAACCTCTTCAGAAAGTCCAGCCTCCTCAACTGATTTGGCCTCCTCAGTCAATTCCGTGTCACTCGAAAGCTCTTCTTCCGTATACGCTAATTCTTCATCCTGACCCTCTTCGGTGAATTCCTCCTCACCGGCAGGTTCTCCTTCAACGGGAAGTTCTTCCTCTGCTGTTGATTCTTCTTCGACAACTGGCTCAGTTTCAGTGGCCTCTTCAGGCTCTTCGGTGGCTTCGATTGTCTCGGAACTTTCAGTCTCCTCGACCGGTTCAACCTCTTCAGCCAACCCGGTATCACTGGAAGGCTCTTCTTCTGTATACGCTAATTCTTCATCCTGAGCCTTTTCGGGGAGCTGCTCATCGGTAGGTTTCCCTTCAGTGGAGAGTTCTTCCTCTTCGACAGGTTCCATCTCTTCAGCAGGCTCTTCTTCCTCGACCTCTTCAGGCTCTCTGGCAGCTTCGATTGTCTCGGAACTTTCAGTTTCCTCGACCGGTTCAACCTCTTCAGCCAATCCGATATCACTGGAAGTCTCTTCTTCTGTATACGCTAATTCTTCGCCCTGACCCTCTTCGGTGAATTCCTCATCGGCGGGTTCTTCCTCAAAGGGGATTTCTTCCTCCTCACCAGCGGGCTCTTCATCGGATTCTTCTGGCTCTTCGGTGGCTTCGGTCTCTTCAGAAAGTCCAGCCTCCTCAACTGGTTCGGCCTCCCCGGTCAATTCCGTATCACTTGAAAGCTCTTCTTCTGTATACGCTAATTCTTCGCCCTGACCCTCTTCGGTGAATTCCTCATCGGCGGGTTCTTCCTCAAAGGGGATTTCTTCCTCCTCACCAGGTTCCGTCTCTTCAGCAGGCTCTTCTTCCCCGGCCTCTTCAGGCTCTTCGGAGGCTTCGTCCTCTTCGAAATCCTCAGCACCCTCGTACGGTTCTTCTTCGGTCAATTCGGTTTCTCCGGAAAGGTCTTCCTCCGGCGTATACTCTAAATCTTCATCCTCTGCCTCAGCGGTAAGTTCCTCCTCATCAGCGGATTCTTCTTCAGCAGGGATTTCCTCTCCTTCATAGGATCCGGTGTCATCGGTACACTCTTCGTCTTCCTCGTCTGCCGCTTCACCGGAAGATTCCATCTCCTCAAACAATGGCACTTCATCAGGGATCTCTATATCATCTAAAGGTTCCGGCTTTTCAAGGGGTACAAACTGAAACGTAAAATCTGTCTCCCCGGCAGACCCCTCATCACCGAACGGTTCTTCCCCGTCATCTGACTCCTCGTCAGTGACGTACTCGTCTTCGTCTGTGAACGCGTCCTGCGCCTCAAACCCATCCTCACCGGAAAACTCGGAATCCTCAAGGGGTTCCATCTCATTTACCGGCACTTCCTCACTTGTATCCCCTCTCCAGTCAGAATTATCCATCCAGTCGGCAAGACCCGCCTCCGCTTCGGTTTCCGGCTCCTTAACAAACGCTTTTCCATTGTCATACCGGTCCCGGCTGAAAAACGTATCCCGGTCAGAAAACGAATCCCGATAGGAAGACCGAAAGCCTGTATATTCCGTCCTCGTTTCCTGTCTCACATACTTGTAAGCGGAAACCTTCGCCTTCATAAGCGGACGTCCCTGATAATACCAGCCGCTGGCATATACTTCCGCAACCGTTCCGTCCAATTCTTCCTGAGCGGTCTCAACAACCGCCAGAACCTCATGGCAGTCGTAATCAATCTTTTCTCCGCATCGTCCCACTTTCTGGAGAGAGCATTTCCTCTCCAGCCGCGCAGCCTCCTGCTCCAGCAGATCCGCCTGCTTTGCCCAGCCGGCTCTCACGTTTTCGGGAAGCACCCCTTCTTTCAGGATCTCATGAAAGATCATCTCTTTCTGTCCGGACAGAAGACAGCAAAGATCAACCAGCTCCTTCTCCCGGGTTTTCAGATCCCGGATCTGCTCTTGAGTCTGCTCCAGCGCCTCCTCCTGATTCTGCAGTTCTTCCAGGATATCCTCCAGAGAACCGGACTGTCTGCGAAGCAGTCTTGTGCTCTCCTCTCTTCCCTCCTGCATCTTCTCGGTCAGCCGCTTTTCCGTATCCTCCAAATTTCTGGCCTGTCTTTTGAAGGCCTTCTGTATATGCTGCCAGAAATCCTCTGCCTGCCTTCTCTCGGCCTGTTTTCTTTCCGCCTGCCTTTTCTCAGCCTGTTGTTTTTCTGCCTGCTTTTTTTTCGCGCCACCAAACAGCATATTCCCAAATCCCCTCTCCGGTATTCTTGAATCAACCGGTGTCTCCGTTTTTTGAATCCCTTGATCTTTTCCTGTACCACCGGCACGGCTGCACCCTTTGGGCAAACCCCTTTCCCAATCGAAGCATTCTTCTTCATTTCAGAGCAAAGAACCGCGCCTTCTCATGCATTTCTCATTATAAGCGTTTTCCCGGTTTTTTTCAACTGCGATTCTTTAGAAGAAGCACGATTCCAGGCCGTTTTTTGTATTTTTTCGAATTCGCTTACATCCGCCTGTAAAAAATTTCCGGAGCGTTCCTTCACCCGGCAATCAAAGGCAGGAAATACCTCAGATCGCGGGCACCGGGCTGTCCCGGCGCGGAGGCCTTTCCCGCCGTGCCGAAGGTGATCGCGGAACCGGTCAGTGTACCCGCAAACCGGCTGAGTACCCCCAAAGGTCCCATGGACATGGTCACACAGGGACGGTCCCCATAGACGGTGTCCATCAGCAAAGCGGCCTGCATAAGCTTAAGCACATCCTCCCTTGTCCCCGGCATCACCGCCATCTTTGTGATGTCCATGCCCAGTTCCTGCATTCTTACAAGTCTATCTGTAATCTCTTCCTTTGGCGGGGTCTTTGCAAAGTCATGATAAGATCCTAAAGCGTAAACCGAACGGTCATGCAGCGATTCGGCCAGTTCCTGTGCCTTACTTTCCCCGCGGCCAACCTCGATATCCACCAGATCCACAAGGCCGTTCCCGGCAGTCTCTTGAAGCAATGTAAAATACTCCTCCGCCGGCAAAAACCCATTTCCACCCTCCGCCTGTGTGCGGTAGGTAAAAAGCAGCGGACGCTCACCGATGGTCAGGCGAATCAGGCGCAGGGCTTCCTCCCGCTTGGCGGCGTCCAGGATATCCTTAAAAAAATCAACGCGCCATTCGACCAGATCATAGAGGAAACTCTTTTCCCCTCCGGAAGCGCTGCACCTTGTACTCTTTGTAAGCTTACGTTCTTCCCCCTGCGGATCTCTCCCGATATTCTCCCCTCCGTTCTCAGGCTCTGAGTCTTCGTCTTTGGCGGAAAGGGAATCCTGCCAGTCGCTCTCCTCTTTTGCAAGCACCTGCAAGGCTTTCGCAAGCTCCTCTAAATCCGCCGCCACCAGCGGCACACAGATTTTCGGCAGTCCGCTTCCTATCTCTGTATTTCTTATCTTCACTGTTCTTTTTGTCATATCCTGTCTCCTTTATCTAACTGTCCTTACCGCCCATTCGCGCGGTGATTTTCTTCAAAGGATACGAAACGAAAGGAAAAGTTCCGGGTGTCAGTGTCCGTGAAACCTCGCAGAAGTAAATGCCGTTTCGCACCGCCCGTATCGCTCCTGATGCGTTTCCCCTATATCCCTCAGGACGGGATGATTATAGCAAATCCATAAGGATGTGTAAAGACTATGTGAAGATTTTATTAGTCTCCATTTCCTCCCGCCCAGCCGCTCCCAACCGCAGGGCCTTTAAGGCCGGGAAAGTGCTTAGGGAACCGAAGGGATCAGACTTTACACCGAATGGACATCCTGTTATAATGAGCGTCGTAAAAAAGTACCCTTTGCACCCTGTTTTTTTATTCTGTCAGGATCACAAAGAGTGGGAGGCCTGACAGATCTTACTTGTTTGACACAGGAGGCGGCGCATTTATGACTTACCAGATCACAGGGCATACGAGACTGGGAGGACTGTTAGGCTCCCCGGTCGCGCACAGCATTTCCCCCATGATGTACAATGACAGTTTCCGCCTGCTTGGTCTTGACTGGGTCTATCTTTGTTTTGATGTGGGAAAGGAACGTTTAGGCGGTGTCGTGGAAGCCTTTCGCTCCATGAATGTCTACGGGTTCAACCTCACGATGCCGAATAAGGAAGCGGTCCTTCCCTGCCTGGATGAACTTACGCTCGCTGCCAGAATGATCGGCGCCGTGAATACGGTGAAAAACGAAAATGGCCGCCTCATCGGCTGCAATACGGACGGGACCGGCTACATGCGCTCTGTGGAAGCTGCCGGCTGTACAGTCAAAGGAAAAGAAATGACCCTTTTAGGGATCGGCGGCGCGGGAAGCGCCATCGCCGTGCAGGCAGCCTTAGACGGGGTCTCCCGCCTGCATTTAGTAAGCCGCCGCGGACACTCCTGGGAAAGAGCCGTCCGCCTGGCCGATTCGATCAATGAAAGGACGGACTGCATCGCCGACCTGACAGATCTGGCCGACACTTCCTCGCTTCGGATGCTGCTTGAAAAAAGCACCCTGCTTACCAACGCCACCCCCGTGGGCATGGCTCCCGATACGGATGCCTCCCCGATTTTAGAACCCACAATGCTTCCGCCAAAGCTTACCGTCTCCGATGTGATCTATAACCCCCGGGAGACAAAGCTTTTATCCATGGCAAAAAAACGGGGGTGCCGCACATTTAACGGAATGTACATGCTGCTGTATCAGGGGGAGGCCGCGTTTCATATCTGGACCGGAAAGGAGATGCCAACCGAACAGATTAAGGAAACATGGTTTGACTGAGAATAACAGGACCAGGAACACTCCTTTCAGATCTTCCCCTGTCTGAACCTGAAACATAGAAAGGATCCTGCATACACAGGATCCTTTTTCTCTTCTCTGTTTTTTTGTATCGCTCAGATGAGCTTCCTGCTGTGTTCCCCTGGTTCTTTCCAGGACTTTTTTGGCGCCTGTAAGCCTACGGCAGACATTTAGTTTCTCCTTAAGAATTCCGGGATCTGGATATCCTTCTCCGCCACTTTGCTCTCTGGGGTGCGTAAACGGCTGTTGTTTAACGTGGGAGAGGTCCGCTGAGCCGCGGACGGCTGCGGAACGGTTCTCTGCATCGTATAGCCTCCCGCCGGACGGCCTTCCTGCTTCGTATAGCGGTAATCGCCCGGAACCGTATTTCTGCGGATGCCGCCAGGCTTCTGGCTCTCTTTGCTGACATCCTCCAGCCCGGTGGCAATGACGGTGATACTCGCCTCATCTGCGTAGGTATCGTCGTACATGGCGCCGAAGATGATGTTCGCGCTGTCTCCGGCCAGCTCCTGGACATAGCTCGCCGCATCGTTGGCATCCATCAGGGAGACATCGCCGGAAATATAGATGATCACATGGGAAGCGCCCTCGATCGTCGTCTCCAGAAGCGGACTGGTGACGGCCTGCTTGACGGCCTCCAAAGCCTTGTCGTCGCCCTTCGCCTGCCCGATTCCGATATGCGCGATGCCCTTGTCCTTCATGACGGTCTGCACATCCGCGAAATCCAGGTTGATAAGGGCCGGCATGTTGATCAGATCCGTGATCCCCTGGACAGCCTGCTGCAGGACTTCATCCGCTTTCTTAAAGGCCTCCGGCATTGTCGTTCGCCGGTCCACAATCTCCAGCAGCTTATCGTTCGGAATCACGATCAGGGTGTCCACGTTCTCCTTGAGCTTGTCGATCCCGGTGATCGCGTTGTTCATCCTGACCTTGGCCTCAAAACGGAACGGTTTCGTCACCACGCCTACAGTGAGAATGCCCATCTCCTTGGCAATGCCCGCTACAACCGGTGCCGCACCCGTACCGGTGCCGCCGCCCATACCGCAGGTGACAAATACCATGTCAGCGCCCTGCAGAGCCTGCCTGATCTCCTCCGTGCTCTCCTCCGCCGCCTGCTGACCGATCTCCGGACGGGCACCGGCGCCAAGACCCTTGGTCACTTTCTCGCCGATCTGAATGGTCATGGGAGCCTTACACAGCGAAAGCGCCTGTTTATCCGTATTGATACCGATGAACTCCACTCCGCCGATGGTATCCTCCACCATGCGGTTCACCGCGTTATTACCAGCTCCTCCCACACCGACGACAATTATCTTCGCTGCGGATTCCACATCGTTTGACATTATCTCTAACACTGTAGCTCCTCCTTACCTGATGCTTCCGTTTGCAGCAAAAGCTGCTTCTTACTCGAACCGGCCCTTCTTCTCTTACTCCCCGCCTGCTCATTGATTGAAAAGTTTCTGCCGGTTTTTCGTCCCGCATCTTTTAAGACTTTCTATCTGCCTTCTATCATATAAGGATTTGACAGATTTATCAAGTACCATTTTTCAGGAAATTGCGAAAACCTGCGTTTCGCGGACGCGAAAGGCACTTCTTTTCCTCTGCCGGTACCTTTTTCTGCCCGCAATACGTCCAAAACAGGAGGAGTTTTCAAAAAAGCCCGCCAGATCCGGCCGATCCTCCCTCAAATTTTCCCTGCCTGTTCGCCTACTGGATCGGCTGTCCCGTGTACGGATCGATCACGTTCATGTAAGCATCCACGACATACCCGTCCTCATTGACCGTACATCCGTCAATGGGAACTCCGTTGGCATCAAGCACCTGCCCGTCCACCACATGGGCGTCATACCGCAGCGTACCGCTCGAATCAAAGGCCATGAACGCATCCAGTCCCACGGTCTCTCCTTTTGGCTCGTCTCCTTCGGCGGAGTCGCTAAGTAGATTCCCATTTTCATCGGTCTCCGCTGTCACCGCAACCGGATTGCCGTACTCATCCGTTTCGGTAGTCTGCCCGTCCTCCCCATCGGTCGGATCCACCGCATCCTCCCGCGGCTTAAACGGAATATCCTCATTTCCTCCCACCGTCAGGGATTCTAAGTTCAAAGTCCCGCTTTGCCCCTCCACCTGCGGATAGATGGTGGCCAGGTTGGCAACCTTTTCATCCAGGCAGTCATTCTGTCCAAGTTCCGCGGTCACGCTGCCGATCACCAGGGTAATATTCAGGTTTTCATCGAAGGAGATGCTGTCCGGCAGAAAGTGCGCCTCATTTAGCAGCGAGGTAATCTTTAATACAGCGTTCATCTGGGCGACCCCGGTTACCGGCAGCTTCTGGTACAATGCCGGCTCCCCCATCGTCACGCCGGTCACCAGCGGCACATCCGCGTACTGATCGTCCGTAATCTCCAGCACTTCTCCCTGGCTGTCAAAGTAGACATTGGATCCGGCGTACTGCACGTACCCGGCCAGCTGCTTTTCCTGTACGGTCAGACGCACCTTGGAAGGCGTCAGCACTTTTGCCTGGATCATGGACAGATAGGGAGCCAGAGGATCCGTGGTCGCGTTCCGGTACTTCCAGGCAAAGTAGAGGGTATTTTGCGTCCAGAAATCATGGATTAAGTCACTCTGGATCTGCTCCGGCGCATAGCGTTCGCTTCCCAGCACATCCACGGAACGTATGCGAAACAGTCCAAACAGCACAAACGCCGCCAGACCGGTTATAAGCAGCGCCAGCGCCGCGGTCCTTATCTGTGCCAGCCGCCGCTTTCTTTTCTTTCTGGCCATAATGTTTTCTCCTGCATAAAGCAGGCAGATCGTTACCTTTACGGATCCGGTCTCCTGCCAGGCGCCAACTGTGCCGGGAAACCTATCCCGCTCCCGACTGAAAAAGGGCACCTTTCAAACTTTCTTAAAGGGGAAAATCTCCCCATATTTTACAGCCTGTTTACCAGCTCCTTAAAGAAGCGTCCCCTCTCCTCATAATTGGCAAACATATCCCAGCTTGCACAGGCGGGGGAGAGCAAAACGGCATCCCCCGGCGCGGCATTTTCTACGCTTAAGGAAAACGCCTCCTCAAAGGTATCCGCCAGCAAAATCTCATGAAACCCGCACTCATGCGCACAGGCAGCGATCTTTTCTTTCGTCGCGCCGACTAAGACTAACTTTTTGACTTTTCCGTCAAAGGCGCGGATCCATTCCTCATAGGAAGAATCCTTATCGTAGCCGCCCCCGATCAGCACAGTCGGGCGGTTCATGGCCCGAATCGCCTGGATCGCCGCATCCGGATTGGTCCCCTTCGAATCATTGTAGTAAACGACGCCGTTTTTCTCCGCCACGTACTCAATGCGGTGTTCCACGGCCTGAAAGGCCATGAGGGCGCTTTGGATAACGGAAAGCGGTACCCCGTAGGAAAGGGCCATCCCCGCCGCCGTCATCACGTTTTCGTAGTTATGCACACCTAAAAGCTTTAAGTCGGAAACAGCAATCACTTTTGTTTCGCTCTTTCCGTCACGGTAATAGACCGTATCCTTATCTAGGTAAAGACCCTTTTCCAAAACGCGCCGGGAGCTGAAAAAAAGCACGTTCGTGTGCAGATGCTCTCCAAACTCCCGCAATACGGGATCCTCATAGTTTAACACACAGGTATCGGCAAATCCCTGGTTTAAAGCGATTCGCTCCTTGACGCGGATATATTCCTCCATCGTATGATGCCGGTTTAAATGATCCGGAGTGATGTTGGTGATGGAGCTCACCTTCGGGTGAAACTGCTCAATCGTCTCCAGCTGAAAGCTGCTGATCTCCGCGACCGCCACCGAATCATCCTCTGTAAGAAGGGCAGCCTCCGTGTAAGGGCTTCCGATATTTCCCACCACGAAAACCGATGGCCTATACGCTTTTAAAATCGCCCCCAGAATGGAAACCGTCGTTGTCTTGCCGTTCGTGCCGGTAACCGCCAGCACATCCCCGCGGCTGAAACGGTAGGCCAGCTCCACTTCGCCCCAGATGGGAATCTTCTCCTCCCGAAACCGCCTGACAAGCGGTAAATCTGTGGGCACACCGGGGCTTACAATCACCAGATCAAGCAGGGAGAGAACCTCCTTCGGCAAATCTCCCAGAAAGAGTTCGCACTCACAATCCTGCGGCAGCTTGCCCAAAATCTCCTGCCTGTTTAACTTTTCGTTTCCATCGTATAACAGGATCTTAGCGCCCACTTTGTGCAAAAGATCCGCGGCGCCGATACCACTTATGCCGGTGCCAAAGACCAGCACCGTTTTTCCTTTTAAATCCATCCCGGTTCCTCTCACAAGTAAGCCTATCCCCGCAGTCCCCGTAAAAATCAAAGTCATCCAAAGCCTTCCAGGAAAGTCTTCTCATACAGACCAGTGCCAGTGTCATTCGTCTCGCGAAAACACTCCGCGGCACTTCTGTCTCCTGTTACAGTCCTTCCAGCGCCAGCAGGCACAAAAGGGCCGTCACCACGGAAAACGTCGTACAGATCCTGGTCTCCGACCAGCCGCAAAGCTCCAGATGGTGATGAAACGGCGCCATCTTGAAAAACCGCTTTCCGCCGGTTTTCTTAAAATACATCACCTGGATGATATCCGAAACCACTTCGATCACGTAAATCAGTCCGATGATGGGAAGATAAAGCGGCATCTTCATCATGTAAGCCGCCCCGGCGACAAACCCGCCTAAGGCCAGAGAGCCGGTATCCCCCATAAATACCTTTGCCGGATAGACGTTAAAGAGCAAAAATCCCAGCAGAGCTCCCAGCACAGCAGCCGTGACAGGTTCGATGCCGCCGCCAAGCACAGAAGATGCGACAGTAAAAAAGAGGGCCACCATAACCGTCACGTTGGTCGCCAGCCCGTCCAGTCCGTCCGTTAAGTTGACGCCGTTTACGGTGCCGATCACCGCCAGATAGGCCACCGGCGTAGCGATGAGTTTCACCCACATGCCGGAGAGAATCTTTCCGTGGGAAAACGGAAGGCGCACTTCCAAAAGGGAACTGTCCATGATCCAAAGGTAAACCAAAAACGCGGTCGTTACCAGGATCTGACAGAGCATCTTCTGCCCGGGCGTTAAGCCGTCCGAGCGGTGCAGCTCCACTTTCAGATAATCGTCGATAAAACCGATGGCTCCAAAACCGAAGGTTAAAAGGAGCACCGGGATAATTCTGGGAAAGCTTTTCAGGTAGAACAAAGAAGCGAGAAGAATGCCGAACAGAAAGATCAGCCCGCCCATCGTCGGCGTACCGGACTTTTTTAAATGAGACTGCACCCCGTCAGTGCGCTCTGTATTCCCCACTTTTCTCCTGCGCAGAACGGGAATCAGCATCGGGCTTACGATTACGCTCGCCGCAAACGCCACAAGCAGAGGAAAGAGGATATCTGCCTTGATCAACATAAGAAACTCCATTTAGCCGCTCTTATCCGGCGGCACGAAAACCAAACGCTCACCTTTTTTCATTCCTGCTCTTTTGCTTAAAACCATGCGGGAATGCAGGGGCAAAAAAGGAACCTTCATAATCCATGGAATCTGTTTTCCCCAGGCTTTCAGGTGTAAAATTCGCCCGCATTCCCACTGTGCAGACTTCGTGCAAAGCTCTCGCTAAGCAAAAGGACGCAGTCTTACTCTTCGCCGAAAGAAACTACTCATTCTCCGCGTCCAGGATATCCTCATTCGTCACCCCGTCCCAGGTCGTATCCTCCGCGGAGCCGTCTTCCACCGCTTCCGGCGGGGCGGCGATGTTCGGATTTTCCGCCTTGGGATCCACCGCGGCGCTCGGACTCGCCTTATGGGCAAGTTCCTGTACGTTGCCCCAGGCATCCACGGCGTTGCCGTCCTCATTGATCGAGGCGCCTTCCACCGGCTGCTCGTCCTCGCCGTGCACCACTACGCCGTCCTCATTTACGAAGGCATCATTGTAGAGATTTCCGTAGGTATCGAATGCCTGGAAGTACTCTCTCGCCGTGCCTCCCTTCACCACATCCGCCTCGGTAAGCCCCAGATAGGTTAAAAGGTACGGATCGACATCCTCTGTGGGATATAATCCCAGGTAAGGGAAGACTTCCGTGGCGATCTGGCGAAACAGGGTCTGCGCGAATGTGCTGTCCGCCTGCTGATAGACGTTCGGCTCGTCAACGACCACGTAGATGACCACTTTCGGATCGTCGATCGGAGCCGCGCCGATAAAGGAAACCAGATACTTTCCCGCCGCGCGGGTATGCGTTTCCGGGTCAATCTTTTCGGAGGTTCCGGTCTTGCCGCCGGTGCGGTATCCCGGCACCTGGGATTTGCGCCCCGTGCCTTCCTTTACCGCGGTCTCCAGGTACCGGCGCAGCAGAGCGGATACCTGAGAGGAGATCGGCTGCTTTAAAAGCAGGGCGTCCACATTTTTCTCCACCGAGCCGTCCGCGTTTAACACCTGGCGGATCATATGCGGCTGATAGTAATAGCCGCCGTTGATCACCGCGCTGAAAGCGGCAATCTCCTGGATCATGCTGCAGGTAAAGCCCTGCCCGAAAGTACAGGTGGCCAGTTCCACCTCATGCATCGTATTGCGGTTGTAAATGACACCGGCGTTTTCATTCGGCAGATCGATTCCTGTGGGACTGCCGAAACCGAACAGGCGCTGGTAGGTCGTGAAGTTGCTGATGCCCATCTTCATGCCGATCTGCATCAGCGCGTCGTTGCAGGAATTCACGATCGCGTATTCCAGCGTCTCCTCGCCGTGTCCGTAAATGTTGTCGCAGTTGATTTTGGTATCGGTGATAAATTCACCGCCGTCGCAGAAATAGTAGTCGCCGTCCACCGTCGCGCCGACTTCCAGAGCGGAGGAAACCGTGATCGGTTTGACCACGGAACCGGGTTCATACCCTTCCGAGACGCAGAAGTTGCTCCACATCGTGTTGAGCGCGTCCACGTACTCCTTCTCGCTCATCGACTTGATCTCTGCTCCGCTGTAAATCGCGGACATATCCTGCGGATCGTTAAGGTCAAACGGAGAGTTCGTCGCCATGCCAAGGATCGAGCCGTCATTGGGATCCATCACCACCACGCCTAAATTTTTGGCGCCCTTTTCCCTCTTTAAGCTGTCTCCGTAGGTCTTCTCAAACTCCGCGATGTGCTTTTCCAGGATCTGCTGAATGTTGATATCCAGCGTGGAGACCAGCGTTTTCCCGTGCTCCGGCTCGATGGTCGTTCGCTGAAACTCGGAGTCCTCGTTTAAATAGCCAAAGGTCCTCCCGTTGGTCCCGTTTAGGAGCGAATCGTAGGAGGCCTCGAGACCGCACACGCCCTCGCCGATATCATTGGAAAAGCCGATCACGTTGCTGGCCAGTGAGCCGTAAGGGTAATCGCGCTGATATTCCTCCTCAAACCAGACGCCGACCACGTTCTGGAGTCTCTGGCGCTCCTCGGAGGTTAGGTTTCTGGAACTGTCTAAAGAGACATACGCCTCATAGGCTTCCTTCTCCTCCTGCGTGGCTTTCTGCTTGACCACCTGATACTGGCTGTCCTTCGTCTTTTCGTTCGTGATGCGGTCGCGCACCTCGCTCTCGCTAAGTCCCAGGGAAGTGCAGACCGCGTCGACGGTCGGCTCCAGATAGTTCTCATTGCTGTTGATCGCCAGACAGTCCAGGACAACGTTGTAGACACGGTCGCTTTTGGCCAGGATAATCCCGTTGGTATCCCGGATTTCGCCGCGTCTGAAGGGAAGCGTCCGGCTGTCATAACTTTGCTGGGAAAGCACCTGCCTGGCATACGTGCTGCCTCTTTTGGTGGTAATGTAGGTGATTCTTACCAGCAGGATCACAAGCATGAATATAACAAATGCAAATACAGCCTGCAGCTTTATTTGCATTCTCATGGTAAACCGTCGTTCTCTTTTTTTCTCTTTTCTTTCCCTTCGACCAGAATTCGCCAAAAAATCACCTATTCCGCAGGTATCTCCTGATACTGTCTCACATAGTCGTGCTCCGACCCGTCATACGTCCGGATCTGTCTGTCGCTCGCGTACACCATGCCGTACTCCTCCATGGCGGTCTTTTTTAAGGCCTCCAGATCAACGGAGGAGACGATGCGGTTGTACACGGAATCGTTTTCCAGTTTCAAAGAGGAAAGCTCGCTGCTTAATGCCGTCACGGTCTTCTGATCGGAGACATACTGCGCCTGCAGGCGTAAATAGTTGATGCAGACGCACACGGTCAGCACCGCGGCCAGAGTGAGAAAGATCACGTAGCGAAAGTTCATGCGCACCGCCTTGCGGCGCGTGGAGTGCACCAGGCGGATTGTCTCTTTCGGCTCCGCTGTCACCTTGCGGACGGTATTGCCCTCCACATAGACAGAACTTACCGCAGGGCTATTCTGCGAGCGCATGGGACGCGTTTTTAATTCTTCAGTTTTCTCCCCGCTTTTCGCCATCACAAAATTCTCCCCTTACTCCAGCTCCCAGGATTTGATCCGCCTTACGGGTTTCGCTCCCCTTTCAAAAACCCGCAGCTTTGCGCTTTTTGAGCGCGGATTCTCCTGGATTTCCTTTTCCCCGGGCTGTACCGGCTTTTTCGTAATCACCGTTCCCCGGGAAGTTCTGCCGCACACACAGACCGGAAATTCTTTCGGACAGATGCACGGATTCTCGTTTTCCCGAAATTTATTTTTTACGATGCGGTCTTCCAGTGAATGGAAAGTGATCACGCAGATGCGCCCGCCATCCTTTAAAAGGCCGATCATATCGTCCAGTGAATTCTCCAACAGCTCCAGTTCGTGATTGACCTCAATCCGAATAGCCTGGAATGTCCTTTTGGCCGGGTGTCCCCCTTCCGCCCGAAACTTCGCTGGTATCCCCGCTTTTATAAGTTGAATTAACTCCCCAGTCGTTTCAATTACTTTTTTCTTTCGGGCACTTACGATCTGCCTGGCGATGTTCTTCGCAAAGCGTTCCTCCCCGTAATCCCGTAAGACGCGGGTAAGGTGCGCCTCGCTGTACTCGTTCACAACATTCCAGGCAGAAAATTCCTGTCTCTGATCCATCCTCATGTCCAGCGGCACGTCTTCCCGGTAAGTAAACCCGCGGCCAGCGTTGTCCAGTTGGTAAGAGGAGACCCCCAGATCCAAAATGACTCCATCCAACGATGTAACACCGAGTTCTGCGAGCTTAGGTTTCATCTCACAGTAGTTGCTGTGCAGAATCGTCACTTTGCCCGCGAAAGGCGAAAGCGTAAGCTTCGCCGCCTCCACTGCTTCGGCATCCCGGTCAAAACCGATCAGCCTTCCCCCTTCGGAAAGCCGCCGGCAGATCTCGAAGGAATGACCGCCGCCGCCGATGGTGCCGTCGCAATAGATGCCCTCCGGCCGGATTCGCAAATATTCCATGCATTCCGCAAGCAGCACAGGCTGGTGCTTAAATTCCATACAATCCTCCCCAGGTTATATGTCTAATCCCAGCTGCGCCATCTGCTCCGCGATATCATCCATATCGCCGCACGCATTGTTTTCCGTCCACTTTGCCTTGCTCCAGATTTCGATCCGATTGAGCATACCGGCCAGAACGACATCCTTGTCCAGACCCGCAAATTCTCTCAACGTTGCCGGTAAGAGAACCCTCCCCTGCTTGTCCAGCTCACATGGCGTGGCACCCGCTACAAAGAAACGGGTGAACTGTCTTGCGCCTTTCTGTGTAAGCGGCAAGGTGCGCAGTTTCTCCTCGAAAGCCTGCCATTCATTCTGGGGGAAGACAAACAGACAGCCGTCCAGCCCCTTTGTCACTATAAACTCATCGCCCAGAGGCTCTCTGAATTTAGAGGGAATGATCAGCCTGCCTTTGGTGTCCACTGTATGGTTGTATTCACCCATGAACATCATCGACTACCTTCTTTCAAACAGGGCCGCCAGGAGTGCTAAAAGCCACAATTCCTCCCTTTTGCCCCACGGATCACCACTTCTCACCACTTATGTCCCTATTCTAGACGATGTCCGAGAAAAAAACAAGGGGAAAATTTGTTTGTTTAAGAGGATGGAAAAGGAAAGCTATGGCAGGTTCGAAGAAAGAGTTTTCCCGGAAACGGCAGGGAATCCGAAGCTCCGCGATTCCAATCCCCCGCCGGCCAAAGAAGCGAATCGTCCGGGGAGCGGTGAATCTTCCCAAAGGTGGGGCGCTAGCCCATCGATGCCGGCGAAAAGAACCTGTCCACTGGATGGAAGATAGAAAATTTTGGTGAATGAAATGTGCGATAAATAATGATGAATATGTTTAGATCCACAAGTCATCGTAACAGCACAATGTCCGGGCATTTCGATTATACAGCATAAAGTTACATCTCCTTATGCTCCCTTAGTCTGACGCGGAAGGAAAGAAATGAGATCAGAAGTACCTTCCCGCTAAGGAAGAAAGACTCTGGGTTATCGAAATTTTAGGCATACATGGAAAAATTGTGGGAAATATGGAAATGGCATCTATGTGATAAAATCTTTAAATGAGTATTGAATTAATATGGTGATATGGGAAATTGTAAGATCTCAAAAGGAAAAAGAATGTATTCTTATGGCCAAGCATATACATATACCCTATTAGGAGGAGAAATATAAAAGCTTATGCATTTCTCAAGGTATACATATATCCCGCGCATTTCCCGACATTTTCAACCCTCTTTCGATTCCTGGCATTTCCTGCTCATATTTTCATGTGCAGTTCAAATGGGTCCAGCATCTTCAAAGTCATTAGGAAGTTCTTGTGATGAATCCTTCCTCTTTCCATCTGTGAATAAGAGTGCATTTTAAAGAAATACGGCTATAAATGTTCCTCCACGTACCGCTCTGATTCTCGCTTTCACAAAATCTGCTGTTCACATAAAAACAGGCCCGTTTCGTTCGGACCTGTTCCTTATTCTCTATCTTATCTTCTTCTGTCTTCTGTCCGCGGCCTGCACTCTAAGATCTGATGATCCTGCGGCATCTGTATCGCTGATACGAAGGAATGGATTATCCTTGGGCACGTATCTTTCTCCACTCCGATTTTACCGGGGGATCTCGGTTAGGATTTCCAGCTTGAAGCCTTCCCACATGTTTGCGGAGACATTCCAGTCACGAAGATCGGTCACGATCTTATGGTAGAATGCCTGCCCGCCGCGCACGATATCATAGGTGCGGGCATCCGTCCTGGCCTCCAGATGGCGGCCAAAACTGCAGTTTTTCACATCCTCCGGTCCATAATCATCCACAGGACCGTCCGGCCAGAGAATATACAGACGGGGAACCGCGTCTTCCTCCTCTCCGCCGATCCCGGCGATATCCAGAAGTTTCCGCCCCACATCTTCATAGCAGGTGAAGACATGGGCATAGCGCCATACCGTTCTCGTAAAATCGGACACCCGAAACTGGCCCAGCCACTCCTCGTCCATCATCCCTTCCGGCGTTCCTTTAGAGACAATCAGCACAATCGGGAATACCCGCTCCTCATCATCGATGGCCCGGTTGATCTCATCCAGCTGCTCCTCGCGCAGAATCCGCCGCCTATTTAAACACTCGATGCCGTTAAAGACTCCCACGTTGTCCACGATCGTCTTGTAATAGCCCGGATAACTGAAGTAGATCCCCGCGCTTTCCTGCGCGGAACGGTCATCCCGGTCCGGTTCCGCGTAGCCGTTGATGAGCTTCAGCATGATCCTTTCCTTTGAGTCCTTCTCCAGGCAGGCCTCGGAAAACCAGATACGCCCTCCCACTTCCGGATCCATATGCCGCACATGCATGTTCATGCGCAGATTCTCCGCATCATAGTTGACCGCCACATGGTAGGCCAGGATATCCGCGTGAAAAGTGGAAGGCTCCTGCGGCATGTTTTTAAACAGGCCCCCGAACTTCTGCAGAATCCACTGATAGATGCAGTCCGCCGAAAGTTCGAAAATTCTGCGCAGTGTCAGCGGCTCTTCCTCGTGAATCCGGTTGCCGTCCACCTGGGTGCGCATCTGAAACACCGGATGCCTGGTCAGCGGCTTGAACTCATAACTCCTGGTTTCCACCAGGATATCCTCCCGCCCGTCATTGTAGACATCGTGCTCCCGAAAGATCGCCGTCAGACGGCTGTCATGAAAGCTGCTGTCGTTTAACACCGCGATGATCGTGTTCACGTTGATGGGGATCCTGCGGCTGCGCTTAAACAGCTGCTCCACCAGATCCTTCTTGCTGGTTTTAAAGATCCGCTTCGCCAGGCTGTCGATCTGATCCTTGTCGTCATTTAAGAGCTGCTCCACCTCCGGATAGATGGAAGCATCCCCCATCTTCAGGCGAAAATGGCTCTTGATCATATCGCTCCAGCGCCCGGACTTGTAAAGGGCATGGCCCAAATCCTCAAACAGGGTGACCATGGACTTGTCACACAGCTCCAGCGTGGCTAAAATACTGTTAAAATACCGGGAAAAACCCTGATAGTCCTTCCAGAGCTCCTCCCCCTTATACCGCATGTCGTGCTCGATCTCATGCCAGCCCTCAAAGAACATGGTCTTGATCTGCACTTCAAACGTATCATCGATATACATCTCCCAGGTATCGGAAGAAATCTCATTCTTCAGATACTCCGGCAGACGAAATACGCCGTTTAGCTTGGTCGGCTTGAATTCCTCCTCGCTGCGCTCGGAGGTAGACCACTCCAGGGCCTCAAAGGTATTCTCCATGATGCTGCGGCAGATGTCCACGTCATCGTCAAAGTAGAGATTAATCCGCACACCGACCAAATCCTGCAGCTTGCGGTCATCCCCGTACTCCTTCTGTTCAAACTTACGCGCCATGGATGACGCCGTCTTTGTCCTGGAAAACACACGAAAATACAGACCGCACTGTTCCAGCCGGTCACTGATGATTCTCTTTAAGTCATGTTCCACGATGGATGGAACTTTTACCCGTGATGCCAGTTCTTCTTTTGTAAAAACGATCCTCCCCTGTTCAAACACCAGTATCACCACCCGTACTTCTTAACTTTTTTCAGTATAACAGATTTTGCAGAACTTACAGCGTCTTTTCCTGCTAACTTAAAATCAGGCAGAAAAGAAAGGTAAGGTTTTCCGCCCCAGTAAGGATTTAAAAGACGCAGGGTACCGCTTTGTTTTCCTCTTTCCTCTAACCCTTTACTTTCAGGAAACACAAAAACTTGAAAACTTTTGAACATCTGCGCAGCCCAAAGGACCAATCCGTTCCGCACATTTCTGGGCATAAATGCCGTCAGCAAAAGCCGGTCCGAAACTTAAATTTCCCCGGCGGGAATTTTCCTTCCTATCCCAGCAGATTTCCATACATGTCATAATTTAACCCGGTATAGGGATCCGTCCAGGCCACATCTGCCGGATCATACCCCTGATAGGCGGTATCCCCTCCGTTATCCCAGGCAGTGATCCCGCCATTGTCCTCATTTTCGATGGAAACCTGTCCCTGCGGCGCGTTCATCTGCCCGGAAGCCCCCTGCACATACCCCTGCACATCGCCGGTGCGCTCCGGGAACTGTTCGATTAACTGCGTAAAAGCCGCGTCCGCGTTTGCGCGGTCCCCCAGGTTGTAGTAGGCAAACCCCAGGTAATACAGCGCATCCGCATAATAGGGATTGGTCCTTTGCGGATCCGATTCAACCGCGTTTTTTAACTGCTGGGCGGCCATCGCGTAATCCCCGTTCACATAAGAGGTCGTACCCGCGCTGTAGTACTGGTTAAACAAAGAATTGCTCACAGCTCCCATAAGGCTGTCGTAAAGCTCCTTCGCCTTGCCTTCCAGCATGTCCCCGTCCATCTTCTCTAAAGCTGTGGTCGCCGCGTCCTGCTGTCCGCTTAAATACTGGCTGGCAATGCCCAGCAGATCATCGTACTCCTCCGCTTTCGCAAGGGCGTTGTCCCGCTCCGCGTTGGCCGCATCCCGCTCGGCGATATAACCGTCCACTTCATCCTGCAGTTCCTGCAGTCTCGCGCTCTCCGACGCCAGCTTGGTGTTCGCGTCGGTCACCTGCTGATTGGCGGCATCGCGCACACTCTGTCTGTTCGCCGGAACTACCATAAACCAGACAATCGCCCCTCCCAGCAGGATCCCCAAAGCGATGTTGATAAAGGTCGCCACTGTGGAACTGTCGCGAAACGTGGTCGGCTGAATGATTGTCTCATTGCCGCTGATATAGCGGAAAGTTCCGTTTCGCTCCTCCACGGCAGGCTCCGGTTCCTGGTTTTTCTTTCTCGAGGAAAAGGCGCCGCTTTTGCCCGTAACTTCCTCGATCTCCGTAAGATAGCGAAGCGTCCTGGTATTGGTATTGTCGATGGCCGCCGCCTTCTTTAACAGCCTCCTGGCCCGCTCGTACTCCTGATGCTTCATGTACAAAAGCGCCAGCAGCTGATAGGCTTTCACAAGCTTCGGGTTCTGGGCAATCACCTTTTTCAGCTGGATGATCGCCATATCCTCATTGTTCTGGCGGCAGTACTCCAGCGACTGGTTGTACTTGCGGATCGTCTGATTGATGGTATCCAGGCGGTTTTTGTTGTTCTGCAGAAGCGTCAGATAATAATCCGCCGGGTTATCGTCCGGCTTTAAGTTTTTGCTGATCACCCATTCACAGAGGGCCGACACCACCTCGCCGGTCTCAAAGTAGCAAAGACCCAGCAGATTTCTGGCGTCCGTGTTTTCCTTGTTGAACTTCAGGCTGCGCGTAAGAAACGTAATCGCGCCGGATAAATCCCGCACCGTGGCTTTTTCCAGCCCCTGATTGTAGAGCAGGTTGGAAACGCGGATGATTCGTTTCTGGATCGAGACATCCGCCCCGCAGCCGGGACAGTAGTCGATCGCCGCCAGGGGAGTATTACAGTAAATACATCTCATAGGTCCCCTATTTCCTCTTCTTTTTCTCTTCTTTCAGCATCTCTTTGAGAATGTCCGTCACGTCTGTAAGGTCCCGGCTGTAGATGGCGTCCTCCGCCTCATTGACATCCATGCTCGGATGAAATTTCTTCAACTCTTCCTCGTAATCGATCATCTGGAATTCCCCTTTACTCTCCCCGTACCCGAAAGCGCCTCTTTCTCGGATGTCTGTCTCTTTCGCCATCTAACCTTAAGTCTTAATGGCGCTGCACGTTCTTCTTCGCGATCAGGCCCTTGATCTCTCCCACCAGATAGAGGGAACCGGCGCAAAAGAGCATCCCGTCTCCCTTTCGCCGCAGGGCCTCCTCAAAGGCCTCCGAGACACTTTTCTTCGCGATTACCGGCACAGTAGTGTACCTGGCAAAAATCTCTCTCAGTACCTCAGCGTCCACCTTCCTGGAATCGCCGACTTCGGTAACCACGACGGAGGTAAACTTTGCTTCCCTGCAGATTTCCCGGATCATGCTCTCATAGTCCTTCTCGATGACCGCGGAAAACAGGAGGGAGACACTTTTGCGCTCCTGCACAGTACGCACTGTCTGTAAAAATTCTTCAATGCCTGCCGCGTTGTGCGCTCCGTCCAGCACAACATTTGGAAGAGCCGCTTCCATTCGCCCATCCCACTTAGTGTCCGCGATTCCCTTTAAAACCGTCTGATCGGAGATCTCCTTATTCGGATCCAGAACACGAACCGCCGTCATGGCGAGAGCGCTGTTGACCACCTGATAGGAAGCCAGGAACGGGACATGCACGGCTCTATAGTCATAATACCTGTTATTGAGCACAAAATCAATGCCTTTGTCTGTCTCATCCACGATTTCCGCCATCTGAGCGTAAAACGGAATGGCCGCAGCCGCATGGCTTTCCGCCATGGAAGCGATCACCCCGGCTGCCCTTTTATCCCTGGCGTCATAGACCACGGGCACATGATCTTTAATGATCCCGGCTTTCTCCCAGGCGATCTGCTCGATCGTATCTCCCAGATACTCGGTATGCTCCAGACTAATCGAGGTAATCACGGTCAGAACCGGGTGAGCCACCGTGTTCGTCGCGTCCAGCCGTCCGCCAAGCCCGGTCTCCATCACCAGGTACTCGATTTTCTCCTGTGAAAAGAAAACCATGCCCAAGGCGAAGAGAATCTCAAAGTAGGTCGGATGAGGAAACCCCTCTTTTACCATCCCGTCGATGACTTCCTTTACCTCAAGAAACGCCTGCAGGAATTTCTCATCGCTCACTTCTTCCCGGTTTACCTGAAACCGCTCGTTGATCCTGATAAGGTGCGGGGAGGTAAAAAGACCGGTCCGCTTTCCGGCATGGCGAAGGATGGATTCTAAAAACGCGCACACGGAACCCTTGCCGTTTGTGCCCGCCACATGGATCACCCGAAACGATTCTTCCGGATGTCCCAGGCGCCTTAAAAGTTCAACCGTATTCTCCGGCGCGTTCTTTTTGGTAAATTTCGGTACCTCCGCGATGTAGTTCACGGCCTCCTCGTAGTTCATCCGTATCCTCCTTAATACAGCCGCCGCTTACTGGATGCTGCCCTGATCTTTCCGCATCCGCCCCCGATCGGCTAATGATACGGCGGGCACTTTGAAAGGAACCCTTCCTCCGGGCGGTCATTGTTTCCATTGTACCATTTTCCGAAGCAGATTCAAGGAAATTTTTAGACGTCTTTTCTTTCTCTGTTCGTGAGACATTTTCCCCCGGGAAATTTTGTGGACGTTTTCCTGCGCACCTGTTATACTGAAAGCAAGGAAACCCAAAGCGGATCTGAAACTGCCGACACCGCGGGGAGCTTTCGGCAGACTTTCAGGGACGTGTGCGGAAACCCAAAAAGGAGGAATCGAAAGATGAGAAAAAAGCTTTTGTTTCCCGCGGCTGCCTGCGGGCTTTGCTTTCTGCTTTTATCCGGCTTTGACCAGCAGATGACGCCGGAAGAGATCCTGGAAAAATCCAACGAAGCCTCGGCTGCGATCGAGGAGGTATCCGCGGATTTAACTTTGAACCTGGAAGCGGGAGTCTCCTCCGAATCAAGAACCGAAGGCGAACAGTCCTTCCTGCTTGGCATCTACGGCGATTTAAATGTCGCCATGCAGACGCAGAATACTCCAGGCGAGGATACCCCGTCCGTAAACTGCAAAGTGGCGGGAGATATTAGAACATCTGTTCCCGGTTCAGAGGAATCAGCCCGGATGGAGTATTACCTTTTGACAGACGGGGACGGCTCCCTTGACGCCTACGTCAATGTCTCCGAGGATGAGGAGGATCACTGGCAGCACGAATCTTTGCCGACGGACAGCCTTACAGAGGGAATGGGTTCCGCTTTGCCGCAGGTCACCACTCTGCCGGGCACCCGAACCTTAAGCGATACGTTTACAGAAGTAGACGGGATCTCCTGCTATCAGGTGACCAACACGATCACCTATGAGGATTTAGAGCCCTACCTTACCGATCTAAAGGAACTGCTGTCTAAACAGCTGCCCGGGGAGGACCTTGAATCTGCGTTTTCTCTTGTGGAGCTTGCCCTGGACGGGGTAAGGCTTAATATCGTAACGGATATCGGCACAGAAGACTTCCTGGTCCGCAAGGTGCGCATGGATCTTTCCGGGAGCGATCTTTCGGGTCTTTGCTCCATCTTAACCTATGCGTTCGCGCAAAGCGGGGACGACGGCATGGATCTTCCGGAATTCGCCATCGACATCAGCAATCTCTACCTGGAATATGTCTATGATTATGACACGCCGGTGGAGATCACCGTCCCGGAAGAAGCGCTGCTGGCAGAGAGAAACAGTCAGTACGCGGCAAGCTGACTTAAAAAAAGTTCTTTTACGAAATCGGGATTAGCCATCTAATCCCGATTTTTTTATCTCCAGATCATTATCTCCTGATTTTCGATTCCCAGCGTTTTAGTCTCTTTCTGATGAAAATGGATTGATGATGGTGTGGGACAAGACGGCATATGCCGGGAAAATACTTAAGATCATAGAATCTCCGTCTGATCCCATGATTTTCCCTTAAATCCCTCATAGGATGGGAGATTTCATATGAGTTTGCATTCATGATCACTGTCTGCCGTTACTGACCCTTATAGGCAGATTGTCCCTGTATCTTACAGAAAAGACAGATGACCAAAGAATCAGGTGATCCCCTCTATCAGATAACTTTGGAACATATCTTTTTTCTGAAGAAGGAAAGCGATAGAAGAATTTTGGTATTTATTGTTTTCGCGGCAATTAACCAGGTTGACTGCCTGTCTGCCTGTGAGTTTTTGTGCTTCTTTAAATACTCCCTCAAAAACAGGTACTGCGGGAAATAGAATCTCAGACTGTCCTAAGTATGAGCAGACACTTCCTGTTATGCCTTATCCCGTTATCCTTCAATCAGACCGGATACAGGCGTATGAAAATTTCAGGCACAGATGCGGATGAAAGGGCCTTCCCTCCCTCCTATGCACACCTAAAACTCCTAAAAAAACCGCCGTCCGGAAACCCCACAAAAGTTCCACAGACCGCGGCCTGAAATTTAGTTTCCTGAAAACCGTTTCCTATTCGCTTCCCGGCAGTCTTTGTTTTCGCGTATCTCCATGCGGTTTTCCTTAAGAGCGGGACAGCACCTCTCCCGGTTCATAACCGGCTCCGCGAATGATCCGCTTTACCTCCGATGCCGGAACCTCGGTTTTCGTATGGATCCTGGCGGTCTTTTTCCCTAAGTTTACCACCGCGTAGAATCCTTCCCGCTCGTTAAAGGCATTCTCCACGCGGGTTTTGCAGTTTTCACAGGTCATGCCGCTAACTTTAATCGTCTGCACATACGGATAGTGGGACGGATTGGAATCCGACGGCTTCACGCGCCGAACTTCCTCCCCGCCCGTGCCGCAGCACCCCTGCTTCGCGCGTTTTCGGGCATGATACACAGCATAGACACCAAGTGCCGCCAGAAAAAGACAGATGAGTACGGTAACAGCTGCTCCCATTTCTCTTCCTCCTATACGAGCCACAGATACTCATACGGCCCTAACAGGATGCGGTCGTTGTAGGAGCGCACCGGCCTGCCCGTCAGGAGGTCTTCCATCTGCGGGCGCAGTCCAAACCAGGAAAAACGGTTGGTATCCACCCACTGCTCATACTCGGAGAAGTTGGCAAGCACCATCATCTGATTCTCCTTGTGGAAACCGAACACCGCCTGGTTGTCCAGATCAACCGGCGTTGAGGGAATATCCGAGCGAAAGCAATCATGGGACTTGCGGATGTCGATCATCTTGCGGATCCCGGAATAGATCCTGCCTTCCACCGTGGAGGCGTCGTGACGCTTCTTCGCCGCTTCCCAGTCCATCTTTCCGCGGTGCAGCCAGCGGGAATCCCCGGCGATGCGGCGGTCCTCCTTGTAGCTCCAGTCGTTGAGGCGCCCGATCTCATCCCCGCTGTATAAAAGCGGAATCCCGGTATAGGAGATGATGATCGAGTGCAGGAGAAGAATCCGTTTCACGGCCTGCTCGATCCGGTACTCGTGTTTTTCCCTGAGGGCCTGCTCCAGTCCGCACATGGAAGCAAACGTGCCGCTGTTTCTGGCATCCTTGGTCACCGGATTGTACTCGTAAAGTTCTCCCACGGAGAAACTCCCCGGATACCGGCCCTCCATGAACTGGATCATGAACTGCTTGTGGGCCTCCGGATCAAATCCGAGTTCCCGCAGAATATCCGTCTCAAACCCCCAGCCGATGTCATCGTGGCACCGCCCGTAGTTAATCCATGCCCGGTCATTGGGCACCCCATACTTTTTCGCCAGCGACCGCTCCATCAGGCGCACATCCCGGGTAGCCAGCGAATTCCACAAAAGCACCATCAGGGAAGCGTTATACATCACGTTGCACTCTGTCTCTTCCCCGGTGCCGAAGTATTTCACGATCTCCTCGGGCTGCACGATGGCCTCGCCTAAAAAGATCACCGACGGGCAGACTTCCTTCGCGATCTCATACATCATCCGAAGCAGCTTGTGGGAGTTGGGATGATTCATGCAGGTCGTTCCCAGCTCCTTCCACATGTAGGGGATGGCGTCCAGGCGGAAGATATCGATTCCCTTGTTCGCCAAAGTCAGAAGCACTTCCACGATCTTGTTAAACACCTGCGGGTTCGCGTAGTTTAGATCCCACTGGAATTCATAAAACCGCGTCATCACGTACTTCCTAAGCTCCGGATAATAGGTGAAGTTCTTGGGGGCCACCTCCGGGAAGATCTCCGTCATGGTTTTTTCATATTCCCGGGGGATCTCCGGTCCGTCAAACATATGATACATGCCGTCATAATCCGGATTGCCCTTCCGCCACTCCTCGGCCCAGACATGCTCCTTCGCCGTGTGGTTGAGCACAAAATCGATGCAGGTGCGAATGCCCCGCTCCTTTAAAAGCCCTACCACCCGCTCCAGCTGCTTCATATCGCCGTAGCGGCTGTCCACTTCCAGGTAATCGGAAACCGCGTATCCTCCGTCATCGTTTCCCTCCCTGGTTTTCTGCAGCGGCATGAAATGCACGTAGGTAATCCCCAGCTCCGCCAGGTAGTCGATTTTGTCCTCAAAGCCGTAGAGATCCCCGCTGAAGCGGTCCACATAGAGCATCATGCCGACCATATTTTCCGAGAGATACCAGTCTCCGCCTTCTTCGTCCTGCTTCTTTAAGGAGGGGCTTCTCTCCTGTTTCGCCTTCTCAATGATCCCAAGAAGCTCCCCGTAGCGCAGGTCGGTAAGCTCATTCTCTCCGTATAACTCATAGTAACTCTTCTTAAGATCCATTGCCTGCCTCCCTTCCTGTGTCTGAAACTTTCCGCCAGTTTAAGTATCCTTGTGCTCTTTAAGTCTTTTCCAGGGTAAATCGCGTCCCGTAAAAACAGATCCTTACCGTCCTGACGGATTTTCCGCTTGTTTCTTTCCCGTTCGTTTCCTGTCACTTATTGTACCCGGAAACACCCGCTGTGTCCAGAAAAAATGATCTCAGGCAAACTGGCTTATGTAGAGCTCATAGTAGGCCCCGTGTTTACGCATAAGTTCCTCGTGGCTGCCGTCTTCTAAGATTCCCCCGTCGTCGATTACCAGAATGCGGTCCGCATTCCGGATCGTGGACAGGCGGTGAGCCACCACAAAAGAAGTACGGTTTTGAAGCAGATGGCGGATTCCCTCCTGCACCAGCTGCTCCGTGTGGGTATCGATGCTGGAAGTCGCCTCATCGAGGATTAAAATCCTGGGATCCGAGATCATCGTGCGGGCAAAGGCCAAAAGCTGTCTTTGCCCGATGGAAAGCTGCGCTCCGCGCTCGGAGATCACCGTATCGTAGCCGTTTTCCAGCTTCATGATAAACTCATGGGCATTGACCGCCTTCGCGGCGGCGATCATCTCCTCCTCGGTCGCCGCAGGCCGCCCGTAACAGATATTTTCGCGGATGGTGCCGGTAAAGAGGAAGTTGTCCTGCGTCATCACACCCATCTGTCTGCGCAGGCTCTTCATCGTGACCTCATGAATCTCGTAATCATCGATGTAGATGGCGCCTTCCTTCACGTCATAGAAGCGGCTGATCAGGTTCACGATCGTCGTCTTTCCCGCTCCGGTCTGCCCCACCAGAGCGATGGTCTGCCCGGGTTCCACGGAGAAACTCACATGCTCCAGCACATTTCGTTCATACTCATCGCTGTAGGCGAAAGTCACATTTTCAAACCGCACGGCGCCTTTGACCGGCGGCAGCTCCACGGCACCCGGGCGGTCAGTGATCTCCGCGGGTGTATCCATGATGTCAAACACCCGCTCCGCCGCCGACAGGTTCGTCACCAGCTTGTTGTAAAAACTGGCCAGATTTCTCACCGGATTCCAGAACATGCCCAGATAGGTGGAAAAAGCCAGGAAAGTGCCCACGCCCACTTCCTCAACGCCGACCACCTTGATGCCGATAAAGTAAAGCAGAAACGAACCCACTCCCCAGACAGCATCCACCAGCGGTCCAAAACAGTCCGCCAGGCGCACCGCGTGGATAAAGGAAGAACGCTGCTCCTCCGCCAGCCGGTAGAAATCCTTTCTGGTCTCCTCTTCCGCGGCAAAGCTTTGAATCACCTGGATCCCCGCCATATCCTCATGCACGAAGGCGTTTAAGTTGGAGGTCTTTTTGCGGAAGACCTGCCACCGTTTGTGGGACCTAAGCATAATCCCGAACATTCCCACAACCAGAAACGGCAGAGTGATTAAAGCCGCCAGAGCGAGCCGGAAATTTTTCAGCATCATGATCCCGGCCACACCGATCACCGTAATAAATCCCGGTATCAGCTGAGTCACGCTGTCCGCGAGCATCTCCTTTAAGGAGTTCACATCCCCGATCACACGGGCCAGGATCTTCCCCGTCGGACGGCTGTCAAAAAAATGGAAACTTAACGTCTGGATGTGGGCGTAGAGCTCCTCCCGGATCGTTAACAGCACCTTGTTGGAAATGCCTGCCATCACCATCATGCGGGCTTTCGTGCCGATCATGAAAATAAAATAGGCACAAAGTGCCACAGCTCCCAGCATAAGCAGCCGTCTCCAGTCGCGGTTTGCCACATGCACATCGATCGCCCGCTCGATAAAAAGCGGAGAGAGCAGTTCGATAGAGACTGTGACAAGAAGAAGCGCTCCCACTAAAAGAAGCTGCTTTTTATAGGCCAAAAGATACCGGTATAAGCGTACCAGAAGCTCTCCCTTGGGAATCTCCCGCTGAAGTTCGTCCTCCCGTACAGAATTTACCTCCATTGAGCCGCCTCCTCCCCGTACTGTACACACCAGGTCCGATAGTACTCTCCTTTTAAATGCATCAGCTGCTCATGGGTACCCCGTTCGAAGATCTGGCCATCCCGCAGAATCAGTATCTCATCCGCGTGGCGCACCGCGGAAATCCTGTGCCCGATGATGATTTTCGTCATCCCGCTGATAGCCCGCAGGTCTTTTTGCAGCTGCTGTTCGGTTTCCATATCCAGTGCCGAGGTCGAATCGTCGAGGATTAAGACCGGCACCTGTTTGGAGAGCGCCCGGGCGATGCTGATTCGCTGTTTCTGACCGCCGGAAAGTCCCACGCCGCGCTCCCCGATCAGCGTCTCCTCCTGTTCGGAAAGCTGGTCTACAAACTCGACAGCATCGGCTTTTTCCAGCGCCCAGCGCACTGTCTCCGACTGCATGCGGTCCTTTTGTCCCATGCGCACGTTTTCCGAAACCGTATCGGAAAACAGAAAGACATCCTGAGAAACGACGGCCATCGCCGAACGCACCTGTGCTAACTCGAGTGTGCGGATATCCGCACCGTCCAAAAGAATCCTTCCCTCGGTCGGATCATAAAACCGCTTGGCAAGATTGACCAGCATGCTCTTACCGGCCCCGGTCATGCCCATGATCCCCAGTGTCTTTCCCGGCTGCACATCAAAGGAGATCCCGTCTAAGATCTTTTTCCCGTCCAGCGTAAGTCCGGCATTCTCGAAGGTTACGCGTCCCTGCACTTTAGGAAGATGCACGGGATTCTTTTCTTCCCGGATCACCGGCTCCTCCTTCATGATTCGCTTGATCTTTTTCCAGGAGGCCATGGCGGAGCCGATATCATTGCTCAGCCAGCCGACGATCTCCATCGGCCAGATGATGTTGTTCGCGTACTCGGAGAAAGCGCCCAGAGTCCCCAGCGTCATCTGCCCGCGAATGACCAGAAAGCCTCCCACGATCACCACGGTTAAAAGCATCACTTTTCCCAGAAACGTAATCATCGGCTGGTAAGTGGCGGTCAGTTTCGCCTGACTCATGTTCAGGTCATAGAAACGGCTGTTGTGTCTGCGAAACTTGTTCATCTCAAACTCTTCGCGGGCAAAGGCCTTGACCGTGCGCACACCGGCTAAGTTCTCCTCCGCCACGGTATTTAAGGCAGCCGTCTCGTCGCTGATCTTGTCATACACCTCGCCGACCTTCCGCTCCATAATAATCGCCAGGACGCCGATAAAGGGAAGCATCACAAGCGGAATCAGCGTAAGCTTCCAGCTTAGCCGCAGCATGCAGCTGACCACAAAGATGCAGTGAATCACGGTCTCGATCGCCAGGCTTCCGATATACCCTAAGGCCTCACAGACCCGGTCCACGTCGTCCTTGATTCGAGTCATCAGTTCCCCGGTATTGTGCTGATGAAAGAACCCCACAGAGAGTGTCTGCACATGATCGAACACATCCTTGCGCATCATGGTCGTGGCGCTCATGGTGATCCAGTCGAAGGTAAACTCCCGGATATAGCCAAAAATGGCCCGTCCGAAACCGATGCCTAATAGACCCAGCAGCAGGGACATCAGAAGTTCCATCTGTCCCTGCAGTATCACATCATCAATGATCTTCTGGATCAGCACCGGCGAAAGCATATCCAGTCCGATCGCGATCAGCATGCCGGTAAGGCCCAGAAGATACTGAAATCTGTATCTCTTTATATATGTACTCAGTTTCATCGGATCCTTCCCCTTTTCTTAAGGGAAAGTTTCCACCTCCTTATTCCTCTTCCTCCTGCCGCTTAAAAACCGGTGAAACCCACGCGAAAGTAAGTCGGCAGAATCTGTCTGCCCAAAACTTTTAATCGCTCCGGTCCACAAAAGAGGCAGAAGAATACGAACCTGTATGATCACTCTCCCGGGCGGAGAAATACTCCTTGCGCCGCCCGGAAGCTCTTCTATTTCTGCTTAGAACTATCCGTTCTCCCTTTATTTCGTCTGCCGGGATCTTTCTTTCCCCGGCTTCTCCCAAAAACCCCATCAGGGTTCCACCTTCAAATGAATCACAATGAAGACCTCCTTTAAAAACCTCTAAGAGCAGGGGATAGGGAAACCCTCTCCTGCCTGCATACGCCCCTTTCCAGGAAGCGGCCAGACAAACTTTAGAGGGAAAAGCAACTGTCCGCCTTACAATGGAGAAAGCAAAAAAGGGTGGGGTTTTTAGGCTTCCTCCCGATGTGCGAACCGATCGCGGCATCCTCCTTTGACCGCACAAAAAAGGGCCTTTCCGCTGCGGTCCCTCCAAAGAAAACCAACCTTAGAACGACCTGCAGGATCCGCCCCTTCTTTTCCCTCAGCATGTCCTAGTCTACACAGTTATTACTAAAATGTCAACCGGTAATCCGGATCTTCCCGGTCTCCCCCTCGCCTTTCGTCTCTCCCTGCGTCTAATATCTTTCCATCTTCATAAAGACAGATCATTCCTGTATGTGGACAGCTGATCCGAGAAGCTGGTTCAGGAAACTGCCGGCCAAAAAAATACCCCGGTCCGCAAGGAATCGGGGTCTTCTATAAATTCTGCAAATGATGTGTTCACACAGCTTGCCCTGCGGGGGCGGCAAAACGCTGTCGGCAGCTGAAAAATGGACCGTGCCGCCTGGGCGTAAGCTTACTGTTTCGCCGCCGTAACAGTGATCGTGCCGGAGAGAAACTGTATCTCATCCGCGCCTGACACTGCCTCCCCAAGCGCATACAGCCCCGGATAGGGGCCAAACGGCGCATAGTACATCACCACGTCTCCCCACGGAGAAAAGTACGCCAGCACTCCCTTTCCTCCTTTGGCGGCAGCAGAGTTGGCAGTCTTCAGCTTCTTCGGGTAGAAGATCTTTTCATTGTCGGAATAATCCTCAACCGTCACTGTAAGCGGCAGCTGCGCGAAAAGCGATTTCGCCGCCGGGGTACTGTTAAGAGTAAACAGGACCGTATGTGTCCCATCCGTCACCTGTATGTTCATTTCCTGTCCTTTCTTAGGCTCCGTCTTACTAATCCCCAAAGAGTCGACCCACTTGCTGACCGTACTTTGCGGAACATCCCCTTCAAACCGTCTGCCCGTCTTCCAGGTTGGATTCCCCCTGCACAGCTTCTTTAGCTCCGCGGAGGCTGTGCCGATGGAACTGCTGCCGGACGTGCAAAAGGGGATCACCGTCTTGCCGGTGAAACTGTACTTCTCGACAAAGGTATCCATAATCCGGGGAGCTGTCCCCCACCAGATCGGAAATCCCAGGAAAACGATCTGATAGGCCTCCATGTTTTTCACTTTTGTTTTGATCTTCGGTCTTGCCTTCGCGTTCTCCATCTCCCGGTTCGCGCGGCAGTCATCATTGCTGTACTCTAAATCCGCTGCACTGTAGGGATCCTTTGGCATGATCTCAAAAAGCGTCCCGCCAGTCGCTTTGGCGATCTTTTTCGCCACCCCTTTGGTTGTTCCGGTTGCTGAAAAATAAGCAATCAGGACTTTAGTTTCCTTAGGATTTTTCACCGTCACTTTACACGAGTCAGCCGCTTTCCCTTTCGCAGCCCTGGCCGTTATCTTAACGGTTCCCGCCTTAAGGGCCTTGACCACTCCCTTTGAACTTACCGAGGCGATTTTTTTATCCGATGATTGCCAGGTGACTTTCTTGGACGCCTCTTTGGGCTTTACTGACTGTACCTTTAGAGTAACCTTCTCTCCCACGGCCAACGTAACGCTCTTTTTATTTAAAGTGATGCTCTTTGGCGCACTCGCCGCCGCAAAAGTCCTTTGCGTCATCCCCGCTGAAAGGAAAACCACCAGCGCCAGGGAAACAATGAAAGACAATGCCCTGTGTAGAAATTTCTTCATTCTCTTTAAACTCCTTATAGAAAGTGCTCATGCCTTTTTAGTGTTTTCGCCTTAATCCTTGGCCATAACCGTGACGGTACCGGATAAAAGTTCAATCTGATCCGCGCCCTGTAAAGCGTTTCCCAGCTCATAGAGTCCCGGATAGGAGCCAAACTCTTTATAAAACATGACCATCACCCCACGGGGAAAAGTACGCCAATGTCCCCTTTTTCGCATCTGCGTCAACCGTGTGGTTTGTTTATATCCAGCGCTTCCGGATAAAAAATTTTCTCGTCATCGGAATAGTTCTCAGCCGCGATCATAAGGGGCAGCTGCGCGTAAAGCGTCTTCGCCGCCGTGAGGATCGTTTAAAGCGAACACAATTCTTTGGGTTCCGTCTGTGAAGTGCATCTTCATTTCTTCTTCCTCCTTTACTTTCTGTACCTCCTGATCAGGTGCAAAAGTAACCTCCGTATCGCCGGTCGTTTTGAAAATTTCCGCGCCTTCGCTGATGTGTCCTAAATGCTGCCGTTTACTAAGTTCCCCGTTTTGCCGGTAGAAGATCATCAGCCTCTGCTCGGACGGACAGTAGCCGATATCCCCCACCTCATAAGAATCCTCCCGAAGCTTCCCCGTTGGCAGAATATCCGTCTCGAACCGGTAACTTATCTGAGATTCATCCCCATCCGTCATGGAAAGAGTCATCGGCATCTGCTCTAAAAGCGTCTGGGAAGCCTCGTTATCCTCCAGAATGGCGCTCAGTTTCGTCTCTCCCACCGTAATGGAGATGGAAATCGGATCTGAAGATTCCTCTTCCGGCTGATCCGAAAATAAGAAGCAGGCAGGAAATCCATTTCTTCTTCATAGATCACCCTCCTTACGGCTGTTAAAGTCCTGCAAAGACACCCTCCTGAAAGATCAGAAGCCTCAAATCTTTGTTCCGACAGGCACATATTTCCTTAAGCGTACAGGAGTGTTTCTCCCTCAGATTCGCTGTTTTTTAGACTTTCTTTAGATCACCCGGCAGGTTTTCCATTTCCCCGTCTTCCATCTGCCCAGGATCAGGACTGCCTTAATGCCCCAGTCACAGACCATCGCCCAGGCGATGCCGATCACTCCCAGATGAAACACAATCCCGAAAAGGACAGAGAGGGCCACCCGGCAGATCACGGTCGAAAAGATCGAGGCGCATAAGGTAAACTTCACATCCCCGGCGGCTCTTAAACCGTTGGTAAAGCCAAGACTCACCGGACAGAAGAGGGCATTGAAAATGTTGTGGATCAAAACAAGCTGCATTACCAGACGCACAGCTTCCGGTGTCAGATCGTAAAACTTCAGAATAAACGGCGTAAGGAGGTAAAAAAGAAAGTTCCAGCAGACGGCGCCCAGATAAGTGATGCGAAGAAGCTTTCTCATGTAGTAGTCAGCTCCTTGCGGATCCCCCGCACCCATGTACTGGCCGATCACCGTGATAAAAGCGTTCCCCATCGCCGTACAAAACAGTGCCGCCATCGACCAGAACGACTGCGCCACTCCGTTTGCCGCGATCTGCGTGGTGCCAAACAGGGCGACAATAGAACTTAAAGCCACCTTGGAAAGCTGAAACAGACCGTTTTCCACTCCTCCCGGAATGCCGATTCGAAAGATTCTGACAAGCATAGCAGGGCGCCAGGAAAAGACCTGCCTTACCTTTAGCCGGATGGGACTTTTTTCACCGCAAAGAAGGCAAAGCAGCACCACGGCGGCAAAGGCACGGGAGAAAAGGGACGGATAGGCTACCCCGGCCACGCCCGCGTGAAGAATGAAAATCCCGACCGCGTTGCCGATCACGTTGATCGTATTCATCGCCAGGGACACATACATCAGACTCTTCGTGCGCTCCATGCTGCGAAACAGTCCCGCACACGCATGGTAGATGGCCAGGAAGGGATAGGAATACGCGGAAATCCGAAGGTACATAAGACCGCCTGCAAGCACATCCGCTTCCACTTTTCCAAAGAGAATCCCGAAGATCCATCTTTTGCACAAAAGAACAGTCACCATGATCACAAGAGAGAGGAAGCCCCCTGCCAGAAGAAGCTGTCCTGCCGCTAATCCTGCATTCTCTCCCTCTCTTTTGCCGATATACTGGGAGGCTACGACCGCCCCTCCCGAAGCCAGCGCCGTAAAGACCATGTTAAAGAGGGTGTTGAGCTGATCGACTAAAGAGACTCCGGAGACCGCCGCCTCCCCCGCGTAACTGATCATCAGCGTATCCGCGATCCCCACTAAAAGGACCAGGAACTGCTCAATGATGATGGGCAGGATCAGACTTTTAAGGTCTGCGTTTGAAAACTTTTTTCTATCCTCCGCGATCCCCTCTTTAGGTTCCAGCAAAGCCGTCAGTTTCCCCATACAGTCTTTCCCCCAGCGCTGCTTAATCAACCGGTAAGTCCTCAGATACCGGCTTTCCCGGTTAGTATATCCGGAGCAAAGAGGGAATTCAAATACTTTCTTTGTATGCCTCATTCATGCCTAAAAAGCATTTTGCGTAGTGGATAAACGCCGTGGCTGCCGGGCTGAAAGGCTGCTCCCTTTTCCAGGCAAACGCAGCGGTCGCGGTCAGATCCGGAGAAAGGGGGATGCTCTTTAACATCTTCTGATCCCAAAACGGCGTGGATCCGTCGATTACGACCGGATAAGCGATGCCCTTTAACGCCATGACCGCCGCGTTGGTGCTTAAGTTGGAGGTCATCACCACACGCAGACGGGCAAACCGCTCGCCAAACCAGTTCGCGAGTTCATTCTGCACGTTTAAACGGGCGGGAAGACACAAGGGGAGATTTTCCAGATCAAAGGCGGTTACGCTCTCCTTTTTCGCCAGCGCATCGTCAGATCTTGCAAGCACACACCAGTGCTCCGGCCTGCTTAAGCGCACAAACTCAAACTTTTCCATGTCGACGGGTTCCAGCAAAAGGCCCGCGTCCGTCACGCCGCGCTCGATTCGCTCCCGCACCACATCGGCCGTCGCTGTATAAAGATCAAAATATACATTTGGGTACCGCTGCCGAAACGAAACGCAAAGATCCGACAGATCAGACATCGATGCCATCTCTCCGCACCCTAAGGACACAGTCCCCTCAATGAATTCCTCCTGCTCGGCCAGTTCGTTCTTCGTTTTATCGACTAGCTGTAAGATCTCCTCAGCCCGGCGCCGCAGAAGCATTCCCTCGTTTGTCAGCCGGATTTTTCTGCTGCCGCGCTCAAACAGGGTAACTCCCAGTTCCTCTTCCAACTGCGCCAGCTGCCGGGAGAGTGTGGGCTGCGTGATATGCAGGGCCTCTGAGGCCTTCGTAATTCCCTCCTCCCGGGCAACGGCAAGAAAATACTGCAGGACGCGAATCTCCATGACAACCTTCCCCCATCCCTCTGTGAGTTTCTTTTGATCCTACCATACTCCTTCGCGCAAGGCAAGAAAACGTTTTCCTGCGCAGACGTTTCTTTCCCAGTCCGGGAATTCTCAGGGTAAATCCCATCCTATGATTACAGCGTCAAAAGCCTGAACTTTCGGCTGAAAAGCAGCTAAAGGGTGAATAGGCTATTTGACGCGCCCCAAACAGAGGTAAGAAGTGGGGTATGTTTAACCGACCATAAGCGGAGCTAAAAAAGGGGCTCCAGAATTTAAGAATGTTGACCAGGATTGTGTAAGCTTAAAGCAGCGGAACAATCCGTAATCACCTTTTGACGCCTGAATCATAGAATTTTATCCGGGATTTCAGCCAAGTAAAAAGGTGCGTCCGCAGACGCACCTTCTCATATGTTCGTATTGTTGTCTTTCTTCTTATGCTCTCCTGCGGGACTTCTCCCTGGCCTGTCTTGTCAGAGTCTGAATGCCTTCCACCGCAAGCACCCCTGCCAGGATGACAAGCAGAGTAGCGATACCGGCACGAATCCAGTTCCAGACATCACCCGCCCCGCCAAGTGCGGTCGTCACATTGGTAGAGATCGTCTGAATCAGGGATACCACAGTTACCACCAGCATAAAGGCCATCGGGAACAGGAACATTTTGTTCGACTTACCGATATCGCCCAGCCAGGCAGCCACTGCCAGAAGGCCCAGCGCAGCCAGCAGCTGATTAGCGGCGCCAAACAGCGGCCAGATCTTGGAATAACCGGTCAGACCAAGAGCGATCCCCAGCACAACCGTAATCGCCGTTGCCACATACGGGTTCGTCAGAGTTTTCTTAAATCCGGTCGCGTCTTTATAGGTCTGTCCCGGCTCCAGCCAGAACTCCTGGAACATGTAGCGGGCCAGACGGGTAGCCGTATCCAGAGACGTTAAGCAGAAAGCGGAAACCGCCAGCACCAGCATGGAGAAGATGACCTCCTCCGCTCCGGCCAGGAACGGGATCTGCGCACACATCCTGGAAATACCGGTTGCAAATACGTTCGTCGGGGTGGTAATCCCGCCCGGAACATACTCCGACCAGATATATCCTACCGCGCACAGGGAGATTAACGCCAGTGCGCACTCAATCAGCATGCCGCCGTAAGCGATCGGCTTGGCATCTGTTTCCTTATCCAGCTGCTTCGAAGTAGTACCGGAACCAACCAGAGAGTGGAAACCGGAGATAGCGCCGCAGGCGATCGTCACAAACAGGGCAGGGAACAGACTTCCAAGCGAAGTGCCGGATCCATACTGACCGCTGTCCACAAAACCGGTAAAGGCCGGGATTTCCAGTGACGGATGAGCGCCGATAATGCCCACCACAGCCACAATCATCATGCCGTAAAGCAGGAAAGAACTTAGGTAGTCACGCGGCTGCAGCAAAATCCACACCGGCGTGACGGAGGCGATCGCGATATAAACACCTACAATGATCATCCAGGTCGTTCCGTTTAAGTAAAGCGGATGCCACACATATCCCAGAGCCATGCAGCCGACAATCGCTGCCACGCCAAGTACGGTAGACACACCTAACGGCGTATTGCGGCGGTAGACCAGGAAACCGAAGGCAATCGCTACCACGATAAAGAGCAGGGAGATCATGGCTGTACGGGCATTGGCCGCACTGGCAGCCACATCCACCGCTCCCGTTTCCGTGTAGGTCGCGGTAAAGGTATTGGCGACGATCGAGGCGAACGCAGCAACCACCAGGATCAGCGTCAGGTAAGAGAAGATCAGGAACAGCTTCTTCGCGCGTGGGCCGATACTCTTGGCGATGACCTCGCCAATGGACTGCCCCTTGTTGCGGATCGAAGCAAATAAAGCGCCGAAATCATGGACAGCGCCAAAGAAGATACCGCCGATCAGCACCCAAAGCATGACCGGTACCCAGCCAAAGACGGCTGCCTGGATCGGTCCGTTGATCGGGCCGGCTCCGGCGATCGATGAGAAGTGATGCCCCATCAGAACCGGTGCCTTGGCCGGAACATAGTCCTGACCGTCTTCCATTGTGTGAGCCGGCGTAGGTCCACCCTCACCAACGCCCCATTTTTTCGCGAGCCAGCCGCCGTAGAAGATATATCCGCAGACTAAGACGGCGATGCCCACAAGCAGGATTACAACAGCATTCATTTTTTCATTCCTCCCGTTTTTTTATAAGAACCCTGCAGCATTTTCTTCATGCTCCTTCCCGCGCTGTTCGTCTCAATGCTGCCGTTTGAGCAGTTCAGCACGGCGGCGTGGAATTCCATCCACCCGTAGAAGGAAAAGCGGAAGTTCTTATAGATTCTGCACCTCTTCAGTGCATGTGCTCCCTCTTTTGTACACTGGTCGCAGAGAAACAGTGCGGTAATGTAGGAGTACATATGTCCGGGAGCTGGGTGAATAAGCTCCATCCCTTTCTCATATGCATATGACCGGCACGCCTCAAAGATCTCCGCCGTCAGCTCAGGAACGGAAAAAATATAGACGTACTCGTTCGAATCTGCCTCCCAGAGCTTTGCCTTCTTCACCAGCACGTACTTCTCTGAGTGCACATGAAATGCGCACGTCGCGCACAGGGGAACATCGGTCTCTTCCAGGCGGTCCACGTCAAAATATACGGAATACCCCTGCAGGAGGTCCTCCAGAACCAGTTCCCTGAAACTGTTCATTACCCCGAGACTTTCCATTTTTTCCTTCCTTCCTCAAAACAGGCTCTTTCTATTCTATCAGCAACGCGTCCGGAATGCAAGAGTTGATTCGCCAAAAAATTTAGAAAATTTACGGAAATTTTAGATTTGTAAACAATACTTTCGGGAAATTCCTTCATTTCCCCAAAAAACTTTGGAAAGCCCTTGGGGCAGCTGCCCGTAAGCCGACCCATCTTTCTCGTACAAAAAGCGGGCGGCTAAGAGAAAACCCTCCAAGCCAACACCCGCTTCTTTGTTCTTACTTTACCTTATTGGTCTTACATTACTTTGATCAGGTCAGGAAGTCCTTCAGCCTCTTGCTGCGCGACGGATGGCGAAGCTTCCGAAGCGCCTTGGCCTCGATCTGCCGGATGCGCTCCCTGGTCACGTTAAACTCTCTGCCCACTTCCTCGAGTGTACGCGCCCGTCCGTCCTCCAGCCCGAAGCGCAGCCGCACCACCTGGCGTTCCCGCTCGGTCAAAGATTCCAGGGCCGTGCTTAACTCCTCCCGCAGCATGGAAAACGCGGCTGAATCCGCCGGGGAGAGGGCCGTATCATCCTCGATAAAGTCCCCCAGATGGCTGTCGTCCTCCTCACCGATCGGGGTATCTAAGGAAACCGGATCCCTGGAAATCTTTAAGACCTCCCGCACCCTGGACACCGGAACGCCTAAACGGTCCGCCACCTCCTCCGCGGTCGGCTCGCGTCCCAGTTCCTGCAAAAGGGTTCTGGTCATGCGTAAGGTCTTGTTAATGGTCTCCACCATATGCACCGGCACACGGATCGTCCGCCCGGTATCCGCGATCCCTCTCGTGATGGCCTGACGGATCCACCAGGTCGCATAGGTGCTGAACTTGTAGCCTTTCGTATAATCAAACTTGTCGACCGCTTTCATAAGACCCATGTTCCCCTCCTGGATCAGATCCAGAAACGGCATTCCGCGGCCCACATACTTCTTGGCGATGCTGACGACCAGACGCAGATTTGCCTCCGTCAGTTTCTTCTTCGCTTCCTCATCGCCCTGCTCCACGCGCTTGGCAAGCTCCACTTCCTCCTCGCTCGTTAGAAGCGGGACGCTGCCGATCTCCTTTAAGTACATGCGTACCGGATCCTCGGTGCTTACGCCCTCCAGCACATCCATCCCTTCAAGGCCGTCAATCTCATCCTCGGCGTTCAGCAGAAGATCCTCATCCGCGTCCAGCAGAATTTCATCTGCCTGATCTTCCGGAGATTTGCCCTGCAGGATATCCACGTTGTGGCGTTCCATATACTCCAGGATCGCATCGATCCGATCCTCGTTCAGATCGAATCCCTCGAAAGCTTTCAACACCTCGTCATAATCCAGGATATTCTTCTTGTTCTTAGCCTGTTCGGCCAGCCCTTCAAGAATTTTGTAAAACTGTTCCTGCTGCTCATCCATGTTTTCCCTTCGTCCCCTCCTTTTGCCGTTGTGAGGATCTGCCGAAGCGTAAGGAGCATACGGCAGATCTTCTAAGAGCGGTTCCTCAGGTTTTTTAGGATCCGTCCGGGGTACCCGTGCGAAGCTTACTCTTGCCGGTTTTTCGCAGTCCGGAAAGCTTCCGGGGCTTCGAAACCGATCATCCTCTCATCCTTTTTCCTTCCAGGGTTTCCCGGTCTTATCCTGTAACTTATGTCTTCAGTCTGTGCGCTTGTCTGTGCTTCTTCTTAAAACTTCCTCCCGGTGCCTTCCTACCCCTCCAGCGCGGGCAGACCGCGCATCGTAATCACCGGTCCTCCGGTCTTTTCAATATAGGCTCTCGTGATCAGCACCGAACCGATGTTGTCATCCTTAGGGATCTCATACATGATATCCAGCATGAACTCCTCGATGATGGCCCGAAGCGCTCTGGCGCCGGTCTTCCTCTCCAGCGCCTTCTCGGCGATCGCCTCCAGGGCGTCGTCCGAAAACTCCAGCTTGACCTCGTCCAGTTCCAAAAGCTTCTGGTACTGCTTTAGTATCGCGTTCTTCGGCTCCTTTAAAATCTTAACCAGCATCTCTTTGGTCAGCGTCTGCAAAGCGAACACAACCGGCAGCCGGCCGATAAACTCCGGGATCATGCCGAAATTGCGCAGATCCTCGAGGTTTACCTGCATCAAAAGATCCGGATCATTATCGTATTTATCCTTCAGATCAGAGCGGAAACCGATCGCCGCCTGCTGATTTAAGCGCTCCTTGATGATCTCATCCAGCCCCGGGAACGCTCCGCCGCAGATAAAGAGAATGTTCGTGGTATCCACCATTGTCATCGGCACCATGGCGTTTTTGCTCGAAGCGCCGACCGGCACCTCCACCTCGCTGCCCTCTAAGAGCTTTAACAGTCCCTGCTGCACGGATTCGCCGCTTACATCCCGCTGGTTTGTGTTGCGCTTCTTGGCGATCTTGTCGATCTCATCGATGAAAACGATTCCCCGCTGGGCGCGTTCCACGTCATTGTCCGCCGCCGCTAAAAGCTTGGAGATGACACTCTCGATATCATCGCCGATGTAGCCGGCTTCCGTAAGTGAGGTGGCGTCGGCGATCGCCAGCGGCACATCCAGAAGACGGGCCAGCGTCTTGACGAGATAGGTCTTGCCGCAGCCGGTGGGACCGATCATTAACATGTTGGATTTGTCAATCTCGATCTCATCCATCGTGTTTGTGAACACCCGCTTGTAATGGTTGTACACCGCCACGGAGATCACTTTCTTCGCGTGTTCCTGCCCGACCACATATTCATCGAGACTGGCCTTGATCTTGTGTGGTGGCGGGATGGAGTGGATGTCAAACTCCTTCTTCGCCTCCTTCTCCGGCTTTTTCTTCTTGATCTTCTGCTGTTTCGGAGCCTGCGCCTGCATGTCGTTAAAGTTGATCATCTTAAACCCCGGAATATTCTGCAGCTTGGACAGGTCCATGCTGCCTACGGTATCCAGGGTGCGCTGCATGCAGTCGGGGCAGATCGAAAGACCGCCCGGCATATCGAGCATCCGTCCCGTCTGGCTCTCCGTCCGGTGGCAGACCGAGCAGACCTTTTCGTAGGTCTGGTCATCCGATCCGTTCCCGTTCTTATTATTGTTCCCATCTACGTTATCCGCCATGATTTCTCCTTAACCGTAAGTAAATACCTTTTCCCGGCAAACCCTACTTTACCCGCACTGCCTTTCTTTACCACCAGTAATCAAACATGGAAAACGGGGAATACCCCGAATACCCTTCCTGCGTCTCCTGGGTTCTTTGAATTTTCCCCAGTGTAAGCGATACGCTTAGCGTTCCGTCATAATTTGCTCCCATGGAAGTATAGGTCACCTCGACGGTCTCCCCGTTTTCAAAGTAGTGGAGGATATCCTCCAGAGAATCCGTATCGCTGACGCGGTTTCCTTCCACCGACAAAATCACATCGCCGCTTTCGATTCCGGCCTTCTTCGCCGGTCCTCCCTCGGATACCGCGTAGACAAAGGCTCCGATCGGGATCTTGTAGTGTTCCATCGCCTCGGTGGTGACATTTCTCGCCTCCACGCCGAGGCTTCCCATCTGAGACTCCGCGACGCGCTCTCTGGTGGCCTTTTCGGCCATCTTATCCAAAATCGGCTTCGCCTCGTCCATGGGGATCGCGTATCCCATGCCTTCCGAGCCGGAGACCGCCGATTTCGCGGCATTGATGCCGATCACTTCCCCCGCTGCATTAAGCAGCGCTCCGCCGCTGTTGCCGTTGTTGATTGCCGCGTCGGTCTGCAGATAGGTCTGCGTTACGCGGCCTGCCGTAAGGCTTCTCTCCAGGGCGCTGACACAGCCCTGTGTGACAGACTGCCCGTACCCTAAAGCGTTTCCGATGGCGATCACCCGGTCGCCGACGCGTAAGGTTTTCGAATCTCCCAGGTTCGCCACCGCGATCATCGAACGGATCTTTCGCGGAACATCTTTCGTATTCACCGCCAAAAGGGCGAGATCTCTGACCGCGTCCACGCCTTTTAACGAAGCGCTCACCAGAGCATCCGCCGCATATTCTTCCTCCACACTGAAACAGATGGTGAGCGTATCCGCCTCTTTCACGACATGGTAGTTGGTCGCGATCAGATATTCATCATCGGTCTGACCGATCAGAATCCCGGAACCGGCGCTGGAATTGGAAATCTCCTGCCGGCCGTAGAAATAGGATTCGATCACCTGCACCGTCTCACTGGTGATCGCCACTACGCTGGGCATGGCCGCTTCCACCACATCCGAGACATCGAGCGGTCCCCTGGGCCGGGTACTGCTTTCTGCGGAATTTTCCCCGGAAGAGCGCAGCTGCTGTCCCGACGGCGTCTGATCATTCTTCCCTCCTTCCAGCAGTTCGCTGACCGGCATCATCGGAGTGCGGTCGCCGAAGGAAAAGAACAGATTTCCCACTACAATCGCCGTCAGCACACCCAAAACGATCACACTCACCAGGGACGGTTTGCGCCGGTTGTTGTTCCCGTCGCCCTCATAATTGCTCTGTTCGTACATCTGTCTCACCTCTCTTTCTGCTTATGGGAATACTTACTCCCAGGATGTAAGGATAACAGAAAATTGTGTCCTTTCTGTGTTACCTGATTTTTCGAAACAAGCCCAAAAATCCCAATCAATTCCCCCAAAAAGCTCCTCAAAGAGCATACCGGAACGAAAATTTAAGTCCCTATCTTCTCAAAAATAAACAGGCAAACCTTAAAGATCTGTAAAAAGCCTTAAGAATCTTTCAGCCCTTTCCAGTAGTCACGGTTCATCGTACAGGCCATAATCAGCCGCTGCGGAAGAGACTCATAAGATTTTCCGAGGCGGTACCCCAAAAACTTGCAGGCGCTTTGCCAGAACAGTTTCGGAAGCAGCCAGATGCGGTTGGAGCGCACCAGCCACCCGGCTGTCTTTCCGACCAGCCGGATCCCTTCCGTCTCCGATTTTGCCGCCTCGAACACGTCCGGATGCTGGGCCTGGGAAACTCCCAGATCAAAGTTGCGGCGAAAAAGCTTCGCTCCGCTGTAGTTATGCGAATGCACGACCCGCGCATCCGCGCAGTAGGCGACAGCTTTCCCCGCCAGAATCAGCTTCCCGGCAAAGACCATGTCCTCGTTAAAGATGGAATGGGATTCAAATCCCCCGTATGCGAAGTAAGCGCTTTTGCGGTAAGCTGCGCAGACGTTGGAGCAGAAAAAGGTCTTGATGCCCAGGCGCCCCAGATCCTCCTTCGTCTTGATGCGGCTCTCCGGGCCATAATTAAACTGGCGGGTATACGCTTCTATCGGCCCGCAGTCACGCTCCGGCAGCTGACGGGCATAGGACGCACACACGTTTGGATCCTTGAAGGGTGCTTTCAGACGCTCCAGCAGAAACTTATCCTTCGGCAGCGCATCCATGGTCATATAGACCAAAAGATCCGTATCCGACAGACGCGCCCCTAAATCCCTGGTCCCCCCGTGGTCAAACTGCTCTTTCGCGATATGCAGCACGGAAGTGTTGGGGCTGTCCTTCACATCCTCCCAGTGAAAATACTTTTCTTCCGTATTCAGAATCAGAATCCGCTCCGGCGGTTCGCTCTGCAACGCCAGACGCTCCAGCAGCCGGGGAAACTTCTCATCCGGCTTATACGTGGGGATGATCACGGTAACTGTCAGTCTGTCCATCACTGTATCCCCGTATTGTTGATGATCGTGTTGCTGATCTCCTGCACTGTCTGGGAGGGCACATAGTTCTCCTCGCCAAACAGGAAGGCATGCAGCTTTGAAACGTTCGCCGCCAGATTAACCGGCACCACACAGTCCCCCGCAAAATCTAAAGTAACCGCGGCCTGATCAAAGGGGAAACCCGCATTTTCGCCCAGAGAATAGGATCCGATGTCGGTAAGCAGCCCGATCATCTCCGTATTGCTAAGACTCGTGGCGATGGAAGGCAGCATCTTATTTGCCAGGGACAAAAGCGTCGGCACACCCTGGGATTTCGCTTTCTCAAAGATCTTGTTCAGCACTGTCCGCTGTCTCTCCGTGCGCTTAAAGTCATACCCGTCCGTATAGCGGATCCGGCAGTAGGCCAAAGTCTGGTTGCCGTTTAAGTGCTGGTATCCGGCAGACGGAAGCGGTGTATACTCCGCGCCGGTCACCTCAGAATTTTCCACCTGGTAGCCGTTTACCCACTGCAGCTCCTCCTCGGTGATCTCCAGGTCAATGCCGCCCAACAGATCCACGGCCTCCACGACCGCGTTAAAGTTGACCGCCACGTAGTCGGTGATATCCAGATCCAGATTTTTGTTCAGCATATCGATCGAGCGCTGCGGTCCGCCGAAAAAGTAGCATTCGGTCGCCTTGCGGTACTCCCCGTTCGTGTTGTCCAGATAGGTGTCGCGGTATACGGACACCATCTTCACCTCTTTCGTGCGCTTATTTATGCTGCAGATGACGATCGTATCGCTGTGGCTGTCCTTTGTCAGCTGCCCCTCCCGGGAATCCACGCCGTAGACAACCACGTTTCGGTAGCCGGACTGTGAGGAAATCCCCGCGTTGATCAGCGTATCTTTCAGTCTGGTCCGTTCCATGCTGTCTAACCGGGAGAACAAAAACAGGCCCAGCGCCAGAATAAGCAGCAACAAAACCTCGAAAACAAACAGAACCTTCCTTCCCTTTTTCTTCTTCTTGGGCTTTTTTGGTTGTCCGCCGGAAGCGTTTCCCTTCGCGGTCTTTGTTTTTCCCTGTTTTGGCGGCTGACCATAACGGCCATCTTTAGCTTCGTCCCCGTAAGGAGCGCTGCCCGGCTGACTGTAGTATGCACCGTTGGAAGAAGACCCGGAATAGGAGCCTCCCGCCTGCTGACCATAGTAAGGACCATTCCCAGGCTGCCCATAGTACTGTCCGTTCCCGGGGGCCCCGTAATAAGAACCGCCGCCCGGCTGACCATAATACTGTCCGTTCCCAGACTGACCGTAATAGGCACCATTCCCGGGCTGGCCATAGTACTGTCCGTTCCCAGACTGGCCGTAATAGGATCCATTCCCAGACTGCCCATAGTACTGTCCGTTCCCAGACTGGCCGTAAAAGGATCCATTCCCGGGCTGGCCATAGTAGGGTCCATTGCCAGGCTGGCCATAATACGACGGGCCATACGCCGAATCGTTCCCGGTGGTCTCAAAACCCGATTCACTTCCGGGGTGACTGAGATTCGAGGGACCGTCACCGCTTTGCCCATAGTAGGGGCCATTTCCGGAAGGATCATAGTGGGCACCGCTTGCGGACTGGCCATAGTAGGATTCAGTGCCTGGCTGGCCGTAGGTCGGACCGTTCCCGGGCCGACCGGAATAAGGACCATTTCCAGGCTGACCGTAATAAGCACCGTTCCCGCTCTGGCCATAGTACGACGGGCCATAAGAGGAACCGGTTTGCTCTGTATAGTAACCAGACTTCGCATCCGCCTGCCCCGCATCATAACTGTTTTTTGCATACCCGTAAGGCTCTTCGCTCTCAGGCTGAAAAGCCGCGTGTCTTTCTGCGCCGGATGACTGCCGATCTAAGCTTCTTTGATCCTTTGGCCTTCTTTCTGCCCTCTCCCCGTCCTCCCAGGAGTTATCGAAAGAGCGGCTGTCTAAATCCGTTTCGGAAGGTCTGCCTGTTTCATCCTTCCCGGAGCGGGCGTATCCTGGCTCCTGCCTGGGATTTTTTACTCCCTCTTTTTCCGGAAGATCCGACATGTCTGCTCCTTTCCCTACGTTTACACTTCTTTTCCTTATCTTTCACTTCGCGGGATTTTCTCTTTCCGGCACAGCCATCTTACCTTAACTCTAAAAGAACTGACCGAATGTCCCGCTTTCAGTTAATAAGCATTCTTATTGACAAATCCCTTGAAAAAGGTCAGAAACAGGATCTTAAAATCCAGCCCGACCGTCCAGTTTTCGATGTAGTAAAGATCATACTCGATGCGCTTTCGAATCGAGGTGTCTCCCCGATATCCGTTTACCTGCGCCCAGCCGGTCATGCCCGGCCTAACCTGGTGTTTGACCATGTAGCGGGGGATCTCCTCCCGGAATTTCTCCACATACTGCGGCCGCTCCGGCCGCGGTCCCACCAGACTCATATCTCCTTTCAGCACGTTGAAAAGCTGCGGAAGCTCATCGATGCTCGTGCGTCTGATCAGTTTTCCGATGCCGGTCACGCGCGGATCATTGCGCGTTGTCCAGCCGCTTTTCTCTTCCTTCGGTGTCTGCATTTCCATGGAGCGAAACTTAAACATCCGAAAAGGCCGGTTGTGCAGTCCCACCCGCACCTGCGTAAAGATTAAGGGACCCGGAGAGGTCAGCTTGATAACCAGAGCGGTTAAAAGCATCACGGGAGAAAAAAGAACAATCGCAATCAGCGCCCCGACAATGTCAATCACCCGCTTGATCATCATATTGAACGGTTCCGTTAAAGGCACGTGGCGGATGTTGATCACCGGAAGACCCAGCAGATCTTCCGTGTACGGCTTCGTGGGAATGATATCCGTATAGTCGGGAATAAATTTCGTGTGTACCCCGGACTTTTCGCAGGCCGCCACAATCCGTTTCAGCTTGTCGTACTCGCTTAAGCCTAAGGTAATCGCGATCTCATCCAGGCTGTTGCTGCTTAAGAGATTCTCGAGGCCGTCCGTATCCCCGATCACCTCGACATGGTTGTAGATCATTCCCACCGGAGCCGTATCATCCAGGATGCCGTTGATCTGATAGCCCCACTGCGGGTTTTGCATCACACGGTCAATAAACTCCTCCGCCGCCCGGCTGTAGCCGACTAGGATGATATGCTTTAGGTTCATCCCGTGCGTCCGGACTCTCATCAGCACGATGCGGATTACATTGCGCTCGATGATCGTCAGGATGATGTTGATGACGATGAACATCAAAATCAGGGTACGGGAAAAGTTTGGTTCATTGATCAAATACAGAACAAACATGAAGACCAAAAGGCCGATCATGTTGGCGCTGAAAATGTTGCCTGCCTCTAAACGTCTCCCCTGCACCCGCTTGGGCGTATAGAGATTGAACGCATAGTAAAGCAGCAGAAATCCGGGAACCAAAAACACAAGCGCGAACATATAGGTTCGGGCCGGAAGAACCCCCACGGTATCCTCCACCACGAACACATGCATACGGATGAACCACGCCAAACAATAGGAAAGCGCGATGACCAGCGCATCAAGCACCACATGCAGCCGGTTAAAGTGCTTCTGATTATCCTTGATCACTTCCGGTCACTCCTGTATCCCCTGTATCTTACTTTACGCCAGTATCGCTAAAGGAATTTGCCTTCTTTCCGGGTGCGTATCCTGTGTACTTTAAGATGCGCACTCTGCGCCAAAGGTTGGCCCAAAGCTCCAGCTGAATATTCAGATAGTTTTTCCAATTTTCCGCCCGAAAGGGAAACTTGTTACTTTTCCGGCACATCCGAAATCCGTCCCGGATGCCCTGCGTGTACTCTTTGAAATACCCTTCGTGAGCAAAAAACAGAAATTTCACCGCAAAGCCGACCGCCAGAAACGGAAGATTGATGACGATCTGCGGCAGGGGCATATTTTTATAGATAATATAAATGCTGTTGCGCGACGCATGCCGCACCTTGAAGGCATTGTAAACAGAGCCGCTCGTAGAACTCCCCGCATGGCGCACGACGGCTCCCGGTACATACCAGTTTTCATATCCGGCGATGCGGGCGCGGTACCCTACATCGACGTCCTCCAGGTAGGCGAACTGCCGGTCATCAAAAAGACCGATCTTTATAAGGATCTCCCGATCGTAAATCGCCGCCCCGGCGCAGGAGGAAAAAATCGGCTTTTCCTTCCTGCTTCCGTCGTCCTTGCGGCCCTTGCCCTCCGTAAAGGCCCAGCCTAAGGCGCAGTAATAATCCCCGGTATCATCTAAAATTTCCGGGTTTTGCAGGGACACCATTTTCGCCTGGCAGGAAAAGCAGTGTCTTCGGCGAATCGCTTTGACCAGTTCCTCCACGAAATGTTTCCCGCAGACCACGTCGTTATTAAGGAGGATTACATAGGGGCTTTCCGAGCGCTTGATCCCTGTATTGACCGCGTGACAGAAACCGGTATTCTTAGAAAAGCGCACCACTTTCACTTCCGGAAAGTGCTCGCGGACAAACTCTGCGCTGCCGTCCGTGGAACCGTTATCCACCAGGATCGTCTCAAAATTCGTAAAGGACTGTCTGCGCAGGGAAGAAAGGCACCCATCCAGCCACTTCCTCCCGTTTAAGTTGGGTATGATCACCGCTGCTTCCCGCATCGAACGCCTGCCTTTTCGTTTAGGGCCTATGCCCTTTCCACTTTCATTATCCTGCCGGAAACCCCTGTTTCGTTTCCTCATCTGTCCAGACTTTTCAGCGAATAGTTCCACTTGGAGAGCGAAAGATTTTTGTTGTAACAGGGGTCTCCCTCTTTTAAGATCTGTGTCCAGTGGCTTCGCATATATTCAATCTCGCTTTGGAAGCGGCGCACCTTCTCCGGGCTGTCTTCCGTTCCGCGGGTTTTCGATTCGTCGTGATACATCTCCACGTAAGGATCATAAACGACCAAGAAACCTTCGCGGCCGATTCGCAGACACAAATCCACGTCATTAAACGCGACCGCCAGCTTCTCCTCAAAACCGCCGGCCAATGCAAACGCCTGCTTTTTGACCATCATGCAGGCAGCCGTGACCGCGCTTAAATCCTGCATAAGCTCCGCCTTGTGCAGATATCCGCCGTGGCCGCGCTTTAGACCTACAAAGACACTCCCGGCCACCCCGCCGATTCCGACCACGATTCCCGCGTGCTGAATCGTATCATCCGGATAGTAGAGACGGCACCCCACGCATCCCACCTCTTCGCGTTCGCACACGCCCAAGAGTTCCTCCATCCAGCCGGGTGTGATCACCTCGATGTCGTTGTTTAAAAAGATCACGTAATCGCCGTTCGCATGGCGAACGCCGAAGTTATTGATCGCGGAATAGTTAAACTCTTTATCCCAGGTAAGTACGCGAATATGACCGGTGCCGTCAATCTTACGGTAATAGTCAAAAGTCTCCTGCTTCGTGCTGTTATTTTCCACGATGAGAATCTCATACTCCTCATACGTGCTTTTCTCATTTATCGACCTAAGGCAGCGCTCAAGCGTTTCCTTCTGATCCTTATTCGGAATGATGATGGAGATTTTTTCCTTTTTCCGCACCGGGTAGGTCACCCGGTAAAAGCCAAGGTCTTTTTTTAAGGATACCTCCCCCGGTGTCTGACAGCGCGTTAAATGTTCCTCAATTGCGCGTTTCCCGGCCTCGTAGGCATACTGCTTGCTCACCGGATTATCCGCCGTGGAGGAGCGGCTCACCCGCCAGTGGTAGAGAATCTCCGGCACATGTGTAACTTTCGAAGCTTTCTCGACGCAGCGAAAGATCAGATCGTAATCCTGCGCCCCGTCAAAGTTTTCGCGAAAGCCGCCGACGCTTAATAAAAGATCCCGGCGGATAACCAGGAAATGACAGATATAGTTGTTGGACCGCAGAAGGTCCAGGTTAAAATCCGGTTTTAAGTGCGGCTGAAAATGCTCCGAGAGATCCTCCCGCACCTTATCCTCGTCCGTATAAAGAACATCCGGGTGGTCTTTCCTAATCGCCTGCGCTGCCTCAAAAAGCGCGTTCGCCGCCAGCAGATCATCGTGGTCCAATAAGGCGACATACTCCCCGCGGGCCATAGAAAGCGCTGCGTTGCTGTTTCCGGCGATGCCGAGGTTTTTTGAAAGCATCTGTACCCGGATTCTCGAATCCTCTCCCGCCGCCTCCGTAAGCACGGCATTCATCGCGGCATCCTCCGGGCTTCCGCTTACGATGCAAAGCTCCCAGTACGGGTAGGTCTGCTCCCGCACGGAATCAATCATCTGCCGCAGAAACAGCTCGGGCGTATGAAAAGCCGGAACTGCGATGCTGATCAAAACGGGATCCTTCCAGGAATACTCCCGCTGCTTAGTTAGTTCCGGCTCCTTTTTCCGGTATTTTTCATACCAGGGACCGTACGGCACCTCTTCCGGTTCCATACGGTCAGAAAGACGGATGAGAAATTCCTTCCATCCGAAATGTTTCAGATACAAAAGCCCTTTCTTGATGTTGTAGGGGCTGAGTTTTTTAAGATAGGAAAGCAAACGGCCAGCCGCCATATCTCCTCCTCCCCCGTAAGAGCGCCGGGATAAGGTCTGCTTCTTCGCGGCATACGGCCGCAGATGGTTCGCTTCTGCCGCAGGGCAGCCCCCTTTTTTCTGGGGAAACTAACCTAAACCAACCTTCCGCTTAGGCGTTAAACTCCGGAAAATCGAGCACACACTGCGCGACATAGGCTGCCTGTTCCATGTCAAGGTTATAGAACAACGGCAGCCGTACGATCCTCTCGCTCTCCCTCGTCGTATAGACATCCTCGCCGTGAAAACGGCCGAACTTCTGCCCGGCAGAGGAAGAATGAAGCGGCACGTAGTGAAAAACACCCCAGACGTTCCTGTCCCGCAGATACTGTATGAAGCGGGTTCTGGTTTCCAGATCCTTAACCTTAATAAAATACATATGAGCGTTATGAGACGCATACTCCGGCACAAAAGGCTGCTCGATATACCCCGCATCCGCAAGCGGCTTTAAATGCTCGTCGTAATAATCGTAAATCTCATGGCGTTTGCGATCGATCTTTTCTGCCTGTTCCAGCTGCGCCCACAGATAGGCCGTATTCATCTCACTGGGCAGGTAGGAGGAACCATAGCCGACCCATGTATATTTGTCGATCTGACCGCGGAAGAACCTGCTGCGGTTGGTCCCTTTCTCCCGCAGGATCTCCGCCCGTTCCAAAGCCGCATCATCGTCAAACGCCAGTGCGCCGCCTTCTCCCATGGTATAGTTCTTGGTCTCATGGAAGCTGTAACAGCCGAAATCACCGATCGTACCCAGCGCCTTCCCCTTATAGTAAGCGTTTACTCCCTGTGCGGCGTCCTCCACCACTTTCAGGTGATACTTCCCGGCAACCGCCATAATCTCATCCATCGCACAGGCGACTCCCGCATAGTGCACCGGGACAATGACACGGGTGCGCTCGGTGACCGCGTCCTCAATCAGACGCTCATCGATGTTCATCGTATCCGGGCGGATATCCACAAACACGATCTTCGCGCCCCGCAGCACAAACGCGTCCGCGGTGGAGACAAAGGTATAGGACGGCATGATCACCTCATCGCCTTCCTGCAGGTCACTTAAATAGGCGGCCATCTCCAGCGCATGGGTACAGGAAGTCGTCATCAGGATATGATTCGTCTGAAATTTTTCCTGCATCCACTGGGAACAGCGCTTCGTGAATTCCCCGTCTCCGCACAGTTTTCCCAGTTCAATGGCCTGCTTAATATAATCAAGTTCCGTTCCTACAAACGGCGGCCTGTTAAAATCAATCATCCCGTCTTTCCTCCGTCAAAGCGTAAACACAAAAATACCCACCAGCATGATCGCCATGCCCAGCCACCGTCGGCGGCTGATTTTCTCTTTCAGCATGAAGATCCCCAGGATCGGCACAAAAATATAACTCATCGATTCGATGATCGGAGACATCGTCAGCGGCACATATTTCAGGGCATACATCGTCAGCAGGGACGAAATGAAAAAGATGCCGTAGGCGGTGATCACAATCGGATTGAGATACTCCCTGATTCTGCTTTTGTAGGTTTTGTTCGCCGCGATCTTAAGCATCACCTGGGAGACAGAGGAGATGAACACGGAGAACATCCAGATAGCAATGTATTTGCTCAGATCACTCATCAGCGCTTACTCCTATCACTATCCCGGCCAGAATAATGGCCGAACCAAGCGCCATCTTCCAGGTCACCTTCTCATGGAAGAACAGCACACCCCAGAGCAGTCCCCAGATGATCGTGATCGGTTTGTTGGTAAAGGCGAAGGTCAGCGACATGTGCCGCAGCACCTGCTGCCAGACCAGCGCAAAAAGGAAGGTGATCACCAGCACCAGCCCATAAAAAAAGAAAAACTTCACAGAGGGAAACTCCTGGCGTCCGGCCATCTTGGAGGCCGCTCCGGACAGGGAATTCACTATCAGAGAAATGTGAAGGATCAGAAACCACGTCCATGGCACTTCCAGCTTCCCGCTCTTTTTCGGTTTTTCCAGATTTTCCGTTTTTTCCGTGGCGTTTCCCGCCCCATTCCTGCTCTTTTTCATTGCCATACTCTCCCCTGACCGAATCACAGTTCCAGTCATTATAGCATTCCAGACCAAAATCCGCAATACCCGTTTACATTTTGAAAAAAAGTAGTAGAATAGGAATGTTAAGGCGCAGGCAGCTTACGGATGCGTCAGAGTGCGGGAAATGAGATCCCGGGGCAGTGAGCGGACATAATTTTCCCGTCCTCCCCAACGGACATAAGGAACTTTTCCCGGTAAAGTCTGCCCTTTCCAGGCAGATCCCTGCGGATCTTTCTGGATTTCGGAAAGGGGAACTTTGCCGGTATTTCCTGGTATTTTCCGATCCCCTTTAAGGCCCCGCGGGGATCATGAAAAGCAAGGCCCGGTCAAACGTGCACAGACAAAGGAGTTTTGAATGAAAAAGATCGCCATTCTCCAATCAGACTACATCCCCTGGAAAGGGTATTTCGACATCATCAACCTGGTGGATGAATTTATTCTCTACGACGACATGCAGTATACCCGCCGCGACTGGCGAAACCGCAACCAGGTCAAAACCGTGGACGGAGTCAAATGGCTGACCATTCCTGTGCAGAGCAAGGGGAAGTATTACCAGAAGATCAATGAGACACTGGTCGTTGATCACAAGTGGGCGAAAGAACACTGGATGACCCTGAAGTTCAACTACGCGAAAGCGCCCTATTTCAGGAAATACGAACCTCTGTTTGAGGGGCTTTATCAGAAGGCTGAAAAACTGGACTACTTAAGCGAAGTCAACTACCTCTTCTTAAACGAGATCTGTAAACTGCTGGGGATCACCACGAAGCTTAGCTGGTCTTCTGACTATCCGCTGGCGGAAGGGAAGACGGAGCGCCTGGCAAAACTGGTGGAAAGCGCGGGCGGTACGTACTACCTTTCCGGTCCCTCGGCGAAAGACTACATCGTAGATGAGGTCTTCGAAGAAGCAGGCATTACGCTCGAATATATGGATTACTCCGGCTACCCTGAATACCCGCAGCTGCACGGAGCCTTCACCCACAACGTAAGCATCCTGGACCTTTTGTTTATGACAGGGCCAAAGGCGCCCAGGTACATGAAAAGTTTCTGACAGATTACCCGCCGGGTTTCCCCGGCGGGTTTTTTTAATCTTTGGAAAACCTTTCCTGCATTTGCTTCTTCCAAACCGGAAAAAGAAAGCCTGCCGCCGCCTTTATCGATACAGGGCAACGATCCGGCTCCGCAAAAGATCCCAGTCCCGCTCCCGTGCGGTTTTCAGTCCGTTTTCGAACAGGTGATCCTGCAGCGTACTGTCGCGGCAGATTTTCCGCACGGCCTGCACCGCGGCAGAAATATCCCCGGCAGGATAGGTCAGGCAGTTGACGCCGTCTTCCAAGTATTCCCGGCTGCCGTCATTTTTTGCCGCCACCACATATCCGCCCGTGGCCATCATCTCCAGCGGCGGATAGGAGAAACTCTCCAGGATGCTGGACTTGATCAGGATATCGCACTGGCTGTAAATTTCCTGCACTTTGCCGTAGGGAACCTCAGAGAAAAAGGAATCAAGCGGGTACCACTGTTTTGGCGTTCCGTGATAGGCCATGTACCAGACTTCAAAATCTTTTCGTCCCAGCCGTTTTACGATGCGGAAGCTTTCATCCACATTTTTGTGGGGCGCCGTGCAGTCTCCCTCAATCAGGATTCTGATCCTGCCGGAAAGATCCCGGCGCCGCACCGGAAATTTCTCCGCGCAAAGACCGTTTGGCGCATACTTTGCCTTCTGGCCAAAGCTTTCATAAAGCCAGCCTGCACACCAGCGGGAGACCGTCAGATACCTAAGCGAATCCTCTCTGGCATAGGTCGATCGGGCTTTCAGGCGCAGCGGATCGCCGGGCGCATAGAATCCCGGTTCAAAATTTTGTACGAGATAGGAGCGTCTGCAAATCGTTCGGCACTTCTCCACCCAGTCAAGCGTGGACCACATGGTCGCCACACCCTGATCGATCCTGCCTAAAACCAGACAGTCATGCACATTTAAAACCGGAAAAAGGCTTCCCTCGAATTCATACCAGCGCTCTTTTCCCTCATCCGCGATGGAAAAAAGCTGCACATCCCATCCCGCCTTCTGTAAAATTTTCGCATGCTGCAAAGCCACCATCACCCCGCCGCTTACCTGAAATCCCGGCAGGAAGAAAGCGATGTTCTCTCTTTCCTGTTCTTTCAAAAACTGCCAAAGTCCCTGTCCGGTATATGCGGTCACGCAGCTTCGCATACAAAACGCAAAGGCCGCTTCTCCTATCTGTGCGCGGTACTTATTGCTTTCAATAAGAGCCCTTAGGGCCCCCTCCCACTCTGAGAGTCCTTTGCACAAAAGCCCGGTCTTCCCGTTTTCCAACATCTCAGCGAACGCACCGAGCCTGCTGGCCACGGTGGGCACCTTCACAAGCGCGGCCTCCAGCCATTTATTCTCCGATTTGGCCTGATTAAACACCGTATCCGTAAGCGGCGCCAGATTAATGTCCACACCGGCGATCATGCGCGGCAGTTCCCGCCAGTCCGTAAAAGGAACCGTCTCGATCTGCCCCCGAAAAGGGAGAAGCTTATCCGGCAGAGAAAGTTCCCCCGCAAGGCGCAGATGCAGAGAAGGATACTCAGAAAGAAGTTTTACAAGCACCGGCAGGATCATCTGAAGATCCTCATTGTGTGTGATGCTGCCGCTGAAATACCCCAGGCGAACGATGGGTTCTTTTAAATCCCCGTCCGTCTCCGGTGTCTTTTTATTCGTACCGGCAAGGGTTTTCTCCCGTCCGTTTTGACTCATGGCCGCACTTTTTTTCCTGGCATCCGCTGCCGGGTGCGCTCCTTTCGTGCGCCTTTGCTCCTTTAAGGCTTCCTGGGAAAGTTTGACCATCTCTTCCGAGGCCACGTTGCGGTTGATAAAGACTTTCGGCACATAGTTTCGTAATTCCTCTGCCAGCGTTTTCGTCGTCGTGACCGCCCCGTCGCAAAGCCTTAAAAGTTTCCCCATGCTCCTTACATTTTCATCGTAGGCGCACCGCTCCTTCTCCGTCATCGAATCCAGGTAAGCAATCTGGTCGGTATACAGCGTATCGATCACCAGATCGTCCACGTCGTAGAGCACGGTTTTGTTAAGTTTTTTCGCGGTTTCGACAAATTCCTCGATTGTCTGCGTACAGGGGCAGCGAAAAAACACAAAAGTACGGTAACAGCGAAGAGCCTCCGTCCTTAAGTTTTGAAAATAGACCTCTCCTGTGCTTACTCCTAAGGATTCCAGCTGCTCACGCTGATGGGACACCCGGTAGCGCCCCGGATGCGGCAGCGTCTCATCACAGCCGTTGATAAACAGCACATCCCGAAAACAGCCGTCTAAGTAGGTTCCCTCTTTTTGTTCTTCGCGTCTTCGATTCAGGTACTGTTTCGCTTTCTCCCCTGTTTTGCGAAGGCCCTCCTTAGAAAGACTCTGCAGGGTTTTTCCCGCCAGCCTCCTTATATTCGCCATCTTTTTCCTCTCGTTTCCCTGGCGCTTCGAAAACCGGCAGAAGATCCTCTGCCGATTTTTTCATAAGCTGCCCTCCCTTGCCAGCCGCTTCATCATGCGAATCCAGACGCTTCTGCAGCCTGGAATCATCTGACCAAAGTAGCTGTAGATGATAAGCGCCGCCATACAGATACAGACTGTCAGGCAGAAGATCTTTGCCGCTTTCTGCCCTTTTTCCGACTTTCCAAAAAGGCGCCGGTAGCCCAGCGTCATAAAGTACATCAGCGGGATCAGCATCGGCATACTGTACCGCCCCTGGGGCTGGTAGTCCTGCACATAGGAGTTGTAGATATTCAACAGATTGGGAATGATGAGGGTTATCATCATTCCGATATGGAACACGCCCTGTTTCTGCCAGCGGTCCGGCCGGTAAAAAAAGCGCACCTTTACCTTTTTTCCGCAGAGCAGCTTCTCCTCGTCAAAAAAGGTCTTTCTTAAGTAAAACAGGCGTCTCAGCTGCATAAGCACCCCGAGAAGCCCGATCAGGAAAAAGACCATGAATACCTTCCCGATCCACTCCGGCAGCCAGAAATTCATGTAGCCGAAAGCGCCGATAAAGCTGTAATAGACCATCATTGTCCAGTTGTGCGGATGATTGACCGCCTGGTAGTACAGCATGTCAATCACGTTCACGTTCGGATTCTCCTGGAACGTATAGCTGTTGGACGGTTTCCGGGCCTCTTCGGCGTACTTCTCCGCATACTCCGTAGTCACGTCAAGCGCCAGCACATCCCCGTCGTAAAGAAGATAGTTGCGCACGAACCACCAGCCGGCCAAAGAAACGAACACGCCGGTGATCAAAAGCCCCCGCGCAAACATCTTTTTAAAGTTCCAGCGCTTCTCCCCGCAAAACAGGATGGAGAGCACAAACACGACAATCGTGGCTAAAATCACTCCGTAAGCGTTGTAGTAGGAGAGGGCACAGACCGATACGCCGACACCCGTAAACAGACAGGTCCTTTTGCTCCAGCCGTCGGTAAGCCCCAGAACCCAGGCGTAGATTAACATCGCAGTGGCAAGCAGGCTAAGGCCGTCACAGTTGACATAGGTAAACAGCACAAAGGCGCCCGGCAGCAGCGTTACCAGACACACGAACATCCTCCGGTAAGGTCCGTCAAAGGCGCGTTTGGCGATCTTCATCGTAAAATACGCGGTGCCCACACCAAAGGAAACCTCCGCCATGCGGGCCGCCACCAGGATCGCATGCGAATTGTTGGTAAAGATACTCACCAGCTTCATGAACACGTAGGAGACCATGTAGGAGAGCATGGGATAAAAGGCATAGGAGATCCCCCAGGAAGGATCCAGTACTTCCGGATCCCCGCCGTGAGGCAGCGCGTTGTGGCGGAAGATGTAATCCACGACCCGGTAGCGCATCTGCTCATCCGGGGAAAATTCGATCGGCTGAATCACTGCCCAGGCAAACAAAAACAGACCGATCAGCACAAGATACCCTGCCTCCCAAAATCGTTCCCGGTCTTTTTGGCTCATCCTTTCTGTTCTCATGTCCCGTTCCCGCTTTCCTTAAATCTCCTGCCGACGCTTTCCAGGATACTCAGACCCTAACGGACCTGTGTGTGCGTTTCTTAAGGCGTCTGATCTTTTAAATATTCATAATACTCCGCCAGTCCCTCGCGAAACGGCTTTAACGGGGCCTGATAGAGGGTGCGGATCCGGGAATTGTCCAGCACAGTCTTTCGAAGGTCTACGTTTCGGCCCTCCTTGTATACCACGCGCAGAGGGATGGAAAGTTCCCGCAGGTAGCGCAGAATGTCATTCTGGCTGGTGCCGATGCCGGAACTGATGTTGAAAACATCCTCCGGCCCCTCATAGCGAATCAGCCTCTCCAGCATCCGGCAGACATCGCCGATTGCTATATAGTCGCGGATGTTGCCGCCGTCTCCCCAGATCTCCATCACCTCTCCGGAGAGAGACTTCTTAAGAGCGGCATCGATAAAGCCGACCCCGCGGTGGTAATCCTGTCCCGGGCCATACGGGTTGGAGATGCGGGCAATGACCATCCGCGCGTTTTGCTGCACATGAAACGTGCGCATGACATTCTCGATACAAAGTTTTAAGCACGCGTAGTGATTGATCGGATGGGTGGAGGCTGATTCGCTTATCGGCTGCACATCCTGCACACCGTAGACCGTACCGCCCGAGGAGAGAAACAGTAATTTCACCCCGTAACGCACAGTCATCTCACACAGCCTTACCGACTGCAGAAAATCCCGTTCATACCCCTGCATGTATCTTTCATTGGAATTGCTGGGATTGATCGTACAGATCGCATGCACGGCCACATCCATGTCTTGAAGCAGCGCTTCCAACGCTTCGCTGTCAAAGAAATCGCCCGTTACGTACTCTACATTCGGCGTTTTTGTCTGCGGCGCGGTCAGATCAAAGCTTAACACCTGATAGCCCATCCCGGTAAGAGTAAAGGCCAGATTCATGCCGATGAACCCGTTCCCGCCAATGATCAGCACACGCTTACCGCTCATCTTCCTCGATTCCTTTCAAAATGGCCGCGTAAACCTTATCCGCCTCCCGCTCCCAGGAGGTGCTTTGCGCGAAGGCAATTCCTTTCCGGCGAATCTCCTGAAGCTTTTCGGGATGGGTAAGGTAGTCTTCCAGCGTATCGGCGATCTGATTCGGATCAAACTCCACGAGCACCGAGTTCTCCTCATTCACCAGCCAGGTACTGTTCTCCCCGACAGAGCAGACCGCAACGCTGCCCGCGCCCATGACTTCCAAAGGAAGCAGGGAAAGATTCGTGCTGGAGATGATCAGGCACAGGTCACAGCTGGCATACAAAGCGGAAAGATCCTTAAGCTCCACGACTCCCAGGTTCTCATGGGGGAAAGGAATTACATAGCTGCTGACATCCCAGCCCGCAAAGACCACTTCCACATCCGGCATGCGCGTATAGAGCCTGTTTAAGGCTAACAGCCCGATCTCCCAGTCCCTGCGGGGCGTTACCGGGCGGGCGTAGAAAAACACCCGTTTTTTTGGATTCGTCTTTTCGACCGGGTGATACAGTTCCCGGTCATAGGAAAAACTGAAGCTGTCCGAGCGCATCCCGTACTCTTTTGTCACAAGATCTTTGAGCCAGTCGCCGGCCGTGATCCCGCGAAAGCCGAACGTATAGGTGTTTTCCGCGAACCAGTACTCCGAGCCATGGGCATAAAAGTAGGGCTCAAAATCCTGGATGAAATAAAACTTCGACCAGGTATTCTCAAAGTTGCGGACAAAGTAGGCGGTAATCCAGGAAGTCGCCACAGTCGCGTGGGCAAACTGGGCTTTTGCCGCATCGCAGAAACTCTCCACATCCGGATCTAAAATCGGGAAATGCTCCTTAAGCAGCGTATGCAGCTTCTCATCGTCCGTCAGTTTCACCGCCCGGTAAACGTACACGCGGTTATGGATTCCCCTGCGCTGCAGCGCCGAGATAAAGCGAAAGATATTGATATGGCCGCCGGAGCCCTTTTCAAACTCCGGCACGATCCAGTTGACAATTCGCTCCCCGTCCCGGTGCCGGGCAGCATCCTCCTTAGAGTAGGGGATTTTTTCCGTATCCACGATAAAATCCCAGAAGTTTAGGATCTCCTCTTTCGGGGGAGGGGGCTTGATAAAGCAGCGCTTGATGGTCTTTAAAAGACCGTTCTTCTGATAGTAGCGCTTCATTCTGCTGAAAAGATTGGTATCCTCATCCATTTTTTATGAACTCCCGCGTCTTTTGGAATCTTTCACAGGTCCCTTTCCGCGCTCATATTTAGCTTTTCTTTCTTCTTATGCCTTCTTCTGCCAGTACTGCTGGGAAATATGCCTGTCTAAAAATCTCTGTTTTTTCGGAGAATATCCGTGGTATTTCCCGCCCAGGTACCCTCCGTAAAAACGGCCGAAGTTGCGGAAGAGCGAGTAAAAGGCCCAATAGATCTTTTTGCTTTTGGGCATCGTAAGGTGGCGGATATACACGGCATCCCCCCGCACCTGCCGATAGAGCATCCCCGGCAGCTGCCGCCAGTGAGAGGCGATCTCGTACTGATGCAGTTCGTACAGTCCCTTGTACTGATCGTAATAGCGGGCGAAATAGGTCCACACATCGTAATTGTGGGAATGGTAAACCGGGGCATAGGGACAGTAGACCTTTTTATACCCCAGCTCGATCATCTTCTTCGTCCAGATCTGGTCCTCGGCAAAGTTCACATCCGGGTACGGGTACTTTTCCCAGACGCTCCTTCGCAGGCAGGCGTTGTTGTCCGAAAAAAAGGCCAGCATATGGCGGTACCCCTCATCGGTCTCATACCGCTTAGGATCCTCCAGGCGAAAGATCGTATTCGTCTCCCCAAAGCCGTGAAAGTGGGTGGCAAGGTCCCGCACATCCAGAAGGTTGCAGTCCGGATAGGGGTAGTGAATGCCGAACCCGCCCGCGATCTCATCATCCAGCTTCATCGCCTCGATGAAATTCTGCAGCCAGGTATCCGATGCCGGAAGCGCATCCTGCGTGATAAAAACGATAAACTCCCCGGTCCCCTTTGACGCCCCGTAGTTTCTGGTCTTTCCATGGCCAAACTCTGAGGCAGGGATCTGAAACAGACGGCAGGGATACCGGCCGATGATGGAGAGAGTCTCATCCTTGGAGCCGGAATCCACGCAGATCACCTCATAGCTGTAAGAGGTCTTCTGCGAAAAGACCGCCTTTAACACCGCATCGAACGCGGCTCCCGCGTTCTTGGTCGGAATCACAATCGAAACATCCATCCACACACACCCTTACTGCCCTTTTATCATGCGTTTCAGCCTGCGCACCGCTTTGCGGTACGGCTTTTCCGTATACCGGCGAAGTTCCGTCCTAAGATCAATCTCATGGGCAATGAGCGGATCGTTTCGGTGACAGATGAGATAGCCAAACGAAAGCTTCTGATATCCCCTGTTTTCTATCCGCATAAGGGGCGGCTCCTTAAAGTAGTAATCCACAAGGTTCAGTACCAGGTCGGCATTATGAAAGGAGAGGGCAATGTCCTCCTTACCGGCATCCGTTTCCCCCTGCAGATAGTACATCCGCAGGATCGCTTCCGTATCCGCCGGTTCAAGTAGAAAAGCCTCATAGCGGCTGGTATCCGCTATCTCAACAGTCTCCTTTACCTCCCCCTGAAAGCGGAGGGAAAAATAAAGTTCGTCGGTCCTTTCCGGGTGATCCTTTAAAACGCCCCGCACACGCACGGCGTAATAGACATGCTGCGTATTCCAGTAATCCAGAAAAAAGCTGCAGGTCTTCATCTTCGGATACAGTCTTGCAAGGACGTTTAATTCCTCTTCCCCGGCGACATACTTTTGAAACTTAACTTCCATCTGATAGTAGAGGGGGACCTCTTCCGGTGTAATCCCGCCGACTGAGTAAAGTTCAGCCAGCTGTTCGCGCGGTAAGGTCTGCAGCATCCCATGCAGAATCAGGCTGCGGGCAAAAAGGAAGGTCACCGGCACGGGAAAATCAAACACCCACTCGTAATCGATCAAAACCAGATGTTCCCTCTGCGTTTCGGCACCGCACAAAAGGAGATTGGAAAACAGCATGTCCAGGTTGGAAAGGGGAGCAGCCTTAAGCCCTTCCGGCAAAGCGGGACTTCCGAAAATCTCAGCAAACTCTTTTGAGGGCGCGAAATCGGCAAGACCCGCCTGGGAATTTAAAATTTCCCACAGACGCTCCACATTTCTTTTCACGCTCTCAAAATCCCCCGCCTCGACTTCCCGGGTGATTACCTGATCCAGGCTCTCCCCCTCGTAGTAAGGAAATGAGACACGGCTTTCCCCTGCCCTTTCACAGGGGGCAGTGTAAAGATAAGGGACCTTATAAAGCTCTGCCAGCATTTTCGCCCGCTCGGGCATCTTCGCGAGGTGCTCTCTCGCCGAAAAGTTCAGGGCTTCCTTATAAACGGTGCGCACACCCTCCTTCTCGCAGATCAAAGTGGCGATCTGAAAGGGAAGCGAACGCTCTCTGGAAAACTTGGCGAACACGACTTTTGTGTCCTGTCTTTTCAAAGATCCTTCCGATGCGCCTGTCCGGGAGACATCAGCGTCCGCCGGTTTTTCTGTTTTCTCAGTGCTGCTGCCGGTCATCTTACCGGTTTTTTCCAGGTCCCTGGGCCTTTTCGCGTCCTTACCTGTCCTGTTCATTTTTTCGCCCTCACAAAAAAGGAATTGGAAAAGATCGGGAAATAACCGGATTCCAGGATGGTATCAAACGCCTTTCCCTCATCAAAGAATACATAGCGGTCACTGTCAAAGTTGCGCAGGTTCTGGAAAAGTTCTCCCTTTCGCGGCAGATACGAATCAGAGTAGATCGCGGTCGGAAACTTATAATCCGGGTATGGATAATAAAACTCCAGATCGGAAAAGCCCGCCGCGCACAACAGATTTTTTAACTCCTCCCGGCTGAAGGTGCGCACCCCGCCGCCGTTTGGATACCCCTCGATTCCCTCAAAGGCCCGTCCGGTATGATCCTCCCTGCAGCCCGCGAAGTATTTTAACCCCAGCCGGTTTTCGATGGCGATCAGCACTTCCCCGCCGTCTTTCAGCAGGCCGCTTACGGCTGTTAGAAATTCTTTCCAGGGATCTTTGCCTTCGATGTAACTGCCGGCATACTCCAGGACACCAATCAGGGTAATGTAATCAAATTTCTCCTGAAGATGCTCCGCCACGGACTGGAAGTTGCCAACCAGAAGCTCCAGATTTTTAGCCTCCCGATGCCGGTAGGCGTTAATAAGGCTGCGTCTTTTTGATAAGTCGTTGGCGACCACGCGCTTTGCCCTGCCGATCAAGGCTCCGGTAATCGCTCCGCATCCGGCCCCGATCTCCAGAACGCTCGCGTCCTCCTTAAACGGATACCAGTCAATGATCGCCGTGCGCTGCTCTGACAGATGGTAAAGCACCGGCCAGCTTGCACGTTCCCGGATCAGACGCGGAAACTCTTCCGGCGGATACTGTTTAACCAGCTCCAAAAGCTCCTCCTCCACATCCCCGTCACTGTAGCCATCCTGCCCTTCATAGCAGTCCAGATTCAGGGTTACTTCCCCGATGGTTTCTCTCATTCTGCCGCTCCTTATTTTCTCTCATAACCAAAGGTCTTAGGCGTAGACCGCGCTTTCAAAATACTTACTCGTAGCTTACCGAAGCATCCATGTCAAAGTACCCCACGGAATCCTTCATCGAGAACACTTCCAGAAAACAGGCGTCGTAAATGCGGTGGTACACCACCAGTTCGTCAAACTCATACCCGGTGCAGCCTAAGGAGAGCAGGTACTGGCCTCCCTGCAGGGTCATCTTCTGGGTAAAACACACCACAACCTCCTGTCCGGCAGACACTCTTTCCAGTGTCTTCCGCTCCAGAGCTGTATTCGTGCCGGTGATTTCCGTGCCTTTCCGGTCCTTGATCGTGTACGCGAAAATCGGATTCGCCACATCCTTGTTAAAGCGGATCTTCATGCGAATCTGAAAGCGCTTTCCCTTATCTATGGAAGAGGTGATCATCCCCTTCTCATCGGTCACGGCAAAGTCCACGATGGCGGCATCCCCTCTTCCGTAGTCGGTCCGGTTAACGTTGACGATCAGCTGCTCCTTCCATAGATGCGCTTTGTCTGCAGTAGCCGTTTCCCGGTCCCTTGGCGAAAGGTTTTCTTTTAAGGAGCCGTGATCCGAAAAATCCGTCTGCTTTGGCTTGGGATTTTCCCCCGCGCATTCGCTTTCCGTTAAGGTTCCCGCATCCGTCCTGTTTTCGTCCTTCTGTGGCTCCTTCCCGGCTCCCAAGTTTTCTTTCGCCGCATCCGAAAACACCTCTTTTCCGGCAAAAACTTCCTCATCACCGGGATACTGATGCGCGAGGATCTTTTTGTAGATATCCACGGCCTTCGCGCACTCCCCGACAAAGACCTGCTTTCCCTTATTGAGAAGAAGCGTCCGGTCGCAGTACTTGATGATGCTGCCCATGTCGTGGGAGACAAAGATGATCGTCTTTCCTTTTTCCTGAAACTCCGAAAATTTGCGGTAACACTTGGCCTGGAAAAAGATATCGCCCACACTTAAGGCTTCGTCCACGATCAGGATATCCGGATCCACGTTGATGGCCACCGCGAATGCCAGGCGGGCGAACATCCCGCTCGAATAGGTCTTGACCGGCTGATGCACGAACTCTCCGATCTCCGCAAAGGATAGGATGTCATCCAGCCGCTCCTCCATCTCTTTGTCCGTAAATCCCATCATCGTCCCGTTCAAAAAGATGTTCTCCAGGCCGGTGTACTCCATGTTAAAGCCGGCGCCTAACTCCAACAGGGCGCTGACCTTTCCCCGCACAAGAATCTTACCGCCGGAAGGGGCAAGCACTCCGGTGATGATCTTTAAGAGTGTCGATTTCCCGGAGCCGTTGGTGCCGATGATCCCTACCGCTTCCCCTTTTTTTACTTCCAGGTTCACACTTTCCAAAGCGTACAGATTAGTGTGGTAGCTTTTCTGGCGCAGGGAGAGCGATTCTTTCAGGCGGTCCCTGGGGCGCTCGTACAGCTTGTAGACTTTGCTGACATTTTCTATTTTTACAACTGTCTCACTCATGGCTTCACTCCCCGGATCTTTGCCTTTCTAAGTCAACCGTAAGGATTTTTTCCCGCACCCTAAAGCACATCCGGGAAGTGCACCTTAAGTTTCCGAAAAATGCGGTAGCCAAACCAGCCCAGGAAAGCGGTCACACACCAGAAATACAGGCCATACTGCCAGCGTTCAAAAAACCAGACTCCGTTGATATAGCAGTCCCGATACCCCTGCACGATATAGACGAACGGATTGAGCTGAATAAGCTTCATCAAAAGAGGATGATCCCCCAGCATCTGCGTAAGATCCCACATGATCGGACAGGCCCACATCCCCACCTGCAGACAGATGCTCACGATCTGCCCGAAGTCCTTAAAAAAGGGGACGATGGAGGACGTTAAGTAGGACAAAGCCAGCGTAAATAAGATCACGCACAGGCAGTAGTAGGGAAGCTGCACAAACTGCACCGGCGGCACTTTGCCAAAGCATAAAAAGACCACCAGCGCCAGCGCAAGGAAAAACACATGCACAAACAGGGAGGAACACACCTTCACAACCGGCAGCACACTGATCTGAAAGACGACTTTCTTCACCAGATAGGCGTATTCCACGAAGCAGTTTGTCGCGTTTAAGAGCGACTCCGAAAAGAAAAACCAGGGAATGATCCCGCTGATTAAGACCAGCGCATAGGGATACCCCTCTATGCTGGTCGTCGCCCGAAAGCCAGCCTGAAAGATGACGATGTAGATCAGCACCGTCACCACCGGCTGGACAAACGCCCAGAGAATCCCAAAATAAGATCCCGCATATTTTGTCTTAAAATCGTTCTTGGAAAGCTTCCAGATCATCCTCCGGTTTGCCAGCAGTTCCTTCACGGTTTCCCTCCCTGTTTTCTCTCCGGTCTGTCTTTACGCCTGCACTTCTTTTACGAAGGCGCCTTTTGGCGAAATGCCCAGCGGGAAAAATCTATCCCCTCACCGGGCCCTCCTCCAGCCGGATGTCAGATATTTATAGAATCCGTTTACCGTATAGCTTAAGAAACAGGCCAGGGACTTTACGATGCCAAATCCCATGTAGCGGTAAACGCGAAACGTCATCACGGCGGATTTCCATTTCTGCCCTGACTTGCCCCTGGAAGTCATGCGGTAAAAAAGCAGCGGCTCGTTGATTCCTCCCGCGCTTCCGTACTTTTTCAGGATCTTAAGCCAGGTGATGTAATCCTCGTGGCTGTCTTCATGCTCCATCGGAAACTCGCGGGCAACCTCCCGTTTTAACAGCACGGAAGAACAGTTGATGCTGTTGTGGCGCAGAAGATCCCGGTAGGTGATCTGTTCCTTCACCCCGATCACGCGCCCGGTTTTTTCCCCGTCAGGACGCAGAAGTTCCCTGGCTGTACAGCACAGGCAAAAGGAGGAACTTTGCATAAGCGCCAGCTGTTTTTTTAACTTCCCTTCCGCCCAGAAATCATCGGCGTCCAGAAAAGCGACATACTCCCCGTGTGCGTTTTGTACCCCTAAATTTCTGCTTCGCGCCGCGCCAAGGCTGCTTTTGTTTGTAAAAATGCGCACGTTCTGAAAGGTTCTGTACCGATCCAGAACCTCCTTCGTTCCATCCTGGGAACAGTCATCCACGACTAAAATTTCCAGTGAAACATCCTGCGAAAGCACCGAATCGAGCGCTTTGGCAAGCGTCTTCGCGCCGTTTCGGACTGGAATCACCACGGAAACCTGCGGTTTGTTCTTCCTGCCATCCTGTTTTGTTTTCATGAGGTGCCCGTCCTGGTATTCTTCTTTCCATCCACCGGCCTGTCGGCTCCTTTCGGGTTCTCGGTAGCCGCCGTCACCTGCCATTCCTCCACTCCCTCGGTGTTTTCTTTCTGGAAGAGAATCTTAACCGTGGTGGCAAGTAGCTGCAGATCCAGAAAGAACGAATAGTTCTCGATATAGGTAAGGTCCAGCTTCAGCTTATCATACGGGGTCGTATTATACTTCCCGTAGACCTGCGCGTATCCGGTCAGACCGGCCTTGACTTTAAGCCTGTAGGCAAACTCGGGGATCTTTTTCGTATACTGCGCCGCGATCTCCGGCCGTTCCGGCCTGGGACCCACCAAAGACATATCCCCGGCGATGATATTAAAAAGCTGCGGCAGCTCATCAAAGTGAAGATTTCGAAGCACCTTCCCCACCGGGGTTACGCGGCTGTCATGCTTCATGGCAAGTCTGGCGCCGTTTTTTTCCGAATCCACCCGCATACTGCGAAACTTGTAGACCAGGAACACCTTCCCGTCCTTTGTCAGGCGCTCCTGCCGGTAAAACACCGGTCCGCCGTCGTACCCTTTCACGAGCAGGGCAATCAGAAGAAACAGCGGCGATAACACCACCACACCGATCAGAGAGACAATTAGGTCAAAGGCCCGTTTGAAAAACTGCTGCTCCACGGTTAAGCCCCGGTTTCGAAAGAGCAGAAGCGGCGTGTCAAACAGATTCATCTTCTCCGAACTCATGACCATGATGTCCGAGATCTTTGGAGAACAGTAGCAGCGGATATTCTTCTCATAGCAGTATTTCAAGAGCAGGTTGCGCTCATGGGACGGAATGTCGCCGATCAGAACGCTCTCAAAATGCGGGATCTGCTCTTTGATATAGTCCATCCCCCTGCTTAACTGCACGGCTTTGCCGATCACGAACTTATCCTTCCGCGAGGCCACGTTCTTTAAAAGCTTCTCCGGACTGGTGTGATCATAGATTAAAATCATCTGCCGGGGCGGATAGAGCGTCACGTAGACCCAGCGCATGAACACGACCCATACAAGGGCGATCACAAGGTTCACGGCGGTCAGCCGCAGCATCGGGCGGATATTGGCTAAGAACTTCCATCTTCCGATCAGGGCCAGCTGAAGGTAGGCGATGAAGTTCGTCAGCAGCACGGACAGAATCTGGGAGATAATCACATCCAGCACCCTCAGATAGCCCACTTTCAGGGCGCCGAAGAGCTTGGAGATCATCAGCAGCATCACGGCGTACAGAATGATCAGCGCCCAGTTTCCGCGCCGCCAGTACAGCACACCGATGACTTCTCTGTAATTATACTCGGTAAACCAGATATAGGCAAAATTTGCTGTCTGCAGGCCGATAACAAGCAGGGAGGCAAGAAACATGATCAGCCTTTTATACCGTTCTCTTTTCATCCTCCTGCACACCTCCTTTGCCCCTGCCGTCCCATTATAGTCTACTTCCCGGCAAAAGACAACAAAAAAGAACCGTCTGCCTTATTTTTCCCGGGTTTCTCCGCGTTTGCCGAAGTTTTCGCCTTCGTCCTACGCCCTGCAGGATGTGTAATCAGCGGCTCCCCTGCCGGGAAAGAAGACACCTGCGCACAGAACCTTTCCCGGAAAGCCTTTGCCTCATCTGTCTGAAAGGCCCCGGACCGAATACAGGAAATCTTAAGAATTCCAGATCCCGTGGAAAAAAACACCCGAGCAGCTGTGCGAACTGCCAACAGGCCAAACCTGCAAGGAAAAATCCGGCATTTGGGAACTTCAAAAAAAGTGTGCCCTGCGGGAAGCCGTAAGGCGCCTGCAAGAACGGGTCTTGCAGATTTCCCGTAAGTCTGCTATAATTCCAGTATCATGACAAGGGGGGATAGGAATGCGTTTTCATAAATCAATCCGGCTGATCCTTCTGCTGCTGTGTCTGGCTTTTCTGCCTGCATCAGGGGTGAGCGCAGAAGAGACTAAGCCACAGGATGCACCCTCGGAGACCACCCCGACGGAAACTCCGGAAACGGATCCTTCGGAGACGGAAGAGCCGGAAACAGAGGCCAACGATCCGAGCAGGCTGGTCGTGAAGGTACAGTCCGGCAAAAAATATCTCTGCTATGAGAACACAGGGAAAAAAGTGAAGGGGTTGCTGGGCATTCAGGAGTTCCCGGAAGGCTCCGGAAATCACTATTACTTCCGCAGTACGTCCGGCTGGATTCACTCCGGCGGATGGTTTCGCAAAACTGGAAAATCTTACCATGCCGCGAAGAACGGTGTCCTCGATTCCGGATGGAAGACCTATTCCAAAAAGACCTATTACTTTGACCCAAAGACGTTTGTCCGCAGTGTCGGCTGGAAGCAGGTCAACAAAATCTACTATTACTTTGATATCAATGGCGTACAGGCAACCGGATGGCTGAATCTGGATACCCACCAGTATTACCTGGATCCAAAGAAAAACGGGGCCCGCACTGTCGGCTGGAAAAAGATCAACAAAGTCTACTATTACTTCAACAGCGCGGGAGAACAGATAAGCGAGTGGCTGCATCTGGGCGATTACCACTATTATCTGAATCCGGCAAAAGACGGGGCCCGCTCTACCGGCTGGACGCAGATCGGCACGAAATACTACTACTTTGACTCCAAGGGCCGTCTGCAGATCGGCTTGCTGACCATAGGCGGCAAAAAATACTACTGCGACACCAAAGACGGCTCCCGAAAGACCGGTCTCTTAACCATCAACGGAAAGAAGTACTACTTTGACAAAAAGACCGGCGCCATGATCGTGGGCTGGAAAACGATCTCCGGCAAGAAGTATTACTTCAGTGCAAACAAGGACCGCTACGGCGAGGCGGTGACCAACTGGAGGGTCATTGATAAGTATTACTATTACTTTAACAGCAACGGAGTCATGCAGAAAGGCTGGCTCACGCTCGGCAATAAAAAGTATTACCTCAACCCCAGCACCGGACGTATGACCACCGGCAAGGCAAAGATCGGCGGCGTTACCTATGATTTCGGCGAAGACGGCGCAATCGATGCAACTCCCACCGGTGCGTGGTCTGTGCGTGTCAATGAAACCACCAACGTGGTTACGGTTTACCGCGGGGATACCCCTGTCAAGGCGATGCTCTGCTCTGTGGGCGTAAACGGAACCACGCCGACAGGCACCCGCTACATTGTGGACAAGCTTCGCTGGCATGAACTGATGGGACCCAGCTATGGACAGTACTGCAGTCATCTGTGTACCTCCCCGACAGACACCTGGTCGGATTACCTGTTCCACTCGGTTCTGTACACCCAAAGCGGCAACATTTATTCTTTGGCACCGACTACGTACAATGAGCTGGGAACGGCAGCTTCCCACGGCTGCATCCGCTTAAGTGTCGCCAGCGCGAAGTACCTCTATGATAACTGTCCAAAAGGCACGAAAGTGACCATCTTTTATGGAAACAGCGCGAATGACCCGCTGGGCAAGCCTTCCTTAACCAAGATCCCGTCCAACCAGACCTGGGATCCGACGGATCCGGCCGTCCAAAAGTAACAGGCCGCATGAGAGCTGTTTTTAAGGAAGACGATCCTGACCGGTTTTTCACCGGTCAGCTTCAAAAGATAACAACTCATACTTTCTCATATGAAGAAAGCTGCCTCCATCTGTTTAAGGCAGCCTTTCTTTTTATAAAACCTGGCAGAAAAAGGCAGGGAAGCTCATTTCCCTGCCTTCCGTCTCTTTGGATCCTGTCTTGCAGCTTACGCCGGATCGCCTCCGCTTAAGTCGCCGGAGAGAAACTCCTCCAGCTCCTTTAAGGCCCGTTCTTCCTCTTTTCCGTCACAGACCAGTTCAATCTCCCGGGAAGAGGTGATCTGCGCACTTAAGACGCTGAGCACACTTTTCAGATTGAACGTCTTTTCTCCCATCACCATCTTCACCTCGCAGGGGTATTCCAGCGCTTTCTGACAGAGCTGACCGGCCGGACGCAGGTGAAGCCCGCTGTGATTATGGATTACAATCCTCTTTTTTACCATCGCCTCACCTCGCAGCCTCCTCTTCCGGGATACTCTCCGACTCCTGTCTCTGAGAAGTGACCATCAGGGTAACCGGTGCCACCAGCTCAAAGCCCTCCGGAAGGGTGATCTCCACCGGCACCTCGTAACTGCCCTCCTGCGCACAGGGGCTTAAATCCACAGACGCCTGTATATCTTCCTGGCGCAGCGCTTTTTCTGCTTCCGCTCCGCCCCTGATCACAACTGTCAGCACATCCGCCGGTGTAAAGACCAGGTTCATCTTTTCCGGACGGTTCTTTAAATCTACGCTGCCCAGCGGAATGGTAAATGTCACATCCCCGCTGCGCTCGATCTGTACATTCACCAGCACAGTAGGCTCCGTATCCGCGATCAGCCGAACCTCCGGCATCTTCGCCAGTGTCTCTGTCAGGTCAATCTCATGGGACAGGTTTTCTCTGGCTCCTGCGACAGATACCGTCTCATCCACCGTAAGTTTTCCGCCCAGCGCGTCCAGCGCTTCCTTGGTACCCGCAAGACTTAAGGTCACAGGCACTGTCTCCACTCTCACCACCCGGTAACCATCCGCTGGCGTACCCGTAATCTTTACCTCCACCGGGATATCCGTCTGCACCACCCACATGGTGATATCCACTTCCACCTGCCGGTCCGCGATCATGGCCCCGCTGCTGTCCTTAAACTCCAGGAGGCTTAACTGGCTTTCCGTCAGCTCGGAACCATTCTTATCAATGATCTTTAACTGGGAAGTCAGCGTGGCATCCGCGCCCATCCCGCTCACATTCACCGGAGCCACCACCTGATTGATGATCTGCATCACGGAACGCGGTCCCGCGATGTAAATGTTCTTGCCCTGACTGATCTCGGTTGTGCCAACCTCATACCCGGCGGCCGTGCTGCCGGAGGCGGAGACCGAAACCACGAACTGCTGCTCAACCTTATCTTCCAGCGTCACCTTGAGAGAGGACGGCTGAATCTGAATCTCATCCCAGGTCACCGACGGATTGCTGCAGGTAACGGTCAGCGGCACTGTGTTCATGGCGTTGATGTTCTCCAGATCGGCCTCCACATAGAAGTCGCCTGCATTCCTGGAGAGACGGTTCAGCACGGAACTGCGCTCCGTCACCTTTAAAGTTACCATGCCGTTGCCCTCCGGTTCCACGACTTTCCCGATATCCGCGATGCTGTCCTGATTGATGATCGTGATCGGCACACTCGAATACAGACGGGTCGTGACCGGGTTCTGACTGTTGGTCACCAGAAGCCAGATCAGAAAGGCGATGATCAGAGCGAGGATCTTAAGCAGCAGGTTGCCGGTCAGATATCCTTTCAGTTTACTTTTCATCCTTCGCCCGTCCTTTCCGAAGCTTAAACTTCCTGGAAACAACCGACTTGTTCTGCAGGATGGTCAGGCGCTCTTTCAGCCTTTCCGGACTCACCTGCCGCTCCAGCTCACCTTTGTAGGCGATGGAAATGGCGCCCGTCTCCTCCGAAACGATGATCGTAAAGGAATCCGTCACTTCGCTGATGCCCACGCCGGCCCTATGCCTCGTGCCCAGCTCCTTGCTTAAGGTCATGTTGCTGGAAAGAGGAAGATAACAGGTAGCTGCCGTGACACGGTCCCCCCGCATGATCACCGCCCCGTCATGCAGCGGCGTATTGTGTTCAAAGATATTGATCAGAAGCTGGCTCGACACCAGGGCATCCACACGAATCCCGGTCCGCTCGTACTCCTCCAGCGTCTCATTCTGCTCGATCACGATCAGCGCCCCGGTCTTGGCCTTTGCCATCTCCACGGTGCCCCGCACCAGCTCGTTGATCGTCTTGTCGCTGAAGAGCTGGCTCACCGTGCGCACGTTGTCAATCGGCAGCAGACCGGTAATCAGCTTCGTCTCTCCCAGCTGCTCCAAAACCCTGCGGATTTCCGGCTGGAACACGACGATCACCGCGATGATGGCGATGCTCAGCCCGCGTTCCACCAGGTAGATCAGCGTATTCATCTTCAGGATGTAGACCACGGAGACGAAGAACACGATCAGCAGAATCCCCTTTAAAAGGGTCCAGGCTCTGGTATTTTTAATCCACAGCAAAATCCGGTAGATCAGACAGGCCAGCACCACAATCTCCAGCGCGTCTGTCAGCGTGAACGTAATGGAAGACAGGCGAAATGCCGCTATACGATCAGAGAACCATGCCATCAGCCCGTTCACCGCTCTTCATCTCCCTTCCCGCTTTCCGTTTCAGTCCCGGCTTTGGCGACCGCTTTCACATAGTAGTAATATTCATCATCTTCAAACTGCAGATGCTCCACCTTCCGGTAATCAAGGTGAAAACAGAAAAACAGCACCAGAAAGCCGCCCGCAAGGGCAAGCAGCACGTCAAAAGCAAACCGCAGCGGCACAAACTCCGTCTGCAGAAGCACCGCGCCTAAAATCATCAGTGCGCCGTAGGAAAAAATCCCCGCCGCGATCGCAATCACCCAGCAGTAGTTGACAGACATCCGGCGAATCATCCACACAACCAGAAAGACCGCTGTCAGGGACACCAGTGTTAAGAGAAGCTCCGGGCTTACCGAGAGGGTACGAAATCCCTCCAGCACCTGCTCCAAAAGTTCTTCCGCGGCCAGCTCCCCTCCCGGTGATTGCATAAGAAGTCCCCGGGAGAAAAACAGGATCCCGGTGCCCAGTAAGATCCCCGGCAGGGCATCCGCGCCCAGCAGCAAAGCACACACCACCGGCACCACAAGCGGAAGACGAATCCCCACGCCCAAAGCGGTGAAAGCCGTCACATACGGATGGTGAAAGCCAAAGCACAGATACAGCAGCAAAAACACAAAAAGCACAACGCCGCCCACCACCAGAGTGACCATGGAATGCGCGAAAAACTGTCCGCAAAGCCAGACGCTGCCAGCCAGAATCAATGCCCCCGGAGGCAGAAAAGAACAAAGAGCCGCCCCAATCAGAATGACCGGGATTCTCCCGAAAAGTGACTGATCCGCGCTCAGGCGGCCAATGGCCAAGAGCAGAACAAAAGCGGCCGCAAACTTAAAAAGCGGCGTCAGATAGGTCTCATATTCCGCATAAAACCGAAGCAGCGCTCTTTTCATGTCTACCACCTTCCGTCCTGCCTGAATGGTCTTCCCCTTCTTACCAGGCGTCGATCTCGAAGACATCCTCCTTTTCCACCGCGTCAAGCTCCTCCAGCAGTTCCTGATAAAGAACCGTATCCTGCTTATTGCGGCGGTAGGAGGCGGCATACACCGCATAGGTAACCGCCGCGGTGATGATCATCATGATCAAATAGAACACCGCCAGGCCAACAGCAATCGAACGCAGCTGACTGCCTGAGAGCGCGTCCAGAAGCTGCCCTAAATGACAGACCGCCCAGATCCCCGCGATCAGCGCAAAGACGACCGTCACCCGCAGAAGATTTTTAAAAACCGGAATGCCGATGTAATCACTGCGGTAACTCTCCCTTACATTTCGAATGCCGCGCCCATTCTCCTTTTCCAGAATGGCAAGCCTGGCCATCAGACGAATTTTCTCCGGATTCAGATTCATGCGGGCACCTGCCTTCCTATTAAATCCGCTTTGCTTTTCCCGAAAGCGGCTCTAAACCGCCTGGCCTTTAAGCGTTCTTTAAAGCCTGAAGCGCTTTCTAAAGATCCTTAAAGAAATTATAGCACAGCTGCCCCGGGATTCCTACCGTATAATTTTCTTAATTCCAGTCCCCCGCAAAAACACCCTTCAGAAGCATATCGGCAGAAATGCGAACGCATGATCGATGCTTTTCTTTAGGAGATCATCTCCTGAATGCGAAGTCCCAGGGTACTGTAGCGTTTCCGCTCGGAGGTATTATCGATCATCCGGTAAAATTCTCTCTCATCGCCGATGAGCACCACACAGTTTTTCGCCCGCGTCACCGCGGTATAGAGGAGGTTTCGGTTCATCAAAATCGGCGGACCGCTGAAAAGCGGAATCACCACCGCCGGATATTCGCTGCCCTGCGATTTGTGAACCGTCACCGCATAGGCCAGCTCCAGATCCTCCAGCTTGTCAAAATCATAGGAGAGGAACCGGTTCTCATCAAACTCCACGATCAGGTTCCCCTGGGATTCGCTGATCTTGTGAATCACGCCCATGTCCCCGTTAAAAACGCCTGTTCCATGATCGATCACAGCTCCATTTCGTCCGTGGACCTCCCAGACCGCCTGGTAATCATTGCGAATCTGCATGACCCTGTCCCCTTCCCGAAAGAGGGTATCGCCCCGGGCATGCTCCTGCTTTCTGTAATCTTTCGGATTCAGCTTTTCCTGCATGACTTCGTTCAAGTTCTCCACGCCCAGAAGACCCTTGCGCATGGGAGTGAGCACCTGGATCTCATTCTGGGGAGCATTCACGTAGGCGGGCAGCTTTTTGCTTACCAGCAAAATGATCTCCTTGATGATATCCTCGGCGTCATTCTTTCTGATAAAGAAAAAGTCGCGGCTGCGGTTGGTCAGCGCCATATGCTCTCCCCGGTTGATCTTATGGGCATTCACCACGATGTCGCTCTCGCTCGCCTGGCGAAAAATCGTCGTAAGCCGCACCACCGTGCAGATTCCTCCCTCAATGATATCCCGAAGCACACAGCCGGGTCCCACGGAAGGGAGCTGATTCACATCTCCCACCATAATCAGCCGGGTCCCCGCAGGGATCGCTAAGAGCAGGGAATTCATCAGATTGATATCCACCATCGACATCTCGTCGATGATGATCACCTTCTCTTCCAGGGGATTTTGCCTGTTGCGGGTAAACATGGCCTTCGATCCGTTCCCGCCTGACACTTCCAGCAGACGGTGGATCGTCCTCGCCTCACAGCCGGTCGCTTCCGCCATCCGCTTGGCCGCCCGTCCGGTCGGCGCCGCCAGGGCGATATCCAGTTCCTCCTGCGCGAAATAGGCAATCAGGGTGCGAATGGTGGTCGTTTTGCCGGTGCCGGGTCCGCCCGTGATCACCGTCAGACCGCAGCGAACCGCTTCCATCACGCCCTGCCGCTGTTTTTCATCCAGCTGTGTCTGGGTGAGTTCCTCGATCCCGCGGATTTTCCGAAGAACTTCCTCCTCGTCGATGCTGTCGCGGAAGTTTAGGTCGAAAAGCATCCGCGCGACCTGAATCTCTTTCTGATAATAGCCGGACAGATAGACACGGTCTTCGTCCTCTCCCCGCGAAACCACAATCTTCTGATCCATCTGCAGCCAGGCTAAATGATCCTCCAGATCCGTAAGCGGCGTCTCCAGAAGCTTCTGCGCCCTGGCGGCCAGTTCCTCAAGCGGCAGATAGGTATGCCCTTCCTTAACCGACTGCTGCATGACATAGGTAATTCCGCACCGGATACGAAAATCGGAATCCACCTTGACACCAATCTTGCGGGCAATCTCATCGGCGGTGCGAAAACCGACCCCGCTGATATCCTCCGCCAGCTGATAGGGGTTTTCCCGGATCACCTGCTGCACCCTGTTTCCGTAAGCGTCAAAGATTTTCCGGGAGAGGGCGGCAGAAATCCCATACTGCTGCAGAAAGATCATGGCTGTCCGCATCACGCGTTTTTCCGAAACCTGGGTGGAAATCTCAAACGCCAGACGGCTGCTGATCCCGGGGATTTTTACCAGCCGTCCGGGATCTTTCTCGATGACCTCAAAGGTGTCTTCCCCAAACTCGTGTACAATTTTCTCCGCAAGTTTCTGCCCCACACCCTTGATCGTCCCGGATCCTAAGTACCGTTCGATCGCCGTCACATCCTCCGGCTCTCTCCCCTCGTAGGTTTCGATCTGAAACTGACGCCCGTAGATGCTGTGCATCACATACTTTCCGCCTGCCTGAAAGGACTCCCCCTCGCTGACTACGGGAAGATATCCCACACAGTTGATCTGTTTTCCGTCCACGACGGCCCGCAGCACCGTAAAGCCGTTCTCACTGCTGCGGTAAATGATATGTGCGATGTATCCCTTGAGATTCTCCATGAAGGCACTCCACTCCTGCGTTCTTTAGTACTAAATAGGGGAAGGAACCCTTCCGCCAAGGCTTCTTTTGCTGTTTGTGCATTTACGGATTGTCCGCTGTCATCCCGGTGACAGGTTTAAACGAAGATACATTCCGGATTTCTCAGTCCTCTCTCAGTCTGCCGAAACTGCCTGAAGTCAGATCCACAAAAAGCCCCGTACCGACAGCCACACAGGTCATCGGATCTTCCGCCGTCATCGTATTCACACCGGTTCGCGCCTCGATCAGTTCTTCCAGCCCGCCAAGCAGGGCGCCGCCGCCTACCAGCACGATCCCGCGGTCCACCACATCGGCGGCCAGCTCCGGCGGTGTGCGCTCCAGCACACTGTGCACCGCATCCACCACCTGCCCCACCGTATCCTTCAGAGCCTCCCTGGTATCTTCGGAGGTCACCTTCACAGTCTTGGGCAGTCCTGTCACCAAATCCCGCCCGTTTACTTCCATCACCGTCTGCTCCGGGCGCTCAAAGGCCGTGCCGATCGTAATCTTGATCTCTTCCGCCGCCTGCTCGCCGATCATCAGGCTGTAGTGATCGCGCACATAGCGCACGATCGCCTCGTCAAAGTCGTCCCCGCCAATCTTTAACGAATGGCTGACAACGATTCCGTTGATGGAAAGCACAGCCACACTGCAGGTGCCTCCTCCGATATCCACGATCATGTTGCCGCTGGGTCTGGAAATATCGATCCCGGCTCCGATCGCCGCCGCGATCGGCTCCTCCACCATATGCACTTCCCGCGCTCCCGCCTGGTAAGTGGCATCCTCCACCGCCTTGCGTTCCACCTCTGTCACACTGCTGGGCACACAGATACTCACTCTCGGTTTGCGAAAGGAGAGTCTGCCCAGCGCTTTCTGAATAAAATAGCGCAGCATCTGCTCCGTCACCAGGTAATCGGAAATGATGCCGTTCTTCATCGGACGCACGGCCACGATATTACCCGGGGTGCGGCCAAGCATCAGTCTGGCTTCCTCGCCGATCGCCTTGATTCGATTGCTGTCCCGATCGTAGGCCACCACGGACGGTTCCTTTAAGACAACCCCTTTTCCTCTCACATAGACCAGGATGCTGGATGTCCCCAGATCAATCCCGATGTCTGTTCCCGCCATCTTCCTGCTCCTTTATCATCCTCGTTTTTAAAGTCTCACCCGCTGTGTCAAATACCTGCTCGACCCCCGCTGCCTGCTGCAAATGTTTAACGGCAGGCGGACCGTCCGTTTCCATGTCACTGTTTTCTTCTCCCTTTTTTTCTCTTTCTTTTTCCCGTCTTTTCCTGCAGCATCAAAAACCTGCCTGTCGACTCTTTCTCATTCCCTGGAACCTTTCGTCCTTCTTCGAAGCACGAGAATCAGCATAAGCGAAAGCACCGCCAGCACCGCGGAAAGGATCTGGGAAACCGGCAGATTCGTTCCCGGAATCAGCAGCTGATCCGTGCGCAGCCCCTCGATCCAGAACCGGCCCAGGCCGTAGAGTAGCAGATAAAACAGGGCGATTTCCCCGTCAAATTTTTTGACGCCCCGCAGCGTGATCAAAAGCAGCACCGCGAACACACCCAGGTTCCAGAGCGACTCGTAGAGAAACGTCGGATGCACCTGAATATAGGAAATCCCGTCTATAGTGGCAAGATGCTCCCGCATCAGCTCGGTCACCTCGGAGGAACGCACGGCATCCAGGGGAAGACGCATCGCGAACAGGTTGTTTGTATACTCTCCGAACGCCTCCCGGTTGAAAAAGTTGCCCCAGCGCCCGATGCTCTGCCCCAAAATCAGGCCCACACAGGCGGTATCCAGGATCCGTCCGCTCTTTAAGCGCTTTACCTTCGCGTACACCAGACAGGTGAGCACACCTCCGATCACCCCGCCGTAGATCGCCAGTCCGCCTCCGCGAAAGTTTAAAATCTGCTCCGGGTGTTCGCGATAATAGTCCCAGGAAAAGGCTACGTAATACAGGCGGGCACACAAAAGAGCGGCCACGATGCCGATCATGGCCACGTTAAAATAGTCATCCGGATTCTGCCCGGTTTTCTTTGCCAGCCACATGGCGAGCAGAATCCCCGCCAGCATCGCCAGCGCGATCGTAATCCCATAAAAGGCGATCTCAAAGCCGAACACGCTCACCGACCGCCCCACATGGGCCAGATGAATCCCCAGGTTTGGGAAGTCAATCGAAGGTGTCATACGAATCCTCTCTTAAGATACAGTCGTCTAAACTGACCGCGGATTGTTCTTTGTAAGGTATCTCCCGCAATCCTGCCAATTTTTTCGAAGTTAGAAAGCTTAATCCCCACTCTTTTCTCAAGTCTTCACAGTTCCTAAGGTATTTCCCCACTCTCATGCAGAACAGCCGCGGATTCTTATCCTTGAAAGTGCGGACACTGTCTTACTTATACATTAAAGCGGAACAAAATCACGTCCCCGTCCTGGACCACATAGTCCTTGCCTTCCAGGCCAACAAGACCTTTCTCCTTCGCCGCGGCCAACGATCCGCATTCCAGCAGATCCTTGTAGTTGACCACCTCGGCGCGGATAAAGCCGCGCTCGAAATCGGAGTGAATCTTTCCGGCCGCCTGCGGCGCTTTCGTGCCCTTTTTGATCGTCCAGGCTCTGGTTTCCTTCTCCCCGGCAGTCAGAAAACTTAAGAGTCCCAGCAGACTGTAGCTGGCCGCGATCAGCTTCTCCAGACCGGATTTTTCAAGTCCCAGATCCTCCAGAAAGAGCGCCTGCTCCTCCTCATCCAGTTCAGCGAGTTCCTCCTCGATCTTGGCACAGATCACAAATACCTCGCTGCCGCTTTCCTTCGCGTACTCCCGCACTTCCTGCACCCAGGGATTCCCTTTCCCGTCATCCGCCAGAGCGTCCTCTGAGACATTGGCGGCGAAGATGACCGGTTTCCCCGTCAGGAGGTTATAGGAAGAAAGCCACTGCTGCTCATCCTCATCGTCCGTGTGGAAGGTGATCGCCAGTTTCCCTTCCTCCAGGTGCTCCTTAATCCGGTTTAACAGCGCCAGTTCCTTCGCCTGGGCGCGGTCGTTTCTCGCCGCTCTCCCAACGCGGGAAATGCGCCGCTCCAGGATTTCCAGGTCTGAAAAGATCAGCTCCAGATTGATCGTCTCGATATCGCGCACCGGATCCACGCTTCCGTCCACATGCACCACGTTGCTGTCCTCAAAGCAGCGCACCACATGAATCACCGCATCCACCTCGCGGATATTTGCAAGAAACTGGTTGCCCAGCCCTTCCCCTTTGGACGCGCCTTTTACAAGTCCCGCGATGTCCACAAACTCAATCACCGCCGGTGTCACTTTCGCGGAATGATACAGATCCGCCAGAAGCTTCAGGCGCTCATCCGGCACCGCCACCACGCCGACATTCGGTTCTATCGTACAGAACGGGTAGTTCGCCGACTCGGCTCCCGCTTTGGTCAAAGAATTAAACAGTGTGCTTTTGCCTACATTCGGCAGGCCAACAATCCCCAGTTTCATTTATGATAATCTCCTTTTTTATCCACGGCACCGGATTTGGCTGCGCCACATCCGAAGATCCGGCGAATGTCCCCGGTAAGGGGAGGTTTCTGATATATTCAGTATAGCATACCGGATAGCAAAAGTAAACTGAAGTTCACAGATTCAACAAGCTCATTTTTGTTTCCCTCTTGCTTTCTCGGGGCCTTTTCGCAAACTCTGTAAAGTTTTGTCTGCCGAACATAAGGAAAAACAATCAGGCATATACTCTTTAAAACCGCTCCAGACGCCCCGCAGACACCTTAAGGCCGCTAAAAGATCTCCCAAATGCTTTCTTTCCAAAAGTGAACACGGCTTGAATGCGTCTCCCATCTGTGATATGATTTGTCAAGGAAATCCGGGGACGAAAAACAGCAAGCGTCTGCAAATGTTCCCGGACGGCGCAAAATGGGAAGAAAGCATCTTTTCGTCCGTGTCTTTTTCCGGCACTTGAAAGCATCTGACCCGACAAGTTTTTACGAAAAGGAGATATCTGCATGGGAGGTTTATTTGGAGTCGTATCCAGGCAGCAGTGTACCTACGATTTATTTTACGGCGTCGATTACCATTCACACCTGGGCACCCGCAGAGGCGGGATGGCCACCTACGGAGCGGACGGTTTTAACCGTGCCATCCACAACATCGAGAATTCTCCGTTTCGGACCAAGTTCGAGCGGGATGTGGAAGAAATGACCGGCTGCTACGGGATTGCCTGCATCTCGGATTTTGACCCGCAGCCGATCATCATTCAGTCTCATCTGGGCAGCTTTGCCATCGCGGCAGTCGGCAAGGTCAACAATTACAGCCAGCTGATCGAGGAACTCTACCGGGACCGCCACACACATTTCCAGGAGATGACCAACGGAAATGTCAACGTAACGGAATTAATCGGAGCGCTCATCTGCCGCAGGGACAGCCTTGTGGAGGGAATCCGCTATGTTCAGGAGATCGTGGACGGTTCCATGACCATGCTGATCTTAAAACCGGACGGCATCCTGGCAGTCCGGGACCGGCTGGGACGCACTCCCTTAGCGATCGGCAAACGGGACGACGGCTACTGTGTCTCCATGGAAAGTTTTGCCTATCTGAATCTGGGATATACCGATGAGCGGGAACTGGGTCCCGGGGAGATTGTACATATAAGCCCCGAGGGAATTACACAGCTTTCTCCTCCGGGTAAGCAGCTGCAGATCTGTTCCTTCCTCTGGGTTTACTACGGATATCCGCCCTCCTCCTACGAGGGCATCAACGTCGAGGAAATGCGCTACCGCTGCGGCGCGATGCTGGCAAAGCGCGACCGGGATGCCGGAAACGTGCACCCGGATATGGTGGCCGGAGTTCCGGATTCCGGTACTGCCCACGCGATCGGCTACGCGAATGAATCCAAGGTGCCGTTTACCCGGCCCTTCATCAAATATACGCCGACCTGGCCCAGATCCTTCATGCCGGTCAGCCAGAACCAGCGAAATTTAATCGCGCGGATGAAACTGATTCCCGTAAAATCCATGATCGAGGGAAAAAAGCTCCTGCTCATTGACGATTCGATCGTACGCGGAACCCAGCTTCGGGAAACGACGGAATTCCTTTACCAGAGCGGAGCCAGGGAAGTCCATGTGCGCCCGGCCTGTCCGCCGCTGATCTACGGCTGCCGCTTCCTCAACTTCTCCCGTTCCAAGTCGGATCTGGAGCTGATTGCCCGCCGCGTCATCCTAGAAAGAGAAGGCGACAACGCCCCCAATACGCTGAAAGAGTATGCTGATCCGGAAAGCGATCGCTATGCGGCGATGCTGGAAGACATCTGCAGACTGCAGAATTTCACGACTCTTCGCTACCACAGGCTGGATGATCTGGTCGCCTCCATCGGTCTGCCCAAATGCAGACTGTGTACCTACTGTTTCGACGGATGCACACTGGATCAGACAAAACCGGAAAAGTAAAGGTTTTCCCGGGCAGGGCTTTGGCCTCTGCCCGCTTTTTCCTGTGTCTCCCTGAAAGTCTGCCTGCCTGTATCCGATTTTCTTTTCCGGCTGCACGGTTCCACTTCACTTTAGCTGAATCAAAAAAGGGCCTTACAGCCCTTTTCGTTTTCTCTGCCTGACAGTCAGCCGCAGTCCTCCTTCGATTCCACCACCAGAAGCTTTCCGGATGAAAAGCTGATCACGGCCTGATCTGAAGTGATTTCATTGCTCACCGTGCGGGTGCCGATATTCCCCAGACGGAAGCGGTCAAGCGGATATTTCACACCGGTAAGCGTAAGATCTTTCACTTCCCCGCCATAGGCAAACAGGGAGAGATACTTTCCCCACTGGCGGTCCTTTTCTACGGTAAACGAATGGTCCCTTAGGTAGACGCGGTTTTGCGGATCCAAAAGAAACCCGTCCGCTCCCCGCTCCTTAATAAGCGCCAGCAGCTGAATATTTCCCAGCGTATGATCGAGACGCCCGCCGGTAGCTCCCAAAACGGTCAGCTCTTCGCAGCCCTTCGTAAGGGCAAGCTCCGCCGCGATCTCCGTATCCGTCCAGTCTTTTTCAGGCTGAAACTGAACGATCTCCACCGACTTAGTGTCCCGGTAAAAGGCAAGGGAGGTCTCATCCGCGGAATCAAAATCTCCAACGATGTGCGTAGGGTAAATCCCGTGCGTCCGTAAAAATGACAGCCCTGCGTCCGCCGCCACCAGAAGATCATAATGGGATGTTTTCAGAAAATCGAGGACAAACGATTCATTCAGACTGCCCCCTCCCAGAATCACCGCCCTCTTTTTCATATGATCTCTCCAGGGCGTGTACTTTCCGGATGGTCTTCACGCTCATAGGATTTTAAAATTCCCAGATATCTTTTCACATTTTCGCCGATGTCTCCGTGAAAGACCGCGGAACCGGCGACGATCACGTTTGCCCCGGCCTGTAAGACCTCGTGGATCGTCTGGTCGTTGATGCCGCCGTCCACTTCGATATCTTTCTGCAGGCCCATCTCCTCCAGTTTTTTCCGCAGGGCGGCGATCTTGCCGGTCATCTCCGGGATGTACGGCTGTCCGCCAAATCCCGGATTTACGGTCATCACCAGAATCATGTCCAGATGATTCCACAGATAATCCAGTACGCTTAAGGATGTGGCAGGACATAAGGCAAGACAGGCCTTCACGCCTGTCTTTTTGATCTCACGAAGGGCACGGTCCAGGTGAGGACAGGCCTCCGCATGAATGGTCAGGATATCTGCACCGCAGCTTACAAAGTCATCAATATAGCGCTCCGGTTCCTCCATCATCAGGTGCACATCCAGGACCAGATTGGTATGACTTCGCACACTCTTTAACACCGTCATGCCGAAAGTGATTGTGGGCACAAACCATCCGTCCATCACGTCAAAATGGATATATTCCGCCCCTGCCTCGGCAGCTTTGGTGATGTTTTCTCCGAGGTTCCAGAAATCTGCCGCCAGAATCGACGGCGCCAGTATGTTTCGCAAGCTCAGTACCTCCTTTGATTTCTCAGTTCTTCTTCCAGCAGGCAGTAATTCTCATATCTTTCCGCAGAGATTTTCCCCTCTGAGAGTGCCTCCTTCACGGCGCAGTCCGGTTCTTTTATGTGACGGCAGCCCAAAAACCGGCAAGACTTCTCGTAAGGGGCAAACTCCGGGTAAAAATGGGAGAGTTCCTCCGGCCTCATCTGCGGAAGATAAAGGGAACTGAATCCCGGCGTATCGAGAAAATAGGTGTTCTCCCGAATCCAGACAAGCTCCGTATGTCTCGTCGTCTGCCGTCCGCGCTCGATTTTTCTGCTTAAGTCCCCGACCTGCATAGCCGCGTTCGGCTGCAGGTAGTTTGTCAGCGAGGACTTTCCCACCCCGGAAGGACCGGCCACAATCGTCGTCTTCCCCTCCAGCAGGCAATCGATCCTCTCTAGCCCCGTTTTTTCAGTCACACTGGTGAAAAAAACGGGCGAGCCGCAGTGCGCGTACACCTGCGCGATCTTATCTTTTTCGCTCTCCTTTACCAGATCCGCCTTGTTAAAACAGATCTTCACCGGCAGATTCTGCTTTGCCATCATGATCAGAAAGCGGTCTAAAAGGTTAAAGTTCGGCTTCGGACTCGCGGCGGCAAACACCACCAGCACCTGATCCACGTTGGCGGCAGCCGGTCGGATCAGTTCGTTTTTCCTGGGAAAAAGCTCCTCTATGTTCCCTTCCCGATCCCCTTCATGGGTGATCGTAATCCGCACATCGTCTCCCACCAGGGGTTTTGTTCCGTCCTTTCGGAAAATCCCCCTCGCGCGGCATTGATACACGCCGGTATCTCCCGTGTGCACGTAGTAAAAACCGCCGACTCCCCTGATGATCTTTCCCCTCATCCTTTTTTTCCGCCTAAGGGTTCTTCCCTGCCAAAAGCTGTCCGCCCTCCAAGATTTGCCATGCGGATCGAGCTGCTCCTTTCCTTCCTGAAACCGTCTGTTACGCTTAAAATGAAACCAGTTTTTATGGATTGAACACAATCGGCGGTTCCCCCGCGCCGTCGCTAACCGTTAAGGTAACCGACGATCCGCTCTGTACGCTGGTGCCTTCCGGCACATCCTGATCAATCACGATTCCCGCCTCCACACTGCCGTCCGCTGCCCGAACTGTGAAGGCATAAAGTCCCAGATTGGTCAGCGCCTGAATGGCATCCTCCTCATAATGGCCGATCAGCTGCGGCACCTGCACCGTCGTCGTCTCCGGTCCCTGGCTGATGTAGACGGTCACCGTATCGCCCACGTTGACACTGGAGCCTTCCCCCGGGTTCGTGGTGATCACATACCCTTCCGCTACCGTCTCACTGTAGCGGGTGTTGTCAAGGGTAACCAAAAGTCCCATCGCGGTGAGGGCCTCCTGCGCTTCGCCGCCGGTTACGTTGGCCAGCGCGGGTACACTTAAGGGCTCCGCGGAGCCGGAACTTAAGTAATAGCCCACCGTGGCATTATTCTTCTCCACCAGCGTTCCCGCGGCGATATCCTGGCTGACCACCAGTCCCTTCGCGAACCTGTTGGATGTCTCCTCCCCCTGGTATTTATAACCGATCCCCACCTGATTTAACAGGCTCTGGGCATCCGCTTCCGTGCGTCCTTCCAGATCCGGCACCCGTACCTGTACACTCTCCCCGGGAATCGCGGCGGATACCGTGGAGCGCTCTGTCTGATTCTCAGTCGTGCCCCGGTTTTTATGCCCAAACAGCCCCAGTGCGCTGCCCGCCAGCACAAGGCAGATGCAGCCGATCACAACCGCGGCCCCGATTCCGATCACGGTCACCATGCGTTCCGTGCGCGATACGGATTCCTGCTGCCTGCGGCGCCTGCGCCGTTTCCTGGAGCGCTCATACTCCTCATCCTCGTCAAACGTATCTTCTTCGTCCAGCTCATCAGCGGGCGAATCGTAGAGAGGATCCTGATAGGTTCCCACGTAGGAATTGCCGATGTAATCGGAATCCGCATACCCGTTCTGATACCCATCCCGGCTGTAGCTGATATCCTGATAGCCGCTGTTCTGATAATAATTTCCGCCGTTCGCGTGTACGTGCCGCTCCCCGGTTACGTTGCCCGTATCGGAAAACGTCTCCGCGGCTCCGGTATCCAGGCTCTCGTCATAACTGGGCATCATCCCGTTTTTGATCTGCTCAATCTCCTCCTTGGAGAGCGTGACCGTCCTTGCCGTGGGGGTTCCCTTGTTGATGGTCACAAAATCGCCGTCCGGGTTTACGAGAGACTGCTTCAGGTCGCGGATCAACTCGGTCATGTTGCCGTAACGCCGGTCCGGACTCTTCTGGGTGCATTTGAGGATGATCTGCTCGGTGCTGAAGGGAATGTCCGGCACCAGTTTGCGCGGAGTCTCAATCTCCTCCTGCAGATGCTTTAAGGCCACAGACACCGTGCTGTCCCCGTCAAAGGGCACCCGGCCGGTCACCATCTCATACATGGTAATACCCATGGAATAGATATCGCTCTTGGCGTCGCTGTAGCCGCCCCTTGTCTGCTCCGGTGCGCAGTAATGCACGGATCCCATCACGTTGGAGTTGATCGTATTGGACGATGCCGCCCGGGCAATCCCGAAATCGGCAATCTTCGCCTTCCCGTCCATGGAGATGATGATATTCTGCGGCTTCACATCCCGATGGATGATTCCGTTGTTGTGCGCCGTCTCCAGTCCTGCCGCTACCTGCAGGGAAATGCTCGTGGCCTCCCTCGCGGAAAGTCTGCCCTTTTTGGCGATATAGGCTTTCAGCGTAATGCCTTCCACCAGCTCCATGACGATGAAGTTGATCCCGTTCTCCTCACCGACATCATAGACGTTGACAATGTTGGCGTGGGTCAGCCCCGCCGCCGCCTGCGCCTCCACCCGGAACTTGGACACGAATGCCGAGTCATCCCGAAACTCCGGTTTTAAAACCTTCACCGCCACAAAACGGTTCAGCTTGTGGTCTTTCGCGCGGTAGACATCCGCCATCCCGCCGGAACCGATGCGGCTGATGATTTCATATCGATTTTGAAGAAATGTTCCTGCCTTCAACATGCTTACACCTCATTCTCTTCCGGTTCCGCTAAAACCACTGATATGTTATCCTTGCCTCCGTTTCGGTTCGCCAGATTTACAAGGTTCTGCGCCGCTTCCTCCAGGGAAGCCTCCTTGCGCACGAGCCTGAAGATTTCCTCATCCTCCACCATGTTGGTCAGTCCGTCCGTGCACAGCAGAAATCTGTCGCCGGGATACAGGCTGACATCAAAGAAATCAATCCGTACTTTGCTTCTCACGCCAACCGCCCGCGTGATGACATTTTTCTCCGGATGGCTGCGGGCCTCCTCTCTGCCAATCTGTCCGGCCCTGACCATCTCCTCCACCAGGGAATGATCGCGCGTGATCTGACGGATCTTACTGTCTAACAGGTACAGCCGGCTGTCCCCCACATTTGCCACATACAGGCAGCCGCCGACCACAGTGGCAGCGACCAGGGTCGTTCCCATTCCCTCCAGAGAGCGGTCGCTCTGCGCCTGTTCAAACACTCTGCGGTTGGCAGTCATCACGGCCGCTTCCAGAATCGGGATCGGACGTTCTTCCCCGGTGCTCTCCGTGATGTAATCCACCATGGTTTCCACCGTACAGCGGGAAGCCATATCCCCGGCATTGTGTCCGCCCATGCCGTCCGCCACGATAAACAGGTTGGGGAGCTTTCCTACCGGCTGGTCGGACGCATACACAAAATCCTGATTTGTACTCCGCTTTATCCCTATGTCTGTCAAACAATACGATTTCATAGTCTTTCCTCGTAACCGGCTGGCCGGTTAAATCCACGCCCGTTTCTGCAAATTTTGCCGAAAAACACGTATTCTCTGCTCACAGTTTAGCACAGGTAGGGGAAAAGAACAAGAGATTATTCTTGCTCTCCAAAGACCGCCATCCGGCAGTTCTCCGGCACACGGCTGCGGACGCGAACTGCCAGGGCAAAGACGTAAGTCCCTGAAACGGCGTGAAAGGAAAAACGTACCTGATCCGACCATTTCGCATCAGAAACGGGAGAAAAGTTCTTCCGCTTCCTCTTTCCCTTTTTCGTCCTCTTCGCGCAGTCTGTCTCTGACAAAACTGCAGCCGGCTCTTAAGTGACTTTTATGATGCACCTTTCCCTGGAATTGTCATCCTGATGAAGCTGTGCTATACTTACGGTCAGGAAAACCCGAAGACACGCTGTCTGATGCAAAGAGAAAGAAGGAGAAATTTGCCATGTCAGAGAAATCTGTTGTCTATTTTACCAAAGAACTGACCGGGGAAGCCCTGCAGCGAATCTACCACTGCCTGGGCGTGACTCTTCCGGGCAAAGTTGCCGTGAAAATATCCAGCGGAGAACCCGGAGGCCACAACTTTTTAAAGCCTACGCTGATCAAAGGGCTGGTACAGGAGTTAAGCGGCACGATTGTAGAGTGCAATACCGCCTATGCGGGAAGACGAAACACAACCGCCGCGCACTGGGAAACGCTGAAAGAGCACGGTTTTACCGCCATCGCCCCCTGCGATATCCTCGATGAGGACGGAGACACACCGCTTCCGGTAAAGGGCGGTGCTCATCTTAAGGAAGACTACGTAGGTGCGCATCTGAAAGACTATGATTCTGTGCTGGTGCTCTCCCACTTCAAAGGACACATCATGGGCGGATTTGGCGGAGCGCTTAAGAATGTCGCCATCGGTTTTGCCTCCTCCAGAGGAAAGGTCTGGATTCATTCCTCCGCCACGAGCATGGAAGAGCCGTCCATCTTTACCTCCGACCACGATTCGTTTCTAGAGTCCATGGCCGATGCCAACAAGGCTGTGATGGATTTTGTGGGAAAGGAAAACATGCTCTACATCAACGTAGCCAACCGGCTCTCTGTGGACTGCGACTGTGATTCCAATCCCAGTGAACCGGAAATGGCAGATATCGGCATCTTCGCGTCCACCGATCCGGTTGCCGTCGATCAGGCCAGTGTGGATGCGGTGTACCATTCCCCGGATCCCGGCAAAAAAGCTTTAATCGAGCGTATCGAATCCCGCAACGGCCTCCATACGCTGGAAGCCGCCGCGAAGCTGAACCTGGGCACCCGCGAATATGAACTGGTGGAGATCTGAGAACGATCCTGAAAAGCTGAATCTTAAAAAGGAGGAGTATTTCTTTCACTCCTCCTTTCTGCGGAAATGAGTTCAATGATACACTGTATTTTTAAGTCTTTGTATGCTTAAATTTCCATTTCTCAAAGTGACCCAGCGATTGGCTGACCAGGCGCCGTTTTGTTTCCCGGTTTTTCGTTTCGATTCCTTTCAAAGTGAAAAACCCCGGTAAATCTGACTATTTTTTCAAGGGAGAAAAATAATGTCACTGAAAAGTACGAGTAAGTTTGTAAGTCTCATCCTTCGCCATAAACCGGAGGCAGTCGGAATCACACTCGATGAGCACGGCTGGGCGGATGTAGATGAATTAATCGCCGGCGTCTCGAAAACACGCCCCTTTGACCGAAGAATGCTGGAACGAATTGTCGCAGAGGATGAAAAGCAGCGGTATTCCTTCAACGAAGATAAAACCCTGATTCGTGCCAATCAGGGACATTCCATCCCCGTTGACGTGGAACTGGAAAAAAGGATGCCTCCGGATTTTCTTTATCACGGCACCGGTGAAAAGTCTGTCTCCTCCATAGAAAAACAGGGACTTTTGCCGATGTCAAGACTCTACGTGCATCTGTCTTTGGAGTATGAAACCGCGATAAAAGTCGGAGCAAGACATGGAAAACCGGTTGTTTATAAAATCGCCTCTCGGCAGATGGCAGACGAGGGGTATGATTTCTTCCTGTCTGTAAACGGTGTCTGGCTTACCAAACGTGTCCCCGTGCAGTACTTAATCCGTGAGGAAAATAGACAGGATTCCCGTATATAGGGAAGTCTTGGATAGAGCTGTCAGAAAACGTCCCGAATCCTTTTTTTGAAGAAAAAACCTGTCACAGAGGATCCATGCGCACAATCGGATGACTGGAAACAGGAAAACAGTTTTTTCTGCCGTTTCACTTCCGGAAATTTAAAGCCGTTTCAAAGATCTACAGAAACGGTTTTCCGTCCAATCCGATTGACTATGCTGAAAAAGCAAACGTAATCCCGCGAAAGTGACTGCCTTTTTCTTCCCGTCTGGAGAGCAGAAAAAGGTCCGATGATCATAAACCAGCCAACCTGATGGGGAGAATCCCATCAAGGCCGGTAAACACAAAGGATGCATTTTTAGGCATCCTCCTGGCCTGATCAGATGATTACAGCGTCAAAAGCCTGAATCCACGGCATGCAAAGCATGCAAGTGGGTGAAAAGGCTTATTGACGCGCCCCAACATGAGGAAGAAGTGGGGCAGGGGCCCCATGAATTCCGAATGTTGAGCAGGATTGTGAGAGCTGCGAAGCAGCGAAACAA
>CAZXSN010000003.1:0-6407 GCA_964643295.1 uncultured Lachnospiraceae bacterium
TGTTGATGACCAGCTTCGCGGTGCCGGCGGTGTTGTAGTTGGACAGCCAGATCAGCCCCTCATACTGCGGGTCGGTTAAATCTGCCCAGTCCTCAGGAATGGGAAGCCCCATTCTTTCCAGCTCATCCTTGTTGACCATGATGCCCAGGATGCCCTTGTAGATGCCATACCAGAGACCATCCGGGTTCTTGTACTGATCACCGGTTAAATGCACGGCGTTTGCCGCGTCATACGGCTCCAGAAGACCTTCCGCAGCTACCACGTTGTAGGGATCGGTGGTGCCGCCGAACCAGACATCCGCGGACGGATTGCCGTTCTCCTCCTCGATCTTGGCCTGCACTTCGCCGGTGGACAGACGCTGATAGGAGACCTCAATCCCGAAGAGTTCCTGGAAATGCTCCGCAGCGGCAGCCAGGTAGGGTTCCTCGCAGGAACCGTAGACGACCAGTTCGCCCTCTTCCTGAGCGGCGGCCACGAGTGCCTCGTCAAAGGCGGTCCCCTCCGCCTCTTCTGCCATGACCGGGACGGACGCAGAGCAGCCAATCGCCAGAGCCAGTAAAACAGCTAACTGCTTTTTCATTGTGTGTTCCTCCTTTTTCAACTGTGAGATTCGGCAAAGGATTAAGCATAGAAACCGCGGATAAAGTTTCTTTCACTCCCTACTTATCTTTGGTCCTTTTGCCAACCCATTTGCACAGTTCCATTATAATTCCCAGGGCAGGAAATGTCAATAAACCCCAATTTTTTTCTGAAAGAAAATCCATCTTTGTGCGTTTTGCCGGTCAGAAAATGCCTCGGGGAAAGATTGTTAAGGCAATCCGCATAACGCGGGCCTTAAAAAACCCGGAGACTGCCCGCCTCCTCTTCGATCGTGATCCCGTACTTTTTCAGGTCCACCTTTTCTCCCGCCACTTCCACGCCCTCTTCCCTTAACAGTGTTTCCTGCAGGTTTTCTTCGCCAAAGGCGAAGGCGCCGGAAAGCTCCCCTTTGGAATTGACCACCCTGTGACACGGCACATCGGCGTCTTGCGGGCACTTATGCAGGGCGTTTCCCACCGCCCGGGCCATCCGCTCATTTCCGGAGAGCCTGGCGATCTGTCCATAGGTGGCCACTCTGCCCCTGGGGATTTTCTTTACCGCCTCGTAGATCCTTGCTGTCGGATTGTTTCTGATTAAGTCATAGCTTTCCGCGATCATGCGGTAGATCACGTCATCCGGCACAGTGCCGTCTAAGATGACCGTATTCCAGTGCTCCTTGTTCTGGTGATAGGCGGGCAGGACGGACGGGTAAGCATCACGCCAGAAATCCCTCCACCGGGGATCTGTTTTTACATTGATCCGCACCTGACCGTCTTTTTCGTATGTCCAAAGAAAGGCCTTCTTTGTGCCCTTTACCCGTACCAGCTGCCAGTTGGGATCTGAAAAAGGGGCTTCCTCGTAGGTATCCGCAAAAGAAAGGCCGTAGGCTAAAGCTTCTTCTCTTGTTTTCACTGCTGATTTCCTTCCGTTTGCTTCCTGGCGGTTTCCCGATTCAATCTCATAGAAGTATCAGGAAATCCAACAATTCCCGGCCTTCCCAAGTCAGGGATGATGCCTCGCATCTTCCGGGAAGCGCTCATTTTAGAATCCTCCTCGAAAGAAGTCCATGGGCCACTCCGAAAGGTACCCTTCCTCCGTGAATTTGACAGCTCTGATTCGGCTCTCCCCAAGATCGGACTGACACGCCAAAAGCAGTTTTACTTTGGAAGATTCAATTTCTCTTTCGGCGATCAGTTTTCCAAGAGAATTTACCAGGGTTTCGCTGTGGGTTTCCAACAGAAATTTTATCCCATTGTCTGATGCCGCCATCTTGACGATCTGTTTTAACAGCTGCACCTGCATGTCAGGATGCAGATATGCCTCAGGCTGCTCGATCACGATCAAAGTTTCCTCCGTAAGGTCTGCACCCTGACATTTCCATAACGTAAGCAGAATGGGAATTACCTGGGAAATCCCAGATCCGGCATCCGCGGCATTGATGTCGCGCTCACCGCTTTGCACGAAGATGGACAGATGCCCCTCAAAACTTTTTACCTTCAGACGAAACCCAAAAGCTGCCTGCAGCCATTCATCAAATCTCTTCTTCTCCGCGGGATCCATTCTTTGCAGGATTTCGGGAACATTTTGTCCATGAGGATCCACTTCCATCGTGGAAAGCCCCTGCTTCCTGAAATATCTTTGATTCAGAGCCCTCTGGGGAGAGAGGTATTTTACGTTCTGAAAATATCGGGAAAGAAACTCATTGCAGTCGTCGATTATCGAAGGAAGGAAAATCATAAGAAGATATTTGCGAATAAGCGGCTCCTTCTTTTTAAGCTCATCGATCAAAAGCCGGATCTCGCCTCCTGTAAGGCCCTTTGGATCCTTCTTTTCCTTACGTTTCTCAGGAGAGAATCCAACCGCGGCGCGATGAATCAGAGGACTGTATTTTTCTATGTCGCTGTATTTTTCGGAGAAATTTAATCCATGCACAGTCAGACAGCTGTATACCAGAAACGTAAGGCTACGGTCATCTTCTCCGGTTATCTGCATGATCACGCCGCGGATCAGCTCTCCTAAAGGATTGCTTTCCAGGAAATCTGCCGGACCGGTTTCATATCCAAAGGAAAAATGATTGCTTTCCGGCCTCATAAGATACAAAAGAGAGCGCACGTTGGGGAGGATCGTGTCACTTTCCTCCTTTTTCCATTTCACTTCCTCACATGGATCATCGTTAATAGAAATATTTACGAAGCCGTCAGCAGAAAAGTCCAGGCATATTTTCATATCGGCCATGGAAAGAAAAACGGCTTCAACTGACTGCTCTTTGATAAAAAGACCAGCCTTCACCGGAAGGGAAATTTCGTTCTCTCTATCCATTTTCTGGTTTCCCGTATAACTTTCCCCGTCAGTCAAAAAGCGGACAGGGGCAGAAAAGGCAAATTCGAATATGATTTGCTTTTCATCTGCGAAATCTGATAAGCTTGTTTGAAAATCTCCAAAGTCCACATATTCGCCGTACCACAGGATTGGCTCAGACAATCTGTTCTCTAAAGTTTGCTTGAACAGAGGAAATGTCTGAAGCAAAGTGCTTTTTCCGCTGCCGTTTCCGCCGGTGATGAGTGTCAGCGGCTTAAGGTCAATCCATCCGGTATCCCGAAAACACCTTAGATTCTGAATTCGTATGCTGTCCATATTGTTTGACTCGCGTTTCTGCATATCAAAGGTTAAACACCATATATATAATCAATTTGCAAACGATGATTACATTTGCTTTATTGCCGGACTGCCCGCCAGGTCTTTCCCTGGCGATCGTGAATTACTCGCTCGTTATTCTTTTCATCAGATCAGGTGAAGACAGGAAGTGCCTTTTTGCCGGTGCGATCTGTATTGTACATGCGTCGGCACGGAAACAAACGCTCCGGAGAGTGTTCACTGCTGCTGATTCGTTGATCAGTTCATTTCCCTTAAGGGACCTGGAGAACTGCCCCTCGTTTGCATAAAAAGAAAAGCTCTGTAAAAACAGAGCTTCTTTCTGGAGCATACGGGACTCGAACCCGTGGCCTCCACACTGCCAGTGTGGCGCGCTCCCAGCTGCGCTAATGCCCCTCACATGAGTATTATAGCACGGAGACAGGAAAAATCAAGTACTTTTTAATAAAACGTACGTTCGAGGAAAAATGGCTTTTCGCAGGTTTCCCAGGCAGGGAATCTGAAGAATTCTCACGCATCAAACGGCATCCAACCAGATAAACGCGGAAAAAAGCAGGACGCCTGACAGCGTCCTGCCTGATTCATCGGTTTTTGGATTTTTTAACTCTCGTCTTCCGGTGCTTCTGCCCCACAGATTGAGCAGTGTTTATGCTTTCCGTCAGCATCCAAAACCCAGTTGTGGTGTGTTGGCAGAGGAGGAACAATCTTTGTCATCTCCTCGCCGCAGTCATAGCAGGCCCAGGTTTCGCTTCCCTCATCGATGCAGGTAGCCTCTACGGAGGATTTCAGATACAGGCTGTGTCCTTTCGCGGGAATTGTCTCATTGAGAAGTACCGCTCCGCATACCGTGCAGGTTTGTTTACGGTATCCGTTCTCCGTGCAGGTGGCTTCTTTCGTCTCCAGTTCGCCGGGCGTATGCGCGACCATCGGCAGCATCTTCCAGTGAGCGACTGCTCCGCATACCGTACAGATCTGCTCTCTGTATCCGGTCGAGGAACAGGTTGCCGCGGTTTCCTTTACGGTCCAGGTATGCTCTTTCTTGGGAAGCAGTTCTGTTTTGGTGACTTCGCAGTTCGCACATTTCCAGATGATGTATCCCGTCTTCTCACAGGTGGATTCTTCCCGGGATAGCTCGATGAAGAAATGGTGGCCCGCCGCGCAGGAGGCATTTTCCTTTTCCCTTGTCTGGTTTTCCTCCCCTTGCGCAGGCGCGTGGAAAGGAGTTTTCGTCCCTTCCGGAGCGGCAGCCGTCAGGAATTCGTAACTATGTTCTTCCGGAATGACCGTCTCCGGCTGAGGCGCTTTAGCCTCCTCCTTTGAAGAGGTCTCCTGCTGCGAAGGCGCCTTTGTCTCCTCTTTCTGTTCAGCTGCTTCCGTCACCCTGGAGGGTTCCTGCGATCCCGTTTCTTTGGGTGTTTCGGTCTCTTTGGCTGCGTCCGCGCCGGATGTCTGCTTTGTGTCTGCCTTTTTGGGAGTCCCCGCCTGGAAAGTCTTCCTCTCTGTGTTCGAGACGGTCTCGTTCAAGGCGGAACTTAAGTCTTCTGAGGGCGTATCCGGTGTGCTTTCGGCAGGTTTCGTATCTTTCTGGGTTTGTCCGGCATTCTCAGAAGCTGTTTCCTGCTTTGCAGTCTCCTCTTTTGGATCTTTCGCATCCGGTGTTTCCTGGCTATCCGACTCCTTCAAGGCGCTTGGTGCGCTTTGTTCAGTCGTCTTCTTGGCCTTTGAATCTTTCGAATCGTCTGATTCTGCCGTTTCTTTTTCGGTTTGCGGATCGGCCTTTTCCGTCAGTTTTTCAGTGACAGCTGTCTCTGCCGGTTCTTCCTGGGTTTTTTTCGCTGCCGGTACAATCCTGGAGGCATCTACGCCCAGCTTCTTCGCATAGTACGAGGGGTCTTTGGCGTCCGGGACGCTTACCACTACCTGCGGATCATCCTTGAGCACGTCTTTGCCGATTTTTTTCAGTTCCGTACTGCTGCTTAAGTCTAATTCCGTCAGCTCCGCGCAGCCGGAAAAAGCTTTCTTTCCGATGCTGCGGATGTTTTCACCTGTTGTAACTTTCGTAAGCAGTGTGCAGTCTTTAAACGCGCAGCCACTGATTGCGGTCACGGCCCATGTAAGGCCGCCCTCTTCGACGGTCCCGGGGATCTCCACTGAGGTGGCCGTCGTATCCGCGCCAATGACTTTTACGTGTCCTTCTTCTCCCTCCACGGAGACGATCTTGTATGTCAGACCGTCCTGCGTGAATGTGCTTCCCTTTGTCAGAGCCGCATCCTCAGCGAACACGGGTTGTGAACACAGGGTCAGTGCCAGTATCAGTGCCAGCATCACGGAAATGCTCTTGCAACATTTCCTGGTTTCCATCACGATTCCTCCTTTGCCCTTTCCGGAATACTGCATGCTGTCAGGTACAAAGAGATCGCCGTGCTGTTTGAAAAAAAGAAGCCGCCGGTAAAACTTTACCAGTGGCCTTCAAACATATCCCCTTCTCCCTGAAAGGGAATACGGCAACTGGCTGCCATAGTCTCGAAAGACCTTAGGCCCTTAGCTTTGCGTCCCTGTCTTTTGGCAGGTTTGCTAAATCTCTAGTTTTTGTGCTTCTGTTTTGAGTGTACAACCGCAGTCTGTTTCTGTCAAGCGAAAATTTGGATTTTTTGCGTGTTTCTGCGCAATTTTGCGTAAATTGGGGTTACTGGCGGTTTTGAGGATATTTTTATGCTTTTGCGGGTGGGGAGAATTCGGTGATTTTATAAAGAATAGATGATTTTTACGAATCAACACAAAAGATTGCACAGGAAGACTGTCTCACGATTTGTATTAGGCTGCAAGGAACCGCTTTGTTGATTCCAAGCGGTTCCATGATCTGTGTCGGATCCAAAGCAGAAAAGAAATCCTTCGAAGAAAGAGGGCATTGTGCAAATCGCACCAGATCTTATTTCATGAATTAAGGAAAGAACGGCTCCTGTGCGCTTTCTTTTGAAAGCACTTACAAAGGCAGCGAACGAGGAGATACTCCAAGCAGGAACTACTCCCCACAGTTCTGTCGCGTGGAGTAGACGAAGAGGAAACAGTTCTTCCTGGATGTGGTCTTGGAAACAGGTTTGTAGGGGAAAGTCTGCCTGTATCCGAAAAGGTTCTTACAAAATGGTATATTTCACTACATTGTATAGATTCATTGC
>CAZXSN010000003.1:6417-90631 GCA_964643295.1 uncultured Lachnospiraceae bacterium
TATGATGATCAGAAGCAGAACACGCAGGAGTTTTTCCACGCCCTGATTATTGAGGCGTCTGGAGATAGCAGATCCAAGGAAGGCTCCGCCGATACCACCCGCGATCATGCAGAGCAGGTCTATCCATTGAAAAGCGGGGATCGAATGTGTGACCGCCGCGCTGATGATACTGGAGAGCTGGGAAAAAATGATAATGTATAAGGAGTTCTTCGCAGCTTCTTTCGCTTCCATGGAGAAGAAGAAAAACAGTACAGCGACATTGCTGGTTCCGCCTCCGATTCCCAGAAAGGAGGAGACGATCCCCAGGAACGTACCGATCACGATGGCGGCTGCAGAACTTTCTACATGCATGGAGGGAAGCTGGTCTTTCTTGCGAACATACATATAGACGCCAAACGTGATGATCGTCAGAAATACAGCCTGAATGGCTCCGAGCATACGTTCGCTTTCAAATCCGCTGCGCACCTGTTCAAACATCCATTTGCCCATCAGACCGCCAAAGACAGCTCCTATGGCCAGAGCAGTACTGGTTTTGAGCCGAAGTTTCACTCCGTCGTTGCGGTTGCGAATCAGGGACACGCAGGACATGCAAAGCACAGTACATCCTGAACAAAAGCTGACTGTGGATACTGGCAGGATGCCAATCATGTCCAGCACCGGCTTAATGATCACGCCGCCTCCGGCACCAACCACGGATCCGATGCTGGAGGCAAGGATGCAGACAGTAAACAGAATTACAGAAATCATGAATTCACCTGCTTTCTAGGGTTGTTCACATATCGTTGCTTCTCTCCGTCTCACTGGTATGAAAGCGTTTGCTTCCTCGGACGGCGCATTGGATGCCGGGGTTTACAGCTCTTGTGAATTTTTTAACGGAAGACAGGCCAGCGCAAAACGCTGACCTGTCCCGTAGTATGCAATCTTTGCTTTTCCTGAACTGTCCGTTTTGCAGCGGATTCTCACCCCGCTTTCTGAGGATGCTTTTGCTTATGGGCCTTTACGTATCATCGGCATTTCTTTTTCTTACTCTTACCACCACTTGATCTGCTCGGTGATGTGGTTTCGAATCTCAATGAAATCCGGAGACGATACGTTGCGGGGCCTTGGGATGTCGATCATTACTTCTTCCTTAACCTTTGCGGGTTTGTTCGTGAGGATCAGCACCCGCTCAGCAAGATATACTGCCTCCTCTATGTTGTGCGTGATAAACACGACGGTAGTTCCCATTTCTTTCCACAGACGGATCACTTCATCCTCCAGATAGAAGCGGAGTTTGATATCCATCTGTCCGTACGGTTCGTCCATTAACAGCAGGTCCGGCTGCATGGCAAAGGCGCGTCCGATGATGATGCGCTGCGCTGTTGACACTGAGAGCTGATGAGGATAGCTGTTGCGGAACTCTTCCAGGCCCAAGAGCTGAATGATGTTTTCCACTCTTCTTTGAATCTCGTCTTTGGGCAGCTTTTTGATTTCCAGACCGAACCGCAGGTTCTTTTCCACAGTCAGCCAGGGCATCGAGGAGGGTTCCTGGAACACGACTGCGATGCTGTGTTTCTTTGGGTCAGCCGGTTCTCCATCGATATAAAGTTCCCCTTTCGTGGGCATATAGATTCTGGTCAGAAGATTGAGAAAGGTGGTCTTGCCGCACCCAGTAGGTCCAACTACACAAAGGAATTCCCCTTTCTTGATATCAAAGGATACATCATCCAGCACAAGCAGGTCGCCGAAATACTTCGTCAGATGCTCCACCCGGACTTTCACGTCCTCCTGTTTTTCCATCTTTAGCACCTCCCGCTTACAATGCCAGGTCGGTATTATCCGACACTTCCGACCGTATTTTTAAAAAGTCCGGATCCGTCATGTTTCTGGGTCTTGGAAGAGAACTCAGATCGTAGATTGCTTTCACGGTCGCCGGGCATTTACTTAACAGCACGATTCGATCCGCAAGGAAGACTGCCTCTTCGATGTTGTTGGTCACAAAAATGATCGTGCGCTTCTCTTGCTCCCATATTCGTAGCGCTTCCTCTTCCATCGCGTATCTGGTCTGCGCGTCCAGCTGTCCGAACGGTTCGTCCATCAGCAGAATCTCCGGATTGTTTGTGTAAGCGCGGGCGATGCCTACGCGCTGCTTCATGCCTCCGGAAAGTTCATGGGGATAAGAGTTCTCAAACCCCGTCAGCCCAACAAGGTCTATGTACTTTTGGGCGATTTTCCGGCGCTCCGCCTTTTTCATTCCGGCGATTTCAAGGCCAAATTCGACATTGCCCATGACTGTCCGCCAAGGCATCAGGTTCAGGGATTGAAAAACCATGCCGATACGCGGATCACTCCCATGGATCTCCTCTCCGTTGAGAAAGATCTTTCCGCCCAACGGTTTTTCCAGACCGGCGATCAGGTTCATCAGCACTGTTTTTCCGCAGTGCCCCGGACCAAGGAGTACGAGGAACTCATTGTCGTAAATTTCCAGAGAGACATCCGCAACCGCGTCCTTGACTCCGTTTTTGACCACGTAGCTCTGAGAGATATGTTCCAGCCTCAATATGCTTTTTTTCTTCTCGTCCATGGACAGATCATCCTTTCTGCAAACTGCGTGACAATGGACAGGATTGCGCCCACGATACCGATCGCTACCATACCAGTTAAGACCAGTGGCATATCTAAGGAATCCATACCCCGGGAGATCAAAAAGCCAACGCCCGCGTTGGCACCGAGCATCTCCGCCGCTAAAACGACCATCCAGGCAGCGCTGGTCGATGTGCGCACACCCGCAAAGATGGCATCGAGAGCGGACGGAAAGGCAATCTTCAAAAGACGCTGCCTGGGAGTCGCGTTAAAGACGGTCCCCACGTCCAGATACATTTTTTCCACGTTACTCATGCCCGCCTGCACATTCACCACGATGCTCGCCAGGGAACCGAATATTACGATCAGCACTTTCGGGAATTCGCCGATTCCAAACCACAGGGTGATCAGAGGGATCCATGCCAGAGGAGGAATCGCGCGGAAGGCGTTAAAGAGAGGTCCGAAAAACGCTTTCGCTTTCGGGAACCAGCCGATCAGCACACCAAAAGCAATTCCAAACGTCCAGTCAAACAGGAGTGCCAGACCGATCCGCCGCAGACTGACTCCCACATGTCCAATCAGCGTTAGCTTCTTTACCGGTTTGACGAACAGCTGCACCGTTTTGTCCCATACGTCTTTTGGAGATGGGAAACCGGTCCCGCTTCCGGCAGCCAGTAGCCAGAGTCCAATCAACAGCAGAACGGAGATGACCGGAAGGATCCTGTACAGGTTTTGCAGCCGTTTCTCACGGATTTCGGCCGCACTCAACACTTCGTTTCCTTTTTTCGTCATAATTTTTTCCACCCCAGTACAGCGTTTTCCAGCAGATTAATGAGTGCGGAGATCAGAACGCCCAGGATGCCGATAACGACAATCCCCATCATGACCAAGTCCACCCGTCCGTAGGATCTGCCCATCAGGATCATGTAACCGAGTCCACTGGATGACGCCAGCATCTCCGCTGCCACGAGTGTCGCCCACGCGTTTCCGATTGCCACCTTGATCCCGGCGAAGGTCATCGTCATCGAGGACGGGATGCCCACTTTCCAGAAGATTGTAAAATAGGAAGCACCGCAGGTCTTGCCTACGTTTTTCAGCACTTCTTTTGTCTGGCGGATCCCGGTGTAGGAATTGATCAGGCAAGGCACGAACGCCGCGAAGAATACGATAAAGGACTTAGCCGGCAGACCGACACCAAGCCAGACGATCGTCAGGGGAATCCAGGACACAGGAGGAATGGGGCGGATGATCTCAAAAATCGGACGCATGAAGCTGTCAAACCCGCGATACCAGCCCATCAGCCATCCCAGAGGAACGCCAATCAGTACTGCCAGACCAAAACCGCATAAGGCGATCTTCAGGCTCGACCAGACATGCACCATTAGCACGGCACCATCCGGATTGGGGTCCGTGAACTTGATGATGAACAGCCGAAATACCTGCAGCACATCACAGAGCTTCCTGCTGTCGACCACTCCGCTGACAGCCAGAAATTCCCAGATCAGCAGAAACAGAAGAATGCCGCTCACAGAGAGCATCATATTCCGGTACGTCAGCTTCCGTTTCTGCTCCTGTACCTGTTTCACTCTCTGCTCATTGGTTAGGTCAGTTGTCTTCTCATTCAAAATCGATCCCTACTTTCCAGGTAAAAATTCTTGCAGATTTCTTCGCTCTTAGAAGAAAGCGCCCGCCCGCAGGCGGGCGCTGTTCATTGCCGTTTCGGTTTTTGCCGACCAAACGGGAGACTTATAGACCCAGCAGATCTTTCGCCGCCAGAGCAACGGACGGATCGATCCTCTCGTCGTCCAGATATCTCTCACGGTCTTCGTTCGTATATTTGCCTTCACTGATAAAGAAATCCAATCCCAGCATTACGTCTTTTTCCGCCTGCAGCAGATCTCTCTTGGTGTAAAGACCGGCATCATCCGGGCTGGTGGTTGTATACAGGTCAATCCATTCCTGGACGGTCGGACCGCGGTACCAGTCCATCGTACGGGCGGCGATATCCTCGTTGCAGAGGAACCCTTCCTCATCACAGTGCTCCAGGTACCAGGCAGCCGCCTGTGCCATGTTTTCATCGGATTCGTAGCACCATTCCACAGCTTTGTGGAAGACGATGCAGGCCGTCACGACCAGGTCAAAGTTGTTTTCCATGACATCCTTCTTCGCGAATGTGCCGCACATCATGGGGATGCCAAGCTGTCCCGCATCGGTGATCCGCACGTAACCGGCATCCTCCGCGGAAAGAGCAATCGCATTCCAGCAGCAGAGCACATCTCCGGTCCCGCCGTTGAAGCCGGTCAGGGAGTTCGCGTTGTCCATGTTGACGCTCTCCACATCCGCCAAGGTCAGCCCCATGTTGTTTAAGCATTTCGCGAGAACCGCCTGCGCGGTTGTTCCGGTCGGATAGATACAGGTAGCGCCCTTCCAGACCTCCGGATTCTCCGGATCGTTGGCGATATCGGAGCCTTCGCGGGCAAAAATCGCCAGGTTTTCTTCGTAGTCACATGCGCTGACCAGGGAGAAGTCATAGCCGTACAGACCGTTAACAAGACCGCCCATGCCGCAGGAAGCCATGTCCCACTCGGAATTAGCTTCCATCATCGCCGGTCCGCCAGTAAAACAGACATATTCAACTTCAATGTTCAGTGCGTCAAATACACCCAGCTTATCCGCGAACAGGAACGGATAGGACAGGGGAGAACCGGTGAAGAAACCAAGACGCAGCGTCTGGGGTTCCTCAAACGGGGTCAGACCCCAAGTTAAGTCTTCCGTTGTTTCCGCATCTGCTTCTTCCGCAAAAGTGACGACCGTGGATGACAGGGCCATCGTCAGAACCAGTATCCATGCAAGTACTTTTTTCATGCTGCAACCTCCTTTTTCTTTGTCTTTATTTGCCTTGTTTCCTATTAGTCACAGGCCGTCCGAAAAGGCCCCGGGCGACTCACTTACCTTTTATGAGATATCCAGGGCTCCATTTCTCCCCGGCCAACAACTATCTTTTTCCAGGGCTTAGAGCGTAAGATGGATGTTTATCCGCTCCTTACCCTCATTCTGTATAGTGACCATTTGTACCGTCATACCCTTCCTCTTTCATGCACAGATGAACGGCACCGGTCTTAAAGGTCCTTGGCAGTGCAAGGATATTCGGGTTGGGTCCTACAAATTTCCGCTTCGCATCCTCAAGAGCCTCTTCAAAAGTCGCGCGGGTTTTTAAGCCCATGCCGCGGGCAAAGCCCGGTTCCTGAGCTCCTACGATATAAATCGCAGAAGTGTTCATCTCCGCAATGTGTCCGCAGGACATCATTGAAAAGCCATGGAAAGGATGGAACGCATTCGCAAATCGATATTTGCGGATGTATTCCTCGTTGGTCGCGAAATATTCTCCGTAGCGGTTCATATCCGGCAGAGTCTGCATATAGTCATGCTGGAACAGCTCATACAGTTCCCTGGTATACGGCCAGCGCTCATCGTGGAAGTATCCGTTGCAGATCGAGGAACAGATGATCACGCAGCGGTCACTCATTACACGCTTGTGACGGATCACCTGCGCGGATAAGGCCTGCATCATCTGAATCGGGTTTGTCCCCATGCCGTTGCCGTAATGGAAATCCTGCGGCATGCCAAATACCATCACATCGTATTTCTTTTCCGCCCACGGGACGTAGGTCCTCTTGTCCGCGATTTCCCAGGATACCGGCATCATTTCTTTCGCGTATCCGGAGAAGATGGCGATCTGGCGGGAATACGTATCCAGCACCGCATCGCAGCAGAAGAACTTCTTCCCCATGCACTCTTCCATGTGCATGCCAATCTCGTTAAACTTGGTGCGCATCAGACTGTGACCGGAAACCGGGGTAAAGTCATCCCGATGCATTACCTCTGGTACATGGTGAGTCGCGATTGACCGCCAGTGTGTGATACCAGTCGTGCAGTGCTTATATCCTCCGGAATATCCCCCGTATGGGTTGCCCTGCGTGTGACCGATCAGAATCGGGAGGTCGGAATCATAGACATACTTGTTCATGATTACGCGGTCGCCGCGCTTTGTGCAGCCAAGATCGATCAAGTGGTCATAATCCTCCGAATCATGGTTTAAGATCTGTCCGCTGTAGTAAAATTCGTTGAACAGGTCGTCGCCTAAGATTTGTCTGGCCTCCGGCACTGTTGTGCGCGGGTGCAGACCGTTGGAGAAGATCAGCAGAATGTCCTTTTTTTCTACTCCGGCGGCGTAAAGTTCATCAAGGATCACCCGGATAGCGATCTTGCGGTGTGAAGTCGGCTGGCAGCCTCCCTTTACGATATCCGGGATCACGATCGTAACTGTGGTGCCCTTGTGAGCCAGTTCCGATAACGGCGGCATTCCGATCGGGTGGCGTATCGATTCACGTGTTGCCGCAATCAGGCTTTCCCTGTCCTGTGGCAGACAGGGAGGATCCGGGACCGTCTCCCCGGGGATAAACACGTCGGTTGTATCCGGCAGGTTTGCACTCATTAATCCGTTTCCATACTCAAAATCCAGTTTCATACACCTGTACTCCCTTTCTTTGTGCTGATATTCTTCAGTCTTGCTGGGTAAAATTCCCGCGAAACACCTTGTACAGGGCACTGGTGTCCTGGTTTCCCAGTCCCTGTGCGTGTGCGAGTTCGTTGTACAGCTGTGCTGTCCCCGCGATCATGGAAGGAGCGTTTGCGTCCTTTGCCATCTGCAGAGCCAACTTCGTATCTTTTATCAGCAGGTCCATCGTAAAAGATGGGGTTTCGTAAGCGTCATTTAAAATGCTTTTGCCTACTTCGCGAAACAGTCCACTCACTGTGGCTGCGGAGGAGGAAGCCACGGTATCATAGAACACTTTTGGATCGATCCCCACATGTTCGCAGATCGCCATTACCTCCGAGCTGATGGCGTTGATGCAGGAAAACATCAGCTGATTTAAAAGTTTCAGGGCATTGCCTGCACCAGACGGTCCTACCGATACAGCATTTGCAGCAAAACACAAAAGCACGGGTTTCGCTTTCTCTAAAGCCTGTGCGTTTCCGCCCGTCGGAAGCATCCATTTGCCGACTGCTGTGGGACGACCCAGTACCGGGCAGTCCAAATAGGCGGCGCCGGTCTCCTCTACGCCTCTCGCGTTTCCCCGAGTCGTCTCTGGATCCACTGTACTCGTATCGATCACGATGTGGTCAGAGGTAAGACCTTCTTTGAGACCATTCTCCCCAAAGAGGACTTCAGAAAGCTGCGCGGGTCCTGGAAGGGACAGAAGAATGATGGTTGTACGCTCTCCCACTTCTCTCGGACTTTTCGCAGGTTCCGCTCCCATGTTAACCGCGCTTTCTACGGCGGCGGAAAACTTGTCATATGCTACGATGGAGTATCCCTTTTCTACCATGCTTTGCAGCATGCATTTCCCCATGCGACCGCAACCGATCAGTCCTACTTTCTCTATCGGTTTATCCGATCCGGTCCAGGATATCATAGAGCACACCTCCTTCTGCGTCTTTGGGCACATCGATTCCCAGAATCTTGGAAATCGTCGGTGCGACATCAATGATGCGTGCCGGGAACTTCCTTTCGTATTTTGGTACCCCCGGTCCCACCATCAGCATGCAGGCATGCATGTCGTGAAGGGTTGGCTCCGCCAGATGAACGCCTGTGAAGTTACCACAGACAGCGTTGTAATCCATATGGTTTTCTTCCATAACCTCATTGATGAGTTCCGGGAAGTTTTTGCAAAGCCTTGCTTCCTCATAGAGTTCCCCATTGGCGGTCATGCGCTCCGAGCCATCGCGGTACTTAACCGCCGAGCGGTAAATGAAGGGATGGGACATATAGCCCGGTTTCCAGGCGTAGAGCACGTCTCCTACGCGGTCGTATCCGGGACCTTCATAGATGCCAAGACGTCCGGCTTCCTTCTTTTTCAGTGCGTAGGCAACCACGTTTTCCCCGGTTTCCGGATTGCGCATGCCCATCAGGCAGTTGATGATCTCCTCCTGCACTTTCTCATAATCTTCCGGTTCTACGATTCCGTGAGGATCTCTTCCCTTCAGGTTGACAAAGATATGCGCATGGCATGGTTCCAGCGGATGGCATTTTGTATGCGCCCAGTCGATGGTCAGGTTTGAAGGATCATCGCTGGTTAAATCCAGCTTGTAGCTTAACAGTCCCGCTCTGGCCAAATGCTCCTTCACAAACGGATTCCAGTCCAGATGAGTCATGCCGTGGTCGGAAATCAGGATCACATACGTCTGCGATAGATCCACGCTTTCCAGGATTCTGCCGATGTTCTCATCTACCTGACGGTACACCTCGCGGATCATGTGCCAACAGTACGGCGCTGTCCGCTCACTGTACACCCGGGAGGTCGGTTCAATCCCGGCGTAGAGAGCGTGTTCTATGTGGTCAATTGTTCCCACCCAGGAGAAAGCGAAATCCCACTCCTCATGTTCGAGGACATATTTCGTCGCTTTCCCCCACCAGTTTGCATGCAAAGAAAGCTGTTCCAAGTACAGATCAGAGGTCATCCAGCCGTCCATGAACGCCCATGGATCATCTACCTCCATATAGGCGCCTGCTACGGCCTCCACCTCTTTGCTCAAGGACGCGGGCACGGAATATGGTTCTGCCATGTTGATCGCGCTCTGATAGAGTTTGAATTCTTTTCCGTCTTTGCTTAATTCCAGAATCTGGAAGCGGAAGCGACCGTCCCGCTGGTAGTCCCTCGCATTGAATCTTTTCGTAATCCAGGGACCATACTCTCCCATCCCGATATCGGTGATCGCCTTTGCGGCATCCTTGCTTTCTGAGATTAGCATCCGGTCATACCCCTCGGGCGTGGATGCATAGATTAGGACGTACATCGGATACCCTTCGACATAGGTTGGGGGAACCGTGATGGGAAACTCGAGGCAGGGAAGATGGCTTTGTGGCAGATTCTCCCACCCTGAGGCTTCCCTTGTCTCCACTTTGACTGCCCGCCCCGGGATCTGGTTGCAGTGCAGCAGCTTGTTGGAAAAACAGGCGCTTGACGATACATCCCACAGCGGCATGAAAAAGTAGCGGAATGGCGGATTCAACGATCCCGCAAGCTGGCAGCCGTCTTCTTCCGAAAGCGCTCCCATTGGAAACGTCTCAGGCCAGTTGATCAGTGCCACTTTCTTTCCCATACGTTTTGCGACATCCCACAGTGTCTCGCACAGCACCTCATTGCGGTCGAAGGACGTATGCCAGTGATCCAGTTCCTCGCCTGCATGTTTGACCATCAGGCTGGGAACACCGTTCGTCCCGGAACCTGCCCCGCTGACAATCGCCGTCCAGGCTGCCGCCGTCAAAGGCGGGAACACTGTTTCGAGTCTGGAAAACACTCCCTGATCCATCAGCTTTGCCGTATTGGGCATCACGCCCTCCGCCACAAATTTTTTCACAAGATCCGGCATCGCTGCGTCCAGACCAAGGAACAAAATCTTTTTGTCCATATCGATCCCTCCCTTACTGGTGGATTTTGTACATTTTTATGGTTTTTACCCTTCTTAGAATACCCTTTTACTGCACTTTATTCAACAACTTTTTACTCAAACGTTTGCTTTATTGACGAATTTGTGATATTCTTAGAATATCTCTTCGGAACGATACTTCAGGTTCTCAGGATAGCGCACTGTATGGAACGATTGCCCGCGCTCGCCGGATCCTGAACAAGAAAGGAGAACACCCTATGACACTTAAGGATATCGCCAAAGAAGCAGGTGTTTCCGTCTCCACGGTCTCACGCGTCATCAACGATACGGATTCTAAGGCCGCTAGCCCCAGGGTGCGGGAAAAGATTTGGGAGATCGTGCGGCGCACCGGTTATACGCCGAATTATTCCGCGCGGAATTTAAAGCTTGGGAAAGGAAACACTGGTACCGCCAGTCATTCCCTCACCTGTCTGTTCGCCAGGACGCCAAGTGCTCCGCAGAATCCGTTTTTTTCCACAATCGCCAAAAGCGTGGAGATCGAGGCCTACAAGCAGAATTATTTTCTGAAATCCTCCTTCAGCGTGTTTGACATCAACAACCCGGATACATATCACGAACTGCAGGACAACACAAACGGCGTGGTGATTCTGGGCCGCTGCGATAATGCGACGCTCAAGTTTCTCAGGCAGTCCTGCCGGTATCTGGTCTACACCGGTCTCAATCCGTTAGAGATCAAATGTGACCAGGTGCTCTGCGACGGATATCAGGCGACCTATACGGCTATGCAGTACCTTTATGAGCTGGGACACCGGCGGATCGGATTCGTGGGAGAGACGGAGAATGAGAACCGCTTTATGGGATATCGCTCTTTTCAGAAAGACCATTATCTTCCTTATGATGAATCGTTTGTATCCTCCGTTCCGCTGACCTCTGCGGATGCTTACGAAGGAACGATAGAGCTTCTTAGACGCCAGGATTCCCTCACCGCTGTCTTCTGCGGGGATGATATCGCGGCGATCGGAGTTCTCTCCGCTATCCGTGATTCCGGACTGAAAGTGCCTGAGCAGCTTTCTGTGATCAGCATCGATGATATAGAGACAGCACAGTTTCTATCTCCGATGCTGACCACGATCCACGTCCCGATGGAGGAAATGGGCAAGGTGGCGGCAAAGATTTTAATCGATCGAATCAATGGCGGACATACTCTTCCGCAGCAGGTGAAACTTCCGTTTTCTCTTTCTAAAAGGGAGAGCTGCGCGAAGCCGGGAATCGGAAACTGAAAGCGGGATGAGAAGGCTCGCTGTGGAACACAAGTTCGTATAAGTTTGCAGTTTTTGGTCTGACTTACTGTCAGAATCGGCATCGCTCACGGGATGCAGACAGAACAAGGTTTTACAAAGGAGGGGAATGGAAATGGAAGCCTTCGAACATCTGCGGGAATTTTACCGCATCAGCAGCCTGTCCATGCACTGCGTCTGCGAAGACAGGGAGGAAAAAATCGGGGAATGGTTTTCTCTGCAGGATGTATTTCCTGACGTGGAAGGCGCCCTTCTTCATTCCGGCAGACCGGCGGTGTATACGGTCTCTCCCAATCACGCCGCGTTCGCGCTTATTCGTTTTCCTGACGGGCAGGGATATCTGTTTTTGGGACCGGCCGTCCCCTTCGATCCGATCGAGGAGGTTGTTGAGGAGATGATTCGCTACGCAGGAGGAGATCCGGCAAGGAAAGGGGAACTTTCCGGCTACCTGCATGAGATTCCCAAACAGGATCTGCAGAGTCTGCTTGCCGTGGCCGGATACCTTTGCCGGACGGTCTTTGACTTTATCCCTCCGGAATGGAGTTACATGGATTACCCGCTTCCCGCGGCGGAAGGAGAAAGGTATCTTTCAGAAAGACCGACGATTGAGGTGGAAGTCGACGAGGAATCTTTTCCGGAACAGACGCTGAGATTTTCCCTGGAGCTCACACGTGCGATCTCTCACGGTCAGGTGGACCGTGTCAAGACTCTGATGGGACAGATCTTTCAGATCTCTCCGCTCCATACGACGATTCAGATGCAGACGGTTCGGGACAGTTTTGTGCTCAGCCTGTCGATGGCCTCCATGGCCGCCATGCAGGGAGGTTTCAGCGCTACCGCCTGCACACTTTTGATGCAGGAATACATGCGGGAGCTTACGAAACCGAAGTCCCTTCGCCAGATCGTAAGTCTGTTAAAGACCATGATGACGGACTTCGCGATTCGTGTCCATCAAAGCCAGATCTTACAACCTACCGATCCGGTCTCCCGGAAGATCTGCCGGGAAGTCGAGGAACATCTGTATGAGAAGGTGAATCCGACTATGATTGCGGGGAGATTGGGTTATTCGGTGCCTTACCTTTGCAGCCAGTTTAAGAGTGCGACGGGGCTTACCATCACCGACTACATCCACCAGAGAAAGACCGCGGAGGCGAAAACCCTTTTGGACCAGCCGGGGGCGAATGTGACAGATGTTGCCATGAGGCTTGGCTATTCCACCGCCAGCTACTTCTCCACGGTGTTTAAGAAGGAAGCGGGAATCACGCCGGTGGAGTATCTTCGCACACGGGAAGATTCCGGGCTCCTGTGATTCATCTGCGTGACGGTTGTTGGCAGTACCCCAAAGGAATGAACTTCAGGTTCCTTTCTTGACGGAAAGAGCAAAAACGCCGCCCGTTCGGGCGGCGCATGTAAAGAAGACCTGGGGCCTGTTCACAAAGAGGAAGGTGAAAGATCTCTGTCAGCCCTCTGTAATCTCATAGCGGTGAAGGCCTGCTCCTACCCTCTCTTTTCGTCCATCGGGCAGAAGGATCATGGCCTCGCAGTTGGCGGGTATCGAAAACAGGAACAGCAGCTTTTTCCCCTCGTAATGCCAGGAGCTGTGGATCTCTCCCCATTCGGAGTGATAGTCCGCCTCCGCGAACTTTAACAGACGGTTCGGGAAAGGCCGCAGGACGATTTTTCCGTCTGCGCGAACGTGTATTCCGGCGACTCCGGAAAACAGCCAGCCGGTGACAGCTCCATAGGAGTAATGATTCAGTGAATCTCTGGGTTTTCCTTCTTCGCTGATGCCGTCCCAGCGCTCCCAGATCGTGGTAGCCCCTTTGCTTACCTCATAGAGCCAGGAAGGGTAGGTATCCTGCAATAGCAGGCGGTAGGCGGTATCAACATGACCGTACTTTGAAAGCGCCGGGCAGAGGTTGGGGGTGGAAAGAAAGCCGGTATTTAAGTGATCCCCGTTTTCCCTTACCAGCAAATCGAGGGAATCGGCGGCTGTCTGCCTTTCTTCCTCATTTAACAGATGAAAGGCGATCGCGCGGACGTAATCGGCCTGCCGTTTCGAATCGATGACACCGTCTTTTGTCGCCGCAAACCGCCAGGCTTTCCTGGCAAGATTTGCTGTCTTTTTATACTTTTCGGCATCCTCTTTTCTCCCCAGGCATTCGGCGATCTTCGCCAGCAGATGTCCGCTGTAGGCAAAGTAGGCGGTGGCGACACCGGTCTGAGGTTTGCCCATGACCGATACATTCTCCTGATCCGGTTCACACCACTCTCCATAGTCGATGCCGGTTTCGATCGTATAGTCCCGGTAAGGGTTGGGTTTTAGCAGTTTCACTGGATTTTTGGGGATCTCTCGGGCACGGCTTTCCAGGTAGGCGTACCAGCGCGTCATCATCTCATAGTTTTCCTCCAGGATCTTTTTATCGCCCGTCGCCTGATACAAAGCCCAGGGCACCAGAATGCAGGCATCTCCCCAGCCTACTGAACCGGCCAGCAGCCCGGAAAAGAAGCTCGGCTCATTGTTGCGGGGAGCGATGTTGGCGATCTTTCCGTCCTTGTGCTGGGCATACCGGCAGTCTTTGAGCCACTTGCGGATTACAGGCACACAGTCCATTAAAAATGTTCCGGTTGGGGCAAACACCCCCATATCTCCGCTCCAGGCGGCCCGCTCTCTGGTCGGGCAGTCGGTGGGCACGTCGCAGAAGTTTGATTTCATGCTCCAGAGGCTGTTTTGCACGAGCTGGTTTACTCTCTCATCCGAGCAGGTGAAGTGCCCCAGCTGTTTCATATCCGAGTAGACGGCGATGGCGGTAAAGACCGCTCCGGTAAGGTCGATGTCGGTCTCCACCTTCGCGTAGCGAAAACCCCAGATGGAAAATTTCGTCTTGTAGTGATTTTGTCCTTCCCGGCAGATAAATTTGACTTCCTGGCGGATGCCGCCCTCTTTGTGGCGCTTGCGGTCCTGAAAATTCTCATTGGTGAAGTTTCCGTTTCCATCGAGGGTTTCCCCGTGTGTGAAGGTGATGGTCTGTCCCTCATGGGCGGAAACGGTAAACTCCACATATCCGGCCAGGTTCTGCCCGTAATCGATCACGGTCTCGCCGTTCGGAGTCCTGAAAAGATGACCGGAAAAACGTTCGTGCTCCCTGATGGGCACACAGTCTGAGGCAGCGAACTTTTCGGTTCCAAGGTCCAGGGGACGTACTTTATGCCAGCCGGTCAGTTTTGTTATCCGGTTATCGACCGTCTCCCCCTGCTGCAGATCATTCATCCGCAGAGGGCCTTCCTGCGTCGCTTCCCAGGTTTCATCGCTTACAAGTACAATGTTCCCGTTTTGCTCCAGCTGCAGCCAGAGCGCCAGATCTTCGCCAAAAAGGCAGCGGTTGCCGTCCACGCCTGAGCAGCTTCTGTACCACCCGTCGCCCAGGATCACCTCGCAGACGTTCTCTCCCGGCCGCAGCAGATCTGTCACGTCATAGGTCTGCATACAGATCCATTTCTCATAGTCGCATGTCCCGGGCGCCAGTACAAACTCACCGACACGCGCTCCATTCAGCCATACCTCATAGACACCGTGAGCGGTTACGTAAAGTCTGGAGTTTTTGGTTTCCCGCACAGAAAACGTGCGGCGAAGGTAACTGGCGGGTTTGTGCTCCTTTGAATCGGCCGGCTCTTCAGGATTGATCCATTTCGCCTTCCGGTCTTCAGGATTTAAAAGTCCCATCTCAAAGGTTGCTTCGCTCCACTCTCCGATTTGTCCTTCCTCGTCACGAAGGCGCACACGCCAGGTGATCTGATCGCGGCTTTTTAGCGGAATAGGAAGCACAGCCGCCATCGCACAGCTTTTTACGATACCGCTTTGGAAGACTTCTTTGCCCTCCCGCAGCGCCGTAAGTTCATAGGCGCTTTGTGTAAGGCCGCCCTCACAGTGCCAGCTTACGCGGGGGTTACCCGCATCGATCCCTAAGGGATTGCGCAGATGTTCGGTTTTTAAATCTACCGCTCTCATGAAATGTTCTCCTTCAGCCACCTGGCGCTTACTTCCATGCTCTTTAAGGGATCCTTCTCAATCCAGTTTTTGTGACTCTCCAGGATCACGGCCTCGGCGTTTGCTTTCTCCGCCAGGGTCTTCATTCCGGCAAGATCCATGTTTCCGCTGCCCAGTTCCACGCAGTCCGTATTCAGGATCGGCGTCAGTGCGGGGCCTTCCTGGCGGCTGCCCCGGTCGGTGATGTGCCAGAGCTTCATGCGGCTGCCAAGCCGCTGCATCCACTGCTTCGCGTCAGCGCCAGCTTCGGTGAACCAGTAGCTGTCAAACTCAAAGTTGACATACTCCTCATCGGTTTCATCGATGAGAACGTCATAGGCACGTTCGTCTTTATCGACCGGGAGAAGTTCCACGTTGTGGTTATGATAAAAGAGACGAAGGCCTTCCTTTTTCAGCGCCTTGCCTGCGATGGTAAGGCGTTTTGCCAGCGCTTTGACGCTCGCTTTCTGGGTGTAATCATAGCGGTACATCCCTGTGATGACCACCCGGTCAGTGCCGAAGCTTTTTGCCTCCCCGACAATAACTTCCGGTTCGCTTTCCAGGGTTCCCAGATCCGTATGAAGGCTTAAAACAGAAAGACCGCTGCCTAAGATCAGCGAATGCCAGTCAAGTTTTCCTCCGTTGCCGGTGGGCATTCCCGCCGCCTGCGTCATCATGCGCACCATCATTCCGCTCGGGTGAATCATAAAGCGGTTCAGTTCCAGTCCGTCATACCCGGACAGTAGAATACGCTGCAGCGTCTTACGGGCTTCTTCTTCCGTATTCGTTACAGTGCCCAGCATCATCTGCTGAATTCCTTTTTCCATTTCCTTATCCTCTGCAAAACAGTTTCCTTAAAGTTGGACAGATGCCGGTTTTTTTAAGGAATCATCCGCGCCATCCCCTCAGAAACCAAAACCAGAAACATCGTTAAACCCGGATCCGGCTTAATTTAAGGGGTTGCTCCCCCAAATGTTCCTTTCCGGGCAGCTCCTCCATATATGGTACCACCCTCATCCTTAAAACACAAGATCCTGTTGTGCGAAAATCTGCCCGGAATGCGCAAGGCAAACGCTGGAAGCCTGGGAAGCCCAACAAGACACCCCAAACCACCAGATCTGGGTGAAAGACTCCCCTTTCCCTACAATATCTGGGGATTCTATGGACAGGCAAAAATACCGATCAGGCGGGCCTGTATCCCGCCTGAAAAAACCTCTTTGTCAATCCGCTTAGGATATTCCCCCGGGACTTAAAAAATCTTTTCATTATCCGCGAAAAAGCAGGAAACACCACGGCTGCCGCAAAAAGGCCATCCGTCATTTTCCTTCCTTTTCACTGTTCTCCCACTTTCTCTGGGTTTTAAGAGATTCCCTGAAGACTTGGTTGCGCAAGTCCTTTCATTTCTTTACCAGCCGCGGGGCATTAAATTCCTTCGGCTTCCTGTTTGTGTTAAAATCAGCAAAAGGGATCCTTACAGGAGATCCTCAATCCGGATTGTCTCCTCATCATAGCGGACAAACCCGCAGCTGTCCTTATCCAGGAACGTATGCCACGACGCATCCGTGGTATAGACCACGTGGCAGTCCATCTCCCCGGTGTGTTCCCCGGTAAGCGTAAGTTTCGCGTCATAGGAGGTGCTCCCGGGGTTCATGATCCCGAAAGGCGAGGGGATAGAGGCTTCCCATCCGTTCAGGAAACTCCTGCCGTCATCGCTGAAGTTCTCATAAACGGTTTTTATGCGCCTCTGCGGTTTAGTTTCTACCGTGGTTGCGGCCGTGCCGCTAAAGTGCCCCGCTATCTTTGTTCCGGATTCGCTTCCCATCATGCTGCCCGCTTTGGCGATTCCGGGCAGCGCGTAGGGAATCTCCGGGAACGGATAGGCCGGGATGGGTTTGGAGGGTTTCCAGTCAAGAAGCTCCGCCATCATCACTCTTCTCTTACTGCCGATTGTTTTCTTCTGCCCCTCGTTCCACAGGGCCTTTTTGCCTGTCGGATCCCAGCTCATCGGCGAATAGTACGCCCATTCCCCGGCGGGATCGGAAAGATCTGTGCCCAGATAGCCGGGGTCGTGCATACTCTTTTCAATGTCGATCAGCGCCGGGCCGATATTTCCTTCTCTCCCGTTTCGCACCTCGGCAACGCCGTACTGATAGATCTGCGCGGTCAGCGCGGATTTGGTCTGCATGTTTCCCCGGCGGGGGATCAGTCCGATAAAGGCCGCGCTTGTTTTTGGTGAGAAGCGGGTGCTCATGGTCAGACCGAGACGGTTGTCCGGAGAGAAGATCGTGGTTTCATCGTACCCTGGCGTCTTCGTGATCTCATAGAAGTTTTCGCTGTCTAAGGCCTGTACGACGCTGTCACCGGCCCCCTGCCCCGCTCCTACTAAGGAAACGGCTCTGCCGCCGTTGAGGAAGGCCTTGATTTCGCCTCCGCGCATGGGTCCGGGAAGGATGCAGCCATCATGATCGGGATCCGGCTTCGATTCCGAGACACTGATCGTCTGCACGTCGTCCAGCACGTATTCTTCTTCGGTACGGCGCAGTTTTCCGACATAGACTCCAACCCCGTTTCCCAGGCCGTTAAAGCCCATGTGCTCGTTGTCCGGATGGATGATGATCTCCGACCAGGCCTTCCAAAGCCCGGGAAGGGCGAGCAGCTCATCGGGATAATGAATCGGCACCATGCGGGAAGTGGAAGGATTTGCGTGATCAAGATCGGGTTCGCATTCCAGCACGTAATCGCCGATCAGGGCTTTCTGGTTGTTCTGGAAGGGCATGATGCGAAAGCCGTTGCCTGTCTGCTTCAAAGGAACGATCCCGTCGAAGATTTCCTGAAAGCCGCTGCCGTCATCCGCCAGGGAGGCAATGTGCACCCGGTCTTTCTCCTCTCCGGGTACAAAGTAATTCAAAACGATTCTGCCCGAGGGCAGATAGATCGCGTTCTCCACAGAAATCCCTTCCGGAAGCGGGACTTCGCGGACCGCGATGGAACCAATTTCTGAATGGATGGTGCGCATAGGTGATTCTCCTTTCTCGTAGCTTTTCTCTTCTTTGTATATCTCGTAAGAAATTTCGTAAGATGTCCAGGTCGGCAAAAAGGAGGACACTTTTTTTCGCGGGCCTCCTTTGCGGGAAGTTTATGCGTTTGCCTGGGCCTGTTCTTTCTTGGCGGCAATGCGCTTTTGTACCTGTACCATCTCTTCTTTGTCCAGCTTGCAGGGCTTCATGGCGATGAGGGTAATCACCCAGCCGATAATCGGCAGGACGTACATCAAAACCAAAGTCATCCAGAAAACACCGGGAGTCAGCTCATCAGTCGGCTGCGGAACCGAATTGGTGTAGCCGATGAGGGCGATCGCTCCCGTGGCCATGACAGTGCCAAAGGAGGAGATGATCTTATCCAGCAGGCTGTAAGCGCCGGATACCACGGCGGGGATAAATCTGCCGCTGCGGTCCATCTCATAGTCAATCACATCCGCCATGAAACCGGAGGCGGAGGTGGTGACCGCCATCTTGGCTCCGTTGGAAAGGAAGATCAGGATGACGTACAGGATCATGGAGATGCTGCCCATCTGGGCGATCGAGTGCGTGTTGTCCCGAAGCACCACAAAGAAGAGAATGGTGGCGGCGGTCACACCGATGCAGATCGTGGTCCAGGTGACGATGCCCTTCTTGTTTCCATGCTTCCCGGCGTAGCGGGCTCCGATGATCGCGAAGATGATGGAGGGGAACATGCCCACAGCGGAGATGATGGAACCTAAGCCCATGTTTCCGATGATGATGCCGTACAGCATGGTGGTGATGATCGCCTGGCTGGAAACCACCTGGGCGATCTTGTCGCTTGCCTGCGCCGCGATGTAGCTTTGCAGCGGTTTGTTGTGTGCCAGCACATCCACGATGTCCCTGATCTTGAGTTTTTCGTGTTTGCCAATGTTGGAGAAGTATTCCGGTTTGTCGACGGAGCTGATGCCGATGCAGGCAAGCAGCACACCCACAAAGGAAAGTCCGACGACCAGCCAGGAGGCGGTGGTTAAATAGGTCTGGTTATACTCTCCGCCTGCCTTTGGCAGAACCACGGCTGCCAGAACGATGCTCATCACCATGGGTACGATGTAGTTGAAAGCGGTATTCCAGACGCTCAAAGTCGGCCGCTGTTTGGGGTCGTTGGTGAGCAGAACGCCGAAGGTCTGCGCCGTCATGTTGACGATCGTGTAGCCGATCACGTAGACTACATAGAGCAGGACGAAGGTGATGACACCAAAGCCCTTGCTGGAAAAGAAATGGAACATGCCCAGGATGCCAATGGACTGGATCAGCCAGCCCAACAGAAGCAGCGGGCGGATTTTGCCCCAGGGGGTGTTAAACCGGTCATACAGAAACGCCAGCATCGGATCGGTCACTGCGTCCAGGATCCTGGTACCCATCAGGATGACACCGATGATAGTTGTCGTGATGCCAAAGCCGACGGACGCGGCGTAGCTGGCCTGGTTCATGAGCATGTAGACGCCCATGCCGTTGAACGCGTTGCAGGATACTAAAATGATCTGCCACAGTTTTGCCCGACGGTAATTTACCCCGTCAATTTCGCTTTGAGATACCTTTGCCATACTCTTTTCTCCTCTCCTCTTCCTTTGTTTCACTGCTTTTTCCGTTCTCTTTTTTGAAGCCTCAGGCTTACGATTCAACCCACTTTCACGCTGCTTTTTCGTCCCTTTGCGTCCCGGCTGAACTTTTTCACCTGTAAAGCTCCTTTGCACACCTGTTTTGTCCGTTCTTCAAGGTCGTTCCCGTGCTTTTGGCTTATTATAGTCTGCGGATTTCGTGGATAAAATCAATATATTTCTCTCATTTACAATATTTTAAGGTAAATCAGAATAAGGCAAACGGGCAGGAAGGGACAGCGGGGCGAAACAAAGATAAAGCTTTGCCGCCTGAAAGGGGCATCCTTCGGGTAAGAATGCCGGAGAGAAACGCCGCGGCAGGAGACATCTTACTTTCCATCCCGAGTGTGATTGAGGATGATCGCGAATCAGGCAGACAGAGCACGATACAGCATCTTCTGAACCATCCGCTCCCCTAGCGGATGATAGATAGACTCCTACAGGACTGTTATGTTTCATGTGTACAGCTGCTCTGATGCTTCGATCAGTCAGCTGACCGGCGGACAGAAGTCCCCGTTCTGACAAGGGAAAGCAGGTCTTCGAGTATGCCTACCACACTGGAGGAAAGGCCGGAGCAAGGGATCTTTCCTTTCAGGCTGCGGAGTGTCTGCATAGCTTTGGGGGATTGTCCAGAACGCCTCGAAGGCGGATTCGGGTATGCCTTTCAGGCATGGAAGAGTGATACAAAGAAAGCATTTGCCCGGTTGGCTGCAATCGGCTATGATAGGGTGGATGCAGTAGGAAATTTCCCCATCCAAGATGGCGCCATGAACCTTCTTTTCCCTGAAGAAATCCGGACTTAAGGACCTGCGGGAACGATTCTTTCCTTTATACTAAGATGGCTTTAAGGGAAAGGGCGGAATCGATCAAGGAGGAAATTTTTGCACCTGATACAGATGGAACTTAAGGAGGAAAAGCGTATGCATAAGGAACGGATCTTTCGTATCACCGCGGCGTTTTCGCTGGTACTTGTTCTTTTCGCCTGCCTGGGAGGGCAGGATACAGCCAATGCGGAAAACGCGGATGAGACCGCAGTATTATCGGATGCGGAAACAGGCGGCAGCAGCATTCTCGTCGCCTACTTTTCCGCCACAGGACATACGGAAGCGATCGCGCAGATGCTCTCGGAGGGAATGAATGCGGATCTTTACCAGATCGTTCCCGAGCAGATCTACACGGAGGAGGATCTGGACTATGGGGATCCCAACAGCCGGACTTCCCTGGAAATGGATGATCCCGACTGCCGCCCGGCGATCGCCGGTTCCGCGGAGGATATGGAAGAACAGATGGAGCAGTATGACGTTGTCCTGCTTGGGTATCCGATCTGGTGGGGAGAGGCGCCCCGAATCATGAGTACATTTATGGAGAGTTATGACTTTTCCGGCAAGACAGTCGCGGCTTTCTGCACTTCTTCCAGCAGCGGGTTTGGCAACAGCGATGAGGCTTTAAAAGACGCTGCCCCGGATGCGAACTGGCTGGATGGCAAACGGTTTTCTTCGGAAGCGTCCGCCGAGGAAGTGATGGAATGGGCGAATGGCCTAAGTCTCGGGGAGGAGTAAGATGAAACAGCAAGGGAAGGCGAAACAGATCTTCAGACATGCGGTGGATGCTGGCCTGATTCTTCTGCTGCCTGTCCAGATGCAGGAAATCCTGATCGGACAAAAAATGCACGAATGGCTGGGCACCTGTATGCTGATCCTGCTTTTGCTTCACCAGCTATTAAACTTGGGATGGTGGAAAAACCTGCTGAAAGGCCGTTACACTCCCTCACGGGCCTTTACCGTAATCTTAAATTTGCTGCTTTTTTTGGATATGGCGGCGCTGGGAGCAAGCGGCATTGTCATGTCCGGGTTTGTGTTTGACTTTCTTCCCATTCGAGGCGGGATGGTTGCAGCCAGAAAGCTTCACCTGTTCGCCTCACACTGGGGACTGATCCTGCTCTCGGCCCATGTTGGTCTGCACATGAACCTGTTTTTGCAGATGGGAAGGAAGCTTTTTCACGTTTCCGGGAAAAGTAAAGCAAGAACTTTTGGCTTACGCTTCGTGGCTGCGGCGCTTTCTCTCTATGGGCTCTATGCCTTTTTTGTTCAGCGAATCCCGGATTACCTGTTTTTGCAGGCGCACTTTGTTCTGTTTGACGATTCGAAGCCGCCTGTGCTATATTTTCTGGAAACGATCGCCATGATCGTGCTCTTCGGCGCGGCGGCCTATTACTTTAATGAGCTTTTGCGTACCTCCGGGAAAGCCGCGAAGGGGAACGCCTTGGGGAAGGTCTTAAAAGTGCTCTCCTTTGTCATTCCGGCCACGGCTGTTATCCTTGTGGCGGCCGGACTTACGCTGCCCTCCAAGAAGGAACCGTGGCAGTCTGATCCGGCAGAGGTATCGGAAGAAAGCACTGCGGATCTTACAGAGCCTTTGATAACGAAGGAAGAACCCAGTAAGGAAACTCAGATGACTGAGAAAGAAGAGGCTTTCGGAGAAACCGGCGAGGCTGAGGATGGCTTTGTGCTCATCAAAGGCGGAACTTATTCCATGGGAAGCCCGGAGGATGAACCGTGGCGGTCCGCGGACGAGACGCAGCACACGGTAACAGTCAGTGACTTTTTCATGAGTCCCTATGAGGTGAAACAAAGCGAATACGAGGCCGTGACGGGTGTCAATCCTTCCAATTTTTCCGGAGAGGATCTGCCGGTTGAGAATGTCACCTGGCTGGAGGCGGTTTCTTTTTGCAACGCTCTTAGTAAGCGGGAAGGGCTTACTCCCGCCTATACCCTGGAAGGGCAGACCGTCACCTGGGACAGAGGGTCAAACGGATACCGGCTGCCTACCGAGGCGGAATGGGAGTATGCCTGCCGGGCAGGGACAACGACACCCTTTAACACGGAAACGTCCATCAGTCCGAAAGAATCTAACTATTACGGGCATTATCCGTACGAAATCGAGAACAATTACTTCTCGCAGGAGAACTTATCCACCAAACCCGGGGAGTACCGCCAGACGACGGTGGCCGTGGACAGCTTCTCTCCCAATGCCTGGGGGCTTTTTAACTGTCACGGCAACGTCAGCGAATGGGTGTGGGACTACTACGGAGCGTACGATACGGAAAGCGCTTTGGATCCCACAGGTCCCGAAACGGGGACGCGGCGTGTATACCGCGGAGGAGGCTGGAACGATTTTGCTAAAAACATGCGCTCCGCCTACCGGGCCACTTTGCCGGAGGATCAGGGAAGCTTTAACCTGGGTATGCGCCTGGTGCGAAACGCGGTAAACGGTTTCGGGAGTGTTGCCACGACAGGAATAGAGGATAAGAAGACAGATACCGGGAAGGTGCTGATCGCCTTCTTCTCCTGGGGAGGGAACACAAGAGGAATCGCGAAGAAGATCCAGTCTCAGACCGGAGCGGATCTTTTTGAGATTGAACTTACGAAACCTTACTCTGAGGACTATAATACGGTTTTAGAGCAGGCGCAGCATGACCAGAACGTGCAGGCCAGGCCGGAGATCAAAGGTGAGGTGGAGGATTTTGACCAGTATGACCGCATCCTTTTAGGCTACCCCAACTGGTGGGCCTCGATCCCCATGCCGATTGCCTCCTTCCTCGAAGCATATGATTTTTCCGGGAAAACGATCATTCCCTTCTGCTCTCACGGAGGAGGGCGTTTCGGTCAGAGTCTGACGGCCATCACGAAACTGGCTCCGGATGCCATCCTGGGAGAACCTCTCTCCGTCCACTATTCCGGCGGGGATACGTTGGAGGAGGAGATCACGGCGTGGCTTGAGGAAAACCAGATCCTGTAACAAGCGAAACGCATGGGAAGGAGGAAACTTATGGCAGTTACCATGAATCTTTACTATACTGGCAGGGACGGCGCGGCAAGGAAGTTCGCGCGGGAGATGACGGAAAGCGGCGTGGCCGCGCGTATTCGCGCCGAGGAGGGAAATCTAAGATACGAATACTTCTTCCCGATGGAGGATGAGGAGACGGTGCTGTTAATCGACAGCTGGCTTTCTCAGGAGGCCCTGGATGCGCACCATGCCTCACCGATGATGCGGGAGGTTGCCAGACTGCGGGAAAAGTACGATCTGCATATGAGGGCGGAGCGGTACACCCGCGAAGAGGAGGCAGAAAGCGCGGCCGATTCAGCCTTCCTTCGAAGATAAGTTACTTTAAGGTTTAGGATCAGGAGGAAAGTACAATGAAGGAAAAGATTACACAGACGGCGGGCAGAATGCAGTTAGGAGACTTCGCTCCGGATTTTGCTCATTACAACGATGACATTCTCTTTGGGGAGAACTGGAATTCCGGAGGGATCGACTTAAAAACGCGCTGCATCATCACGGTGGTGGCGCTGGTAAGCTCCGGGATTACCGATTCCTCGCTGGTGCATCATCTGCAGAATGCCAAGGCGCATGGGGTGACCAAAGAGGAGATGGTTGCGGTGATCACGCACACGGCCTTCTACGCGGGGTGGCCGAAGGGCTGGGCGGCGTTTCGCCTGGCAAAGGAAGTATGGCCGGAGGAGTCCTCACCGCAGATGGATAAGGATACTTACCAGCAGAGCATCTTTTTCCCCATCGGGGCACCAAACGAGTCTTACGCGGCCTACTTTGTCGGACAGAGCTACTTAGCGCCGATTTCCGGTCAGGAATTCCCCATGTCTAATGTCACCTTTGAACCGGGCTGCCGCAACAACTGGCACATTCACCATGCCAAAAGCGGCGGCGGACAGATGTTGATCTGTGTCGGCGGCAGAGGCTGGTATCAGGAATGGGGAAAAGAGGCGAAAGAGATGACTCCCGGCAGCGTGATCGCGATTCCCGAAGGGGTAAAACATTGGCACGGAGCCGCGAAGGACAGCTGGTTTTCCCACATCGCCTTTGAGATTCCCGGAACGGAAAGCTCCAACGAGTGGCTGGAACCGGTAAGCGATCAGGAGTATGAGAGCCTGAGCTGACATTTGCGGAGCGCGAAAGCGAACACGCAAAAGAAAAGCACAAACACACAGAAGAAAAGCACAGACACACAAAGAAAAACGGGGGACGTTTAAGTCCCCTCGTTTTTATCCGCTTAATGTCTTTCCAAATAGTGGACGACTCTTGTCAGGCAGAGACTGCCAAAAGATCAGTCCCTCTCCTCTTCCGCTTTCTTTTTCTCTTCCGCATCCTCTTCCGTTTTCTCTTCCGACTGCGCCTCTGCTTTTGCCTTCTCTTCTGCCTGGAGAAGTTTTTCCTTTTTCTCCTGGGCAGCTTTATAGGCCTCTTTCGTAAGATCCGTCCAGACCTCTTTCGTTTCGCTGTACATCTTCACATAGATTTCCTCAAAGTCATCAATGGTTGGACAGAAACCGCGTTCTTCGGTTTTTTTCTGGTAAAAGTCCTGATACTCCTGCAGGATCTCATCTATGCGGATTTTGGCGTCATCGATGATCCCGTGAAGCTTTTCCTCGTATTCATCCTTTTCCGTTTTCTCACTCATCGTTTTTCTCCTTCCTCCCAGGCTGTCTTTTGATAAGCATACCGCCGACTTTAGATCCCGTCAATACCTGAAATGTCAGGAAGTTTCCCTGCCGCGAAACTTTCTTCCCGGGAGAAAAAACGCGGGACAAAGACTGCTTAAGAAAGGCAGCGGCTGCGGTATTCTCCCGGGGAAAGAGCGCAGGTCTTGAAGCACACGACAATTTCCTACTCACCTTATGACGCCTAAATCTTGAAATGACCTTTCTTTTTCTGGGGTTTGAGACACAGGGGAAAAGATTAACACGGAGGGAGGGAACTCCCTTCGGGCTGCTTCTCTCCTCTTTCGCCGGAAGGCCGCTTTATTCTTGCCGCGTGGCTTTTTAAGCCCGTTCAATATATCCGAATCCGACAGGCCGCGGGCCGGTATGGACACCGATGGTGGCGCCGATCTGGATGGGGACGAAATCCGGCAGACGGCCAAACCGCTCCTGAAACAGGCCTCGAACCTGTTCAAAAAAGGGTTCTGCCTCCTGCCTGTCATACCCCCAGCCCATGGCATAGCTGTAGTGCTCGAGGTCCAGCTTCTGTTCCTGGATCACGCCGCGGATCACTTCCACTACCCTCGAATAGGAACGCCTGCGTCCGATGCACATGCCAACGGGGAACAGTTCTCCGCTGCCGAAGCGGATGATGGGCCGAATCCCCATACCCTTCATCGCCAGATCCGCCAGTTTTCCGATGCGTCCCCCATGAGCGAGATAGGAAAGATTCTCAATCGTAAAATAGATCGCCGAGTGCTTTTTGATGACTTCCCCGCGTTCAAAAGTTTCCTCCAGGGTATGCCCCTCCCTTGCGTAACGGGAAAGCTCCAGCAGCAAAAGCCCCTGCAGACCGGTGGCAAGCGTCGAATTGACGACACGGATCGTTCTCTGCGGGTAATCCTCAGCGACCATCTCCGCCGCGTTCACCGCGCAGGAATAGGAACCGGAAAACTTCTCTGTCAGGCAGTAGCAAAGGACATCGATTCCCCGGCTGGCATATTTTGTAAAGACATCCGCGTAATCCTGCACATTTGGCATGGAGGTCTGCGGATAAATGTCCGGGTGTTCCACGCAGTGCGCGAAGAAATCGTGCACATCCAGTTCCACCGCTTCCTTTAGATAATGCTCTCCGTCCAGTGAGATATAATACGGGATGATCTCAATGCCTGCCCCTTGTAGCTGCTCTGGTGTCAGGTCACAGCTGCCATCCGAAAGTATCTGAAACATGAAAATCTCCTTCTGCGTTGTAGTCTTTTATTATGCAGGAAAAAGGCTGGGCACTGTTTTTCCCTCAAGCCTTTTTCTCCTCGAAGGAATCTTCCCGCCTGCGGGAAAACTCATGGCGGGTTCCTCAGGCAGGGGAGCATCTGGAGAAAAGAGGAGTACGCACCAGATCATGCGTTCCAGTTGGGGGGAGAGGTTCCCCGTTTGTCCCGGAAAAAAGGATTTCCTCTCTTCTCCTTCGATTTTTCAAACCGCCTTTAGCGGTTTGACAGCCCCTTTTATATAGTGTACGCATCTATGAGAAATTTTCAAGTGTTTTTAGAAGTTCCGCCCGACTTTTCTCATGTCTCCAGGAAACGGACACGGGATGAGCGGACTGTAAGGAAAACCTGAGAGTCCGGGAAACATTTGCTTTCAGCAAACCCATCTGTCCGCTTCAGAAAGACAACTGTTTCCCGCCTGCTGAAATCTTCGGTTTTGGGCAGACTGAAAGGTTTTGCCGGATGAAGATCAGTTTTGCAGATCCGGAGGGGACTTTGAGCAGGAAAGGAGGAAACGTTCGGGGACTGCCATTTTCGACAACATCCTTCCATTTGGATTTCCCTGCTGTTTCCTTCCTGCTTTCGCGTAGAGACCGCCATAATACATCGCCATGCTTTCTTTGGTGATCACATTGGAGCATTCCGCACCAGCGGACAGGCCGTCTCTTGCCTGGTTCCAGGGATCCTCCAGATGAGTCAGCTGACTGAGCCATTGGGCATTGTGGCTGGCATAATTGCTCTAAGACTCTGTCAATCGTATCTTTTTGATTATCCGACAGGTCACCGTCGCCGCCGGTTTCATCTTCCGCGCTTACCTTATACGTTCCCTTTGTCTTGAAGAAAAGTTCGGGGCAGATCGGACCATTGGCCCAGGCCTCAAAGTCCTCATCAAAAAGAGGAGAATCGTCCCAGACAAGAGACCATGCCTGAGCATAATAGCACAGCTTCTGGAGTTTTATGGTCGACATGGGGCCAGACCGCTCCAGGATATACCGCGCGGTATCAAAAACATCCGCCATTACGCGCCCCTCCTTTTCAAAAGGACAGAGGTGATCAAGCCGCAGGAAAATCTTCAGCAAAGCAAGAAAATTTGAATGTACTGTGCTTACCAGAAGGTTTCATTCTGAATCGAAAATGACACCAGAAAGTATGGAAAGCCCTTTATTATTTGCCAGGGGCATATGCGTCAGTCATCCCGGGCAGTCTCTTACGATCTTGTGTGTTTACGTTTTGCTGCTGTTTTTTTGCCTGCAGCTTTCTAATTCAGCTTAGGATCACTCTCATTTATAGAGTATGAACTGGGGCGATCCATGTATAATAAGAAATCCTTCAGTGCCGGTGAGATATCACCGGTGCGCCCTTTCATGTTGAAGAAACGATAGTAGATTCCGCTGTTTAGTATAATGTTCGGATCCTCCTGCGCACGGTCGCTGAAGCTGTACTGATAAAACCCGCATCCGAATGGATCGGATTTGCACAGATAGAGCATGTAGCAGGGACTGAAATTTTCCATGCCCTGTTCGTCCTGCAAAAGAGAGACGCAGGCAGGAAAGAGCCTGCCATCATCTGACAGGATCTTATCTCCGATAAGCTGCAGGCAGATGTAGTACTCGGATTTTCCGTCACCGGAAACAGCCTTCAGCTGGATGCCGGATTCGCAGTAATACTCAATCAGCGATGCGTCAAACTTTTCGTGATTTTTGTAGCAGCTGTCATCAGGGAAAATTTCAGGGTCGTCTTTGTGAAAGCGGATATACTGGATTGATCCAATCTGAATCTGCGGCAGCAAAAGCCGCAGCACTTTCATGCAGATCAAAGGGTTCAGCATGACGGTGGAAAACATATATCTGTCCATAACAGCAATGTTGTCAAAGTCAGGGTACGGGAAATCCCGAAGATCTTTTTCAGTGAACATCCTCTCTTCCTCCTATCTCGTTTTTGAGGTCAGAAAAAAATGCCTGCGGCACAGCCATGAGGAGAACTCCCCGTCAACCGGTTCAGCGCGAAACCTTTCTCATGGGTTTCAGCATATCTCTATGCCTAAAGAAAAGTTCACCCTTCATCCTTAACAGTTCAAGCAGAAAACAGTTCAACATTTACGGTTTATGGAAAATCAAAAATCGAAAACAGTTGATTTCCTCCATGCGGTTTTCCAAAGAGAGAATTGAACTCTCACCTCATAATCCTCTATCATGTGCTCTGCCGTTGAGCCATCTGGAAAACTTTTATCGAATATAGTTCAGATAATTCGATCTTTGAAGCAGCAAACCCTGCTGCCGGGGAACCGGGTTTGGAGTTTTCGTGCCGCAGGCATTCTTTTTCAGTTACGGATACGAATACGATATGTACTTTAATGCCGATTCTGATTCGCGGGATGAGGGATTTTTTCACAAATACCTGTCAAACCATCGCCCTGCAGATATTTCCTGAGCTTAGCGGTATAGATCCTCCAGTGTGAAAAGTCTGACCTTCCCCTGTTTTTCCTGCTCCAGAAGCTCCTCGCTAAAACCGCATCTGGAAAACATGCAGTAGAAGAAATGACCGTCCAGTTTAAACGCATGGGCGTTTCTGTGAAGCAGTTCCAGCTCTTTACTTTCCGTTTTCTTATCCCGATAGCTGCAGGAGGCAATCAGGTAAACGCTTCCCTTTGAGGGTATTCCAACCAGATCGATCTGCACTTCTTCTCGTGTGACGGGATCCCTTCCCCACCACGGACCTGCATCACGCAGGCGAAACGGCAGGTCCTTAGCATAACGCAGCACATATTCCCGGCACATGTTTTTGAAAACGAGGTCCATGTATTCCGGGTAAAACCGCTTAACGGCGTAGGCGTAGGTTTCCCGGATCTGTCCCCTGCAGATCGCGGCCATGTTCCCCGGAATGAATCTGTACCAGAACCGGAGGAAATTGTCGTCAATCACGTAGCGGGCCTTCCTCCCGAACAATGTTGGCACAGGGGTTTCTTTTCTGATGACACCTAAGTCTTGCAGTACTTTCAGGTACTTTGCGCACACACTGGATTCGAGACCGGTCTTTGCCGCAATCTCTCTCAGACGATAGGCGCCCTTCGCGGCTGCCTTTAAGATGGTGTTGTAGGTATCCAGATCCCGAAGCTCCTGCCTTAAGAGTTTTTCCGCTTCATCAAACAGGTAGCTTGTGGTACAAAGCAGGTTTTCCTGGATCGCCTGATCCAGATCGGTGTCAATCTCAAGTTTGTTGATATAGTGAGCAATCCCTCCTGTGATGCCGTACAGCAGCGCCTGGTCGGCAGCCGAAAGACCGGGATGCAGTGCGGTCATCTCGCGGTAGGAAAGAGCCTTTACCTGGACCTGGGATGTATTCCTGTCGTACAGCGGACTGTCGTACCCCAGAACCTGAAACTGCATGAAACGCACAGGGGAGCCGCAAAGGATCAGGAAGAGTTTCCCGTACTTCCACTTGTGATCAATGAGGTGCTGCAGTCGTGAGCACATGGCTGCTTCCACTTTTAAAAGATAGGGAAAATTGTCGATGACAAATACAAACCGCTCCTGCGCTGCCATCCGTGTGATCACATCCAGCACATCTCCAAAGTCTTCCCAGGCAGGCAAGGCCGGACCTAACGGATCCTGAAAGTTTTGGACCGCTTCGGACAGTGCCTTCAGGTTCTCACGGGCAGTGGCTCTCAGCGCGGGAAAATAGATCGTTGGCTTTCCCTCGCAGAACTCATTGATCAGGGTTGTTTTGCCTACCCGCTCCCTTCCGTAAATGACGAAGTACACGAACCGTCCTGAGTCATACTGGCGGTTCATCTCCTGCATTACATCTGTGTGACTGTAAAACATGGTATGGATTCTCCCTGTGCGGACTGCAAATGAGCAGCTTTCAATCAGACACGAAGCGGAAAAATGTTCCTTCCAGGCAGTATCTTTCGAAACCCCAGCCAGGAAAGGTCACTTATCCGCCAGACAGGCTTAAAATTCTACAAAAGTGGTCGCGTTGGAAACCTTGATCTGGGTGTCCAGCTCAGACAGAAGCTTATCTCTCTTCTCCTGGATCTCATTGATCTTCTTTTTCACATCCAGAGGATCTATCAGTTCGGTGGTATTTTCCTTCACATAGGCCGTGACAACCTCCAGCGGCTTGTCCTCTTTCGTCTTCGAATCCTTGCCAAGGATGCTCAGACGCATATTTTCTGCGGTTGTCTCCAGCTGCTTATTCTTCGTATCGGCATCGAGGAGATGCTTGTCCAGTTCCTTCTTCATCCTGTTTAACAGGGTGCGTTCAAAATCGGCATCATTTCCGTAGGATCCGGATCCCCGCATTCTGCTTCGAAGGGAGATTGCCCCGGCAACCGTATAATCCCCAAAAGAGGTATGGATCATGGTCACCGCGTTGGAACCAACGATCGCCGCGTCGATCTTCTGAAACCGTTCGATGAGATCCTGGATCTGCTGATAGGAACTCTCCGCTTCCCTGCGGAAGGTATCCTCCGGAACTCTGCGGTCATATACGTTTGTCTCGTTGCGCTTCTTAATGTCCGTGAAGGAGGCGCTGGCAATCTTATCGTTGACCTTCTTTATTAACAGATCCTCTCATCCAGCGCCTGGGTTACCAAAAGCTTTTCTGACATCTCCTGTTTCCTCCTTTTTTTCAGAACAGATCCCTTTAAGGAGCTGCAAATCAAAGGTATTATCAGTGATTTTCCCATGGAACAGCTGCCAGCTGCCCATGATTCCGCATTTGTGTGTGCATATTCACCCTTCTCCGAAGGGATACGGGACCGGCTAAAAGAAATATATTCGGGTCCCCTTTAATCTTCCAGATTCCCACAGACGTCTGCAGACTTAAGAGGGCCTCCGCCATCATTCGCCTTTGATCAAAGTAAATCAGCAATACGGACATTTCACACAGGATTGGGAAACGCGGATGGACAGTAAAACGAACGAAAACCAGAAGGGCTCTCATCGTGGGACACATTTCAGGGAAGTAAAAAATCATATCCTGAATTACCGCATCCATGGACCGAATCGGTGCAGACGTGATCACCCTGGGTTTTGCTCTTTTCTCCTTCCTCATCCCCTCTGTCTCATATGATAGCAGGTATCAAGGGAAAAAGCAAGAGGAAAATGAAGAAAATTTTTTAAAATCAGAAAAAAATGAGCGAATGGAAAATTTTATTGACTTTCTATAAATAGCAGAATTGATTTTGAAAATTTGATATTCCAGATTTTTCAATAACTTCTTCCTTAAATTTAATGCAAATATGAATTTCAATAGAAAAACAAATTTCAGGACTGAATAAAATTTATATTCCTATTTTGCCATGATAGATTCAAACTCTGTTCAAGGTACATTCTGATATGCGGACAGATATATCAGCATTCTATCTTACTCTATACAATAGTTCTTCCAGAAAATACCCCTGAAGATTTCTCGTGCTCTGTTCCAGATCTTGTTTGGGTGGCTCTATGCCCTTCCTAAGCATTCCGGACTTCCTTTTAACTTTACGCGTTATCATCAGTGTGAAAGGCTCCGTTTTCCATAGGAAGTTCAGCATCTGACAATCAATCTGTCATATCGAAGCGGGGAATTTTACCCCATCCTTTTGATAAAGCGAGTGCCGCTTTGCAAAGCACTCCATAGGGAATCGCGGCATGATTTACGCTTCTCTTCTGTTCTTCTTCCTTTATCATTGAGTCAGTCTGCCAAAGTGACGGGAGAACACAACCGGGAGCTTTGGATGGAAGTTGGGTTCCCTCAGCATTAGAACAGATGTGCACTTAAATTTCGATGCTCTCTCGAAGACTCTGCCTAAGACACAGGGTTTCGTATCCGCAGTTTTTATCCTTTTGCCCAGATAAAAAATCGCTCTTTTGTTCTACCATGCCGGGCAAGCCTTATGACTTCTTTCTTCTTAAATGCCCATTTCCCCAGGTTTATCGGCTTTTTTTCACTTTCTGCACTCTGATGTGGAATTTTAAGTACCTCTCATGAAGTCTTTAGGAAGACGGCTTAATAGTCCAGTCCTAATGACTTCCCCACTCTTTTCCTCATTAGGGACTGTTTCCAGGCTCTTTTTCTCACGCAAAGCCCTTTTCCCGCTTTCTGCTGGTAAGGAACTTGTACGGGACGCAGCTTGCGCTTTTGTTATCCCATTTGGTTCCAGACTCGTTGTGTACCCGGGGACTTGATTTTTAGATCGTATGCCTGCGCCGTTGCATCAGGTCCTGATCGGAGAAAAATGAAGGACCTTTCAGGATACCGGCTGCGGTTTTTCTTCTTGGGAAGGGGTTTTGATGACCAGGCAGCTGTGTTAAGGTGACATGGAATGGAGTGGACTTGATGCGCCATGTAGGGGAAACGGCTGGAATTCTTAGAGGGGGAAGTTTGATGGACTGGCATCAAGCCCTCCAAAGGGCATAAAAAAGCCCGTGCCTTCGGCTTTCCACCGATGCACAGGCTTCCACCTGGAGCATACGGGACTCGAACCCGTGGCCTCGACAATGCGAATGTCGCGCGCTCCCATCTGCGCTAATGCCCCATGCCCAATTATTATAACACAGAAAACGGGAAAATCAAGTACTGATTTTAAAAATTTGATCCGCGCAACCCAACTGACATAAGACAGTTTTAATAACTTAACAGATACAAGGCCTTTCATTGCATTCCGTTGGAAACAACATAGGCTTACACTATTGTTATCGAAATTTACGCGGCGTCGGGCAGACGAATCGAAAACAGCCCCCCGTTTCAGCAGGGAGGCTGTTTCTTAAAACCGTTTATCTGGGCATACCTTTCGGAGGCTTTTCCTTCTCAGACTTTGTGTCCTTTCGCCACATATCCCGGATAGGTATCCGTACCCTTCATTTCCTTTCCTTTGGAAATGGTTACATTTTTGTCTGTGATCAGATACTCTACCGAGGCACCCTCTTCGATGACCGTATCCTGCATCAGGATGCAGTTTTTCACTTTGGCGCCCTCGCGCACCCGCACACCGCGGAAGAGGATGCTGTTTTCCACTTCACCGGCGATTACGCAGCCGTCTGCCACCATCACGTTCTTCACGCTGGCACCGCTTAAATAAACGGTCGGGTTGTCGTCACGCACCTTCGTGTAGATCGGCGAAGGCTGGAACAGAGCGTCCAGATTTTCGTCATCCAGAAGCTTCATGTTCTCGTCGAAATAGCTCTTGATATCGCTGACTCTGGCGGTATAGCCATTGTACTCATATCCGTAGACTTTCAGGCTGTCCAGGCGGGGAGCCAGCAGATCCCGCTCAAAATAAACCAGTCCGCGCACAGAAGCGATATTGATCATGTCGATCAGGAGCTTTCTCTCCACCACGAAAATATTCATGGCGAAATTCACAGGACCGTGTTTGCGGTCATTGATGTTGAGCTCCGTGACACGTCCATCCTCATTCAGATCCAGCGTATAGTAGAAGCCCTTGTCATTCGCTTCCGTCTTGAAGACGCCCTCCGGCAGCTCTTCTACCTTGTAGGCGATGGTCACATCCGCTCCGCTGGCCTCATGGGCAGCGATCAGCGCGTTGAAGTTGAAATTGACCGCGATGTTCGTGTCCGCCATCACCACGTATTTCTCTTTCTGAGAACGCAGGAAATCCAGAATCACGGCCAGCGCTTCGATGCGGCCCCGGTACTGTTTGCCGGACTTCTCCGCGAAGGGCGGGAAGATGTTGAGACCTCCGTTTTTGCGCACCAGATCCCATTCCCGGCCGGATCCCAGATGGTCCATCAGAGAATGGTAATTGTTGCGGGCGATGACAGAGATGTTGTCAATGCCGCAGTTCGCCATGCTGGAGAGAATAAAATCGATCATGCGGTAACGGCTGGCAAAAGGAATGGATGCCATCAGGCGAACATTGACCAGTTCGGGAACCAGTTCGTCATAACTGTTCGGGAAAATGATTCCCAGAGCGCTTGCACCAGAATTAATCATACTTCTTCACCATCCTTTACATTTTCGTTTACCATCGCGTCCGGACCAATCTTTGCTCCATCACCGACAAAGACACCCGGGCCGATCGTGGCGACTTTCGTTGCCGTACCGTCCGCCTTTTCTGTCGGCATCGCTCCTACGACGGCGTTCTCGCCGATTACCACGTTTTCAGCGATGATACAGTGGCTTACATGAGCACCCGCCTTGATTAAGGTACCGCCCATTACCACGGCGTCTTCCACGACCGCTCCTTCTGCCACCTGCACACCGGCGAAGAGGATCGAATGCTTTACGGTTCCGTTGATCCGGCAGCCATCCGTGATCATCGCGTTGTCGACAACCGCTCCGGCGTTGATCTTGTGACCGGGCATCCCGCTGTTGCGGCTGTAGATCTTCCAGTCATCGTCAAAGACGTTGATGCCACTGTGAATCGGATCCAGCACTTCCATGTTCGCTTCCCACAAAGATGTGATGGTTCCCACATCCTTCCAGTACCCGTTGAAGTGGTAAGCGTACATTCTGCGCCCGTCTCTTAACAGGTTGGGAATGATGTTGTTGCCGAAGTCATTCTCCGAGGTCGGATCTGCCTCATCCTCGATCAGGTACTTGCGCAGAACATCCCAGTTGAAGATGTAGATCCCCATGGAGGCCAGGTTGGACTTCGGATTCTTCGGCTTCTCCTGGAATTCTGTGATCCGGTCGTCCGGATCGGCTACCATCAGTCCGAAACGGGGCGCCTCTTCCCAGGGCACTTCCCTGACCGCCACGCTGAATTCGGCGTTCTTCTCCTTGTGGAAACGCAGGAAATCACTGTAATCCTGCTTGCAGATCTGGTCACCGGAGAGGATGATCACATACTGCGGATCATAGCGCTCAATAAAGGAGATGTTCTGGTAGATCGCGTTCGCAGTACCCTTGTACCAGTCGGAACCCGCCGCCTTCTGATAAGGCGGGAGCACATGGACACCGCCGTGAAGCCGGTCCAGATCCCACGGCTGCCCGTTTCCGATGTACTCATTGAGTACCAGCGGCTGATACTGAGTCAGAATACCAACCGTATCGATTCCTGAGTTGACGCAGTTCGAGAGCGGAAAGTCGATGATGCGGTACTTTCCGCCAAAGGGAACCGCTGGTTTGGCCAGCTTTTGTGTCAGGGCATACAATCGCGAACCCTGGCCGCCGGCAAGAAGCATTGCTATCATTTCTTTTGCCATAATAGATCCCCCTAGGTTCTAAATTTATAGGGAAATTGTAGCATAGATTCCGGAAAAGGAAAAGAGTTTTTATGCAGGCTGATGAAAAAATTTCCTCAAAATCTGGCAGACTGACGGATTCCGACATGGGTTTTGGCAGATGAACTGCCTTACCTGCCGCAACCTGCGCCGCAATACATATACATTGGCAGCGAACGGCTCCCGCGTTTGCAAAGGCCAGGCAGCTTAAGACGACATTTTCCGCACCAGAAGACGCCTTTTTTCGCCGTCCGCCTCCCGGAGCGCGGGATTTTCTCCTTAAAAAGAACACCTGAACGGTACCGCTTCCAAGAACTTTTTTTACGAGGATCGTAAATGGATCTTGCAAATTTTCCAGCAAAAGCCTACAATCAAAGCAACAGTCGTGGGTGTTTAAGGAACAGGTATGACGACATCCTCTCGGATCATAGAAGGGATGCCGGAAGAGGCTATGCGGCAGGCCGCGGTTGGGCTTATTCTCGGGACTGTCAGCCCCGATCGCCTGTATTGACCTTATCGAATTTAACTACTCATTAGCGCCGCTTTAAGAGAACAACTTCCCGTCAGGGGAAATCCTGTTTCCGCTGTCTGTACAACATTGGGAGGATAGAGTATGAGAGTTGAAAAACAGTCTTATCAGGAGGAGCTGCGCAGAACCATCTGCAACAATTTAAACGAACTGCTTGTCAGGAAAGGAGACCGCAAAAAAGCTGCGGATGCCTGTCATATTTCGCACTCCAGCATCAGCAAATGGCTGAATCTGGAGGACGGCACAATGCCCGGTCCGGAATACATCAAGATCCTTGCCGATACATTAGGCACATCCACTGACTGGATCATGTCGGATCATAAGGAAAAGAGCATCTTCTGCCGTCAGAATACCTATTTCGAAGCGTTCCAGATTCTGACGACTATGGTTGAAAACAGGGCGATCAAGCCGGAGCACATCGACGATCCAATCCTGCGCTATCTGGTGAATAAAGGGCAGGAGATCTTCAAACGCAGGCTTCTGGACGATACCCAAAAACAGACCTGGCTTTCCCGTGTCATGGAACTTTTCGATCTGCCTCTCCAAAGAGGTCGATGAGGAACTCTGGGAAAAGATCCGGTTAAACTTCAGCAGCGTGGCGGATATTGACGAACTGATGGAATATTCCAACTTAGCCCGGGTTGTCAGCGATCCCGATTCCTTAGAGATGGCAAGGCGGGCTCTGGAAAACCCGGAAATGATGAAGCAGGCCAATGAGTCCTTAAGCAGTAAGACAGTCAGACGGAAACGGAATTTGTGACAGAAACCAAGAGATGATGGAATAAGTTTAAGCCTCATCAGATGGGAAGAAATGATATTCGATATGAGGCATTAAAAACGTCCCCAGGTGTAAAACCTGAGGACGTTTCATCATTTTTTGCTTCCAAGCGGTGTTTCACGGGTATGGAATATTCCATACCACCCTCGCTTACCTGCTTCTTACCGGTAAGCGTAGAACCCGATCTCGTAGATGGGTATATTCGCCTGTGCTTTCAGGATGCTGTTTGCCCAGCCCTTGAACGCGATCTTAAGTTCCGCGTTGGCGAGGTTTACTACCGATTCAACGAGTTCCACCGGGTAATTGTTCGCGTTTGCCATCCTAAACTGAACATTCGTGTTTCCTGTATAGGTTGTGGGATTGAGTGTCGTTGTTGCTGAATACCGGTTGCTTGACAATACTACCACATATTTGACGGTGAGAAGGCCGGAGGAGCTTTCCGGAACAAGCATTTCGACCGTTCCATTGGCCCCCGTATCGTAGTTCGATGTCATAATAAACTGGAATACATGTCTTACAGGATCATAGACAACTCCATAAACAAAAGAGGCGGAAGCGGTAGTCTGCTCAGCGCGGAGAAAACGGTTCCCGTTTGTGTTTACCTTGCCATGGGCCAGGATATATTCTTTCAGGCGCTGCCTTCCGGAAGAAGGATCCGCACTCTGGCTGGTGACCGTCACCTGGATGCTTTTCGTTAAAGTCGGATTTGTCTGACTGTTGTTGATCTGTATCGTCGTGGTTCCAGAGCTTTTTGCCCGCAGGATGACCGTGGCGGAATGACCACTGTTGGGAGGATCTTTCATGGATGCCTCTACGATGTTTTGGTTCATCGATTTTGCCCATAACGTGCTTAAAGAAGTATCCACGTCAATCTCCGTTGTCGCTCCGATATTCAGTGTTACGGAGCCGCTTGAAACAGTGATGTAATCGATCACCGTCAGTGTGCAGGTAAAATTTTTTCCGCCAACGGTGCCAGTAATAACAGCACGTCCCGCTTTCTTGCCTGTGACATAGCAGGAATTGATTGAATCCTTTGAAACTGATGCCACAGAAGTGTCGGAGGAGGTCCACGTCACGTTCTGGGAGCAGTTCAGCATCTTAAGACGCGCTCTCCCCTTCACCTTAAGCTGCAGAGAAGTGTTGCTGATTTTTGGATTCTGCACCACGACAGTGCACCTTAATTTCTTGCCGCCCACTTTTGCCGCAACAACCGTTGTCCCGACTTTTTTAGCCGTTACGACACCTTTGCTGCTTACCGTGGCAATACTCTTATGGCGGGTAACCCATTTCACTTTCTTGGTCGTTCCGCGCACCTTCAGCGTTTTCTTCTGCCCTTTGATCAAATAGATCTTTGTGGCAGAGAGTTTCGCGGCTGCCTGGGACGACACGGTGAGTGTGCCCGCAAACAGCAGAGTCATCAGGAACACCATGAGTATTTTCTTCCATTTTTTCATTTCCTTACCCCCTTAAAGATACAATGTAAGAATGAGAGAAAATATGGACACATTGGATTTATAAATGAAAGTTTATTGCTTCCTGCCGTTGTTTCCAATCCGGAACAGATTTCGGTTATTGTCCTGAAATCATTAGTCTATGCGTTTGTCTCCTGAATCAGTTTCTAAGGTTCCCTGCAGATACGGATACGCAAAAGGAAAAAATTTTCCTGATGTCAGAAACAAGGATACTTACGCGTCCCAGCTCTTAAAGAAAAGCTTACCCATCAGGCAGTTTTCAGGAACAGTTCGCCAGCCTTGTTCAGGTAATAAGTGGCATCTTTCTCGTAAGAGCGAAGAATGGATTTTAAGGGTTTCCTCTTGATCAGTTCCTCTCCGCTTCCCAGCAGATCCACAAACTGGCTGATCTGTTTTTCGTAATCTGTCTTGTCAACCTTCTTTAACGGTCCGCCTTTATAATTGCTTACTCTCATCTGTACAGCAGAGAAATCAGAGAGCATCCTCTTCTCGCATTTGTCGATGTACGAGAAAATATCATTCTCGACATACTTTAAGTAGGAAGAATCGGTATTCTGCGAGTAACAGACCTCAAGGATATTGCTCATGCAGTACAGCTGAATGGCCAGCTGCAGGCAGTCCTTAATCTTAAACACGTCGTTTACGAAGGAATCCAGGTTGGAAATGTCCTTGGTTTTCGCCAGAGATTCCAGGTCAGAAATATAGAACTCCATATCCTTCATGGCAACTTTCCTGGCTTCCTGGACGTTCGTGAGAGTAGCGAATCTCTGCGCATCATTGCTCATAATGGTTGCATAGTTCTTAAAGGCAAAGTCTACAAACCGAACTTCAGACGTAAGCTCCGCTTTTTTATCCCCATACAGGAACTCTAAGATTTTGTCGGCTTTCTGGCTGATCGCTGTCAGGTTATTGTTGATTTCCGAAAGATAGTATTGCGCAGAAGCCACGCTCATGATGGAGAAAGCGTTCATCATAGCCATCTGAGCTCCATTGGAAACAATAGCCGCCAGCGGTCCCGTGCCGTTCTCGGAGAGAACGCCGGCACCGACGTTTATCAAATTTTGCAGTACATTAGCAAGGCTCATATCCGCAGGTTTTTTAAATTCAAACGCATCTGCCTGTGTATCTGCGCCAAGTATAGAAGGAAGCTGCTGCAGAAGGCCGAACATCTGCGTCTTCTGAGAGGAATTTAACTTCAACTTGGTGTACTTGTCCTGCTGAAAGTCACTGTCTTCACATGGTGTGATCTCAAGGCCGTTCATATCATTTTCCATCGGTGTTCCCTCCATTCTGAATCTATTTTCCAAAAGTTAGCTGCCGCGTATCTCCCGGATTCGAATCAGGCGCAGCGCACCCGGCACTGCCATTTTCCTGACACATCCGGCGTTTCTGGAGCTAGTATAGCATGAAAAGGGCGGAATGAAAATATCCTTTTTAAGATGAATCCTTCTACCTATCCTCTTTGTCCCTGTTTTGGCTGCGCTTCGGATCGAATCCATTCGGATACCGCTCATGAAGCTTCACGATGTTCATCGTGAGCAGATCCTCCAGTGTAGTTCCAAGGAGGCAGGCTCCAAGAGCCACATACCAGGCGACATCGCCAAGTTCTCTCTTCAGGTGCTCCTTATCCAGTTCATGGCCCTGGTACAGGTGCTTTTTGATCAGGTCAGCGATTTCTCCGGATTCTCCGCAAAGTCCCAGTGCTACGTCGCAAAGCCCTTTTTCTTCGTCAAACAGAAGCTCCGGATTTGCCGTTTTAAGCGCCATCCTCTGGTATTCATTGATAGACTCAATAGACACGATTTTTCCCTCCCTCATCCTGTAAAGCAGTAATCTAGGTTTCCGGGAACCTATGCTGATTTTCCGGGATCTTTCAATTCCAGGGATCGGATTCCCTGTCGTTTTTTCTGACAGAAAAAAGGTGCCGCGACCGAAAGGCCGCGGCACTCTCTATGTGCAATATTTGTCAGATCAGAACTTTCCCGCGTCGGCTGCTTCCTGTACGGAAACGGCAACAGCAACGGTCATACCGACCATCGGGTTGTTGCCCGCGCCGATGAGGCCCATCATCTCCACGTGCGCCGGCACGGAGGACGAACCCGCGAACTGGGCATCGGAGTGCATACGGCCAAGCGTATCGGTCATACCATAGGAAGCCGGACCGGCTGCCATGTTGTCGGGATGAAGCGTGCGTCCCGTGCCGCCGCCGGAGGCCACGGAGAAGTACTTCTTGCCCTTCTCGTTGCATTCCTTCTTATAGGTGCCGGCTACCGGATGCTGGAACCTGGTCGGGTTCGTGGAGTTGCCGGTGATGGAGACGTCCACGCCCTCTTTCCACATGATGGCCACACCCTCGGGAACGCTGTTCGCGCCGTAGCAGTTCACCTTCGCGCGAACGCCGGTCGAATAGGACTTCCGGGAGATCTCTTTCACCTCATTGGTGTAGGGATCATATTCCGTCTCCACAAACGTGAAGCCGTTGATACGGGAGATGATCTGCGCCGCATCCTTGCCGAGACCGTTTAAGATGACACGGAGGGGTTTCTTGCGGACTCTGTTCGCTTTCTCAGCGATACCGATCGCGCCTTCCGCAGCCGCGAAGGATTCATGGCCGGCCAGGAAGCAGAAGCAGTCGGTGTCCTCTTCCAGCAGCATCTTGCCAAGGTTGCCATGGCCTAAGCCAACCTTACGGGTATCCGCCACGGAACCCGGGATACAGAACGCCTGCAGGCCTTCGCCGATAGCGGCAGCCGCGTCCGCGGCCCTGCGGCAGTTCTTCTTGATGGCGATCGCCGCGCCTACCGTGTAAGCCCAGCATGCATTCTCGAAGCAGATCGGCTGGATGCTTCTCACCTGATCATAGACGTTTAAACCGGCATCTTTCGTGATTTTCTCCGCTTCCTCGATGGAAGAAATACCATAGCTGTTTAAGACAGCATTGATCTTGTCAATACGTCTTTCATAGGATTCAAATAATGCCATTACCGTTACCTCCTCCAATTATTCTTTTCTCGGATCAATGATCTTGACAGCATCCGCTACGCGGCCATACTGGCCTTTGGCTTTCTCCCAGGCAGTGTTGGGATCGTCACCCTTCTTGATGAAGTCGGTCATCTTTCCAAGGGATACGTACTGATAGCCAATGATCTGGTCGTCCTCATCCAGAGCGATCCCGGTCACATAGCCTTCGGCCATTTCCAGGTAACGGGGGCCTTTCTTCAGTGTGCCGTACATGGTTCCGACCTGGGAGCGTAAGCCCTTGCCCAGATCTTCCAGACCTGCGCCTACCGCCAGCCCATCCTCGGAGAACGCGGACTGAGAACGCCCGTAAACGATCTGCAGGAACAGATCTATCATGGCCGTGTTGATCGCGTCACAGACAAGGTCCGTGTTCAGCGCTTCCAGAACCGTGAGGCCGGGAAGGATCTCGGCTGCCATGGCCGCAGAATGAGTCATGCCGGAGCATCCGATCGTCTCAATCAGGCATTCCTGGATAATTCCGTCTTTTACGTTCATGGAAAGTTTGCAGGCACCCTGCTCCGGGGCACACCAGCCTACACCGTGTGTGAAGCCGGAAATGTCCTTGACTTCCTTCGCCTGCACCCATTTTGCCTCTTCCGGTATCGGAGCGGCACCATGATGTACTCCCTGTGCCACCGGGCACATTTCTTCTACTTCTCGTGAATAGATCATTCTTAGACTCCTTTCCAAAATTGATAACGTGGTTCCTGCCTGCGCTCGATAATTTCACGGAGTACGGCTGCGCATAAGCGTTCCTTTCTCTTTCAGAGGGGGATACCGATTTTTCTCCGCCCGCCTCTGCAAAAACTACTGGAAATAGGCACGTCATCCTCCCATTTACGTGCGGGAGGATTTCTGCTTTGCACTGTTAAAGACATTTTCTCACAGATTGCCGGATTCGTCCAGTATTTTTCACCACAAATTTTTCGGATAGACACCGGCATTTTTAAGCGACCGCAGCGCTTCCACCACCGTCTGTTTATCCTCCTGGTAGGTCACTCCGTACCAGCGGTCCTCGGTGCGCAGTACCTGTACGCTGGCTCTGCCCTCCGTGAGGAGCTCATCCACGACAAACGGCAGGAAATACTCGCATTTAAGCGGATTGACCGGCAGGTTCTTCCGGAGAAATTCCGGGAACTTTTCCGAAAGACCGTTTAGCAGGCTTTCCGTAAAGCCCCACATATTTAAGGAAACCAGGCTGTCCGCGTTTAAGTCCACCCAGGTGGCCCCCTCATCTTCCGTGTAGGCTGCCCCGTCCTTTGTTCTGATGATATGGGTGCGCTCATGGATATCGGTCAGAAAGCCGTTTTCATCCACCTGGCATACTCCCCTTGCCACATGTCCGTTTTCCGTGAGGGTGTTTTTCAGCACATAGCCGACCATCGCGTAAGCGTACTTTTCGCCGTCCTCATGGGTGGTCAAAAAATCGAAGATCAGCTGAAAAGCTGAGGCCCCGTAGTAATCGTCGGCATTGATCACCGCGAACGGCCCGTGGATCCTGTCCAGACAGGAGAGCACGGCATGGCCGGTTCCCCAGGGTTTCTCCCTTCCTTCGGGGACGGAAAACCCTTCCGGGAGGTTGGTAAGCTCCTGAAAGACATAGGTGACATCCATATATTTGGCGATACGGTCGCCGATACACTCCTTAAAGACTTCCTCATTTTCCTTCTTTATAATGAAAACCACTTTTTCAAATCCGGCTTTGCGGGCATCATACAGGGAAAAATCGATAATGATGTGTCCCTGTTCGTCGATGGGATCGATCTGCTTCAACCCTCCGTAGCGGCTTCCCATGCCCGCCGCCATGATTACTAAAACTGGTTTTTCCATGATTCTCCTCCTGCTTTTGTTCCGTTGGTTTTTTGAGAATGGACCGAGCCTTTAGCTTCCCGCGTTCTTAAGGTGCTGCCCTTTCACAAAAGCTTTTTTCCGCAGTTTCCAGGAAGGCCCGTCGAATTCACACTCGTACCATCTTATCACGGATTTTTTCCGAGTGCAATTTCTTTTTCACTGTGATACACTAACGAAGAGACGAAAAAAAGAGACCGGCAAAGGACCGCAAGATCCCTGACACCGGAAGAACCGGAAGAAACGAGACAAAACCGAAGAAACGTAAACTTATACACCCCGAAAGGAGCCTGCCATGATCATCGACCGCCATCCTCTTACCGCTTCCGACGAATATTTGTCCTCCCGGGGACTTCTTAGCGGGGACTGCTGCTTTTTTGATATCGAGACCACCGGCTTTTCCGCTTCCACTTCCCACCTCTATCTGATCGGGGCAGCCGTTTATGACGAATCCGACGGGCAGTGGAGCATTGTGCAGTGGCTTTGCGAAAAGCTTTGGGAGGAAGCGGATCTATTGCGGGCTTTCGCTAAGTTTCTGGAAGCTTATTCTACGGTCGTGCACTTTAACGGGAACCGCTTTGACATCCCCTATCTGGAACAGAAATACACACAGTACCAGATCCCCTCTCCTTTCACGGGGCGGCAATCCGTGGATCTCTACCAGGAGTTTCGTCCGCTGAAATCCTTCCTTCACTTAAAGGAGATGAACCAGAAAGCTTTGGAGGTGTATCTGGGCCTTCACCGCAGCGATGTTTACGATGGAGGCAGGTTGATCCCGGTCTACCGCGATTTCCTAAAAACCGGTTCCGAGGAGGACAAGAGACTGCTTTTGCTGCATAACCGGGAGGACGTAAGCGGCATGTTCACGCTGACCGGTCTTTACGGATTTTTACATTTTCTGCAGCCTCAGATGAATGAGAGGATTGGGCCTGTTTTGCCTGATGAAAAGGGCACTGAGCCACAGAACAAGCTCGAAAGCCCAAGGGAGGATTTCCACTGCGAAGGGAAGCTGATCACGCAGAATGAGGAGCGGTTTTTGCAGCTTACCTTTGCGCTTCGGCCCCCGGTTCCCAGATCTTTTGAAGCGGAGTATCCCTGGGGGAAACTTTCGCTGTCAGGTGATCAGGGGACCTTCACGGTTCCCTTCTTTAACGGTACCTTACGCTACTTCTTCCCGGATTACCGGAACTACTATTACCTGCCGCAGGAAGATACCGCCATCCACAAAAGCGTCGCCGTCTACGTCGATAAAGCCTACCGGGAACCGGCAAAGGCCGCCAACTGCTATGTAAAACAGGAGGGTGTATTTCTGCCTCAGCCTTTTGAAGACTTCACTCCGGTATACCGGAAAGAGTACAATGATCCTTTGCGGTACTTTCTCTGGAAGGAGGAGGATCCTGATAATCCTTCGAACTTGTGTGCCTACTGTCAGGTTTTGCTTGCGGCTGTGCGGGCATCATGCGGATGAAGAAAAAACAGGAGCCTTTCGTACTGTCTATGATGAGAGGCTTAACAGCTTTCCTCGAAAGCAAACATATGTTTGATAGTAGGAGGGTTTACGTTAAAGACAGCATCCCTCAAAACCACGGCTGCAATCAAAAACCAGAGGACATACATAAGAACATAAGCATAAAAAATGATCATAAAAACAAACAAAAAGGCAGAAAAACAGAAAAACAAAAAACAGAAAACAGGGCGGTTTCCACCGCCCTGTTTGAGTTTCTTCCTTATTAAACATGCCCTCACTGCTTCTTTCATCCCCGGCGAAAGCAGAATACCGATCAGACGATCGCTGCCTTAGCTGGATCCGGAAAAATGTCCGCCGCTGAAACTGCCGGAGCACGTAAGAGCGTCTTTGCAAAAGGACTTATCCTTCCGATGGGGAGCTTACTCCTGAGGAGCTTCCTCCGCGGCTGCCGGTGCTTCTTCAGCGGGAGTTTCTTCGGCTGGCGCTTCCGCAGGCTCTTCTGCGGGTGCTTCCGCAGCTTCCACCGCGGGCTCTTCCGCCGGTGCTTCTTCAGCCGGTGCCGCTTCTTCAGCTGGAGCTTCCTCAACAGGAGCTGGCTCGGGTTCCGGTTCCGCCGGTGCCGGTGCGGGTTCCGCAGCCGCTGCTGCCGCCGCGGCTCTTGCCGCTGCCGCCGCTCTTCTGGATGCCGGAGTCTCAAGCGCCTTCATGCTCAGGCTGATCTTGCGGTCCGTTCCGTTGAAGTCCACGATCTTCGCGGTGACTTCCTGTCCGACTTTCAGCACATCCGAAGGCTTGTCCACATGCTCATGGGAGATCTGGGATACATGAAGCAGCGCGTCCACGCCCGGCTCCAGTTCCACAAAGGCCCCAAAGTCCGTCATACGGGCAACCCGTCCGGTTACGACGGAGCCTGCGGCAAACTTCTCGGAGGCATTCAGCCACGGGTTCTTGTCCGGGAACTTCATGCTGAGCGCGATCTTCTCGCCGTTGATGTCCTTGATCAGGACCGTTACCTTTTCGCCAACTTTGAAGACCTTCTTCGGGTTCTCCACATGTCCCCAGGACATCTCGGAGATGTGCAGCAGTCCGTCCGCACCGCCCAGGTCGATGAAAGCACCGAAATCGGTTACATTCTTCACAACGCCTTCTACCGTATCGCCCACCGAGATCCGCTCAAACAGAGCCTTCTGCAGTTCGGCCTTTCTTGCCACCAGAAGCTGCTTGCGGTCGCCGATGATTCTTCTCCTTCTCGGATTGAACTCGGTGATGACGAATTCGATTTCCTGTCCGGCGTATTTCTCCAGATTCTTCTCATAGGTGTCAGAAACGAGGCTGGCCGGGATGAACACCCTGGTCCCCTCTACGAGAACGCTCAGTCCTCCGCCAAGCACCTGCACAACCGGTGCCTTGAGCACTTCCTGCGTCTCAAACGCCTCTTCCAGGCGCTTATTCCCTCTCTCCGCGACCAGACGCTTGTAGGTCAGAAGGATCTGGCCCTCGCCGTCATTCACCTTCAGAACCTTCGCTTCCATGGTGTCATTCACATGCACCAGCTCACGCAGATCCGCGTTCGAATCATTCGTGTATTCGTTCTTGGTGATAATGCCGTCAGCCTTGCAGCCGATGTTTAAGATGATCTCGTCCTCTTTCACATCGATGACGGTCCCCTCGACCACTTCACCGTTATGAATGGTCTTAAACGATTCCTCCAGCATCTGATCAAAACTTAACTCTGACATTGTTTTGATACCTCCTCAATCAAATTATTTGGGGTGGAAGCCCCTGCCGTAATACCTACCCGTCCGCTGGATGGCAATCGCCAAAGATCTAAGTCATTAAGCGTCTGTATATAGTAAGTATTGACACATTCCCTTTTGCAGATCTCGAACAGTTTCTGCGTATTGGAACTGTGTTTGCCGCCAATCACGATCATCGCGTCTGACTCCCTTGCGATCGCTCTGGCTTCTGTCTGCCGCTCCTCGGTTGCGTTGCAGATGGTATTCAGAACTGCATTTGTATCATAGCGCATTTTCAAAAGAATTTCAACCAGTTTATCAAATTTCTTGTAATTAAATGTTGTCTGGCTGACGATGCACAGAGGTTTGCCCGTCAGAGGTCGAAAATTGGCCGCTTCTTCCTCGGTTTCCACGACCGTGACCTCCCCGTTGGCCCAGCCTTTGATGCCTTCCACCTCCGGGTGAGAGGCGCTGCCGATGATCACGATCTCCGCGCCCTCCGCGCTTTTTTCACTTACGATGGTGTGGATCTTCTTGACAAAGGGGCAGGTGGCGTCGACGAGCTTTAAACCCTGCCGCTCGATCTGGTCATAGATCCTTCTAGGAACCCCATGAGAGCGGATGATCACCGTGCCGTCGGTTACCCGCTTCAGGTCCTCCTCGTCTTCCAGCACGTGCACCCCTTTCTGCTCTAAGTCCCGCACCACTTCCTCGTTGTGGATGATCGGGCCGTAGGTATAGATCGGTTTCTCCCCGCGCTCGACCTGTTCATACACCTGTTCGACCGCCCGGCGCACCCCAAAGCAAAACCCTGCGGTCTTTGCTACCACTACTTCCATGTCTCCTCCAAATGGGGAAAACTTTTTAACAGCTGATCGTTTCCCGCCGCGTATTCACCAGCGCAAGGATCTTTTGCGTGACTTCCTCGATACTTAGATCGGAGGTATCCAGATACAGCGCGTCAGGGGCCTGTTTAAGCGGAGCCGTCTTACGGTGGGTATCCCGAAAGTCCCGTTCCTTAATCTCCTCTTCCACTTCCTCCATGGAGGCGGGCATCCCCTTTTCTTTAAGCTGCAGAAAGCGCCGCTGCGAGCGGGCCTTTAAGCTGGCGGTCAGAAAGACTTTTGCCTGGGCGTTTGGCAGGATGAAGGTGCCGATGTCCCTTCCGTCCATACAGACATCATGAAGATCAGCGATGGAGCGCTGGAGATTTAAAAGTTTGGCTCTCACAGCGGGCTTCGCGGAGCAGCGGCTGGCCATCTGGCTTACCTCCTCGGTGCGAATCAGTGCGCTTACGTTTTCTCCGTTTAAAAAGATCTGCTGCTCGTCGTCTTCGTAGGATAAGGAAACCTCGATCTTTTCAAGGGCTTTAGCAAGGTCTTCCTCCCGGTCGCAGTCCACCCCGTTTCGCAGCAGGTAAAGCGCGATCGCCCGGTACATGGCTCCTGTATCCACGTAGAGGAATCCCAGTTCTTTGGCGATTCGTTTGGCAATCGTACTTTTTCCGGCACCGGCCGGTCCGTCCACTGCGATCTGAAAACTCATATGGTTCCTCCTTCCATCTCCTTCATGCGTTTTTCACACGAACGAAAGTATCCTCCGGGTATACATTTCGTTTGGAACAGGGGACGTGGGAAAACTTTTTGCCCTTGTCTTACGGGGTTTAAAGGTACCGGTCTTTCCACCCTTTGCCTTGCGCCTAAGACATCCTTTATCCCCGGATTTTTATCCCCCGCCAATTTACACCCGGCCATTTTACACCCGGGCAATTTATCCTCGGATGAAGTATTCCCGGGCAGTGAAAGCCGGTTTTTTCCCCGGGGTTTTTATACCCGTGTGTTTTATCCCCGTATCTGCGCTCCTCTGTCTCTTCCCGCATGGAAAGATGCCGGTTTTTGCTGCGCGGCTTATCCGCCGCAGACGCTTTTTCCTGCCGCGTAAGCCGTGGACCAGGCGATCTGCAGGTTAAAGCCCCCTGTCACAGCGTCCACATCCAGCACTTCCCCGGCAAAGTATAACCCTAAGACGCGCTTGGATTCCATGGTCTGCGGGTTAATCTCCTGTACGCAGACACCTCCCCGGGTAATGACCGCCTCATTATAATCCCGCAGTCCAGTCACTGTCAACGGGAATTCCTTGGTCAGTTCCGCAAGGGATCGGCGTTCTTCCCGGGTGATGTCGTGGACCTGTTTTTCCGGGGAAATCCCGCTTCGCTGCAGCATAACCGGGATCAGTTTTGCCGGGTATAAAGCGCCCAGGATGTTTTTCACCTGTTTGTTAGGGTTTTGGTCAAACTCACGCAGGATTCTTGCCTCCAGCTGCTGCAAAGACAAGGCAGGCTTTAAGTCGATGGACAGCCGCAGCGGATGTTTCTTAAGGGCCTCCGCGATCTGGCTGCTGGCGCTTAAGATCAAAGGGCCGCTCACCCCGAAATGGGTAAACAGCATTTCCCCGAACCCCTCATAGAGAAGCTTGTCATTATCCCGGACGGATATGCGCACGTTTTTTAAGGAAAGTCCCTGCATTCTGGCGGCGTCCTCTTCCGCCACGGTTAATGGCACCAGGGACGGGGATAATTCTGTCACCGTATGTCCCAGGGCTTTCGCGAACCGGTAGCCGTCGCCGGTGGAACCGGTCGATGGATAGGATAGTCCCCCGGTAGCGATAATCACCGCATCCGCAAAAAGACACTGTCCGTTTTGCAGCTTTACTCCGGTTACCTTATACTTAGGGGACACTTTGCCGCCTTTCTTTTTCCCGGCGGTCCGCTTTCCTTTTCTACTTTCCGTGTCGCAGTAAGCAGCAGAAGAAGAAGCGTTAGCGTCTGCCAAAGAGATTTCCCTGTTTTCCTCTTCCGGGTTTTGCATCTGGCAGTCAGGAAGCGGTTCTGTGAGGATTTCCTGCACCGTTGTCCGCAAACAGACGCATACCTGCAGGCGTTTTAACTCCCTGGAGAGAGCCGCGATCACGTCAAAAGAGTGATCTGATACCGGGAATACCCGGTTTCCACGCTCCGTTTTGGTCTTTACTCCGCAGCACTCAAAGTAGCGAATCGTATCCTGGCTGTCAAATCCGCGAAAGGCGCTGTAGAGAAACTTACGATTGCTGCAGACACTCTCCAGAAGAGCCGCCTGGTCACAGTTATTCGTTAAGTTGCAGCGGCCTTTCCCGGTAAGGAAGAGTTTCTTTCCCAGCTTCTCATTTTTCTCCAGCAGCGTTACCTTTTGTCCGTTCGCCGCAGCCGTGACTGCCGCGAACATGCCGGCGGCTCCGCCGCCTACCACTGCTACTTCCCCCATTCGCTTCTCCTGCCTCTCTTGTTGCTTTTGCCGCTTAAAAAGATCCATCACACCTTGTCTTTTTTCGACACTCCCGCTCTTTCCAACCTTCCGAAAGGTATGGCGAAGGGCCGGGAAACTTTCCTTACGGTTCCTCCGGATAGTGAAACGGCCGAAGCTCCACGTACTCTTCCATCTGGTCAAGTTCATCGCCGCCGAAGATCTGAAACTCCGAAAGCACCTGCTCGATGCTGCGCAGACGGCTGATCACCTGCTCCTTATGCTTCATGCAAAGAGCCGTAAAGAGCGCATTGACCACGCTCATGGCTGCCGTCAGGGAAGGAGCCGCCGAGGACATGTCGCAGGGGATGGTCAGGTTGCAGGAGGAATAAAGGTTTAAGGGGGAATGAGAGCTGTCGGTAAGCGTAATTACCGAGGCCTGGCGGCTGTTCGCGAACTCCAGCATCTTGATCGTGCGCAGAGAATAGCGCGGGAAGCTGATTCCGACCACTGCATCCTCGCTTGTAAGGTCAATCATCTGCTCTAAAAGTTCGTGTTCACTGCTGCTTTGCAGCAGCACCACATCCTCGCGCACAAGCTTTAAGTTCATATGCAGAACCTGCGCCAGAGGAGCACAGCTGCGAAGCCCCACCAGATAGATTTTCCGCGCCTTATCGAGTAAGTCCACCGCCTGGGAAAAGGCCCGCCCGTCTACGGTCTGTCTGGCAGCGGCTAAGGATTCCATGTCGGACTGCAGCACATGGGCAAGCAGTTCCGGCTGCTCAAACTCCCCGTAGACTTCCTCCATACGCGCAAGCGGGTGGATTCGCTGCCGGATCAGTTCCTGAAGTTTGCTCTGAAACTGCGGGTAGCCGTCGAACCCTAAGTCCAGGGCAAAGCGCAGCACGGTCGCTTCGCTTACGTTTACCGCCTCTCCCAGTTTCGCGGCGGTCAGAAAAGCCGCCTGCTCCAGATCATTAAGCACAAAGTCCGCCAGTTTCTTCTTGCCCCTGCTGAAACTCTCATACCGGCTTCTGATATCTTTCAGAAGCCCTGTCTCCTTCTCCACGTTTCCTCTCCGTTTTTGTATCTCTGCTCCCAGGATCAGCTGTCCCTGTTTTCGATGGCTTCCTCCGTGTCGGCGCATTCCAGGTCAAACCAGAACTCCACGCCGTCGGGGAGGTTTCGCACACCGAAGGGCTGATGAAGGGAATCCATGATCGCCTTTACGATGGAAAGCCCCACACCGCTGCCGCCGTACTCTCTGGTCCTGGCTTTGTCCACCTTGTAGAATTTCACCCAGATCTGATCGATATCCTCCTCGGGGATCGGCTGCCCGGTATTAAAGACGCTGATCTGCGCTTTGCCCTGCTCCACTGCGGAGCGGATCTCGATTCGTTTTTCCCCTTCCACGTGGTTTAAGGCATTGCTCAGGTAGTTGGTCAGCACTTCCTCCACCTTGAATTCGTCTCCCCAGACATGAAGGCTGTCGCTTCCTATATACTCAATCCGTGCGTCCTTTTGCTGCACCAGGATCTGTACCGACTGCATCTTTCCGCGGATTAAGGGCACGATGTCGAAGCGCTCCAGCTGGATCTGCTCATTGCCAAACTCGAGTTCATTGAGTGTTAAGAGCTTGCGGACCATCTCATTCATCTTACCGGCTTCGTCCATGATGACCTCGCAGTAGAACTCCCGGCTTTCCGGATCGTCGTTGACGCATTCCTGCAGGCCCTCTGCGTAACCCTGGATCAGGGCCAGGGGAGTCTTTAACTCATGACTGACGTTGGAAAGAAATTCCTTGCGCATCTCATCGATCTCTTCCTTGTGCGCGATGTCCTTCTGCAGCTCGTTGTTGGCGGACTTTAACTGGGAGATCGTCTGCTCCAGGGTTTCTGACATCTGGTTAAAATGTTCTCCCAGCTGTCCGATTTCATCCTCGCCTCCGCTTGTGTATTTGGCGTCAAAATCCAGGTTGGCCATCCTGCGCGACAGATCCGTAAGCTCCACAATCGGGCGGGCGATGCGGCGCGAGAACAGCCAGATCACGATACAGCTTAACAGCACCGGGACGATGCTGATGTACATGACAAACTCTGTGGAAATGCCCACACTCGTGTGAATGCTCTCCAGAGGGATGCGCATGATGAAGTAATCGCCGCAGGAGAGGTTTCCCCACATCTCCAGGTAGTTCATGTCCATCGCTTCGTCATCCTTCTTCTGGATGGTGTACGTTGTTCCCCTCTTTAAGACCTCGGCGTCATCCGGTTCCAGGCCCATGCTGTAGCCAAACAGTCTGGCCGCCATCACGGAATTCGTGTACTCGGATACCGGGAGCACCTCGAAATCCTGGTTGAGTACAGTCACCGTGATGTTGTTTGTGCTTCTTACCTCCCGAAATTCCGTGGCAAAGTAGGGGACATCCACGCCGTCCTCCGTGATATGGGAATCGATCAGCCGGTATGCCTCCACGAGGGTGTGCTGCATCTTGCGCAGGTAGAACTTTTCCATGAACAGGTTGTTCAGAAGCAGGTTGGTGGCCAGCGTTAAGATCATCACACCGACAAAGACCGCCGTGATCTGCCGGGCGATGGACTGCTTCATGAATTTCATGAATCTACCTCAAACTTGTAGCCCATGCCCCAGATCGTCTTGATATAGTCGCCGTGCTCTCCCAGCTTGCTGCGCAGCTTTTTGACATGGGTGTCGATCGTGCGGGCATCGCCGAAGTAGTCGTAATTCCAGACACTGTTTAAGATTTTCTCCCGGGAGAGAGCCAGTCCCTGGTTTTCCATGAAATAGGTGAGAAGCTCGAACTCCTTAAAGCTTAAATCGACGGGTTTGCCGTCAATCAGCACCTGATGAGCGCCCCGGTTTAATTCGATCGCCCCGGCTTTGAGCACGTCGTCGGGATTGAAGGCGTTTGTTCTGCGTAAGATGGCCTCCACTCTCGCCACCAGGATCTTGGGGCTGAAAGGCTTGGAGATGTACTCATCCACACCCAGCTCAAATCCCAAAAGCTCATCGCGCTCATCGCTTCTTGCCGTCAGCATGATGATCGGCACTTTGGAGAGCTTGCGGATCTCCCGGCAGACCTCCCAGCCGTCCATCTTGGGCATCATCACGTCCAGGATTACAAGGGCGATATCCTTGGTGCCAAAAAACACATCGATCGCCTCCGCCCCGTCTCCGGCCTCCAGGACCTCGAAGTCTTTCTTGACCAGGAAATCCCGCACGAGCTTGCGCATTCTGCTCTCATCGTCCACTACCAGTATTTTTAACTTGTCCATTTCTTTCCCTCCAGATATCGGCACGGGTTCCTGAAAGATCCCCAAAAGAGACCTTTACAGCGAACCGCCCGGCAATAGTTTTCAGACACAAAGGAACAAAGAAAGATCTCAGGGAAGATCTGTAAGATCCATTGGAAAGTCCAAAGGCAGGTCTTCGCTTCTTTCTATGTCTTTTGTTTCGCGTTCCTGTATTTTCAGGGCAGGAAACCTCCCTGCTCCTGCTGCTATTCCATCGTTTCCAAGGAACATGCAGGGGATGTCCTTCTTCAGGCTTCCCGCAAAAGCCTCCTGTAATCGAACACAGATAGTATAACACTCTGCCCGGACATCGTCCAGTCGATTTCATGGAAAGTGCAGGCTGTATGAGGAGAACTGCGCAAAAATGAAGAGGAGGTGAAGAAGGAGGAAAAGTCCAACCCCGGAGATGCGAGGAGGAAAAGGGGACATACTCTTTGGCTGGTTGTCTACTGATCCGTTAGCTGACTTCCTTCCTTATCTATTTCAGGTTTGACAGCACATTGAGTGAGCGTTATAATAAAATATACTTAGACAGGGAGGAAAGGCTATGCCAGCGAATTCGTCAGGGAAGGTCAAAACCCGTATTGTCCACCAGGTGAAAAAGAATGGGGAAACTTATGTTCTTGAGAGGAAAACGCAGTACGATCCGGTGAAGAAATACAACGTTGTGCTCTCCAGCCGCCTCATTGGAAAGATCCCCAAAGGGGAGACGAAAGTCGTTCCAACCGGACATAAAAGGAGTCCGAAGGAAAAGGAAGCAGCTGCGGACATTCAGACCGCTTTAGGATCTGCTTTTAGCGGGAAGGCCAGGATGATGGAGATCCTGGATCATATCGGAACCGTTTCCGGCATTGATTCTGCTGTCTGTGAGAATACGGATCCGGATACGGCTTTAAAAATCCTTTCAATTGCCCGCTACCTTTGCGGCACCAACCGGCAGCCATTATCCGGAATGCCCGTCTGGCAGCTTTCCCATCCGCTTCCTGTTAAAGAGGAGCTTACGGAGGATGTCTGTCTGGCACTCTTTAAGAAAGTGGGACGAGGGGAGACGTCCCGCCAGGGATTTTTTGCCTCACGCTTTGCCGCCTTAGACGAAGAAGAGGTACTGGTGTATGAAACGGCGGTCGTCTCTGCGTTTTCTATGCAGTTACCGGACAGCGAAGGGACATACCCCGAAGCCCCGGATGGTCTGCCTGCTCCCTTCCTTGTATGGTACTCTGGAAAGACCAGACAGCCGATCGCCTTTGCACAAGAGTCAGGGGATCACCAGGGAGGAAGCACCCTGGAGAAAATGGGTAAGCAGCTGCTCTCCTTTGGGATCTCGAAGACGGAGGTCGTCACCGACCGGGGCGAGTGTTCTTTGAAAGACCTGGAGGAGCTGCTTTATGCTCCCTTTAACTTCATCACTCCAGTCAAGCGCACTGTTTCCTGGGTAAGAAAAGAGCTGGACAGTCATCTGGAGGACTTCTTCTCAAAAGATACTGTCTGTCCGTTTGACGGGGACATCTTTGGCGTTACCGCAAAGGTGAGATGCGACTCTATCCGCCCGGGGGAACGTAAGATTACGGGGCAGGATTCTGTAAACGGCGAACCGGGAAAATCAGGCCGCGGGATGTATCTTCATCTGTACTTTGATGCCAGACAGCGCTCGAGTGAGGATGCGGCTTTTGACGAGGAGTTAAGCGAGATCAGGTGCCGTATGGAGGATGGAGAGAAGGAAACTGCCCTGCCGGAGAGCGCCCGGCAGTACTTTGCTGTCTTCAAAGACCACGGGAAGACAAGCATTACCCTTCAGGAAGAGGCAGTTGCACAGGCAAAAAGGTACCATGGTTTCTTCTGCCTGGCAGCCAGCGGGGAGAAAGACGCCTTTGAAGCGCTGCGCAAATATCGGGGAAAGGAAACGGTGGATGCTTTCTTCGCGCCGGAAAGACGCGAAGCGGAAAAGCCGCGAACTGGCGTTTGCTCACCGGCAGACTTACAGGGGCGATTGTTTGTGCAGTTTGTCGCCCTCTCCTACTTTGAATTCTACCGTGAGCAGCTTCGTACACTGAAGCAGACTCTTACGGAAGAGATCGCTCATCCGCAGAGTAAGACAGACGCCGAAGAGCTTACCACGAAGAAGAATCTCTTGTCATGGCTGCAAAGCACACCCGTATATCTTACACTCCTGTGGTTTGATGTATCGGGAGAGGCACAGGTTTCCGGGAAGCTAAAGTCCAGGCGCTGGTCAAAAGAGATCATCGAGAGGGATCAGCTGTTCCTTGAAAGCTTAGGAGTCCCCGATCTTTGAGGCCCTTTAGACGTTGTTTCCGCAAGACGGTGACTGACATGAGCGCTTCTGTCCGTCTCTTTGCGAATCGGAGGAAGTTTGGAAAGGGCGACGAAGATCCTGCCTGAAATAGCTTATGGGAAGCATAACCTTCTTTTACCTTACAGGTTAAAAGAACCTTCCGCGGGACTTAAATCTGTATCTAGACCATTAATTCCGCGATTTCTTCATCGATCGCTGTTTCATCCACGGATACCGTATCCAGGATCTTCTTCTGCAGCTTAGTAAGCTTATAGCGCCGTTTTCTTTTCTCTGTTTTGGGATCTTTCTGCGCTTTAATCGCTTCCAACGCCTGAATTACAGACGAAACCGGAACGTTTTTAAGGTCCAAATTTTTAACCGTCTCCGTGCTTTTAGAAAGCAGCAGATAAAGAATCGAGGATACGAACCAGAGGAAGGCTTTTCCCCGCGCATCCACAACCGGAGAAACGTTCATCTCGTCCAAGCCCAAGTGACTTTTTAAGGACAGAAAAGTTTCCGCGGCACAGTCCTTTCTGGAATAGGCATCCAGACACATCTGCGCGGTCATCTCCTGACGGGTGACAAATACGGATATCCCCGCTTTCTGACAGAGTCGTTTAGTGGCCTCCTCATCTACTGTAAATCCGGTCACCTGGAAAAGTGCAGGCCGCTCTTGCTTAGATCCGCTTCCTCTTTCACTTTTCTTTTCCGCCTCCTTGGAAACGTAGGGAAAAGTCTCAAGCCTAAAGTAAGGAGGGATCCAGTCAAGCTCCTTAGAGGTAAAAAACTTATTTTTCGAAACTTCCAGAAATTCTTCCAGTTCCTTTGCTTTTGCCGACACTTCTCTTAAGATTTCCTCCCGTTTCGACAAAAATTTATTCTCACTCCAGATAAGATGACACACACATGTAGGTCCTTTAGGATAGAGCGCACAAGGGTTTGATACCGCATAAACTTCTTCCCCTTCTTCGCCTTTGATTCTGTTTTCGGGGCGCTTAAGTTCCTCCCGCATCTGATCCGCGAGTTTGTCCGCGAAAGCGCAGTCAGAGCGAAGCAGCAGCAGATAGTCAAAGGCTTTTGCATCCATCATTCGGATGTCTTCCATGGAGAGAAAGCCGCGGTCGAGGAGAATACAAAGTTTCTTTTCTTCGCCGAGCATTTCTTTTATCTGCCTGATAAACTTGATCTTCTCCTGTTTTTCATTCACTCCGGAAGTATCCGAAAACCCATTTAGATACATCAGGGGAAGACCGTCTGACTGCCTGAGCGCATACGCGATATCCGTCTGCTTTAACGAGTGAGTATTCTTTTCCGGATCCTTCTCCAGGAGAAAAACTCCTTCCGCCGAAGCGTTTTCCCTCAATGAATCGAAGCACAGATATGCATCATCCAGGTTTCGAACCGCCCATTTTTCCTGAAACCTCGCGATCTTTAAGTCGGTAAGGGTGTCTTTGAGAAACTGTCCCAACTGTGTTTCATCCAGGATCTGATCCGAAAATAAAACATGCTCTTCTGCCCAGTCAGGATACCGGGACAAAAGGGCACTTCCCCTGGATAAATAAAAGTCGCAAAAATCCAGGATCTGTCCGGTATCTTCTTCAAAAACGCAGATAAGATCTTCCATCAGCCCGCTTTGCCTGGAGGCCGCTTTTATAAAGCAGTGGAAACCGGTACAGAGACTGTCGGAAAAGACAGGAGGATCCGGATACTCATCCGGATCCTGTATCAACGCTTTGTAGGTATCGTTCGCGTAGAAAAAACGGGTGGGTACTCCGTCAACGATCTGTTGTACACCTATACAGACTCTATCATGTGTTGTATATCCCCGGGTTCCATCGGTCTTTCTCTCAGAGGGAGGCACATATTTATCGGAAGTGTTGATGTACACGTACTTTTGATTGCTTACGAAAGCTCCCCTGGGAAAGGGATACAGATTTTCTTTGGTGCGCGGAATTTTCCCCATTTTTCATCCTCTCCTGGAACTCATTTACTGCTTTACCGGGAATAAATTTATCATCCTTAAAAAGCGCTCTTAAGGCTGCTTAAGGGTCTGAGGCTCAAATCCAAGCCGCTTTAAGAGATCCAGATCCTTTTTTCTCGCGTTTCGAAGCACCCATTCCCCGGATTCTTCTTTCGTAAGCCGCAGATGACCGGCGATGAAAAGCAGGTCACTTACGGAGTATTCTGCACAGGATGCGGCCGCGGCCCTTTGTAAGGATGCGTATACGTTTCCGGTCACCAGCCGGATCAGATCTAAACCGTGCTCTAAGTAGTAGTCTTCTTCCAGAGGATCGATCAGGGAAAGTTCCCACGGCCGAAAGTCCTGCGAAGGTATTTCCCGGTACTTTTCATACAGGGTGTAAAGCTCTTTGACAGACAGTGCGGTGTTTGTCTGCAGAGCAAGGAAACCCCACTCTTTGCATTTTTGCGCATACTCCTGTCTCGAAAAACCGGGGGCCTCTTTTTGCAGCATCGTAAGGTATGTTTTCCTGCAGGATCCATTTTCGTCGATGTTCAGAAAGACTGTAAGGCGGGCAGCGCCGCTAAAAGACTCCTCCTGGTAAGCGATCAATGTTTCCTCGCCTTCTGGAGAAGAATATAAAAATTCATCGTGGGAATCGCAAGTTAACGTTTCCCGGATCCGTGCAAAGTCCGGATGGGTAAAAGGAACCTCACAGACATAACTGTTATTGCCCGCCGCCAGCTGATTAAGAATATCCCCGCGGAAATACTCCTCTCCCATCACGAAGGTGCAGTTTTGTAAGGAAAGCGCCTGGAGAAACTCTGCCGCAGCTTCAGGCTCGATTTCAGGGCCGCGAAAGGATCTGTAACAGAGCGGATTCCTTTCTGTAAGATCATACGCGCCCAGCAGGCAGATCTGCTCTTCGGGCAGTTCGCCTGTCACAGGGAAGGATCCTGATACTGACGGAGAAAGAACCTGCCCTTTGAGGGCGAGCAGTTTTGAGCTTTCCGCACTTAAAAGCTCTTCCAATCTGCGGGCAAGATCAGGGCGTTTCCCCAGGTCGCGAAGCAGGGAAGCCACTTCCTCCCTGTGAAACGAAATCGGCTGGTCTTTAAAGACCAGGGAAAGAACGCTTTCCTGATAGGTGTCATGGATCTGGTCGGCTGACAGAGAGTCACAGACACAATTAAGCAGCGCACAGGCATAGATTTGGGCGGCTTGCCTTTGCGGATAGCAGGCTTTTAAGTTTTCCAGGATGGGGGCGGAGACAGACTGCAAAAGGGCATAGGAGCCGTAAGAAAGATCGGTAAACTCTTCTGAAAGGGAAAGAGCCTCCTGCTTCGCTTCTTTCATCTCCCGCAGATAGCGCCTGTTTGGCACAAAGCCTTCCCCCGGGATGATCTTTCCGATCAGTGTTCCCCAGCTGCGGCTCCACTTTCCGCTTTCTAAGCGGACCGCCTGATAACGGTACACGCGGTAGGTGCCGTGGTCAAGAGCGATCCGGCAGCATTTGCAGGGCTTATACTTTTTCACTTCTTCGGGGATCGATGATTTTTGTCCCATGACGCACCTCGACTGGCAGGGGAAATTTCAAATTTAAAGAGAGGCTTTTTTAATAGTCAAATACATTTAATTCCACAAGAGGGACATCCTTATCCCTCATACTCTCTTTTTGCCTACTTCACATACAGGAGCCGGTTTTGGGCGGTATTGGCGTATCGCGCCTTTTTGCTGGTATACTTTTGGGCGCCGAAGAGATATTTCTCGATTGCGGAATTGAACTGTCTTTCTGAGAGGATCAGCTCCTCATTCTTGTAGTAGCTGCCGTCCGGATAGTGACTGTAGGAGGCGAAATCCGTTCCGTCTAAGTTGTAGAGCATATAGATATCCCCGCCGTTTGTTTCATGGGAGATAATGAGCTCCCTTTCCTTGTTGATATACAGTTCCTGTGAACTGCTGGCAAGGATCTTCGCCTTTTTCGCTTTGCTGTTATACTGCAGAAGCCGTATAAAGCCTCCCTCGGAACTGCCGCAGACGAAAAGTTCCGGCGTAGAATCTCCCATCAGGTTCTTGACCAGGAACCTTTCATAGCTGTCGTTCATTTTCAGGACTGTCTGGTACTTTTCCAGTGCGGTCTGTTTAATGGTCTGTCCTTGGACGGTGATCCTGCAGGTGGCCTTTACCCCGTTGGCTGTGGCGCTGATGACAGCTGTGCCGCCCGTCTTGGCGGTCACCAGCCCTTTCCTGGACACTTTCGCTACGGATGGATTGCTCGATTCCCAGACCACTGTCGATAAAGGACCTTTCACTGTCGCTTTCAGCCGTAAAGAGGCTGTACCGGCAAGGTTTAGAGCCGCTTTCTTTTTATTCAGCCTGATCGTGGGGTTTTCCACTGTCACCAGGCAGATGTATCTTTTCTTGCCGACTGCCGCGGCGATCACAGCTTTCCCGGTCTTTTGGGCCGTCACTTCTCCCTTCTGGCTGACAGAGGCGATTTTTTTGTCGCTGCTGAGCCAGATGACTTTGCCGGAGCCTGCCTTTACTGTCAGGGTGATCGTGGATCCTTTATACATGGTAATGGCGGAGAGGGAAATCCCTGTCTCAACCGCTGACGCGGCTAAGGAGAAGGCAAAAGTAAGAACGATGGTCAGAATGAGAGCGGAAAGCAGATGTCGATGTTTCTTCATGGGGCACCCTCCCTTGATTTTTGTTCCCTTAAGGTGCGTTTTTCTGGTTTACGGATAGGAAAGGCAATACCGCCTTAGATAAAAAAAGGCCGTTGGAAGACGGCAAACCCCTTCTTTCAACAGCCCCTTTTTCTAAGGTCACACTCTTGACAGATATTCGCCGGTTCTGGTATCGATCTTTAACCGGTCCCCGGTTTCCACAAACAACGGCACATAAACGACCGCGCCGGTCTCTACGGTAGCCGGTTTTGTCGCCCCGGTAGCGGTATCGCCCTTGAAGCCGGGCTCCGTGTCGGTCACTTCCAGTTCCACGAACAGAGGCGGTTCCACTGCGAACACGTTGCCGTTGTGGGAGCAGATCTTCACCATCTCGTTCTCTTTGACAAACTTGAGGGCATCCCCGATCGTGTCCGAATTGAGAGCGATCTGATCGAACGTCTCCGTGTTCATGAAGTGATACAGATCTCCGTCAGCATACAGGTACTGCATATCCACGCGCTCAATCCTCGCCTGCGGGAATTTCTCGGTCGGACGGAAGGTTTTCTCCACTACGCCGCCGTTGATGATGTTTTTCAGTTTTGTCCGCACGAACGCCGCGCCCTTGCCGGGTTTCACGTGCTGGAACTCAATGATCTGATAAACGCTGCCATCCATCTCCAGTGTGATACCGTTTCTGAAATCACCTGCTGAAATCATATGATATTCCTCCTTACAGTTGTCCTTGTCTCTCTCCCGATGCATTCACCGGATCCGGGGCCAAAAGGCTTTGCTCCCCACACTTCATTTATCTTATAATAGATGTCATAAATTTTCAACTGTTTTTTCAATTTCCTCTAAAATATGCGCGAAACTGTTCTCCGTTGAAACGGTTACGTCCGCCACTTCCTCGTAGGTGGCCAGGCGCTGGTCCATCAAAGAGGAGATTCTCTCTCGCAGAGAGCCGCCCTGCAGGAGAGGTCTGGAGGTATCGCCGCTTAAGCGCCGCACCAGGGTATCGATTCCGGCCTCCAGAAAGACCACCGTGCCCAGTTCCTTTAAAAGGGGGCGGTTTTGCGGCTGCATCGGCAGCCCGCCGCCCGCGGCGATCACCATAGGCTCCGTGCTCTCCGTAAGCGTACGCAGCGTTTCGGTCTCCAGGGCGCGAAAGGCCGCTTCCCCTTCCCTGGCAAAGATCTCGGAGATCTTTTTGCCGCTTTGCGTTTCGATCAGCTCGTCCGTATCCACGAACTTCCACTGCCGTCTTCTCGCCAGCTTGCGGCCGATGGTCGTCTTCCCGGCGCCCATAAAGCCGATCAAGATAATAGATTTCACCCTGTACGCCCCGCTTTCTCTTTTTGAAGCTTTTTCCGGTAAAAGTACAGCACCAGTTTTTCCGGGATCCGTTTTAAGACGATCTGAATCTCCTCCTTCGGATGGATCGGCTTTACGAGGATTGTGCGAATCCCTGCCCGGTTCGCTCCCCAGATATCCGTAAAGAGCTGATCGCCGATACAGATCGTATTGGTCTCATCCGTCCCCAGCATCTGCATGGCCTTTCGGTAGGCTTTCACAGACGGCTTCCCGGCTCTTTCGATGAAGGAGACCTTAACATCCCGGTTAAAGGATTCCACACGCGCCCGTTTGTTGTTCGAAAGCAGCAGGCAGCGAAATCCCAGCCGTTTTAAGCGGGTAAAAAGTGCAATCGCCTGCTGACTGGCCGGGGCACCGTGCGGGACCAGCGTATTGTCGATATCAAAAAGCAGTCCCTGGTACCCTTTCTTTCGCAGTCCCTCATAATCGATGACATAAGCGGAAGGCAGGTATTCATCCGGGTAGAATCGTTCCAGCATGGCAGACGGTCTCCTTCATATGCGCCTTTCAAAGTTTTATTCGTTTCCGGATCTTTACAGGATGGGCGGGCAATCCCGCCCATTTTTAAGATTTAAGAGGCTTCACTTCCTACCAGGTCAAAAAGCGACAGCTGGTTAGACTCAGGCAGATCTTTTAAGATACCCAGATCGCAGAGCTGGTCGACCAGCGTCTTGCTGCTGTGGGTGCGGTCGCGGAAATCGTCCTTGGAAAGGAAACGTCCGTTTTTGGCCGCTTCCACCACGGCCACGGCTGCCTTATCACCCATGCCGACAATCGCGGATAAGGAGGGCATCAGCTTGCCGTCCACGATCTGAAACCGGCTCGCGGAGGCGGTATAAAGGTCAATGGGCGTAAAGGAAAAGCCTCTCGCGTACATCTCCCGCACCACCTTCATGTCCTTGTATTCGTCCTGTTCCTTCTTACTCAGCGTATCCGAGCGCCGCTCATACTCCAACATGGCTGCCAGCAGCCGCTCCTTGCCCATGCACATCTTCTCATAGTCAAAGCCCGGAGCCCGGATGCTGAAATAGGCGGCATAGTAGGCCAGCGGATGGTTGATCTTAAACCAGGCGATGCGGAAGGCCATCATCACGTAGGCGGCCGCGTGCGCCTTGGGGAACATATATTTGATCTTCTTGCACGACCAGATGTACCAGTCCGGGACTCCATGGGCAGCCATTTCTTCCTCCCATTCCGGCTTTAATCCCTTGCCTTTTCGCACACTCTCCATGATCGTAAAGGCCAGCTCGCTGTCCAGGCCCATCTCGATTAGGTAGATCATGATATCATCCCTGGTGCAGATGGCGGTGGAAATGGTCGCTTTCCCCTCCTCAATCAGTGTCTGCGCGTTGCCCAGCCAGACGTCGGTGCCGTGCGCCAGACCGGCGATTCTTACCAGATCGGAGAAGTACTTCGGCTTGGTATCCAAAAGCATCTGCATGGCAAACTCGGTGCCAAACTCCGGAATCCCCAGAGAACCCAGCTTGCAGCCGCCGATATCCTCCGGGGTGATCTTTAAGGCCTTCGTGTTTTGAAACAGCGACATGACCTCCTGGTCATCGAGCGGAATCTCCCGGGCGTTTACGCCGGTTAAATCTTCCAGCATGCGAATCATCGTCGGATCATCATGTCCTAAAATGTCCAGCTTTAAAAGGTTGTGGTCGATCGAGTGATAGTCAAAGTGGGTGGTCACGATGTCGGTCGTCATGTCGTTGGCCGGGTGCTGCACAGGCGTGAAGGAGTAGATCTCCTCTCCGTAGGGCAGAACGATGATGCCGCCCGGGTGCTGTCCGGTTGTGCGCCGCACTCCTACGCAGCCGGCGACCATGCGGTTGATCTCGCAGGGGCGCTTATTGATCCCATTCGACTCGAAGTATTTTTTCACGTAGCCGTAGGCCGTCTTGTCTGCCACGGTGCCGATGGTCCCCGCGCGAAACGTCTGCCCGGCTCCGAAGATCACCTCCGTGTACTTGTGGGCCTTGGCCTGGTACTCGCCGGAGAAATTTAAGTCGATATCCGGTTCCTTGTTCCCCTTGAAACCCAGGAACGTCTCAAAGGGGATATCAAAGCCTTCCTTCTTCATCGGTTTGCCGCAGACGGGGCACTTCTCATCCGGCATGTCGCACCCGGCCATCCCCGCGAAAGCGCGTACCTTTTTGGAGGTGAAGTCGCTGTAATGGCACTCCCTGCAGTAGTAATGCGGAGGCAGCGGGTTGACCTCGGTGATTCCGGCCATCGTGGCCACAAAGGAGGAGCCGACAGATCCCCGGGAGCCGACCAGGTAGCCGTCCGCGTTCGATTTCCACACCAGCTTCTGAGCGATGATGTACATGACGGCAAAGCCGTTGGAGATGATGGAGTGCAGTTCGCGGTCCAGCCGCTCCTTGACAATCTCCGGCAGATCCTCCCCGTAGATCTCATGAGCCCGGCGGTAGCAGATCTCCGTTAAGATCTGATCGGAGTTTTCGATCACCGGCGGGCATTTATCCGGTCGAACCGGGGAGATCTTTTCGCACCTCGAGGCGATCTTTACGGTGTTGGTGATCACGATCTCGCGGGCCTTCTCCTCGCCGAGGTAGGAAAACTCTTCCAGCATCTCCTCCGTGGTGCGCAGATACAAAGGCGCCGGTTCGTCGCTGTCCTTGAAGTTGCGCACATTTAACAGGATATGCCGGTAGATCTCATCCTCCGGGTTGAGGAAATGGACATCGCAGGTGGCAACGACCGGCTTGTTGTACTGCTCTCCCAGCTCGACGATTCGTCTGTTATAGTTTTTTAAATCCTCAACGGTTTTCGGATCCTTCTCATCGCGTGTTAAAAATAAGTTGTTGGCGATCGGCTGCACCTCCAGGTAGTCGTAGAAGTCCACGAGGCGGGCAAGTTCCTGCTCGGGAAGATCGCGCAGGATCGCCTGGTAGATCTCCCCTGCCTCACAGGCGGAGCCGATGAGCAGCCCCTCCCGGTACTTATTTAACACCGATTTGGGGATCCTGGGCCTGCGGTTATAGTAGGTCAGATGCGACCAGGAGACCAGCCGGTAGAGGTTCACGCGCCCGACCTCGCTGGTTGCCAGCAGGATCACGTGGTAGGTGGTCATCTTCTTGATCTGTTCGGGGGAGGAAGTGCCCAGCGCGTTCACCTCGGTTAAGGTGTGCACATCCCTCTTTTCCAGCATCTCCACGAACTTTTCAAAGATCTCCGCCGTCGCCCCGGCATCGTCCACCGCCCGGTGATGATGCTCTAAGGAAACCCCTAAGGCGCGGGCGACCGTATCCAGCTTGAAGCGGCTTAACTGCGGAAGCAGCAGCCTGGCAAGAGCGACCGTATCCACGTAGGTAAAGTCTTCGGGCAAAGACAGCCTCTTACAGGCTTCCCGGATAAAGCCGACATCAAAGGAGGCGTTGTGGGCCACCAGTACGGCTCCTTCCGCGAAGGAAAGAAACTCCGGGAGAACGGTTTCGATGGCCGGGGCGTCCATGACCATGGAATCGTTTATCCCGGTAAGCTGTTCGATCCGTAAAGGGATCGGTTCCCTGGGGTTAACAAAGGTGCTGAATTTTTCCGTGATTTTGCCGCCATCTAAGCGCACGGCCCCGATTTCGATGATGCGGTCGGAAACCGGGGAAAACCCGGTCGTTTCCAGGTCAAAAACGACGAACGCACCCTTAAGGCTTTGACCTTTTTCGTTGACCGCCAGCTGGGTTAGATCGTCCACGAGGTAGCCTTCCATCCCGTAGATTACCTTAAAGGGATCGTCATCGCCGACCGCATGATAGGCGTCGGGAAAGGCCTGCACGGCTCCGTGGTCGGTGATCGCCAGCGCCGGGTGTCCCCACTTTTTCGCGCAGGCGATTAAGTCCTTCACATCGGTGACGCCGTCCATGTCGCTCATCTTCGTATGACAGTGCAGTTCCACACGCTTTTCCGGCCAGGTATCCATGCGCGGTTTGCGAAAATCCGCGATTTTTTTGATCCCGGCAACCGAGCTTACGGTAAGCTGTCCGTCAAAGCGGTCGATCGCGGTCAGGCCTTTGACCTTGACAAAGATCCCCTTCTGGACGGAGGCGTGAAATTCCTCCATCTGGTCATTGCGGGCAAAGAGTTTCACAACAATCGAGTCGGTGAAATCGGTAAGCTCTAAGATGATGATCGTCTTTTCCCCGCGGATTTCCCGCGTCTCCAGGTTCTGGATCATGCCGCGCACGACGACCTCGCCCATCTCGTCGACGACCTGCTCCAGAGGAATCGCGTCCCCCTCAAAGTCGCGGCCGTAGAGGACATCCGGGTTATCCGAGCGCCGAAGCGCCCCATTGTAACGTCCTTTCGCGTACCTTTTTGAATCCGTCCCCCTGGCGGTGTGTGCTGTCCTGGAAGAGGAAGAAGAATCCGTATGTTTCCCTGCCGTCTTTTGTGTACTCTCCTGTCCTTTTTTGGCGGACTTTGCGGAGGCACCCGTTTTCGGGACGGCGGATTCGCCAAAGGAGGAACCCTTTCCGGTTTCGCCCCGGGCATGTTCCTCTTCGCCGCCGTTTTCCAGTCTGGCCTCGATCTCGGAGACTTCCTGCTCCATCCGAAGGCGCGAGATACGCGCCGCTTCGCTCTCCGTCGCCGGTACCCAGACCGCCTCCACCTTGAAGTGCTGCCCGCAGCGCTCGCAGAAGATCTTCTCCAGGATCGAGAACAGCTCTTCCTCCTTCTCGGCGGTGATGACGTTCTCCTCCATCGTAAGGCGCAGGGTATCCTCGGTTAGGAACTCCTTTTTGGCGACGCGGAAGAGGTTGTAGAGAAAGGAGCTGTAGGTTTTTAATTCCAGCAGGATGCTCTCCTCATACAAAGGATAGAGGTTCGAGGCGGTATACTGTCCGGACAGGTGGAACTTTTCAATGATCCGCACCGCCACGGGCAGAGAAGAAAAGAGCTGGTCCGCGATGGCCTGCTCTGTCTCGTAAATCGTGCTTTTTTGTATCAGCTTCTCGCTTTCCAGATAGACGCGAAGAAGATCCCTGCGCGGAGTCATGGTCACCCGCGCCACTGTTGTCTGCGCAAGCAGTCCGCTGGTTTCTTCGCCTAACTTTAACTCCGGAAAGACTTCAAAGAAAGCTTTCCCCATGCAGCTTCCCTCCGGTGAGTTCTAATGAAACTCAGGTACAGTAACGCCCTCCAAAAGGCGCTTTCTTTCGTTTTTTTGCTGGCCGGTTTGTCCACTTTATGCTTCCCAGTGCAGCAGTTCGTCCTTTAAGGTGGTAAGCAGTTCACTTTCCGGCACCTTCTTGATGACTTCCCCTTTTTTGATCAGCAGGCCCTCGGCTTTGCCGCCGCAGATGCCGATATCCGCTTCCCTCGCCTCCCCGGGGCCGTTGACCACGCAGCCCATCACGGCGACTTTGAGGTTCAGCGGCATACCGGAGACCAGATCCTCGACCTGGTTTGCCAGAGAGATCAGATCAATCTGGGTGCGCCCGCAGGTCGGACAGGAGACAACCTCGATGCCGCCTTTTCGTAAGCCCAAGGTCCTTAGGATCTGTTTGGCCGATACCACTTCCTCCAGCGGATGGCCGGTTAAGGAGACGCGGATCGTATCGCCGATTCCTTTTGAGAGGATCAGCGCCAGCCCGATCGCCGACTTGATATTTCCGGAACGGATGGTCCCGGCCTCCGTAATCCCCACATGCAGCGGATGGGAGGTTTTTTCCGCGATCAGCTCGTGGGCTTTCGCGCACGTCAAGACATCCGAGGACTTGATGCTGATGACGAGGTTGTCGTACCCCATGTCCTCGATCAGGGAAACCTGCCGCAGAGCCGATTCGACTAAGCCCTCCGCGGTTACCCCCTGATATTTTTCCAGCAGATCCTTCTCTAAGGAGCCGCTGTTGACGCCCACACGGATGGGGATCCCATGTTCCCTGGCGGCCTCTACCACTGATCGCACTCTCTCGGCGCTGCCGATGTTGCCGGGATTGATGCGGATCTTGTCGGCCCCGTTTTCGATGGCCGCGATCGCCAGCCGGTAGTCGAAATGGATATCCGCCACCAGGGGGATGGTGATCTGTTTTTTTATTTCCCGAAGCGCCCTGGCGGCTTCCATGGTCGGCACCGCGCAGCGGATGATTTCACACCCCGCCGCGGTCAGTTCCTGAATCTGGGCGATGGTAGCCCTGCTGTCTTCTGTCTTCGTGTTGGTCATCGACTGAATGGCGATCGGATGTCCCCCGCCGATTTGCACCCCGCCGATACTGACGGTTTTTGTCTGTTCTCGAGTCATACGTTTGCGGATCCTTGAACCTCCCTTTGCTCTTTAGCTTAAGTCTAAAGACAGGCGCACCCTTGCGCCTGTCTTTGCTGCGAATAAGTTTCTTTACTCTTTCTCGTCATCCGGGGCGTTGAGCTCATGCACCGGTTCCGCGGGGATAAAGACGCGCGTCACGGTGGGATCTTCCACCACGGTGGCCCGTTCGATGGCCTCCTGGCAGAAGTATTCCTGCGCCGAGAGCAGTTCCTTGCCGCGACGGTCCACCTTCTGGTAGGTGTTGTCCGCATGCAGCTCATAGGCCTTCAAGGTGTCGGCGAGCTGAATTTGCAGGATGTGCTTGACCTCCTGCTTCAGGTCCGGATCTTCGACCGGGAAGAGGATTTCCACGCGCTTGTCTAAGTTTCTGGGCATCCAGTCGGCGCTGCCCAGGTAGAGTTCCTCCTGATCTCCGTTCTGGAAGTAAAAGATGCGGGCATGCTCTAAGAAGGTGCCGACGATCGAGCGCACGGTGATGTTCTCGCTGATCTTCGGGATGCCGACCTTCAGGCAGCAGATCCCGCGCACGATCAGATCGATCTTCACCCCTGCCGCGGAGGCCTCATAGAGGGCGGAGATGATCTCCTGGTCGCAAAGAGAGTTCATCTTGGCGATGATGTGCGCCGGACGGCCCTCCTTCGCGTGGGTGATTTCCCGGCGAATCAGCAGCAAAAACGTATCCCTAAGCCAGATGGGGGCCAAAGAGAGCCGGTTCCAGCGCTTCGGCTCCGAGTAGCCGGAGAGCATGTTGAAGACGGCGGTCGCGTCCTCGCCGATGGCCTCGGAACAGGTGAGAATCCCCAGGTCCGTATACAGCCTGGCCGTCGAATCATTGTAGTTCCCGGTTCCTAAGTGCACGTAGCGGCGGATTCCGTCCTCCTCGCGGCGCACGACGAGGGTGATCTTGCTGTGCGTTTTTAAGCCCACAAGGCCGTAGATCACGTGACAGCCGGCTTTCTCCAGCATCATCGCCCAGATGATGTTGTTCTCCTCGTCAAAGCGGGCTTTGAGTTCCACCAGCACGGAGACCTGCTTGCCGTTTTCCGCGGCCTGCGCGAGCGCCGCCACGATCGGAGAGTGGCCGCTGACGCGGTAGAGCGTCTGCTTGATGGCCAGCACCTGGGGATCTCTGGCCGCCTTGCGCACGAAATCGACGACCGGATCAAAGGTCATATACGGATGGTGCAGCAGGATGTCCTTCTTGCGGATGGCGGCGAAGATATCTGGCTCATCGCGAAGGGCCGGCACCGGCTGAGGCTTATACGGCGGGGTTTTCAGATCGTCAAACCCCTCCAGGGAATACAGCTTCATTAAAAAGGTTAAATCCAGGGGGCCGTTGACGGCGTAGATATCCTCGGATTTGATCGAAAGCTCCTTCTTTAGGATCTTTAAAAGCCTGGGATCGATCGACTCCTCGACCTCCAGGCGGATGACCTCTCCCCACTGGCGTTTCTTTAACTGTTTCTGGATCTCCTTGAGCAGATCCGCGGCCTCGTCCTCGTCGATCGTCAGATCGGCGTTTCGCATGATGCGGTAGGGGAAGGCGCAGACTACGTCATAGTTTAAAAAGAGCTGATTCATATTTCGCTCGATGAGCTGCTCTAAAAGGATGGCCTGACGGGTTCCGTCCTTCTTGGGCGGCAGCTCGATGACGCGCGGCAGAACCGACGAAGGCACCTGTACGGTGGCAAACTGGGCTTTCTCCTTGTCCTTGCCCTTCTCCTTGCCTTCCTTTTCTTTGCCTTCCTTCTCCTTACTGTCTTTTTCTTTGCTGTCCTTGTCCTTGCTCTCCTTCGCTTCTTTCGCCTTTTCGGTTTCATTTGCCTCTTTCCCGTCTTTGTCCTTGCGGGAGATTAAGGCGCCGATATTTAGGGTCTTGTTGCGAATCAGCGGGAAGGGTCTTGCGGAATCCAGCGCCATCGGCGTTAGGACCGGATAGACGTTCTCCTCAAAGTAGCGGTCGAGAAATTCGCCCTGCTCCGGTGTCAGATCCTCGTGGGAGCTGATCAGCTCAAAGTTTACCTTCTTTAAGCCCGGCACGAGCATGTGGTTGTAGGTGGAGTACTGCAGCCGCACAAGATCGTGGGCCTTCTCCTGGATTAAGGAGAGCTGCTCCTCGGGCTTTAACCCTGCGATGTCCGGTTTCGTATATTTCGCGTTCATCATATCCCGCAGCGAGGCCACGCGGATCATGAAGAATTCGTCCAGGTTGGAGGCCGTGATGCTTAAGAATTTCAGCCTTTCAAACAGAGGGGTGTTCTTATCCCGCGCTTCCCCCAAAACCCTTAAGTTAAAGTCCAGCCAGCTTAATTCCCGGTTTGTGTAATACTCCGGTTTGTTGGTATCAAACGACGGCATATCCCTTCCCTCCTATCGTCTCTTCTTCTGTTTGATGACCGGGTGCACACTGAAGACTTCCTCAAAAAACAGCGCTGCCCGCTCGGCAAGCGTTCCCTTCTCTAAAGTCAGGTCCTCATCGCTTTCCACCGAGATCACCAGCCGGTCTCCCTGCAGCGTGATCACCGCGTTCTTGCACTTTTGCCGGTGGCTGCGGTCTAAGGAGTTGGCTACTTTTAAGATGGCGGTCAGTTTGGCGACGACTAAATATTCCTCGCGGCTGATGCTCGACGTCTGGGACAGTTCATTAAAGTAGACAAAATCCAGCGTGTTGAACTTGACGACGTTGGCGATGATCAGCCGCTCCGAATCGGAGATGCCGACGATCTCGGTCGCCATGATGATGTTGTAGGCGCATTCGGCCACGTTGGAGAGGCTGATGTATTTCCCGCAGTTATGCAGGATTACCGCGACCTGCAAAAGCAGCCGCTCTCTCGCTCCCAGCCCGTGGATCTTTTTCATGCGGTCAAAGATCTGCAGCGACAAATCCTCCATGTTTTTTATATGCGCCTGGCTGCTTTTATAGCGCTTGGCGATCGAACGGCATTCGGCGATGATGTCATCGTCGAAGCTGTGGTTGGAGCGGATGAACTTGTTCGTGACCGCGTAGTCGTAGCAGAGGCCGTCGCCGATGCTTAAATCCGCGAGGTAGATGACCTGCGCCCCGAGCTTTTCCATCAGGCAGCGGCAGAAGATCGCCGAGGTGCTGACGAAGGAGGCCGTATCCGCCGCGATCTCAAACTGAGTCGTGATCTCGTTGGGGTGCATCGCGACCACCTGGCGGTAGACGGACAAAAAATCCTCCCGGGAGATGACCTCGGAGAGCGCCCCGCCGTCGGCGCTTTTCTTTTTCCACAGCTTGCACAAATCGGCATCCAGGAGGATTAAGTTTCTGATCTCGCGGTCCTTCTGGTAGAGCTTGCCGAACTCGTTTAACTCGTGCTCCATCAGCTCGATCATCATCTGCTCGAAGTGCCGGTTGGTCTCGGCCATCGGCAGGTAGTGCTCCCAGGTGCTGACCTTGCCCATGTGGATGTTCTGGGTGGTGATCAGGCGGTTTTTGTCGAACACGGAGATCTGGATGCTGTTGCCGCCGATGTCCACGATCGCGGTGCCCGACTGGACGATCTCCTCGAAAGCCGTGCTTTCGGAAGCCAGCGATTTGTAGTCTAAGAACCGCTGCTCGGAGTTGCTCAGGATCTCGATTTTCAGGCCAGTCTGTTTTTCGATGTAGTCCTTGGTGATTAAGGAGGAGCGGATCTCGCGCATGGCGCTTGTCGCGCACAGGCGGTAGGCGTCCACATGGTAACCGTCCATGATCCGCCTGAAATCCTTGAGCAGCCGGCAGAGCTCCTCCACTTTTTCCACCGCCAGCTGCCCTACGCTGTACGCATCCACACCGAGGTTGATGCGGGAATTGACGCAGTCGATCTCCTTCATCCCTCTGCGGCTGTTTAACTCAAACACCTTCATCTCGGTCTGCGTGGAACCGATCACGATAGAAGCAAAATACTGGTCCGCCATACCCTACTCCTGTTTTCCCAATAGATAATCGATGAACTGCTGCGCGGTGCGCCCGGAGAGCCCGCCGTGATTTAACTCCCATTTGTTTGCCTCTGAGAGCAGTTCCTCCTTCGGCATCTTTACCCCGTTTCTTTCCGCCAGAACTTCCACGATCTGCTGAAACTCCTTCCGGCTGGGGGAGCCAAAGTAGATGCTTACGCCAAAGCGGTAGACTAAGGAGAGCTTTTCCTGCACGGTGTCGGAGGCATGCATATCCTCTCTCAATCCTTCCTCCTTGTCGGAATAGTTCTCGCGGATTAAGTGCCGGCGGTTCGAGGTGGCGTAGATTAAAATGTTGTCCGGCTTTTTCTCCAGTCCGCCCTCGATCACGGCTTTCAGATATTTGTATTCGACCTCAAAGTCCTCGAAGGACAGATCATCCATGAAGATGATGAACTTGTAGTTGCGGTTTTTGATCTGGGAGATCACCTCGTTCAGGTCGCGAAACTGGTGCTTGTAGATTTCGATGACGCGAAGCCCCCGGTCGTAGTAGCGGTTTAGGATCCCCTTGACGCTGGAGGATTTCCCGGTGCCCGCGTCGCCGAACAGCAGGCAGTTGTTCGCGCGGCGGCCGGAAACGAAAGCCTCCGTGTTCTCGATTAATTTCTGCTTGGGGATCTCATAGCCGACCAGATCGTCCAGCTGCACGTGGGCGATGTTGGTGATCGGCACAATCTCCACTTCCCCGCACTCATTGTGGTTGACGCGAAAGGCCTTGTGCAGCCCGAACTTGCCCACGCCGAACTCCTGATAGAACTGCTCCAGGTCCGCCTTGAAATCTTCCGCTTTTTGATCGGCGGCCAGCGAGACGCTCAAAGCGGCGATGCGGTCGCGGATTCGTCTGTTAAAGATCCGTTTGTCCCCTTCTGTCTGCTGATAGTCTTTGATCAGCGGAAAGACGGATACGCCAAGATCCTCCTCCAGCTCGGAAAAATCGCAGGTGAAGAGGCTCTGGAAAACCCGCATATCATGCAGAGCGAGCTCATTGATTCCGCCCTCCACATGGCCGCGGATCTCGCAGGCCTTGCTGAAGGCGTTCTCGTGATAGGCCAGAAAATAGGTCAGGTAGCCCTGCCAGAGATTCCCGGAAAACCCGTGGGACTCGGCAACCTCGATGATCTCCTGCATACAGCTTAAATACTGGTTGCGCTGCGCGTCCTGCACGTAGGGAGAGATGGGAATGTCCCCGTACTGGGCGCGTTGCTCTCTCGCTTCTCTCTCTAAAAGAAGTTCAGACAGGCTGTGAAGTACACTTCCCCCTTCCGGGCGGTAGAGGATGAGTTCATTGATCTTTAAGTACATGTTGGATCCTTCCTTTATGATGGGGCCGCGGCCTGGTTAAAACAGACGAAGGCGGCAGGTTTTATGTATATCGAAAGGGCTTTTAGTAGTTGCCTAAGATTTTCATGTTGATGGCCTCCGCGCGGATGCCGCGCAGGGCGTTCTTGACGCTCCCGTCGTTCAGGTTGCCGTCAAAATCGATGAAAAAGCGGTACTCCCAGTTGCGGCCGGGAATCGGGCGCGATTCGATCCGCTCCATGTTCAGGTTGTTGTAGATGATGTGGGAGAGAATCGTATACAGGGAGCCGCTCTTGTGCGGCGTCTCAAAGCAGATGGAAATCTTTTTCGCGTCCTTTAAAAAGATCCGCTGGTTGGTGACCACGAGAAACCTCGTGGAATTGGCTTCGTTATAGTAGACATGATCCACGAGGATCTTTAAGCCGAAGCGTCTGGCGGCAAAGGCGCTGCCGATCGCCGCCTGGGTTTTATCGTTATCATCCGCCACTTTTCTGGCGGCCAGCGCGGTATTGTCATAGGGCACCTGATGCCAGTCCCGGTGCTGATCTAAAAACGGTTCGCACTGGGAAAGCGCCTGCTGATGGGAGTAAACAGTACGGATATCGGAAAGCTCGGCCTCGGGCAATCCCATGAGCACGTGTTCGCACCTGATCACCTGCTCCCCCACGATATAATTTTCAAAGTTGACGAGAAGGTCAAAGTTGTCGCCGACAATCCCCGCTGTGGAATTCTCGATCGGCAGCACCGCATAGTCGGCGGATCCTTCCGCGATGGCCTCCATCGCGTCCCGAAACTTGGTCACGTGAAAGGAATTGACGTCATCGCCGAAAAACTGGCACATCGCCGCGTGGCTGTAGGCGCCCTCCACGCCCTGAAAGACGACGCGCACGTTCTTTTTGTCCAGCTCATCGACACCGATGAAGGGAAGTCTCCCGGAGGCGCCGCTTTTGACCAAAAGGTCATACTGCTTTTTGCGGCTCATGGCCATCAGCTGCTGAAACAGCTCCTCGATGCCGTGGCGGTTAAAGTCATTGCTGGCCATGGCGGTCAGCTTGGCCAGTTTCGCATGCTCGCGCTCCTTGTCGAAGACCTTCTTCCCGGTGCTGATCTTATACTCCGCGACCTCCTCGCTGATTGCCATCCGCCGCTCGAAAAGCTCCACGATCTGGCTGTCAATCTCGTCGATCTCCTCCCGCAGGACGCTCAAATCTCTCATCGCTAAAGAACCCTTTCTGTAACTGTCTTTACTGTCTTCCTCTTTGTGCCTTCTTCTGTCTTTGAGATACTGATGAGCAGGATTGTGGAAGCTTAAAAGCAGCGGAACAATCCGTAATCACCTTTTGACGCCTGAATCAGGGAATCAGACGTTTTCTCGTTTCGTTTTTTGGCTTTCAGACTCGCCGTCTCTTTGGCTTCCTTCTTCTTGAAAGAAGTCCCTTGCTTCATACAGAAACGACAGGGAGCCGAAAACCAGGATCAGATCTTCTTTTTTGGTTTCGGTAAGTGCCAGACGAAGCGCTCTTTTCACATCCCCCACGGCGGTAACGTTTCTGTTCACCCTGCTGACCGCTTCCGCCAGGGTATCCGCCGGCAGCGCTCTTGGGTTATCCTTTGTGGCAACCGTGTAGATCTTTTTCGCCCTCCCGGCGGTGATCCTTATGATTGTATCATATTCTTTGTCAGAAAACACGCCAAAAATGTAGGTAATTTCCTCCCCCGGAAAGTACCGGTCTACCGCGTCCATGAGGGCCCTTGCGGCGTCGGGGTTATGCGCCCCGTCGATGATGACGCGGGGATTTAAATGGATCGTCTGAAAACGTCCTTCCCAGACCGCGTCGGATAGTCCCTTACGGATGGCCGTATCGGGGATTTTTACCCCGCATTCGCTAAGCGCCAGGGCAGCGTCTAAGGCCAGGCAGGCATTTCGAATCTGACAGGTACCCGCCAGATGGATCGTTAGATCCTTAAAACTGCGGTAGGAAAAGGTCTGCTTTTTCAGACCAAAGCATACATCCGTAAGTTCTTTCGGATCGCATTCGTGAAAAGTTGCGTTTCTTTCCTCGCATGCCTTTCTTAAGACTTCCCTGACGGATGGATCCTGGTAATCGGAGACCACTTTTGTTCCGGGTTTGATGATCCCGGATTTGACCGCCGCGATCTTTGCCAGGGTATCGCCCAGGTACTGCTTATGATCGAGGCTTACAGAGGAAAAGATCTCCAGAATCGTGGTCGTTACGATGTTGGTCGCATCTGACGCCCCTCCCATCCCGGTTTCCAGCAGCACCAGGTCACAGTGCTGCTTCGCGAAATAGAGAAACGAAAGAGCGGTCTCCGTCTCAAAGATGGTCGCCTCCGGGCCGCCTTTTTGCTCCACCCGCTTTCTTGCCTCCGCGATAATGGCAGTTAATCTGGCGAGGCTTTCTTGGGAAATCGGCTCCTCGTTTACGCGGATGCTCTCCTCATAGGAAAAAAGAGCGGGCGATACGTACCGCCCCACGCGGTATCCCGCCGCCTGTAAGATGGAGGAGAGAAATGCCAGCACGGAACCCTTGCCGTTCGTCCCGGCGATATGCACAAAGGGAAGGGTATCCTGCGGATTGCCAAGTTCTGTAAGCAGGGCGCGTATGTTATCCAGCCCTAAAGGTTTTCCTTTCGTATAGATCCCCCGGAGATAATTCCGGGCTTCTTCATAGTTCATGATCGTATCTCCCATCCGGCGGATGGGTTTTAAGCTCCCTTTTTAAGGAAATAAAGTGAAAGTAAACAAGTGTTAAAGGAGAAAAATCTCTTAACCTTAAGTTGCCTGTCAGAAAATGTAAGAAGGAGGAGCCCAAAGCGTACGGGCAACTTTACCGGAACCGTCCGGCCGCCATTTCCCGCCCGCGGACATCCTCCTGTCACTCATGGGGAATCAGATGAATGCGTACGTTTCTTCCTTACTTCGCGGCCGCCTTGGCAGCTTTTTTGCCCTCCTGTTTTTTAAGGACCCCGTTTACCATGCTGGTTACCGGAGAAAAGTACAGGCAGCAGCAAAGCACACAGTATACCGGCGTCATAGAGGCAAACTGGGCGACTCTGGTCGGGAAGATGCTTAGGAAGTGGTAGCCGTTAAAGAGCACCAGACCGGCCAGGGTAAAGCCTAAGGTGGACAAAAGCGCCGAGAGGACGATTCCTGCACAAAGCACCGCGATCTTGCGGGACTTTGTGGTGCCCATGTAGGGCTTTAACAACGCCGGGATCACGCCCCAGACCATCGCCCCCACGGTGATGAGCGGGTTGATCGCGAAGCCCTGCAGCAGGGTGCCCAGCACATCGGCGGTCAGGCCGCACAGCGCCCCCGCGGCCGGTCCAAACCAGAGTCCGGCCATGATCGTGCACACGCTCCCCAGCGTGAAGCGGGCGAACCCCAGATAGATCGCGAAGAAGCGGGAAAGCAGGATGGTCATGGCCACCAGAACACCCAGCATGGCCAGGGTATAGGTGCCCCATGACGTTTTGTACGTATTTTTACGCATAACAAAACACCTCCATAATGTGAATGTGAATAGTTACCATAAATAATAATCCCTCCACATTATGAGATGTTTGCAGGTCTCATATATGTAGCAACGGGTGCGGGAAATGTATCGCAAACCGCAAGGAAATTCCCGGGTTCTTCGGTTCAGGGCGACTCCCCAGCCGCTGACAACTTAACGCACAAATCCCTACTTCGCTATTATTTACTTAATCAAAATTATAACACAGTTTTCCTGTATTGCAAGGGGAACTTTCGAAACTTAAAAGCCAATAAAATATTCGATATATTTGTTTTCAAGGTCTCTCTTCGTGCCGTCTCTTCCCCTCCATCTCCCCGGAGGGGCAGCGGACATTTTCATCAGCGGTTCCTAAGTTTCCCAACTGAATCAGTGTCCTGTCAATAGAAAAGATCTTCTTCTCTCCGGCAACTGTCAGCCGTCAGCGTTTTTTGGTCGGCGCGGGGGCTTTTCCATTTCTTCGCCCGCGCGTTCGTGCTTTTTATGTCGCATCGTTCTTCGAGCCTTTCGGGCGCCCTCCGGGACTTTTCGCAGGAGAGATTCCCTGTTTTTCCATCAGCGCTTCCTTCTCCAGCGTCTTCTTATTTTTGGATCCCTTTGGCCGTCCGGGACCCCGGTGAGGGCTTTCTAAAGTCCCGTCACTGTCAGGCCGCGGGTAAAGTTTCTTCTTTTGCTTCCCCTCCCTTTCAATCTCCTCGTTCGAAAGCGACGATTTCCTGGAAAATACCGCCGCCTTTGTAAGGAACTCCTTTTTCTTCACCTGCCGTTTATCGAAGATGGGTTCCAGCTTTGCGCCTTCACGGATCACCAGAGCGGGGATGAGAAGAAAAAACGCCTGAAAACCGAATTCTTCCTGATGATTTTCCTGCCGGGAATGATTTTTTTCGGGAAGCACGTCGGCCTTCGAAGCGCGAAGCTCCCAAAAAAGGTCAGCGGGAGTCTGTACATAAGCTGAGGAAAACGGTACTTGCCGCAGGAAGTACTTCTTTTTGGACTCTGTTTCCAGTTCCAGAAACTCATTCCCGTAAAGGTCTCCGGCGATACTTTCCGGGAGTTCCACGTAAGTCTCCTCCAGAAGATCCAGGCGGTTTTGGATCAGGTCAGTGAAAAAGGCTTCCACGAACTTAAGCAGCTGAAACCCATAGAATACTTCCTCGTCAGATAGCATCGCCAAGTAAAAGCTGCCGCCGTCTGTCTGATCGAAAGAGTTCTCTTCGCCGGTCTCCCGGCCGCGACCGCTGTCCGTAAATAAAAAGGCGCTGGAATGAGGAAGCAGAAAGGCATATTCCCGCGCCTTTGCGCACTCCTCTCCCACGGTCTCCTGAAGATACTTCAGGTGAGCTTTCTTTGCGGCAGGCGTCACCGGATACGAAAGGGTGTTAGACACCCTGAAAGACAGAAGTTTAGGCCAATGGGACACCCAAAAGGCCGCTACGATTTTTGAAAGAACCTAAAGGCGGCCTCAGGGAAGGACATCACCGGGCATTCCTCATCAGGTACCAGTGAAAGCCCCAGCCGCTTTCATCGCTGTAAAACTGGGCGATCAGCGGTTGGTCGCTTTCCTGCGCGACCACGTTGTCATGGATGTTTATGTTCCACTGATCGCTGTCCGGAAAGCGAAACAGGGTAAGTGTACTGCCAAGTAACACGTTGCCGGAGATCTCTATCTGTTTCGCGAAGGGCAGCCAGGAGTTTCCCAGATCAATCGCTGCAGGGGCTTCCAGATCGGCGTTGTTGCTGCTTTCGCCGGTATACAGGATGATGTTGTCCCGCAGGATTACCTCATCAAAGATGTTCTCGCTTTCCGCGGCAATGAGAAACGTACGGATGCCCTGCCCGCAGTTTTCTATCAGGTTGCCCTCCGCCAGATAGGTTCCCAGGCGATACGGCATGGGGGCGTTTTCAAAGGTGCATCCGTTGGCGCTTTGACGGATGTAATTGTTTCTGATCGTGGCGTTGTTTGCCACGTTGTAGATGGAATCCCCAATCAGCGCATAATCGGTCGTGGGCTCTTCGGATTCAATGTTGTGCAGACGATTGCCGCCCCATTCAATGGCGCAGTTTTGAATCACGGCGTTTTTGCCGTTTTCCAGGACACTGCAGACCGCGGTATCCAGGTAGTATTTAAAGGACAGGTTGTCCAGCACAAATCCGTCGGCGTGGTTGCCGTCAAAAAGGTTCCCGTAAGGCTCCGGGAAGGAATCCGTAGGACCGTGAACGGCCATAATCTCGATATCCGTAAAGCACTCCCCGGGGTTGCCCGCGTCGCAGCGAAGATACAGATCTCCGGGGAAACATTTTGTTCCATAGTCATTACAGAAATCCACAGGATAGGTAAGGCTGTCGATTCCCACACGGCTTAAGTAGGTAAGATCTTCCGTCAGCTGATCGTTTACCTCCCTGTATTCCCCGGCGCTTGCATAGGTGACAGTCTGGGAAGGATCTGCCGGCCCATAAACTCCGTTTACAGGATCCAGGGCGATCTCATTTAACGCCAGCCAGCCGTTTGGGGTAGGCCACTCCAGAATCCGCTTCGCGTATGCGCTGTCATCGAAGACGATTCCTCCCACATCCCCTACCTGCCGATAATATTTCCAGATCCTCTCTCCCTGTTCTCCCTCATGCCACAATTCCCAGCATTCCGGGCGGGCGGAATTCTCATCCGACAGGGTAATCACTGGCTTGGGGCCTTCCCCGTAAGCGGAGTAGGTGACGTTTTCCGACAGAGTCAGATACCCGTTGGAAAGACGATAGGTGCCTCCTCTTTCAAAGAACACCGCGTCTCCCGGCTGAACGACCCAGTCAGCTTTGGAGGTATCGGCCCAGGCTGTTTCCGGGGATCTTCCGTCATTGTCATTACTGCCGTTCGGAGAGATATAGTAGGCCGTTCCGGTATAGGTTTCTCCGGGAAGGAAGGCATCCGAGCGCACGATCTTGGTGGGTGAGAGAAGGATGGCTTCTTTTCTGGCAACGGCTTCATCCAGGTAGGGTTTCAGCGCCTCGGTATCGCTAAGATCGATGAATTCGCTGTCCTTTAGGGTGCTGTGAATCTTTTCAAATTCCTGCGGGGAAGCGGATCCGTTGGATACCGGCTCACTGAATTCGCCGAAAAGTTTACCCTCCTCGGAAGGAAGATCACAGAATGACCGAACCTGATAGACATAGGTGCTCTCCGTATCCGCATCCGTGTGCACAAACCGGGGTTCCTCCACACTCGCTATTTCTTCCGCAGTGCCTCCCAGCCCCTGCGATGCCCAGATTTCATAGCCGGTAACCCCCGGAGTCTCCTCCCACTCCAATACTGGGTGGTTTTCGGAATCGGAAGTGACGGTAAGCCCCATGACCGTGCCCGGCACCGCTAAACAGGAGACGCCGTTCGGATCGAAAGGCCCGGACTTCTGCTCTGATTCATCCGTCCGCAGCGCCGCTACTGTATAGGTATACTCTGTGCCGATGTCCAGAGACTGATCTAAAAAGACAGTCTCCCAGGCCAAGGTGCTGCCGATCTCCTCCCAGTCCGTTTCCGCGGTTTTGCGGTAGACTACGTATCCTTCGGCAGTTTGTGCCATCTCCCAGGTCACTTCTATTCCGTTGGGGCTGGCGGGAGACGCTCCTAAAAGTGTTACCGCGGGAAGATCCTCGGAGGCTCTGTAGAGAAGAACCGTTTTCCAGGGATCCGAGCGCATTTCCCCGTTTACGGTACGGGTGGTCTGTACCAGCAAAGAGGCGCTGGTGGCATCCGTAAGGTACGTATCGGCAAGCGCACTGCCGTAAAGGGTGATACTCTTTCCATTCTCAGCGACCGCGTAGCAGTTATCGGGAGCCGGGGTATCCTGGGTAAGCTCCTGCCCCTCGTAGTGATAGGTTCCTACGTACCAGCTGATTTCCTGATCTCCCGGATCACCGTTGAATCCTAAGAAATATTCTTCCTCTTCGACCGGGAAGAGGAGACTGCCGTTTCCGTCAAGATGTCTGTCCGCCGCGTCAAAGTCAAAGAGTCGGAAATGGATGGTCATCCAGGCCAGTCCCTCTCCGCTGGTACTGGCATTGACCACGAAATAGGCTTCCCCGGTGGGATACAAAAGCATTTCTTCCAGTGCCTGGTTGAGAAGCGTCAGAGATTTGGTATCCTCGGAGATTGTGTAGCAGGTATCCGGAAACGCCTCATCAAGGCATAAGTTTTCTCCCTCAAAATGGTAAGTGCCGACGAACCAGTCCACCTTTACATCGCCGGGATCCTTGTTGAAAGGAAAGGTCAGATCCGGAAATGAGGAATACCAGTTGACGTTGCCTTCCTCGTCGAACTCCATGCCGGTATAATCAAAATCCAGGATGGGTTCTTCTGCCTGCCCCGAAAGAACCTTTCCTCCCGCAAGCAGGAAAAACAGCGCCAGCGCGGCAAATATATGGCAGATTTTCTTTGGTTTCATTACTCAGCTCCTCCTGACTTTATCCGCAAGATTATGATCTGATTTCCATTTTTTCTCTTTTTCGGTGCTTTTTTTGTGCCTGTCTGCTTCTTAGGGTTCCCGAGCCGTTTCACCTGAGGGCCAACCTTCAGGCACTGACACGGAAAAACCTGTGTGAAAGGAAAGCTTACTCTTCCGGCTGAACCGAGAATACACTCACAGGAGAAAGTTTCTTTTCCGTTGTTCCATCTCCCAGCTGGCCGTATTCGTTGTCTCCCCAGAGCCAGACGGTTCCATCTTCTGTAAGCGCGGCAGAGTGATCCGCTCCCAGGCTGACCTGTGTGACACCGTCCATGATCTGGATGGGGTAAAGTTCTCCATACTCTGTCCCGTCCCCCAGCTGCCCGTACCAGTTATTGCCCCATGTCCAGAGGCTGCCGTCATTTTTGACCGCCGCGCTGTGGATCCTTCCCAGGCTGACTTTCTTTACGTCATCGAGCACCTGCACAGGAGCAAATTTTGACAGGCCGCCTCCATCATTGTCTCCTAACTGGCCCTCCATGTCGTTGCCCCACAGCCAGAGAGTGCCGTCCGTTTTGATGGCCGCGCTGTGATTTCTTCCCAGACTGACGGATGCCACGTCCTCCAGCACCATCACCGGGGTGATCTGATCCTCCTTGTTCTCTTCGTCTCCATTTCCCAGTTCGCCGCTTCGATTGTTGCCCCACAGCCAGAGAGTGCCGTCCGTTTTGATGGCCGCGCTGTGGACATCCCCCAGGCTGACCTGCGCGACATCCTCCAGGATTTTCACAGGAGTGAGGCTGTTTACTTTGGTACCGTCCCCCAGCATACCGCTGCCGTTAAATCCCCAGAGCCACAGTCCGCCATCCTCTGTGACCACGGCGCTGTGCTGGCTTCCTAAACTTACCTCAACTACCCCGTCCATCACTTTGACCGGGGAGAGCTGATTTTCCGTCGTGCCGTCTCCCAGCACACCGTTTCCGTTAAATCCCCACGTCCAAAGACTGCCATCCTCCAGAATCGCGGCGCTGCTTCCGTGTCCTAAAGACACTTTTCTCACACCATCCATCACTTTGACCGGGGAGAGCTTTTCCTTTGTAGTCCCATCCCCCAACTGGCCATACGCGTTGCTGCCCCACATCCAGAGACTTCCGTCTTCCTTGACCACCGCGCTGTGGCCGTTGCCCAGGATGATCTGAGGCTGTGTACCTTCATCGGAGGTTTCCTCTGCTGCCTGCACGACCACCGTAGTCTGTTCATCTGTATCCGAATCTTCTCTTATCTGTACCTGTATCGGTTCCGACGCAAAAGCCGATACGGAAACCCAAAGCAGACACAGGAAAACTGACATAGCCAATCTTACATGCTTATAGTGTTTCATGTGTTTCATACTGTTCCCCCACTTGCATCATACGAATACTTCCTCTTCTCTCTCCCAGGAGTTTCTCTCCCCGCCTTTTTCCTCTCCCCTTTCGCTGCGAAGCTTAAAGGGGTGTGAAAGGTTCCGGCCTTTCCGGGAGGCTGCCTCCTTAAGTATTGTACCCACGCGTGGGGCGTTTGGCAATGGCTTTTTGTGAGGAAACTTCTCCTTTACAAACCCTGCCGCAGGGATTACCATAGTCCATGAAGGATTGGGAAAACACAACGTTTCTTTCGATGAGAGGAAACGCTGAAACTTCATGAAGCCTTTAAACTTAAGCATTTTCCCCTTGGCATTCGCGGTAAATCATTTGAATACATAACGAGCATCGGTTATAATACTAGCAGTCGGGATCGTTGAAGAGCCGCGGACTGGAGGAATTCTATGTTCGATCTGAACAGGTTTGATGAATACAGAGAGGATAACCGCCGTGAGGTCAAAAAGGCGAGCGAAAATATCCCCGTGTCGCTCTGGGATACCTACTCGTCCTTCGCGAATTCTTATGGCGGAGTGATCATACTCGGCGTAAAAGAGCGCCCGGACGGGTCATGGTACACGACCGGACTGAAGAACCCGGCAAAGCTGCTAAGACAGTTCTGGGACACGATGAACAATAAGACCAAGGTCAGCCTCAATCTGCTGACAGAAAAAGATGTGGAGATATTTGAAAAAGATAACGACACCATCATGGCCATCCATGTCCCCATGGCAAAAAGAGAGCAGCGACCTGTTTACATCAACGATGATCTGATGGGAGGAACATTTCGCCGCAACGGTGAAGGAGACTATCACTGCACACCCGCTCAGATCAAGGCGATGCTGCGCGACCAGACCGTGGACACAGCGGATATGGCAGTGCTGGATGATTTCCCATTGGAAGAATTAAATCACGAAACCATTCAGGGCTACCGGAACAGACATCGGACGCTGCGGGAAGGACATCCCTTTGAGGGCTTAGACGACGCGGAGTACCTGCGTTTCATCGGCGCGGCGGCAATGTCGAGAAAAGACGGAAAACTGCATCCGACGGCGGGCGGCATGCTGATGTTCGGCGATGAATACAACATCGTCCGGCATTTCCCGGAGTACTTTCTGGATTATCAGGAAACGCTTGATCCTGTCATTCGCTGGACGGATCGCCTTCAGTCCAGTTCGGGAGAATGGTCCGGGAACGTGTGCGATTTCTATTTCCGGGTGTACTTAAAGATCATCAAGGATGTCAAAGTCCCTTTTAAAATGGTAGGCGGAGACCGGATTGACGATACACCGGTTCACAAAGCTCTGCGCGAGGCGCTGGTGAACTGTCTGGTCAATGCGGATTTCTTTGGTACCCGAGGTGTGGTGATCCGCAAGAAGGAAGACAACCTGATTTTTGAAAATCCGGGGTATATCCGAACGGGAAAAGATCAGATGCGCCGGGGAGGCGTTTCCGATCCGCGCAACAAAGCGCTGAGGAAAATGTTCAACCTGATCAATATTGGTGAGCGTGCTGGCAGCGGCGTACCGAATATTTTTAAGGTTTGGCAGGACTACGGTTGGGAGGAACCGGTCATTACGGAGCAATTCAACCTTGACCGGACGATTCTGGAACTTTGTTTTCAGAAAAAAGTGCCGGAAAAAGAC
>CAZXSN010000003.1:90731-101043 GCA_964643295.1 uncultured Lachnospiraceae bacterium
CCTTGACCGGACGATTCTGGAACTTTGTTTTCAGAAAAAAGTGCCGGAAAAAGACACCGGTGGAAAAGTGCCAGAAAAAGACACCGTAGAAAAAGTGCCAGAAAAAGACACCGGGAGAAAAGTGCCAGAAAAAGGCGCTGGTGAAAAAGTGCCGGAAAAAGACACTGGTGAAAAAGTGCCGGAAAAAGACACCGGGAGAAAAGTGCCAGAAAAAGGCGCTGGTGAAAAAGTGCCGGAAAAAGACACTGGTGGAAAAGTGCCAGAAAAAGATGCCGGTAAAAAAGTGCCGGAAAAGGAAGCCGGTAAAAAAGTGCCGGAAAAAGACACCGAAAAGAAAGTCAGGCAAAAGACACAGGAGCACCGCAGGCTCATTTTGTCTTCCATGAAGCCGGACATCTGGTATAAGGCGGCAGATTTTATGGATGTAGTGCCTGTGAAAGAAAGACGAATAAAAGTGATTCTTTGTGAACTTGTGAATCAGGGTGATCTGGAGGCCAAAGGTTCTACAAAGGGAAAAAGGTACCGTCTGGTTTCCAGATGAAAAATGTTCCCTCCCCTGCCTTCTGGCACGATTCTTTGGCTGCGCGAACTTTTCCTTTACAAACCCTGCCGCAGGGATTACCATAGTGCATGAAGGATAAGGGAAAACAAGACTGCCCCGTCCGATGATAAGGAGAACGTATGAAACTTTATTACAACCTGTTAAGCGATGATCCCATCTATTACGCCGAAGAGGAATTCCGCGAGGGGGATCAGGTGCGAAGAAGAAACGTGTACTGCTTTGGACGGCATTCGGATCTTCTTAAGATCATGGAGGATCCCCTCTCCTATGTGCAGGAAGAAATCCGTAAGATGAACGAGGGGATTTTCCCACCTTTTATGTGCCGGTTATCTGAGGATGAGCTTCCTGTCCATGACGTTCCTGTTGTCAGGAGGGATAACGTATGGAACATCGGCTATTTTTTTCTCCAGTCGATCATGAAGGATCTGCACCTGGGAGAGTTTCTTAAGGATGAGTTGTCCGATGAGAAAGAGGCCGGTGAGTTTTTGACAGTTCTCCGCTTTCTCGTCTATTTCATGATCCTGGCTTCTTCGCATTTTGTGGGTGATGACGAAAAGTGGGCGGACGGGGAAATCTATTATGAAAGGCCTGGCTTTTCTTACGAGGACGTCAAACGGTTCATGGGATTTCTCGAGGAGCACAGTGAGGAATATCTCTCCTGGCTTACTAAGGAAACCAGCCGGATTCGACCTTTTGACACATCCGTTCTCTATTACGTTGACTGGCTTCGGTTTGGTTACGGGAAATATGCGAAGGAGGGCGGGGACAAAGAGGCCACGTGGTTCGACTACAATTTCGAATATCCAGATGAGCTTCTCCTTGTGCGCCGCCCTCTTCTATTGGATCGCAGGAAGATTCCTTATATGCTGCTGCCGCGCCAGAAAACCTATGAGGAGCAGACAGTTCTTTCTATGGTACGCAGTGTGCACAGACTGTTTCCGGACTCGACGGTCATCGCCAACGCGGGAACGAATCACCCCAGCCTGAAGCTCCTGGAAGTGGGTGAAATGGATGGGGACCGGGTCTTCGGTATCCTGCCTTTGCGCAAGGCGCTGCAAGAGAAGAACCTTAAAGAGGCTCTTCTGCAGGAGAACGACTATCATCTTCTGTCCAATAACCGTGCGTTTACCCCCGCGGAAATGAAGGCGCTTGCTTCGAAAGGAGCGAAGGATTCAAGGATCCGCGCTCTTAAGAAGGATACTCTGGGGAAAACGCTGATCGTAAAAGGAGAATTTGATCTTGGCCAGTCAAAAGATGCGATCATGCGGCTGACCCGTTACAGAAGGCGGGAAAACATGCTGAAAAAGCATGAGCTGATGATCCTTTTCTCCGAACAGGATTTTGAAGAGCAGAAGGCCATCCGGGAGAAGAAGGCGCAGGAAGAAAAGAAGCTGTCCGCCATGAGCAGCCAGGATGGGAAAACGAAGGCGCCGGAAAAAGAGGAAAGTTCTCCGGCAAAGAAGACAGCCTCCAGGGGAAAGGAAGCAGAATCTTCCCTTCTGAGTGAAAACCAGACGGACATGGAGGAGTACGACGGCTACACGGTTCTGGTAACCAACCGCGCCCTAGCCCCCGGGGACCTTTTGAATGAAAACATCGATCAATTCCAGATTGGAAACTACGGTAACCTTGGATTGAGACATGACAGATGGAGGACGTGCGACTGTATGATCGATGTCTATCCCCATGCGCTGCTGCTTATCTGCTATACGGCTGCGTTAGTTTTCCGGCTTCTGGAAGTAAAGCTGGAGGATCAGGGAACACCTGTTTCTCCACAGGATCTGGCCGCTGCTCTGCAGGAGACCAGTGTCGTGGATGTGGAAGGTGTCACCTATCAGCCCAACTGGAAGGACAATGAGACGATTGACGCGCTGGTGCGCGTAACCGGACTTCCTTTTCAGGCTAAGTTTCTTCTGCCGCAGACGTTAGATGAGCTGATCCGGGATCTTTACTAGGAAGGTGCAGACAGGTTTTCCTGTGACTGCGGCTAAGGGGGGGATACTGATGTTTATCGCTTACAACAAAAAAGACGGCAGTGTATACGCGCATCTTGCCGTGTCAAAACGCGAGGGCAAAACTGTCCGCAGCATTCGAATCGCAACCCTGGGAAGGGTTCTCGATAAGGAAAGAGGGATTTACCGGAGCAGGGAACGCGGGGTATTCACCTATGATCTTGCCACCAATACCTACGGTCCTGCTCCGGAGGATTTTGAGGAACCGCCAAAGAGGAAAAGGGACAGATACAGCAGAACAGCTGACGCGAACCACCCCCGCCTTTGCCTGGAAGTTGGCCCCTCCTATTTTTTAGACCAGTTCCTTCAAAAGATCGATTTTTACCCGGTCATCGACGCGATCGGATTTCGCGGTAGGGATACGCTTCGCTGCCTGGTATTCTATTACCTGTTCAGCGATACGCCGAATTCTTTTATGAAATCCTGGTATGACGTAAACTACGCGAAGGTTCTGTTTCCGCACGCCGCGGTATCTTCCAGGGAAATCAGCAAGGAACTGGCTGCCATTGGGGAGGAAGACTCTTTTGTTTTGTTCTTTTGGGCTTACTACGCGTATCTAAAACAGCACCCGGTAAAGAGGAAGAGAGAGGAATTCCGCCTGGATGAGAAAGCCTGCAAAAAAGGGGCGATTTTGACGGACTTAGCGGGAATGCCGGACAGCGCTCACTGCCCGCTTGCCGAAAGCGGTAGCCGCAAAGAATCACCCGCTTTGAAACTTAGAATGCTCTATGTTTGTCAGGAGGGTACGGGCCTTCCCTTGTCTTTCTCCTACATTCCCGACAATGCCGCCGACGACGCATCCCCGATCGAGGAAGTGGTTATGCGTCTTGCCCGAAATGGGATGCGCCTGAAACTGGCGGTTCTGGAACACGGGTTTTACTGCGGAGAAAACGCGGATGCGCTGATCGAGGATAAGATCCCCTTTGTCAGCCTGGTAAGCCATACTCACCCGCTGTTTCAGGAGGCTGTCGCTTCGCATCGATTAGGTTTGGAATGTCAGGACAACTTTGTTATCTGCGATGACAGGTTCTTTTTTCTCAAGCCCTACGCGTGCGTTCTTGGAAAAGAGAAAGACAAAACCGCTTACGCCTTTCTGGGGCTTTCGCAGGATATTGAGAATCAGGAGATGACACGTCTGCATGAGAGACTGTCAGATGAGTCCGTGAAGGATTCGCAAATTTTTGATCTCCTGAACGGATTTGGACTGTTCCTGGTGACTGCCTCGCAGCCGTTTTCCAGGGAGATGATCCTTTCCTCTCTCAGACTGCACCAACAGGCGGAGGAAGTATTCCATGTTGACAAAAGGCAGGGAAAACCGGTGCCGCTATCGGAAAAAGATAAAAAAACTTTGCGCGGTCATCTGCTGCTTGCCTTTCTTGCCGCTGTGATTCGCATCCTGATTGAGGACAGGATGAAAGACAAAGCGGTTATGGCAGATGATATTTTCAAAGAATTACGGCATCAGCAGGGAATCGTCTACGAGGACGCCCTCGTGCCTAGTCTCGCGACCGAACAGATGAAAGCCATCTACCAGCAGTTTGAGATCCCCTGCCCGGGCGAAGTGCCGCTTCCCGTATCGGAAAGGGTTAATTAGGAAACAGTACCAGCACACTTAAATTGGTTTACTCTTTAACCCTCCTCTTTTCCCAGCTTTCAGATACGCAGGGTCACTGTCCGCGGCCCTGCGTATTTTCTTTATCAGCAAGATGGACGGTACTTTTTTTGCGGCGGAGATTCCTTTCGCGGACCGTTTTCCTTGAAGATCCCAGGGATTTAGTTCGTATACAAAAGAACCTCCCCCGCCATGCCGGTCGCCTCCAACGTCTCATAGTGAAAATCAAACGGCGGCTGCGGGAACGAAAGCTGCTCTCTGGCCGGTGTCGTGGCTACTTCGATGATCAGTTCATTCTCCCCGGCTTTCAAGTACCCGGAAAGGTCTACCTGGTAGGGCGGATGTAAGCGAAAGCCCGCCTCTTCCCCGTTTACCAGAACCCGCATCACCTCATACACTTCCTTACAGATAAGGACAGCGGTCTTTGGGGGCTCCTCGAAAGTTACCGTCTTTCGATAGCGGATGATCCCGGAAAAATCGGGGAGCTCTTCCGATATCGGCTTTAACGCCTCTTTCCATTCCTCAGTGGGGAAGGCAGGGTATTTTGCCGCGCGGACCATGGACACCGCCCAGCCCTTTGAGATGTCCTGCTTGGTAAGTCCTGCTCTTTGTTCTTTGAAAGACCTGTGGACGCGGGTGCAGACCTGTCCTTTGTCCTCCACAAGCACCAATGTCTCCGCGGGGGCAAGTTCCACGGCAAGGGTCGTGCAGCTGCGTTTCTTTTGCTGGGGAATGTTCTCATAGCAGTCCGTGAAAGGATCGTAGACGATCATCCTTTTCTTTGCCGGCAGACTCACCGTCCCGCTGAACGTTTTCCAGGCGGATTCGTTTAGGAGAACCAGAATCTCCCCGTCCTTTCGATAATGGTAAAAGCTTAGATCGGGGAAGGAAGGCTCGATCGTGATATCATAAGACTTCCCCCTTCTTAAGACCTTAACGAGTTTCTCAAGAGGGACCGTCTGGCAGTGCGCTGACAGGTCCCGCGCTTCCTCCGGTGCTTTGTTCTCCCAGATGATTCCGGGCAGGGCATCGATGAAAAGGACCGGGAAGTCCCCCTTTTGTGAAAGCCACTCGGCAAAGTGCCAGGGGATGGCCCGGGTGCGGGGAACCACCAGTGCGTCGAACCGCACACCGTTGATGGTCAGAATGTTTTCCTGGATCGAACCGTTATAGGAGGATAAGTTCTCCAGCATATCCATGCTCACGATATCCAGATCGATCTGATTCTCAAGAAGTTCGCGGCATACCTTCTGCATCGGCATGCTGTCTCCGATCCAGTCCGCCTCGGCATCATAAAGCACCGCCACGGATGCCACATGCACACCTTTGCTTAAAAGCTCACACATGCGGTTCGCGTACTTCATCAGTTTGGCAAAGTAGGGGAATTCCGGGTTGTTTCCATGCGCGTAAAAGTGCGGCGGGCAGTCCGGATCCGGGTAGTTTGCCATCGAAAACGCGTGCGGAACCAGCTCGTTCGCGCCCTTTACCAGCAGGTGGTTTAACACGTAGGTCATGTCGCGGACACCGAAGTTCCAGCCGTAAGCGCCAAAGAGTTCGCACATCGTACGCCCCTTCTTTTTGGGATCCAGATGGCCGCTGGAAGATGCCATCTTGCCAAGCGCGTAATGGAAGAACTCCCCGTCCCCCTTAAGCCCTCCGAAAAATGTGCGCTCCTGTGTGGGGGCACCGAATACCACCTGTTCGCCGATGCAGTCAAATCCCGCCATATGCTGCCCGGACATCGCCCGAAAGTAATGGGCGGCCCCCAGTCCCAGACGGCTGTGCGTTCCGCAGTCTTCCACCACGTGGCCGATGTACTCGACTCCATGCTCCTCGCACCAGTTTCCCAGGCAGTCGCTGAAGTTCTTCTGATACAGGCGGGAAACGCAGTCCATGTAATCGTAGCGGATCTCATCCTGCATGATTTTTTCGGCGCTGTCCTGAAAGAGAAACGGAAGATAACAGTTAAAGCCGTTCTCGTAGCGTTCTTGCAGCATCTTTTCCAGCTCGTGGCTCCAGGGAAGAGGCATCGATTTTCTCCCCAGCGCGGCCTCAAAACTGGATTCCCTTAAGTTGCCAAACTGCGGCTCATCGGAAAAAAAGCCGGCGATGGTTTTGCCGAATTCGTCCGCGTAGCGGGCAAAGTGCGGTTCGTAGACGGCCTCAATCATGGAATGCGCGGACACTTTATCGAGCAGATTGATTCGCGTCTCGTCTCCGCCGTCCGTGCGGGTGAAGTAAAAGACAAAGACAGCCCACATCCCCTCCGGCAGAGTAAAATGCGCGTAGTCTCCTTCCACGCTTTTCGTAAGATCCAGCGTTTCTTCGTTTAAAAGCTTCCCCTCCTCGACCTTCACGGCGACGACAGAGAAGAGACGGTTGTTCTCCCGCTCTTTATTGTTTTTTGCCGCATCCGGGATATCCCGGATATCCTCGACGGCGGGTTTGCACATGCGCCGCACATCCAGCGAAAGACGCCTTTCCGGGTATCCCCGTACAAAGGCTTTTGAGCAGGCCAGATAAAGTTTTCGCCTCTCCGGGTGCTCTTTGATCATGCCGTTCGCGTAGCCGCTCGGGAAATGCTGATCGTCCAGAATCCAGACTTTCATGCCCCTTTTCTTTGCCTCATCGAGGACGATGTCCACATCGTGCCACCATCCCTCTTTGCAGAACTCCTCATGGGGCCTTGATTCCAGACAGACGGCCTTAATTCCGCACTCATCGATTTTTCCGATCTCCGTGCGCAGCACCTGTTCTTCCTCTCCGCGCATCCATAAAAATGGAAAGATGTGATTGTGTTCCACTCTCTCCCTCCTTCGTATTTTCCCTTTTCTCTCTAAAGTTTGATCGTTTCGATTGTCCTGCCTTTTGGCTGTTCTGACAATCTCAATTGGTTTTATGTTCTCTTTCCTGTTTCTGAGCGAAAATGGCAGCGGCCTGGGCCGCTGCCATCTGTAAGAGCGTATTTTTCGTACCGGAAAACCTTTACGCGTGCTCCTCCAGCCATCTTACCGCGCAGTGCGCAAGGTAGGCGGCCCCGCTCGGAAGCACGTCCTCGTTAAACTGCACCTTGGGGTTATGCGCGGAATACTCTCCGCGCTCATCCAGGAATCCCGCGGACAGGTACATAAACGCGCTCGGCACCCGCTCCGCGATCAGGGAGAAGTCCTCCGAGGCACTTGAGGAAACGCCGCCCGCGCCCACCGCGTTCGGCACCGGAACTTCCTGCATGTAGCTGACGATCTCCTTCGTGAAGGTGGGATCGCAGACTAAGGTCGGTACGCTCACGGTAAAGTTTACATCGGCCTTCCCGCCGTACACTTCCGCGGTGCGCTCCGCCACTTCCTTTAAGCGGACAACCAGCTTCTCCCGCGCTTCCTTCTGATTGGTGCGCATAGTTCCCTTGAGGACGGCGGTATCCGGAATGATGTTGGCCGCCGCTCCGGCGGTAAACTGTCCGACTGTAAGCAGGCAGGCATCCGCGGGGTTGCTCTCCCGGGCGATCAGCTCCTGGAAGGCTAAGTAGATGTGCACCCCGATGTTGATCGGATCCACGGACAGATGCGGATAAGCGCCGTGGGCGCCCTTCCCATGGATGAGGATCTCAAACTGATCCACGGAGAACATCATGGTGCCGGAATCGTTGTACATGTAAAGTCCCAGCGGCAGTTTGCCGGTGCTGACGTGATAAGCTAAAGCCACATCCGGCTTCGGATCCTCCAGGATCCCGTTGGCGATCATGTTGTTGCTGCCTTCGAAGGTTTCTTCCGCCGGCTGGAACATGAACTTCACGGTTCCTTTCAGGGAAGCTTCATCCTCTTTCAGCATTTTCGCCGCGGCTAAGAGCATCGCGGCATGGAAGTCATGTCCGCAGGCATGTGCCCGGTCACCGGACGGACAGGCAAACGGCAGGCCGCTTTCTTCCGGCATGGGCAGGGCATCCATATCCGCGCGAAGCAGGATCACTTTTCCGCCGTGTCCTAAGGTCGCGGTCACGCCTTCCCCGCACTCCTTGGGCTCCAGACCGTATTCTGTCAGTTTCTTCATCACATACGCCTTAGCGATCGGCATATGCAGGCCGGTTTCCGCGTTGGTATGGAAATACCGGCGGTTCTCCACGAGTTCGTCTTTCAGCGCCTGTGCGCGTTCCAGATAATTCATTGTTTTTCTCCTTCCTCTTTTCCTATACTGTTAACCTCTGCTAAAGATTAATCCCACCACATCCAGGACTGCTTCCACGATCAGGGAGATCCCGATAAACATCCACACGACAACTGTCGAGGAAAACGGATTGGCAATAATAATGACCGCGCAGATGATGGAAACAGCCGCGTTGATTGCGTGAAACAGCCACCGCCCGGTTTTTAATCGTAAGGAGTCTGCGAAGCGCTGTACCTTATAAAGGCCGCTTACAAGAATAATGACTCCGTAGAGAACCGTTAATACCGGGAACACATTGATCAGCCAGGACGGACGGAATACTAAAAATGCGCCAGCCAGCAGACAGGCCAGTCCTTTCATGAGACCGCCCTCCATGGAGGCCTCCAGGGCATCCGTACGGAAGTAATTGACCACACTGATTACCCCCATGATGAGCAGGGCGATTCCCAGGGCCATGATGATGGTTGTGGTGAAACCAAGCGGGTTCACCAGCAGCAGAATGCCCACCACTAACTCCAGAAGGCAGATCAGTATCGAATTTGAATTGCGTTTAATAAACTCCAACGCTTTTCCTCCTTTCGGTTCCTGCCAATTCGCAGGAGCAGGATTGTGAAGCTTAAAAGCAGCGAAACAATCCGTAATCACCTTTTGACGCCTAAATCATAAGATAAGCCATAAGACACGTAAGGCTCGTATGTTTGCAGTGCCTTAGAAAGCTTTGCTTGATTTGTCAGCGAAGCTTATCCTTACTCAAAGATTTTCTCCTTGAAGTTTTCAAAGCTTTCCTTTAACTTCGCCCGGTTGCTCTCCATCTTCTGCCTGCGCTCGGCGCTTTTCTCCTCATGGAGTTTCCGGCGGGCTTCCTCGGCCATCTCCTTCTCCAGCCTCTCAGCCTCTTCCACTTCATCTTCCACATCGGCGGCATCGCGGCGGATCACGGTCGTATCAAAGCGGCCAAATATCCCGTCTAAATTTTCCGGTGTCTGTTCCTGGGCCAGCAGCACAATCGCGACCTCACCGTCTAACAGTTTCTCACCGACCGTTTCCAGCAGAGTCTGATTGTCTTCCACATCCCCCGCGTCTTTGGCGCTGCCGATTAAGTTGCCGGTCATGCCCCCAAGCAGGATACCCAGCGGTCCGCCCAGGATCCCCACCAGGCTGCCGATTAGGGTACCCGTGACGGAGTCATCCGTGCTGTCCAGGCCGCTGTTAAACACATCCACTGTGTTCAGCGTATTGCCGGTCTTTTTAAGCAGCGATCCCTGCAGGATCGTGTAATCATCCGTGACCATGCAGCCTTTCAGCTGCATGAACGCCTGATACCCCTCACTCTCCACGGCGAATACCGCCATGATAATATTTTCCTCCATCCAAACCCCTTTCTCTCTCTTTCCCTCTTTGCTGCGCGGACAAGAAAATGTCTTCTCCCTAAAGAACGCTTACCATTCCTGAACTTCCAGAATGCCCATCGGGCAGATCTTCGCACAGATCCCGCAGGCAATGCACTTGCTGGCCACCGGCGAATTTTCCGCTTTCACCATGACATGCATCGGGCAGGCCGCCACACACTCGCCGCAGCCGGTGCATTTCTTCTTGTTGATCATGTAGACGCCCTTCGCGTTCTGGGTGATCGCGCCCTGCTGGCAGGTCCTGGCGCACTTTCCGCACTGCAGGCAGACGTTCGTCTTCGGCTTTCCATCCTTGCCGACAACGATCCGGATGCAGGCTTTCGACGGATCCTGTTCCTTGTAAAAAGCTTCGGAACAGGCATTCGCGCAGGCCAGGCAGGCCATGCAGGCCGTTTTATCAGTTACCACAAGTTTCTTCATTCAAGTTCCTCCTGTGTCTTAACTTTCTGCACAAAGTCGTGACAGTATCATAATATGATTACAGCGTCAAAAGCCTGAGCTCACGGCATGCAAAGCATGCCAGTGGGTGAAAAGGCTTATTGACGCGCCCCAACAT
>CAZXSN010000004.1:0-93377 GCA_964643295.1 uncultured Lachnospiraceae bacterium
CGGGATGTCGCCGGCCAGGACGAGGCGAAGGAGTCCCTGCAGGAGATGGTGGATTTCCTGGAAAATCCGGGAAAATATACGAAGATCGGCGCGAAGCTGCCCAAGGGCGCCCTGCTGGTGGGCCCTCCGGGCACCGGCAAGACGATGCTGGCCAAGGCAGTGGCGGGAGAGGCAAAATGCCCGTTTTTCTCCCTGTCCGGCTCGGATTTTGTGGAAATGTTTGTCGGCGTGGGCGCTTCCCGTGTCCGTGACCTGTTTGACGAGGCGAAGAAGAACGCCCCCTGCATCATTTTCATCGATGAGATTGATGCCATCGGCAAGAGCCGTGACAGCCGCTACGGCGGGGGCAATGACGAGCGCGAGCAGACGTTAAACCAGCTGCTGGCGGAGATGGACGGGTTCGATACGGCGCAGGGAGTACTGATTCTCGCAGCGACCAACCGTCCGGAGATTCTGGATCAGGCGCTGCTTCGTCCGGGCCGTTTCGACCGGCGGGTGATTGTCGATAAGCCGGATCTGAAAGGCCGTGTGGATGTATTAAAGGTGCATGCGAAGAATGTGCGCATGGATGAGACCGTGGATCTGGAGGCCATCGCGCTGGCGACATCCGGGGCGGTCGGTTCCGACCTGGCAAATATGATCAATGAGGCGGCCATCCTGGCGGTGAAAAAGGGGAGAAACCTTGTATCGCAGGCTGATCTTTTTGAATCGGTGGAGATCGTCCTGGTGGGGAAAGAAAAGAAGGACCGTGTGCTCAGCAGCGAGGAGCGCCGGATCGTATCCTACCACGAGGTTGGCCACGCGCTTGTAAGCGCTCTGCAAAAGGACTCGGAACCGGTGCAGAAGATCACGATCGTGCCCCGCACAATGGGCGCTTTAGGATATGTGATGAATGTCCCGGAGGAGGAGAAATTCCTCAACACGGAAAAGGAGATCCGGGCGATGCTGGTGGAGTTTGTCGGCGGAAGAGCGGCTGAGGAGATCGTCTTTGATACGGTCACGACCGGGGCGGCCAACGATATCGAGAAGGCCACCAAGCTGGCGAGAGCCATGATTACCCAGTACGGCATGTCGAAAAAGTTTGGTCTGATGGGCCTGGAGAGTCCGGAAAACCAGTATCTGGAAGGCCGTACGATCCTAAACTGCTCCGATGTGACTGCGGCGGAGGTTGATAAGGAAGTCATGGAAGTGCTGAAAGAATCCTATGAGGAAGCGAAGCGCCTGTTAAAGGCGCACCGCAGCACCCTGGATCAGATCGCTGCCTTCCTGATTGAAAAGGAGACCATCACCGGCAAGGAATTCATGGATATCTTCCACCGCGTCGAGGGAGTGGGCGCAGGCGGATCGGGATCCGATTCAAGAGTTCTGGAAAATCCGATCGGTCCGGATGTGCCCGGACTGGCCCCTTCGGTGTAGGGAAATTTGAACGAAATTTGTCAGCGTTTCTGCGGGCGTCTCCCCGGCGGGTGTTTTCCCGTTCGGCTTAAGAGCCCGCACGGACTGCGAGTGAAAATGAATGGAAAAAGAGTAATGGATCTTAAAATTCACAGTTCTGCTGATTGAAATTAACCAAAAACGTGCTACAATGGTTTCTGTGAACAGGGAGAGAGAGAAACATGAAAGCAGGGAAAGCAGTCAAAGAATTTTATGAGAAGTACAAACACGGGGTTTGGATACTGGCCTATATGGTTTTTTACCTGATGGGGTTTATGATCCTGGAGAATGCGGAACACCGTCATTATCATATCATCCACAGCTGGCTGGATGATCAGATACCATTCTGTGAATATTTTATTATCCCGTATCTGCTGTGGTTTGTCTACATGGTCGTCGGCGTGTGCTGGTTTGTATTCCGGGCAAAGGACAAGCGGGAGTATTACAAGCTGGTTTCGGTGATGGCTCTGGGGATGACGATTTTCCTGGTGGTCAGCTGTGTGTATCCGAACAAGCAGGATCTGCGTCCGACCGTGTTTGCCAACAACAACATTTTTACACAGTTGGTTAAGCTGGTGTATCAGATCGATACACCGACAAACGTCCTGCCGAGTATTCACGTGTTTAATTCACTGGTGCTGTTTTACGCCGTGAATGCGAGTCCGCAGCTGAAAGATCACCGTCTGGTGCGGTTTTTTACCGGTTTTCTGGCGGTCATGATCGTCCTTTCCACGATGTTTCTAAAGCAGCATTCCGTGGTGGATGTATCCTTAGGGATTTTGATGAGCGTGACGCTGCAGGGACTTTGCGACTATGTTTTCCAGCGGGGTTCCGAAAGACTGGGGAACAATTACCTGGGAGGAATTTATTAAGAGAAACCGGAGCGGCAAGCGCCGGAAACGGAAAACTAAGTCACCGCTGCAAAATAGGCATCTGCGCATATTTTGCAGCGGTTTTGTTTCCTTTTGCGTTTGCTGCGGGGAGGGAAGTGCCCTCAGTGCAAAGCGCAGCGCGGGCTTTGGATACTGCACAAACAACCTGATAAGGATTAGAGGTATTGGTCAGAAGGGCATGGGAAGACCATAAGAAGACTGCTGAAAGACTGGAGGGAGGCGCAGGCATGGGCACGGAAAGCAAAGAGAGCAAAGAACCGGAAGCTGCCGGTTTTCAGATCGCGGAAGAACTGAAAAAGCTGCCGACAAGGCCGGGCGTTTACATCATGCATGATGCCAACGATGCAATCATCTATGTGGGGAAAGCCGTGAACCTGCGCAGCCGTGTGCGCCAGTATTTCCAGAGCAGCCGCAATAAGGGAGTCAAGATTGAGCAGATGGTCTCCCGTATCCGCCGCTTTGAGTATATTGTCACGGATTCGGAGCTGGAGGCGCTGGTTCTGGAGTGCAACTTAATCAAGGAGCACCGCCCGAAATACAACACGATGCTGATGGATGACAAGACCTATCCGTATATCAAGGTGACGCTGGGGGAGGAATACCCGAGAGTGCTGTTTTCCCGCACCATGAAGAAGGACAAGTCAAAATATTACGGGCCGTACAGCAGCGCCTACGCGGTGAGAGAGACGCTGGATCTGATCCGGAAACTCTATAAGCTGCGTACCTGCAATCGGGTGCTTCCGCGCGATATCGGCAGTGACCGGCCGTGCTTGAATTATCATATCAAGCAGTGCAACGCTCCCTGCCAGGGCTATATCAGCAAGGAGGACTACCGAAAGAGTGTCGATTCCGCCATGGATTTTTTAAACGGCAATTATGCCCCTGTGCTGAACATGCTGGAACAGAAGATGCAGGAGGCATCGGACGCGATGGAGTTTGAGGAGGCGATCACCTACCGCGATCTGATCGAGAACGTGAAGCAGGTGGCGCAGAAGCAGAAGATCACGAGCAGTGATGACGATGACCGGGATGTGCTGGCCTTAGCCGCGGACGGAACCGACGCCGTTGTGCAGGTCTTCTTTATCCGCGGGGGTCGATTGATCGGGCGGGATCATTACTTCCTGCAGGTCGGCGTATCGGACAGCAAATCCACAATTCTAAACAGCTTTATCAAGCAGTTTTATTCCGGGACTCCCTATATCCCGAAGGAGCTGATGCTGGAGGAGGACGTGGAGGAACACGAGCTTCTTGAGCAGTGGTTAAGCGGGAGACGGGGACAGAAGGTGTTTTTGCGGGTTCCCAGGAAGGGGACCAAGGAAAAACTTGTGGAGATGGCTCACGAGAATGCCCAGATCGTTTTGAATCAGGACCGCGACCGCATCAAGCGTGAGGAGGGACGAACGATCGGCGCCATGAAGGAGATCACCGATCTTTTGGGACTGCCAAGGGCGGTTCGCGTGGAGGCCTATGATATCTCCAACATCAGCGGCTTTGAGTCCGTGGGATCCATGGTGGTTTTCGAACACGGCAAGCCCAAACGCAGCGATTACCGGAAATTTAAGATCAAATATGTGAAAGGTCCGGACGATTACGCGAGCCTGGAAGAGGTCTTAACGCGCCGCTTCTCGCACGGACTGGAGGAGCAGCAGAAACTGGAGGAAAAGCAGATGGATCAGGAACTGGGCAGCTTTTCCAGCTTCCCGGATCTGATCATGATGGACGGCGGCAAGGGACAGGTCAACGTGGCTTTGCGGGTGATGGAAAACCTGGGCCTTGCGATTCCTGTCTGCGGTATGGTAAAGGACGACTTTCACCGCACCAGAGGCTTATACTATCAGAACGAGGAGGTGCCGATTGACACCCACTCGGAGGGCTTTCAGCTGGTTACGCGCATTCAGGACGAGGCGCACCGCTTTGCGATCGAGTATCACCGCAGTCTGCGCAGCAAAGAACAGGTACATTCCGTGCTGGATGATATCCCGGGGATCGGTTCTGCCCGCCGCAAGGCTCTGATGCGCTCGTTTGAGTCTTTGCAGGCTATCCGCGAAGCGAGCGAAGAACAGCTGGCTGCGGTGCCTTCCATGAATGCCCGCAGCGCCAAACATGTATACGAATTCTTCCATGGGAAGAAAGAGGAAGAACCCGGGGAGGAAGTACCGGAGACCGGGAAAGAGACAGAGGAATCTGTAAAAGAATCGGAAGTGCCGAAAGCCTCTGTGCAAGAGCGGTCAAAGTACGAAACGGGATCAGTTCAATCCGGGGAGAACCTGCAGAATTCCGGAATGGAGCCGGAGAAGCTGAAAGAAACGAAAGAAGCGGAAGGATTGGAAATCGAACCGGAAGAGCAGGAGGAAGGGTAACAAAGATCCAAATCTGCAGCACGATCAAACGAAGTTCGCGGATGCAGCTATAAGATCCTTTGCGGTAGAGAGAAAATCACAGCAAGAGAGTCGGGAGCTGCTCTGAAAAGGCCCATGCGTGAAGCTTTGCAGCGGATGTTGCCCTGAGCTTTGCACGTGAAATTCCAAAAGCGGAAGCTGCTCCGGAATTCTTTGCGCTCTTTGCGCGAAGGAGGCAGGAGAGCCTGGGTTTCTAGTGGACAAAACCCAAAAAGGATGGTAGTATATAGGCCACAGACGCTTTGTACAGAAAAGAAAACAAAGACAAGGAGAAGATGTATGAGCAATAGCGTGTCTGTTGCCAAGCTGGCAGAGAAGATGAAGCTGGAAAATCTGATTCCAGAAATTGATATTTCCAAGAAGAAAATCGTTACCACGGAGATCAATCGACCGGCTCTGCAGCTGACCGGCTACTTTGATTACTTTGACGCGGAACGCCTGCAGGTCATCGGATATGTGGAATACACCTATCTGGAGCACCTTACGAGGGAGCGCAAACGCGAAGTCTATGAACAGCTCCTGGCGACGAAGATTCCCTGCCTGATCTATACGACAAGGACGGAGCCGGACCTGGATATGTTCGAACTGGCGAAAAAGTATCAGGTGCCGATTTTTGCCACCAAAAAGGCGACCTCCGCATTTATGGCGGAAGTGATTCGCTGGCTGAACGTGGAACTGGCTCCCTGCATTACGATCCACGGAGTGCTGGTGGACGTTTACGGCGAGGGCATTCTGATCATGGGGGAAAGCGGGATTGGCAAGAGCGAGGCAGCGCTGGAACTGATCAAGCGCGGACACCGGCTGATCACGGATGATGTGGTGGAGATCCGCAGAGTAAGCGACGAAACGCTGATCGGCACATCCCCGGATATCACACGGCATTTTATTGAACTGCGCGGGATTGGCATCATCGATGTGAAGACGCTGTTCGGCGTGGAGAGTGTAAAAAATACCAGCAGCATCGATCTGGTGATCAAACTGGAGGAGTGGAGCCGCGACAAGGAATATGACCGCATGGGCCTGGAGGAAGAGTACGTGGAATTTTTGGGCAACAAGGTCGTCTGCCATTCCCTGCCGATTCGTCCGGGACGAAATCTGGCGGTCATTGTCGAGTCGGCGGCGGTCAACCACCGGCAGAAAAAGATGGGCTACAATGCGGCCAGGGAGCTTTATAACCGCTTCCAGAGCAACTTAAACCGGAACCTGGCCCGGGCGAATGAGGAAGAGGACGACGATTAAGCGGATGTAAAGGACTTTTTGTGCAGGCTTTAAGAAGAGTTCGTTTCAGGGATAAAGAAAACAGATCGGAAGATAAGCAGCGCTTTAATAGCAGCGGGAGGTGAGTTGGGATGATGAATCTGAAGAACGAAAAGACCAGGAAGAAGATTGCGGCGGTGATTGTGATCATAATCGTGGTGGCGATGGTGGTGACTACCGTTTTGGGCGTACTGTTTTAAGAGGATTTCCTGACAGGAAGTCCGGAAAGAAGGCGGAAGTGTTTCCGCCGGGAGACTTTCATGATGAAGAAAATGGGTTTACTTAACCGGCCCTGTCTGGCAGCGGCGGCCGGTCTGGTTTTTGCTGTCCTTTTTAGCGGCTCTGTCCCGGCAGAGGAGCCGGTCATCAGCAACGGGATCTATATCGAGGATATCGATGTCAGCGGCATGACGGCCAAAGAAGCGTCCTCCGCCGTGCGCGAGAAAGTATCCAGGATGGGGGAGGCCACTGTGACGCTGATGATGGGGGATACGCCGGTTACCGCCACTTTAAACGAACTGGGCCTTGCCTGGGAAAACACAGAGATTATCGATGAAGTGAAAAACTTAGGCACGACCGGCAACATTGTTCAGCGCTACAAGGATCAGAAGGATCTGGAGCACCAGAACATGCAGTATGAGATCACCTATACCGTGGATGAAAAGAAAGCGCACAGCTTTGTCGAACAGTGCAGCATTTACAATTCAGAGCCCGTAAACGGCAGCATCTATACGCAGGATGACGGGACTCCCGCTGTGGAGGGCGGGACGGACGGTCTGACACTGCGTGTAGACGATTCCGTGAAGCTGGTGGAAGAGGCTTTTGAGAGCTGGCGGGGCGGAGACTTAACGGTGGATCTGGCGGTGGACCGCGTTTCTCCGGACGTGACACGGGAAGAGTTAAGTGTCGTCAAAGATGTCCTGGGGAGTGCCACTACGGATTATTCCGCATCCACCTGGGAGCGGGCCACAAACGTGGAAAACGGCTGTTCCAAGATCAACGGATCCCTGATTTTCCCGGGCGAGAGTTTTTCCGTGACCGCGGCGGTGACTCCGTTTACCGCGGAAAACGGCTATCAGCCAGCCCCCTCCTATGAGGAAAACCGGGTGGTCGATTCCTACGGCGGCGGCATCTGCCAGGTCTCTACGACCCTTTATAATGCGGTCATCAAGGCGGAACTGGAAGTCTGGGCGCGTTCCAACCACACGATGCTGGTGAATTATGTCGATCCTTCCAAGGACGCGGCGATCGCCGAGGGCGTGATGGATCTGGAATTCTGCAATACGACAGATGCGCCGATCTACATCGTGGGCAGCGCCTACGGCGGGGTCATCAACTTTACGATCTACGGACATGAGACCCGACCGGCAAACCGCACCCTGGAGTTTGTCAGCAACGTCACAGGCACTCAGGAGCCGAGCGGGGTGAAGCTCTACCCCAATCCGAATGAAAACGTGGGGTATATGAGTCAGACGCAGTCGCCGCACACGGGCTGTACGGCGGAACTGTGGAAAAATATCTATGAGGACGGCATTCTGGTGGATTCCGTGCAGGTCAATTCCAGCACCTATCAGGCAGTGGGGACGGCCTATGAGATTGGGGTTGCCTCGACGAGTTCTGCCTTAACGCAGGCCATGTATACGGCGATCGCCAGTAATGACCTTAATCAGGTGCAGGCGGTCATCAACAATGCGGCCCAGTATACCAATCCCACGGAAGCTCCTGTGCAGACGGAGGCTCCGCAGAATCCCGCGCCGGAGACAGATCCTCCTGCGCCCGCAGATCCTCCGGCGACTACCGATCCGAACGCCGGACAGGAGCCATTGGATCCCGGCATCGGGGATGCTTTAGTGGAGGCACAGTAACGTTTTCATAGACCGGGAACCGTTCAGGTTTTGGGAGCAGACAGTGTTTTCCCTGAAGTGAACGTCAGATACAGTTCCCGGGGTGTTTCGCATAAGACAGCGTATGGTTCCCATACCGGCGGCAAAAGGACAGGGGAAAAGCAGAAGGGATAACAAATGAAGGAAGGCAAAGTTTCGGAGGCGGTCCTGCGGCGGGATATCCTGCAGCCATTATCCAGGGCGGGTGTTCTTACAGGATGCGGCGCACAGGCCCCAGGGGACGCTGCCTTCCTGTCTTTTTCTGATGGACTTTCGGATGTACCGGGAGAAAAGATTTCCCCGGCTGCAGCAGCCGGAAAGGAAACGCAGGCAAAGACGAACTTACGGGATGTTTTCGTACCTTCAGTCAGTGGGGCGGTAACCGGTCCTTTTGACCGGACGTTTGCCATGCTCTCTGCCATCGTGGACAACCGCCTTTGTCTTGCCGGAGCGGGAGAGACAGTGCTTTTTACCTCTCTTTTGCTTCCCGTCTGCTGGGAGGAGGATAAAGTACAGGCATTTGCCCGGGAGATGGCCGAGTCATGCAGGGAACTTATGATCCGGATGTATCTTGCGCAGGCGGAAGTAAGCGGGGCAATTCTGCGGCCCGTGGTATCGTTAAGCGGTTTTGGAAAAGTGAACGCTTTCCGTCAGGAAGATTCAGCGGCTGATCGCTGCCAGGTCAGTTTTCTTAAGGGAAAAGACCGGGTATTAAAAGCCGGGGAGGATCTTTTGATGACCGGGTTTGCCGGTCTTGCCGGGACGGCGGTTTTGGCCAGAGGAGGGGAAGGCAGGCTCTCAGAGAGGTTTCCGCAGTATCTTTTGAATACGGCTAAAACGTTTGACCGGCAGTTATCGGCGCGGGAGCTGATTCGGATCTGTCTGGAGTATGAAAGTGACTGCCTGAAAAGTTCGGCAGATGGTAAAAAGGATTCACATCTATCAGAAGGAGTCCCGCCGGAGGGAGGCAGGACATTTTTGGAGAAAGAACAGTTCTTTGCGGCTGAGCGTCTGTCGTTTTATGAGATCTTATCAGGCGGTGTGTTCGCGGCGCTCTGGGAGATGGCGGAGTGCGCCGGTGTCGGTCTGGACGTGGATCTGCGAAAGATCCCGGTGCGGCAGGAAACCATTGAGATCTGCGAGTTTTTTGATCTCAACCCGTACCAGCTTTACGGACAGGGGGCATGGCTGATCGGTGTAAGAAACGGGGAAGCGCTTGCTGACTGTCTGCATGCGCAGGGGATTCCCGCCGTGGTAATCGGCCGGGCCACGGATGAAAGACAAAGGATTCTGCACAACGCGGGGGAGAGAAGGTTTCTGGACCGGCCCGCCCAGGATGCGCTGTACAGGATGGCATCCCGAGACTTTTCTGCTTAGGTTTTGAAAAAACCGCAGGGGTAACGACAGTCTGCAAAGGAAAAATCGGCCACTGGGCATGGCTTTATACTGGTAAAGAGAAAAAATCGGCCTTAGGACCGTGAGAGGAAAAGATGAGGAGTAAGGGGTATGCGAGAGAAGATTTTGAGTATTCTGGAACGAAACAGCAAGATTGATCTGGGGGAGCTGGCAATCCTGCTTGGCACCAGCGAGGAAGTGGTGGCCAATGAGGTTCGTAAGATGGAGGAGGAGCAGGTAATCTGCGGGTACCATACCCTGATTAACTGGGATAAGACCTCCGTGGATAAGACGATCGCTTTGATCGAGGTGCGCGTGACTCCCCAGAGAGGACAGGGCTTTGGCAATATCGCGGAGCGCATCTACAATTATCCGGAGGTGCAGTCCGTGTACCTGATCTCCGGCGCTTACGATCTGCTGGTGATTCTGGAAGGAAAGAGCTTAAAGGAGGTTGCCGGTTTTGTCACGGACAAGCTGTCTACGCTGGATTCGGTGATCAGCACGGCAACACACTTCGTTCTCAAAAAGTACAAGGATGACGGGATTATCATGTCCCCGCGCACAAAAGATGAAAGGATGCTGGTGACGCCTTGAGAGATCCGATAGCGAAGAAAGCCGCGGCGATTAGGCCATCCGGCATCCGAAAATTTTTTGATATTGCCAGCGAGATGGAAAACGTGGTTTCCCTGGGTGTGGGCGAGCCGGACTTCGATACTCCCTGGACAGTGCGGGACGAGGGAATTTATACGCTGGAAAGGGGCAAGACGTTCTATACGTCCAACGCCGGCATCAAGGAGCTTAGGGTGGAGATCTGCCGATATTTAAAGCGCCGCTTCGGACTGGACTATGATCCGATGAAAGAAACTCTGGTGACGGTAGGCGGCAGCGAGGCCATCGATTTAGCCTGCCGCGCGATGCTGGATCCGGGCGATGAGGTGCTGGTTCCGGAACCGTGTTTTGTCTCCTATGTGCCCTGTGTGCAGTTGGCAGGCGGAGTTCCGGTGACGATCAGCCTGAAGCCGGAGAATGAGTTTCGCCTGACGAAAGAGGAACTCTTAGCGGCGGTCACGGATAAGACGAAGCTTCTGGTGCTGCCGTTTCCCAACAATCCCACAGGGGCGGTTATGGAACAAAAGGATCTGGAGGAGATCGCGGAAGTAATCCGGGAAAAGGATCTGTTTGTCTTGAGCGATGAGATTTACGCGGAGCTTACCTATACCGGGAAAGACCATGTGAGCATCGCTTCGCTGCCGGGCATGCGGGAGCGGACAATCGTGATCAACGGTTTTTCCAAGTCCCATGCGATGACCGGCTGGCGGTTAGGGTATGCATGCGGACCGGAGCAGATCATCCGGCAGATGATCAAGATCCATCAGTTTGCGATCATGTGCGCACCCACAAACAGCCAGTATGCCGGTGTCGTGGCGCTTCGCGACTGTGACCAGGAAGTGGAAAAAATGCGGGAGGCCTATAATCAGCGCCGCCGTTTTCTGCTGCATACGTTCCGGGAGATCGGTCTGCCCTGTTTTGAACCCTTCGGGGCTTTCTATGTGTTCCCCTGCATCCGTGAGTTTGGCCTGACCAGCGAACAGTTTGCCACAAAGCTGCTGGCAAAGGAGCGTGTGGCTGTGGTGCCCGGAGACGCGTTTGGATCCTGCGGGGAGGGTTTTCTGAGAATCTCCTATGCCTACTCTCTCGAGGAGCTTAAGGCGGCCTTAAACCGTCTGGCGGCCTTCATCAGTGACCTTCGGACCGGAAAAGCATAAGGAAAAGACGAGGGGGGCGGCCCCGGCAAAAAAAGGAGCAAGGTCTTTCCTGCAGGCGGGAACGGAGAGCGCGGATAGGAAAAGTTCTGTCATCTAGCTAGGCGGGAAAACAAAGAGGGGATGGATATGCAGGATACACAGCACGGGGAGGAGACTTTCCCCGAAGGCACGGCTGGGAGAAAGTCTGATGCGCCGCGCATGAACATTGTCCTGCTGGAACCGGAGATCCCGGCCAATACCGGCAACATCGGGCGAACCTGTGCGGCGACCGGCAGTCGCCTGCATCTGATTGAGCCGCTGGGGTTTCGTCTCACGGAAAAAGCGATTCGCCGCTCCGGCATGGATTACTGGGAGGAGCTTGACGTAACGCGGTATGCGGACTTTGAGGATTTCCTGACGCGCAATCCGGACGCAAAGCTGTATCTGGCGACTACCAAAGCCAAAAAGCTTTACAGTGAGGTGCGCTATGAGCCGGACTGCTATCTGATGTTTGGGAAGGAAAGCGCGGGGATCCCGGAGGAGATTCTGCTTGCGTACCAGCCAGGGTGTGTGCGCATTCCGATGCTTGGGGAGACAAGATCGCTTAATTTAAGCAATTCCGTGGCGATTGTGCTTTATGAGGCACTGCGTCAGAATGGCTTTCCCGGTCTGAAACGGGAAGGGCATTTGCACCGTCTGGCGTGGAAGGAAGAGCCTGCTTGGGGAGAGGAAAGATGAAGTTACCGGCGGAGTTTACCTTTCGCATGCGCCGGATCCTGGGAGAGGAATACAGCGCTTTTGAGAGAAGCTATGAGGAGCCTCGCCGGTATGGACTGCGCATAAATACGTTAAAACTTACCCCAGAGGAGTTCGAAGCGATCACGCCGTTTCCCTTATCTTCGATTCCCTTTCTTTCGGGCGGGTATACCTATCCGGAAGGGGAGACACCTGGCCGGCATCCCTTTTATCACGCGGGTCTTTATTACCTGCAGGAGCCAAGCGCCATGGTGCCCGCCAGTGTGCTTGCCGCAAAACCCGGCGAAAAAGTGCTGGATCTTTGCGCGGCGCCAGGCGGCAAGGCAACGGCTTTGGGGGCTGCCTTAAACCGGCAGGGGCTTTTGGTGGCCAATGATCTGAGCACTTCCCGCGCCCGGGCGCTGCTTAAAAACATTGAACTGTTTGGCATTCCCAATTCCTTTATCACCACCGCGGATCCGTTGTCTCTTTGCGGGCAGTTTGGGGACTTTTTTGACCGGATTCTGGTCGATGCGCCCTGTTCCGGAGAAGGGATGTTTCGCAAGGATGCGGATGCTGTCCGTGCCTGGCATCCGGAGAAGCCGACGGAGTGCGCTTTGGTTCAAAGACAGATTTTGTCACAGGCCGTAAGGATGCTTCGTCCGGGCGGATGTATGCTTTATTCCACCTGTACTTTCGAACCGGAGGAGGATGAGGAGATCGTCTCCTGGCTGCTTACGGAGTATCCCCAGATGGAACTTTTAAAGATCCCTTACCGGGAGGGATTCTCTTCGGGATTGGACGGGTTTGATGGCTGTGTGCGTTTATGGCCTCACAAATGCGGAGGGGAAGGGCATTTTCTGGCGCTGTTTCAAAAGCGTCCGAAAAGTTCGAAAGAGCCTTTTGAGGCCGCCTGCGAGCCGCCTGAATCACCCGAGTTTCCGCTTCCTTTTATTGATCCGCAGACTGCCAAAAAAAACCGGAAGAAAGGAAAAGGATCCGGACAGGAGGACAAAGCCGCAAATCAGAGAAACCTTCGAAGAGACAGGACAGGCGTAAGAGGCGCAGCCGAAAAGGGAAAAAAGAGGAGCGATGCGAGATCCTTGCAGGCAGAGGCCCAGGTGGCTGCGGAGTTTTTTAAGGAGGGCGGTTTGTCAGAGGATACGCTGGATACGGCTTTTGGCCGACTGGAGGTCAGAAACGGTCAGGTCTACGCGGTTTCTCCTTTACTGCCGGAAGTTCGCGGAATTCCGTTTCTGCGAAACGGCCTGTATCTGGGAGAAGTAAAAAAGGAGCGCTTTGAACCGTCGCAGGCGCTTGCCATGGCTCTTAGGCCGGGGGCTTTCTCTTCGGTGATCGATCTTACTCTTCCTGATGAGCGGATCGGACGTTATCTGCGGGGAGAGACTGTTAAGATCCATCCGCAGGAGGTGAGATGTGAGACTCCCTGGCAGTTAGTCTGCGTCAACGGATATCCCTTAGGCTGGGCGAAACTGGCGGACGGATTTTTGAAGAATAAGTATCATGCCGGGTGGAGGATGCAGTAGGATGCGGGGAGTTTGAGGAGAAGCTCCAGTCTGAACGTCTTTGCGTAAACTTTGGTCCTTTTCTTAAGAGGGAGATAGGAGCGCCGATTCCCGGATGTGCCGGGACTTATGTCTATGGCTGGCAACGGGTTTTTAAGTGCCTTAAACAGGCGTTCCAGTCGGGGAAAATTTTGATTGAAAAAATGCTTGCTTTCTGTGCTGTCTGATGGTATAATATTCAAGCTGAAAGGCGATGCGTGGCTCAGTTTGGTAGAGCGCTGCGTTCGGGACGCAGAGGCCGCAGGTTCAAATCCTGTCGCATCGATGAGGAAAGCCTGATGAGAATCAGGCTTTTTTCATGCCCATCGGCAGCCTCCCTGAAAAGAGATATCAGGAGACGATTGTTTCCGGGACCGCTTTTGCGGGGCCGATGATGGAAAACTTCACAGAATTAAAAACCGGGGTGAGCGGTCCCGGTTTTGTCAGCTTAAGAATCAAAAACCCCTGCGCATGTGCACAGCGCAGGGGCAGTCCGGATTATTCAGCCGCAGCCTCGTCCTTCTTGTTGGAGATTACGACACCGATAATGCCGGCGAGCACACAGATCACGATAGCCGCAGCGGCAATCCACTTTGTGATCCCTTCTTTTTTCTTCATGACCATCCCTCTTTTCTTCCCGTTTTTTGCTGAATTTCCGGTTTCCATCCATGTCTGACGCTTTTAGGGACCGGTCCCTTACGGGCCTGTTCTGGTATGGTCAGGCGAAGCCTTTGGATTTCCACCTGTGTACAGGAATAGAATAGCACTCCTTTGGCATTTTCGCAACAGCAAAACGTATGTTTCACAAATTTTGTGACATAAAGGGACTAAGGAAGACAGTGCTTTTGCGTATCCTTACGGATGGACGGGGATCCCGTTTACTTCCACGCCGTCCGTGATGGGGATCACCAGACAGGCTCGTCCGTCGATGGTACGCGTTTCTACGAGATCCGGCCGATCCGGGCTTACCTGGATCTTGACGTCAGGGGTGCGCACCTCAAATCGGAGCGTATTCATGACATTGGCGGCGTGAAACGAGGCATTCTCCCCGGCGGTGTCTTTAAAGCGCTGATCAAATTCGGAAAGGTTTTCTTCCGGGACACCGCTTGCGGCAAACAGATCTTTTACCCCCGCCTCGTCTAAGAGCACAGGTTCGGGGTTGTCTTTCTGCTCTTCCAGCAGTTTGTGCACGTTTTCATGAATGTTTCTCACGGTTTCATAATCGCAGTCTTCTCCTAACGTATCCTCCAAAAGCGTCTGGAAGGCCTCTTTCTGACCGTCTGCCGTAAGCGGCAGGGGGCAGCCAAACAGGCTTTCTATGAGATCTGAGGCCAGCTCTTTCGGATTCTTCGAATAGTAGAGCAGACTGTGGATGTCCGAGCTGCGGTCGTTATAGGCCGGGAAAAGGAATCCTAAGGAAGGTTTCTGCGCAACCCAGTCGCGGCTGCGGTTGTGAAAACATTTTTCCTGCGTATCGTAGGAGAGCGCCGGTTTGGCTAAGGTTACCGGACAGACGCAGCAAAGCAGAAAGGGATATACCTCATCGGAAGAATCAAACTGCTCCAGATCATCCGTTCCGCGCCCGGGGATATCGTAAACGGCATGGACTAACAGAATCAGGAAATGCTCTCCCGGACTGTAAGAGGAGAGTACCCTGTCATAGAAGGATTCCAGAAGGGAATCATCCTCCAGAGCGCTGTCTCGCAGCTGAAGGAGAAATTCCTGGGGGCCGCCTTCTTCTTCCGCTTCCAGGGGGAATTCGAGGTTCAACAGATTTTTGCCCAGTGTGCCGGAGAGGGCGGCCCGAAAAAGCTCCGAATACTTGGCAAGTTCCTCCTCAGGAAGGGAAAGGAAGGATTCGCGGAAGGTAGTGACGATGTGATTCTCTGCGTCCGCGTAGCAGCCGCAGATGCGGTTGGCGGTACAGTTGGCGGGGAGAAGCTGTTTCCTGATTTCTGCGATTTCTTTTTTGTTCATGGATTTTAGCTCCTTATCTTTACTTTTTCATCATGTCTGGATGTCCGTTTATTTATTCTCTGACTGCATTTGCAGACAGATCTTTCCTGCACTGTAAAGCAGGGAAAGGCTGCGTTTCCCTTACCGAAATGTGTCGCAGCTGTCTTATTTTTCTTTTGTTTCCCCTGCCGGTGACTGGCAGGTTTCCTGCCGCTGTTTTGTACTCCGGTATCGGCTGGGCGTAATACCTGCGATCTTTTTAAACACCTTGGTAAAGTAGTTGTAATCCTCATATCCGACGAAAAGAGCAACCTCCGAGACGGGTTTGTCGGTGGCGATCAAAAGCTTTTGGGCCTCGTTTATCCGGTAAAAGGCGATCAGCCAGGTGAGGGAATGGCCGCCGGAGAGTTTTTTTGCCAGGCTGCACAGCTTGGTGGTTCCGAAATGCAGTTCCCGGCTGATGGATTCCATGGAGAGCTTTTCCATGTAATGCCGACTGATATAGATTTCCAGCTTCTGCAGGTCGGTATAGGCTGTGGGGATGACGACATTGTTGAAATCCACATGCAGGGCCAGAACCTTCAAAATCTCCGTAAGCGCTGCCGTCTTGGAGGGTGCCAGACGACGGATGGTTAGAAACTTCCGGTGGAGTTCCTCCAAGTCATATGGATACCAGGACAGAGCGGCTTTTGTGCGCTTCCACTGTTCCTCCACAGGGGAGGTATCCAGCAGCTGTCCGAACCCTAAGTAGGAGATGATCTCTCCGCTGCCGGTGATGGGAACCAGTGTCTCGCAGATTCCGGCATGACAGCGGTAATGGTAGGCCTTTTTGTACTCCCGGCAGAGTCTGGCGGCATCGGCATCACAGGAGACACAGCGGGCGTGTCCCTCCGGAGAGCTGTTGATCGCCCGGCAGAAGTCTGTTTGGGCATCGCGGATCTGGATGTCCTTTCCCGTCAGGTCGTGGATGTTAATCCAGATATCGGTCAGCTCATGGATGGACGAGATCAGGTTCAAAAGCTGTTCATGATTATACACCACGTTCATGACGGTTCACATCCTTTCTTCATTCTCAGGGCTCTGCTTTCAGTTTACCAGAACGGGAGAATTCTTGCAAACATTTTTTTAAAGAATCTGGAGAAGGATATATAGAGAACCAGAGACACATACCAATGGAACGAAAGATATTTCTAATTGAGAGTAAGTTAATTCTATGAATATGAAAAATATACAGATATAATAAAAGGTGCCAATAAAAGTTAAAGATTCTAATTTTACAAAATCATCGGGACTACATAATAAGATATATGACAAACCACGGGCAGGCGGGACATTCGGCCCGGGAGAAAGGAAAAAAAGTGAGCGCTCTTCTTCTGGAAAACAAACAGGGGACACTGAAGGCGGAGATTACGCCATCTCTTGGCGGGATGTCTGCCCAGCTTACTCTGGAGGGGAAAAAGCTTCTCCATCTTAACCGGCAGCAGCTGCAGACAGCGCCGATGGCGGCGGGCGGAATGCCCATTTTATTTCCCTTTGCAGGCCGCACGGAAGGAGATTCGTATCTCCTTCAAGGAAAACGCTACGAAATGCCGATGCACGGTCTGGTAAAAAATGATGTCTTTGCGGTGAGCTGTGTGGGAAAAGAGGAGGCAGTGCTTTGGCTGGAGGGCAGCCCCTCCTGGCGGGAGCAGTATTATCCCTTTGATTTCCGGCTGGAGGTTACGTACCGGCTGTGCGGAAACTGCCTTGCTGTTTCGATTGCGGTGACGAACCGGTCTGAGGAACCCCTGCCGCATGCGCTGGGGCTGCATCCCTTTTTTAGAGCCACGGACAAAAAGCGCACAGCCTTTTGCCAGGATATGTGCATCCACCATGATTACGAAAAATGTAAGGATGAGCCGGGGTTTGCCATCCAGGATCTGTCGCTGTACTGGGACGACGTGTTTGCTTATCCGCGTGAGAGAGGGTTCATATTCACCAATCTTGCCGATGGATATCAGGTGCGCTGTGAGCCGGATCCCCAGTTTGAGGCGCTGGTGGTCTGCTCCTGGGTAGAGGAGAGCATCTGCGCGGAACCCTGGTGTGCTCTTCCCAATTCCATCAATACCGGGCGCTTCTTAAAGTGGGTGGCTCCGGGGGAGACGAAAACGTACGGCGTACAGTTTTTTCTGGAACTTTTAAAATGAGCGATAGCAAAGGAGGAGACGGGTATGAAAGTAGGATTTATCGGACTGGGAAACATCGGCAGGGGCATCTGCCTGAACCTGATCAAAAAGGGGCATGAGCTTTCTGTGTATGATGTTTTTCGTCCGGCAATGGAGCAGTTTTCGGGGCAGGCGTATCTGGCGGAAAATCCCGTGGACGTGCTTACGCGAAGCGAGGCGGTATTCTTATCGCTCCCCAGATCGGAGGTGGTGGAGGAGACAGTACACGCATTTATCGAGGCGGGGATTGCGGGAAAAATGGTGATCGATACCTCCACCAGTTATCCGCTTTCCACGAAGAAGCTGTATGCGAAGGTGAAAGCTGCGGGAGGCTTTTTCCTGGACGCTCCTTTGATGGCGGGACCGGATGAGGCGGCTGCGGGCACACTGGATATCGTGGTGGGCGGTGACAGGAAAGACTATGAGAGGGCAGCGACGCTTTTTAATGCCTACTGCCAGTCGTACAAATACGTCGGTCAAAGCGGAACCGGCCATCTGATCAAGCTGGCGATCAATTTCATCAGCCTTTCGGAGGCTCTTATGTTCGCGCAGCTTTTCCCGCTCATGGACAGGATGGGATTTGATCCGAAGGTTCTCTTTGACGTATTTGAGGATTCCGTGCTGAAAAACTGGACCTCTACCTTCTATACGAAAAAGTACAGGGACCGTGCGTACAGGCTGGATTTCGCACTGGCTTTAGGCACTAAGGACTTAAGCTATATGAAACGGATGTATGAAGAGAACAACGTGCCGGCGTTTATACTGGACGGCGCCCTGGATTTTTGCCGGATCGCCTTGGCGGAGCAGGAGGAGGGAGAGCCGCCGATCGACATGAGCTATCCCTGCGAGACGATGTATCGCCTGCTGGGAATGAAATAGGGGGAGATTTTACAAGCCAATCGGACAGGAAAGGGGGAAGATGCTTTGGAAGAGAACATCCTGGAGATAAAAGGCGTCTCCAAGCTGTATCCAGGGGTTACGGCTTTAGACAACATCCATCTGTCATTCCGCCGGGGCGAGATTCATGCCCTCTGCGGGGAAAACGGAGCAGGGAAATCAACGCTGATCAAGTGCATTTCCGGCGCGATTGAGCCGACGGCAGGCGAGATTGTGATTGACGGGGAGACCTTTTCCGGTCTGACTCCGGCTCTCGCGAAGGAGAAAGGCATCGCGGTCGTTTACCAGGAATTTACCCTGGCTCCGGTGCTGACCGCCGCGGAAAACATTTTCATGGGCAAGTTTCTGAAAAAGGGCATCATGATCGACCGCAGGGCCATGTACCAGGCTGCGGAAAAGATATTTGAACGCATGGGCATCCAGCTGGATTCGCGCACCCATGTGAAGGATCTGACGACCGGTTATCAGCAGATCGTAGAGATCGCCAAGGCGATCTCCTCGGATGCGAAGATTTTGATCATGGACGAACCGTCCGCCCCGCTTACGACGAACGAGGTGGAGGCGATGATGAACATCGTGCTTACGCTGAAAAAGGAAGGAGTGACAATCATCTACATTTCTCACCGGCTGGAGGAAATCTTCCAGCTGGCGGACCGCGTCTCCGTGCTGCGCGACGGGCAGTACATCGGCACCAAGAACATCGAGGAAACGAATAAGGATGATTTAATCCGCATGATGGTGGGCCGCACACTGGAACAGACGTATCCGAAGCGCCACTGTCTGACAGATGAAGTGGTGCTGGAAGCCCGTAACCTTTCCGGCAACGGGGTGAAGGACATTTCGTTTAGCCTGCATAAGGGGGAAATCTTAGGGCTGGGAGGACTGATCGGCGCGGGGCGCACGGAACTTTGCGAGATGATTTTTGGCTACTATCCGATCAAGGGCGGAGAACTTTATCTGAAAGGGGAGCCGGTGAAACCATCTTCCCCTGCGGATGCGGTCAGAAAAGGCATCGCGCTGGTTCCGGAAGACCGTAAAAAGCACGGGATCATCGGCATCATGACGGTTCTGGACAACCTGACTTTATCGACTATCAAAAAAATGACGAAAGGGTTTATCATCGACCGCATCGCGCAGAAGAAATATGCGCAGGGGCAGGTGGACTCGATCGGGATTAAAACGCCGGGGCTGATGCAGAAGGTGAAAAACCTTTCCGGAGGGAACCAGCAGAAGGTGATCCTGGGAAGGTGGCTGGGAGCGAACCCGGAAATCCTCATTTTTGACGAGCCGACACGCGGAATCGATGTGGGGGCAAAAGCGGAGATCTACAAGCTGATGACTCAGCTGGCGGAGGAGAGGAAATCGATCATCATGATCTCCTCGGAGATGAGCGAGCTTTTGGGGATGTCGGACCGCTTGATTATTCTTGCCAGGGGGCGCTACGCCGGAGCTTTGGAGGCATCGGAGTTTAATCAGGAAACTGTATTGAGATATTCTTCGGGAGGTGCGGCAAATGAAAACGAATAAAAGTTTCTCCTCGATCGTGAGTAAATACGGGGTATTGCTGGTGTTTATTCTGATGTTTATTGTCTTCAGTTTCTGCGCCCCCAACTTTACCAACGTAAGAAACCTGCTGAATGTCGGACGCCAGATCAATACGCTGGGCATCTGCGCGGTGGGCATGACGCTGCTTTTGATTGCGGGGAGCATTGACCTGTCCTTGGGATATCAGCTGTCCCTAATCAACGTGTTCTGCGCATTTTTAATGGTTAAACAGGGAATGCCCATGGTACCGGCGATTCTGGTAAGCCTGCTGTTAGGCAGTCTGATCGGCTTTGTCAACGGTGTGATCATTGTGAAATCAGGAGTACACCCGATGATCATTACGCTGGGCGTTTCTCAGGCGTTAAACGGCATCAGCTTTCTGTTTTCCAACGGGATACCTATCTACGGGTTCCCGGATAAGTTCAGTGTGTTGGGCCAGGGGACGATCGGCATGATTCCGATTTCTCTGATTGTGATGGCGGTCATCATGCTGATCGGGCATTTTATCCTGGTCTGTCTGCCCTACGGGAGGTATCTGTATGCCGTGGGCAGCAATGAAGAGGCGGCAAAGCTGGCCGGTGTCAACACATCGGCAGTGAAGATCGTCGCTCATACGCTGTCCGCCTTTTTAGCGTCGATCGCGGCCATCTTGCTGCTGTCGCGGACGAATTCCGGTCTGTCCACAAACGGTGCCGGGTTTGAGTTCAACGTGATTACTGCCTGTGTGCTGGGCGGTGTCAGCAACCTGGGCGGCCGGGGAACGATGTACCAGGCGGTGCTTGGGGTGCTGATTATGGGATTTCTGGAAAACGGCATGCTGCTGATGAACATCAACGAGTATTGGCAGCTGGTAGTCAAGGGCATTCTGCTGCTGATCGCGGTTGTGTACGACGCGGGCATGAGCCGCAGTGCGGAGCAGGTCAAGAAGCTCAAAGCGATCAACTCTGAGAATGCGTAAGAAGGTTTCGGCGTCATTCCGGAAGAGAAGATGACAGAAGAACATGTTTCAAAGTCCAGCTAACATGACAGGAGGAAAAAAGATGAAGAAAAATAAGATGGCAGCTATGACAGCTGCGGCGGCACTGCTGGGATGCCTGACACTTGGCACAACCGTGTTCGCGGAAGAGGAGAACTACAAGATTGGCTTTTCTTTCTATAACCTTTCCAACGCGGTCTGGGCGGAGCTGGTCGAGGAGGCGGTCTCCTACGGGAAAGAACTTGGCCATGACGTATCCTACGTGGACTGCGGCCAGGACGCGCAGAAGCAGATTTCACAGATTGAAAACTTCATCATGAGCGGGTGTGACGCGATTGTCATCCTGCCGATCGATGCCACGGCGGTGGAGAACGTGGTACAGGAGGCTTTGAATGCCGGTATCCGTGTCGTTTCCTATTCCACGGACTTTGAAGGCGCGGAAACAAATCTGGCTCTGGATCCGGATGCCACCGGATCAGCGCTGGTGGAGATGGCGAAACCTTTCATCGACGCGAAGTATCCGGATGGAAAGTTTACCTGGGTATTTGAGGATATTCCCAGCATCGAACTTGGGGTGCTGGAAGGAAAGGCGGTAGAAGCCGCCATGCTGGAAACCTATCCGGAGAGCGAACTTTTAGCAAACCAGGAGGTGCTTTCCACAGAGGAAGGCGTGTCTGTGACAGAAAACTTCATGCAGGCTTATCCGGAGAACCGGGTGATTCTGGGGATTTCCTCAGGCATGGGCGTAGGCGGCAACGAGGCGGTTAAGACGGCTGTGCCGGAAGCGAAATGGGGCGATTACCTGCTGTTCTCCGTAGACGCGACCGAGCAGGAGTGCGACAACATCGCGAACGAGGAACCGTTAAAAGGTTCCATCGGTCTGGGCGGCGGCAAAGAGCATGCCCGGCTGCTGGTGGACTGCTGCATTGATCTGCTTACCGGAAAGACGCTTGACCGGTACACCCCGCTTCCTCCGAGAGCGGTTACCGCCGATACGGTGGAAGAATATACAGCGGCCACATACGGGAAGTAAATCCGGATGCCAAAGAGCCCTGTAAAGACGGGTCTTTGTCGAAAGCGAAGAATCCTTATGGATCCGTGACAGGATGAGAAAGACAATACATGGGGGCTGTCGGGAAACGATTTCAGTTGATTTTTGACAGCCCTCTTTTCATGCAGGAAAGCCTGAGGGAGGGGCAGCTCATGGGAAAAGAGCCGGTACTGGTTGTGATGGCGGCGGGGCTTGGCAGCCGATTCGGAGGTCTCAAACAGATTTACCCGGTGGACGAACAGGGACACATTTTAATCGATTTTGCGCTCTGCGATGCCAGGAAAGTCGGGTTTCGCAAGGTGGTTTTTATCATCAAGAAAAACTTTGAAGAGGCTTTTCGGGAACGCATTGGAAACCGCATGGAGAGATTCTTTGAGGTCTCCTACGTATTTCAGGAACTTGACCGGCTTCCGGAAGGCTTTCGGGTTCCTTTGGGACGGGAAAAACCTTGGGGGACCGCTCATGCAATTGCCTGCTGCCGGGACGAGGTGGATGCCCCCTTCGCGGTGATCAACGCGGATGATTTTTACGGCGCCGGTGCTTTTCAGGCGGTCTACCGCTTTTTGAAGGAGACGAAGGACGAGGACTGCTATGCGATGGTGGGTTACCGGCTGAGAAATACCGTGACCGAAAACGGTTCCGTGGCCCGCGGCGTATGCGAGGTGGAAGAGGGGATGCTTAGCGGCATCACCGAGCGGACAAAGATCTGGAAGGATGGGGAAAATGCCCGCTATACGCTGGACGGCGAAGAGTTTGTGCCGCTTTTCGGGGGAACAATTGTATCGATGAACCTGTGGGGTTTTTCTAAGAAGATCCTGGATGTGCTCTGGGAGAAGTTCCCGGAATACCTGCGGGAAAATCTGCCGGTTAATCCGCTGAAATGCGAATATTTCCTGCCCACGGTGGTCAATGAGCAGCTTAAGGCCGGTTCTGCCCGCGTGAAGGTTTTGCCCTGTGAGGAGACCTGGTATGGGGTTACCTACTATGAGGATTTACAGCCGGTCATGGCGGCGATTCACCGAATGAAAGAGCAGGGAATCTATTCACAGAACGTTTGGGATTAACATTCGAAAGGCTCTTCCCTGCAACAGTAAGGAGAAAGACAGAGGCAGGCAAAACACAGGAAACACAAAATCCAGGAAATGGACTGACAAAGACAGACGGATAAAGACAGAGACAGGAGTGTACCGCTTGAAAAAGTGGGGCAGGGACCTGTCTCTTTTTTCGTGGGTGTTGTTTCCCTGTGTTCCCCTTCCTCGGTTTTCATTGCACACACGGGCAGTCGTGTGGTATGATACTGCATGGCAGAGGGAAGGGTACTCTCCTGCCCAGACAAAAGAGCAGAACAGAAGAACCACGATGAGGCAGGGAATGAAGCATAAAAACCTTAAGCGGATGCAAGAATGGGAGAGTCTGCAATGAGATTACTTTTGATTCGCCACGGCGATCCGGATTATGGGCGGGACGGTCTGACAGAAAAGGGAAAACGGGAAGCTTTGCTTTTGGCTGACTATCTGGCGGGGGAATCCATCACGGATGTCTATGTCTCCCCGTTGGGAAGAGCGAAGGAGACGGCTTCCTTTACACTGCAAAAACTGGGCTTATATGCGCAGGAAAAAGACTGGCTGCAGGAGTTTCCGGCCAGAGTGGATATCAATGACTGTCCGCTTTTGCAGAAAGCTTTTCCGGATGCCAAAAAGAAGGACGGGAAGTTTTGCCCCAGGATTGTCTGGGATATTCTGCCGGAGTTTTGGCGTGACGAGCCGGAATACTTCAGTCCCTCCGGGTGGCGGAATGCCCTGGTGTCCATTCACAGCGACATAGGTCCGCAGTATGATCATGTGGCGCAGGGCTTAGACGAAGTGCTTTCCCAGCACGGATACCGGAGGGAGGGATCCCGCTACCGCACCAATAAGGGAAACACGGATACGCTGGTGTTTTTCTGTCATTTCGGGGTGACCTGTGTGCTGCTTTCGCACCTGTGGGGCGCATCCCCTTACGTACTCTGGCACGGACTGGCGCTTGCGCCGACTTCCGTCACGGAAGTCTATACCGAGGAGCGTTCCAGGGGAGAGGCGCTCTTTCGGGCAACGAGAATCGGGGATCTCTCCCACCTTTACGCGGCGGGAGAAAAGCCCTCCTTTTCCGCCCGCTTCTGTGAGGTGTATGAAAATATGCAGCAGCGGCATTAAGATATGCAAGCTCTGCTTGACTGTGCGCTGTTTTTGAAAGAAATGGGAACACAAACGGACTTCGATAAGAACTGTAAAATCGCCAGGCAGGAGAAAGAAGGAAGGAAAGTACACGATGCGGGTTGGATTGGGATATGACGTACACAGACTGACTGAGGAGCGTGACCTGATTTTAGGAGGCGTGATGATCCCTTATGAGAAGGGACTTTTAGGACATTCTGACGCGGATGTGGTGGTCCATGCGATCATGGATGCGTTGCTGGGAGCGGCTGCCCTGGGCGATATCGGACAGCACTTTCCCGATACGGATCCTGCGTATGAAGGGATTTCCAGTATCGTCCTTTTGGAGAAGGTGGGCGGGATGCTGGAAGAAGCGAACTTTGTGATTGAAAATATCGACGCGACCATCATCGCGCAGCGTCCGAAGCTGATGCCGTATCTTCCTTCCATGCGGGAAAATGTGGCGAAGGCGCTGGGGATTGAGTTAAACCAGGTGAGCATCAAGGCGACGACGGAAGAAGGCCTTGGCTTTACCGGCAGCGGGGAGGGAATCTCCGCCCAGGCGATCTGTCTGCTGCTGCCGCTGATGGATCTGGTCTCGAACGATGTGATGGTTTCTGGCGGAGGCTGCGCGGGCTGTCCGGGCTGTGCAAGGTAAGAAAAAGTGCCGCTGCGAAAAGAGGGAGACGGCAGGAGGAACGGGAAGGAACCGGGGAGTTAAAGATGAAGTTTCGAAAGCTTAACCGGGCGGAGCATGAGCGGACACGCTCGCTTTATGAGGAGGTTTTTTCACAGGATGAGAAACCCTTCGTCGACTACTACTACAGCCATAAGACGAGGGACAATGAGATCTACGTGGCCGAAGATCCTTCCGGCATCCACGCGATGGTACATGTAAATCCGGTTACGGTGAACTGGCAGGGCGAACAGCTTACTGTCCCCTATCTGGTCGCGGTATCTACGCAGGAAACTTATCGGCACCAGGGTCTGATGCGGGAGCTGCTTACACTTTCCTTAAGCGAGCATAGGAGACGGGGGACACCGTTTGTCTTTTTAATGCCCGCGTCGGAGGCCATTTACACCCCGTTCGGCTTTCACCGGACCTGGCCATGGCGCTGGGAAGAGGACGCTGTGCGTGAGACGCTGCAGGCAGGAGAGAATGCTTCGTCGGATCAAAGCAGCTGTAAGGAGTACAAAGAAGAGGGACTTCCAGAAGATCCAGGGTTTCTTAAGGGAGAGCCGGTTGAAAAGATAACTGCTCGGGACAGCCGCATCTGCGGGGAAGATATCCTGCAGGCAGTATCCTTACGGGTCAATGAGATGCTTGGCCGCACTTTCTCCCTTTTTACGGTGCGCTCCCCGGCGTATTACCGTAACCTGGCCGCCGAACAGGAGGCAAGCGGGGGATGTCTTCAGATTCTGTTCGCCAGCGGACAGCCGCTTTGTGTCCGCTGCACGGCAAAGGAGTCTTTTCCGCCCATGATGGCCCGCATCCTAAATCTGGAGGAGTTTCTCAGACGGATTCGGACAGAGAAAAGGAAGACGATTCTTTGCCGAATCGAGGATTCCCTGCTGAAAGAAAACAGCGGGATTTTTCAAATCAGCCTGACGAGCGAGGGCGGGAGGACTTCTAAGCAGGAAGAGGAACCGCGCTTTGCAGCTGGCATGAGGGAAAGCGGGGGAAGCGTGTCTTTTTATCAGAGCGAGCAAAAGGGAACGGACATCCCGCTAATCCAGGTGGGGGATCTTCCCGGACTTTTAAAAGAGAACAATCCGTTTGCGCGGGCCTTTATCTGTGAGGTCGTCTAAACGGCGGGACGTTTCAGAGCGCTTTCCCATTTCAGGCAGGCGAACGGCAGACATGCAAAAGATTCGGGACGGATCCTGGCGGCAGGAATTCCTCCGGGAAAACATTGACAAAAACGGCCGACTTGCATAGACTAAAGACGGTGTGAAGAAAAATCAGGCAAAAAGGATGGAAACGCCCTGCTTGCGGGCAGGAAAAAAATAGTGGTACGGGCAGCTGCCTGCAGATTTTAAGCCGCGGGCGCGGCCGCTATATCAGAACATGAGGTGAAAACGCAATGAAGCTCTATAATACACTGACCAGAAAGAAAGAGGAATTCGTACCGCTGGTGCCGGGGAAGGTTTCGATGTACGTCTGCGGCCCCACGGTGTACAACCTGATCCATATCGGAAATGCAAGGCCGATGATCGTCTTTGATACGGCCAGACGGTACCTGGAACACAAGGGGTATGAGGTGAATTATGTGTCCAATTTTACCGATGTGGACGATAAGATCATCAACCGGGCGATCGAGGAGGGCGTGAGTGCGCAGGAGATCTCCGAGCGCTATATCAAAGAGTGCAAACAGGATATGGCGGATATGAATGTGCGTCCGGCAACCACGCACCCGCTGGCAACCCAGGAGATTGGCGGCATGATTGAAATGATCTCCACGCTCATCGAGAAAGGATACGCCTATGAGGTGGATGGCACCGTCTACTTCCGCACACGCAAGTTTAAGGAATACGGCAAGCTGTCCCACAAAAACCTCGATGAACTTCGCTCCGGAAGCCGTTCCCTTTTAGTGACCGGGGAGGATCAGAAGGAAGATCCGCTGGATTTTGTGCTCTGGAAGCCGAAGAAGGAGGGCGAGCCGTTCTGGGAATCTCCCTGGAGCGAAGGGCGTCCGGGCTGGCATATCGAGTGCTCCGTGATGGCGAAACGGTATCTGGGAGAAGAGATCGATATCCACGCGGGCGGGGAGGATCTGATTTTCCCCCATCATGAGAATGAGATCGCCCAGAGCGAGTGCTGCAACGGGAAACCGTTTGCTCACTACTGGCTGCACAACGCGTTTTTAAACATTGATAACCGCAAGATGGCAAAGTCTCTGGGAAATTTTCTGACCGTGCGGGATATCAAGGAAAAATATGATCTGCAGGTGCTGCGATTCTTTATGATCAGCGCCCATTACCGCAGCCCCCTAAATTTCAGCGCGGAACTGATGGAGTCGGCGAAGAACGGCCTGGAGCGAATTACCAACGCAGTCGAGAACTTAAAGTATCTTGCGGAGAATGCCAAAGAGGAAGATTTTACGCATGAGGAGACCGCAAGGCTTGCGGAAGTTGCGGAGTTTGAGAAGCGGTTTGACGAGGCGATGGATGATGACCTGAACACGGCCGACGCGGTATCGGTTCTCTTTGAACTGGTCAAATATGCGAACAGTCAGGTCAGCGTGGAGAATTCCCGTGCCTTTATTCGCGCCGTGCGGGAGGAGCTTCTGAAACTGGGCGACATCCTGGGACTGATCCTGGAGAAAAAGGAAGAGGTTCTGGATGAGGAGATTGAAAAGCTCATCGAGGAGCGCCAGCAGGCAAGAAAGGCGAAGGATTTCGCCAAGGCGGATGAGATCAGGGACCGTCTGTCAAAGATGGGCATTGTGCTTTTAGATACCAGGGAAGGGGTAAAATGGAAGAGGGCCTAGACAGGTACCTGGAGCGCACTTTTGCGCTGGAGGAGAAGGATTTCAGCCAGTATTCCCCGCTGACGCTGGCCTACATCGGCGATGCCGTATACGGGGTCATCATTCGGACCATTCTGGTACGGCGCGGAAACAGGCAGACAGATAAGCTGCATACGAAGGAGAGCACTCTGGTGAGGGCCTCTGCGCAGGCGCAGATGATCGCCGCCCTTAAGCAGAGCCTAAGCGAGGAGGAGCGGTCTGTGTATCGCCGGGGACGCAATGCCAGCCCTGATCATACGGCAAAGAATGCCAGCCGCAGAGAGTACCTGGAGGCTACCGGCTTTGAGGCTCTGATCGGCAGCCTGTATCTGAAAAGGGAATACCGCAGGATGGTGGACCTTATTTTTGAGGGAGTAAACGCCTGCGGCTTTGAGCTGTGAGGAAGGTTTTTGGGCTTCCGAAGGGTAGGCGTAAAAACGTACAGGCAGAAGGGGAAGAAGCGTTCGGTGTAAGAAGGAGAGAAAGCGTTGAGCGAGAAAGCAGGGAGCGGACCGGAGAGCAGGGATTCGTATCCGCAGAAAAGAAAGCGTTCGTTTGATCCGGCAAAACAGGCGGAAAACCGGAAGAGAAACGATGAGCGGAAGGAGAAGAGGGCGTCTTTTTTGGATCAGGCACAGGAAGGGCGGCAGGACTCCGATTCGTCCGTGATTGAAGGGCGCAATGCGGTGCTGGAAGCGTTTCGTTCCGGGAAAACCGTCGATAAGCTGTTTGTGCAGGAGGGGCTGCAGGACGGCCCTATCCTGACGATCCTTCGGGAGGCCAAAAAGCAGGAGAGCATTGTAAACAGGGTGAAAAAAGAGCGGCTGGATCAGATGTCTCCAACCGGCAGACATCAGGGCGTGATCGCGCAGACAGCCGCGTATTCATATACACCGGTCTCAGAGATGCTGGCACAGGCAAGGGAAAAGGGCGAAGCGCCTTTTCTCATCCTTTTGGACGGTATCGAGGATCCCTACAACCTGGGGGCGGTAATTCGCACTGCGAATCTGGCCGGGGCTCACGGCGTGATCATTCCGAAACACAGAGCGGCGGGACTGACCGCGGCGGCTGCCCGCTCTTCGGCGGGCGCGGTCAATTATACGCCGGTGGCGAAAGTGACAAATCTGGGCGTGACCATCGACGAGCTAAAAAAGGAAGGACTCTGGTTTGTCTGCGCCGACATGAAAGGAGAGCTGATGTACCGCCTGAATCTGACGGGACCTGTCGGCCTGGTGATCGGCGGAGAAGGGGACGGTGTCAGCCGTCTGGTGAAGGAAAAGTGTGACTTCACCGCTGCCATTCCCATGAAGGGAAACATAAGTTCTCTGAACGCCTCTGTGGCGGCAGGGGTGCTCTCCTATGAGATCGTGCGCCAGAGGATGGGTCTCTAAGTTATGATAAGAAGAATGCAGTCCGCCAAGGAGAAGTCTCCGCTTAGAAAGCGAAGGCCCAACAGCCTGAAGATCGCGGCAGCCGGATTCCTGGGTGTGATTCTGGTGGGTGCCCTGCTGCTTATGCTTCCCGTCTGCAACGCGGACGGGCATTTCTTAAATTTCATCGATGCCCTGTTTACCGCCTGTACCTGCGTATGTGTCACCGGGCTGGTCACAGTTGTACCGGCGGTGCAGTTTACACTGCCGGGGAAAGCAGTCATGCTGGTGCTGATCCAGATCGGCGGATGGGGTGTGATCGTCTGCGTGATGGCACTGCTCGTGCTTTTGAAAAAGCGGATTTCCATCAGTGAACGCGCCTTGATCCACGACAATTTCGGTTCGAATTCCCTAAGCGGGGTCGTGCGCCTTCTGCTTTACGTGGTAAAGGGGAGTCTCCTGGTGGAAGGCATAGGGGCGCTTGGGTACGCCTGCCAGTTTGTGCCGCAGTATGGTTTCGTGCGGGGCCTTTGGTATTCCGTTTTCCATGCAGTTTCCGCCTTCTGCAACGCGGGCATCGATCTATTGGGCGATACCAGTCTGGCGGCCTACGTGACGAACCCCTGGATGAATTTTGTCACGGCATTCCTGATCATATCCGGGGGACTGGGTTTTGTGGTCTGGAAGGATCTCTCCGCTTTCTTTAAGAACTGGTTTGGAAAGCACAGGGATCTTACCCGCTGTCTGAGAAGCTTTTCCCTGCACTCCAAACTTGTGCTGACAGTGACGGCGGCGCTTCTTTTGATTGGCACCCTGTTCTTTTTCTTCGTGGAATATGACAACCCGCAGGGATTAGGTCCCCTTTCTGTGGGACAGAAGCTGCTGGCCGCCTTTTTCCAGTCGGTGACGACGAGAACCGCGGGATTTTATACGATTCCGCAGGTGTCGCTAAGGCAGGTCTCGAAGTTTTTCGGCTGCCTTTTAATGTTTGTGGGCGGTTCCCCGATGAGTACAGCAGGGGGCATCAAGACGGTGACGGCTGCCGTGCTGCTTTTAACCTGCTGGTCGATTTTAAGGGGCCGCAGCGACACGGAAGTCTTTCGGCGCCAGATCGCGGCGTCCTCGATCCGCATTGCCCTGACCGTGTTCGCCATGAGTTTTCTTTGTGTTTTGTCCGGTGTGATTCTGGTATCCCTGCAGGAACCTGAGATTCCCTTCATCGATGTTCTTTACGAAGTGGTTTCGGCGGTGGCGACCGTGGGACTTTCGGCGGACGTGACACCCTCTCTGCATACAGACAGCAAATGCGTCATCATTTTCCTGATGTATGCCGGGCGTATCGGACCGGTCACGCTGCCTACTCTGCTGGCGAAGAGACTGAAGAACCGCGGCGGCAAATGGACGCTGCCGGAAGAACATATCATAGTGGGATAGGGAGCGGAGATGAAAAAACAGTATGTGATTTTTGGAATGGGAAGATTTGGTCTGAGTGTTGCGAAAACGCTGGAAAGTCTGGGCTGCGAGGTGATCGTGGTGGACAAGGATCCGGAGAAGATCCAGATGATCGCTCCGGATGTCAGCTATGCGATGACGGCGGATGTGGTGGATCCGGAGGATATCGCCGGTATGAACCTCCGCAACGTGGACGGAGCGGTGGTCGCCATGGTCCGAAATATGGAGGCCAGCATTGTGGCGGCTATCTCCTGTAAGGATGCCGGGATCCCGTTTGTGATCGCCCGAGCGAAAAATGACATTCATCGGCGGATCCTGGAAAAGATTGGCGTAGACCGTGTCGTATCCCCCGAGGAGGAGATGGGTGTGCGGATCGGACGCTACATTGCCGCGCAAAGTTACGTGGACTGGATTCCGCTTTCCCAGGGGTATTCCCTGGTGGAAATCACTGTTCGGAAGGACTGGGTCGGCAAATCCCTGGCGCAGCTTCATCTGCGCCGTGAATACGGCTTTAATGTGGTCGCGGTCAAGCAGGGAGACCAGACTCTCCTGGAGATCTGTCCGGATGACCCCTTGCAGGAGAATGAGCTGCTGTACGTGATCGGGCGCAATGAAGACCTGGAGATGTTCCAGAAATAGTGCCGGAGGGTTTCTGCCTGCGGGATGAGGATGCCTCATCCTGGGTGTAAGTTTGGGCTTGGAAGCTCTTCTGGGGCTTTTGGGGAGAGCTCATGTGAATGGAAAAATCTAAGAAACTGATTGACAGGAAATCAATCTTATGATAGAATTCTTTTTCGTAGCGGAGAAAACCGCTTTGGCTGCTGTGGCTCAGTCGGTAGAGCGTCGCATTGGTAATGCGGAGGTCACGGGTCCGATTCCCGTCAGCAGCTTACTATTAGAACCCGTAGACTGCGGGTTCTTTTTCTTTTGCCGCCCGGGATGGACGGCTTTTTTCATGGCTCACCGGCGCAGGCGCAGAAGGTAGACGGCCAGACTGGGGAACAAAAAGTAGCCAGATCACCGAAAAAAATCTGGCCAACTTACCGAAATACTTACGCCAAACCGCCGAGAGGAATCGTGCAATCGCCCGTCATCGGCTATACTGATTGGAAGAAACATTAGACTTAAGGCGAGAAGAAAGGCATGGGCATGGACAGCTACAGAGCCAGAGTGCTGGACGCTCTCTTGAAAAAACGCCTGGAAGAGACAGGGGCAGTTCTCATGGAAGGGCCAAAAGGGTGCGGGAAAACAACAACTGCGAGGCAGCTTGCGGGGAGTACGCTTTATATGACCGATCCGGAACAAGGCCGGCAGAATCGGATGATGGCAGACATCAGTCCCCGAATGCTTTTAGAAGGCAGGACTCCCAGACTGATCGATGAATGGCAGACTGCCCCGAAGCTTTGGGATGCCGTTCGTTTTGAGGCTGATCACCGCGAGGAACTGGGTCAGTTTATTCTGACGGGTTCCGCTGTACCCGTAACTTTTGAGGATATTTACCACACCGGGGCAGGACGTTTTTCCAGACTTTTCATGCGGCCCATGAGTCTCTATGAATCTCTTGATTCTTCGGGAGAGGTAAGCCTGCGGGAACTTTTTCAGGGACCGGAGGAGATTTGCGGAGAGAACCGGCTGGATTTAACCAGGCTCTCATTTTTGGTCTGCCGCGGCGGCTGGCCGCAGGCGGCACAGATGACCGGCGAGACTGCGCTTGCTTGGGTGTTCAACTATTATGACGCAGTCGTAAGATCAGATATCTCTCGTGTAGACGGTGTAAACCGGAACCCTGAGCGCGTGAAAAGGCTGATGCGTGTGCTGGCCAGACAGCAGGGGACACAAGGCTCGCAGACGGCGATTGGCAGAGACGCCGCGGAAAATGAGAAAGGGACATTCGATGAGGATACGGTTCGCTCGTATCTTTGCGCGTTAAAGAAGATCTTTGTTGTGGAGGATATGGAAGCCTGGCTGCCGGTTCTGCGGTCCAGGACAGCGATCCGTACTAAAGATACGCGGTATTTTGTTGATCCCTCCCTTGCGTGTGCGGCGCTGGGGCTTGGCCCGCAGGATCTTTTGGATGATCTTAACACATTTGGTTTCCTGTTTGAGACCATGTGTATGCGGGATCTGCGCGTGTTTGCGGATGCGCTTGGCGGAAAGGTGTACCATTACCGGGACAAAACGGGACTGGAGTGTGACGGCGTGATTTCTCTGCGCAATGGTTCTTATGGACTCATTGAGGTAAAACTGGGAGGTGAGCGGCTGATCAGGGAAGGAGCGGACAGCCTGAAAAAGCTGCAGGAGAAGTTTGATTTGACAAAGATGAAGGCTCCTTCCTTTCTGATGGTCCTGACCGGCGTTGGACAGTTTGCCTATCGCCGCCCGGACGGCGTATACATCGTTCCTCTTGGATGCCTGAAGGACTGAAAACGGGAAGGAGATCGGGCAGAAGAATCTGAAAGGACAGCCTGGATGGATACGCTGTGGACATTCCTGTTTTCATGTAAGACAGGGAAAAGCGGGAGGGGAAAAAGAAACGCGTTCCTTATCCCCTGCCTTCGCTTCTCCCTTTGTCGTTTTGCTTCTTTGGCGTGATGTGCCGATCTGTTTTACAGACACGGTTTCCTGGTCTGCCTATGTTGGGCTGTCACCCTTTCACAGCCCCGGTCATCCCTGCCACAAAGCTCTTTTGCAGGGCGAAGAATACGACGATTGTGGGCAGAGTGGAAATCAGTACCGAAAGCATCAGCTGTCCGTAATCCACAAAGTGTCCCGCTGTCATGTTTGAGACCAGCATCGGGAAAGTCTGTGTGGATGCGTCTGACATGATCAGTCTGGCCCACATGAAATTGTTCCAGGCATTCATGAACGTAATCGTCATGGCTGCCGCGTAGGTCGGCTTCATGGAGGGGACGTACATGCGGAAGAAAATGCCCAGCTCGCTGTCCCCGTCGATTCTTGCCGATTCGATGATCTCCATGGGGAATGCCCGGCTGTTCTGGCGAAACAGCATGATCATCGCGATTGTGGAGATGGACGGCAGAATGAAACCGATCGTTGTGTTTAACAGGTTGAATTTCGCATACATCCGGTACAGCGGAATCATGGTCGCCGTAAACGGAACCATCATGGTCAGCATCAGTACGTTGAACAGCTTGTCCTTGCGCCTGTCATGGTAGATTTCAAAGGCGTAGCCGGCAATCGAACAGACCACGATCGAGACCAGCGAGGTCGCTACGGAGTATTTGACGGAGTTTATCAGAGCGGGCACGATCTCATAGGTCGAAGTCAGCGTTTTAAAATTTTCAAGCAGATAGGTGCCTGGAATCAGCCGGCCTCCAATCACATCTGCGCTTTTGTTCGTTGCTGCGATGAGCATCCAGAACAGCGGAAATACGAAGAATACGGAGATCCCGATCAGAAGCAGATTTTTGAGTATGCGAAACCCCCATTTTTTCTTACTCACGTGTATCACCCGCTCTCATCTGGATAAAGGTGAGGATCGCCACCACCAGCAGAATCAGCATCGACATGGCACAGGAATAGCCGAAATTCGGCACATTCACAAACGAAGTATTGTAAATATGATGTGCCATCGCCAGTGTGGAATAGCCGGGTCCGCCGCCCGTGAGGTTGACCGACTCATCGTATACCTGAATGGCACTGTTGATGCACATCACAAGCGTGTAGAGAATCATCGGCTTTAAAAGGGGCAGCGTCACTTTGAAGAACGTCTGCAGAGAGTTTGCCCCGTCAATCTTTGCCGCCTCATACACGACCGGATCGATGTTCTGCAGCGCGGAAAGGAAAAACAGCATCTGGTATCCCACCCAGCGCCACACCCGCATGATCATCAGCACAATCTTCGCGCTTGTGGGATGTCCGAGGAAGTTGTAGCCGTGTTCCAGAATCCCCAGTTTGACAAGCACCGTATTCACAAATCCGTCCGTCGCGAACAGCGAGCGGAAAATGACCGCTGAAGCGACCAAAGAGACGGCTGCCGGGAGAAAAATGCAGGTGCGGTATACCCCCTTTAGTTTAAGCTGCGGATCATTTAACAGCACGGCAAACAAAATCCCTAAGATGATCATCAGCGGCACCGTGACAACTGTGTAGAGCGCCGTGTTTTTGATCGACTGCAGGAATACGGAATCCTGAAACATCCGCAGATAGTTGCTGATCCCGGTAAAGTGCATCTGTGCTCCCCTGCCGGTCTGGAAGGACATCAGCAGAGCCTGAAAAATCGGGACAAAATTCATCACGATAAGAAGGATGACAGCGGGCGTTAAAAACACCCAGCCTGTCAGGCTCTGTCTTTGCTTGATCCCCATGGATTTCTTTTTCAAAACGGCACCTCCCCGGCAAACGATCTTTAAGCCCCCAGTTCAAACGCTACCGTCTCTTCCGCCGCCTGCAGTTCGGAGTCGATTTCTCCGCCGGAATACAGTACGTTGGTAATCGCGTTCACCACGGCGTTTCGTGCGCTTCCGTCATAGGCGTTTGTGATCGCGACCGGGACATTCGCGGAATACTGGGTGATGATGGAGAACACCGGCTGGTCGCTGAAGAACGGGACCGGCTCCTCATATTTGGGACTGTCCGCCGCGGGCAGCCAGGTTGCGATCGCTCCCGTCGGGAGAATCTCATCGTACAGTTCGGTGCTGGAACCAAAGGTGCTCTTGAAGAAATCGACCGCCAGCGCCGGATCCGCGCAGTTGGAGCTGATCGTCCAGGTGGAACCGCCCTGGCTGGAATAATTGGTCGCGCCCTCAATGCCGTCCAGCTTCGGCAGGTTCGTGACGGCCCACAGTCCGGACTGATCTTCCGCCGCCTCCAGAGAGGCCATCATCCAGCAGCCGTTCATCGCGCCTGCAACCGTGCCATTGTTGATGTTGCCCAGATACATATCCCATCCGGTCTCTTCCATGTAGATCCCGCTGTTGACCATCTCCGCATAGATGCGAACGATTTCCTTGATCGCTTCATTGTTGGCGATATTCAGATTTCCCTCGCTGTCAAAGTAGCCGCTTCCCGCCGATGCCAGCATGATGGACACCTGGTTGTGGGCACCCATGCCGTTTAACAGAGCGTGGCCGGTTTTTTCCAGCACCACTTTTCCCTTTTCCAGGAACTCATCCCAGGTGATATCGGTAAAATCGTCAATCGTATACCCGGCATCCGCCAGCACGTCGGTGCGGTAGAAAGCCAGCGCCGTCCCGCTGTCAAACGGAATCCCATAGTTCCTTCCGTCAATCGTGGAGAAAGCCACTTTGCTTTCGGAGAACTCATCGTAGTTGAATCCCAGATCGGTTAGATCCGCGAACGCTTCCGGATAGCTGAGCAGTTCCTGCTTGACCATCGTATCATCGAACAGCATCACATCCGGAAGTTCGTCCAGTTTGCCGGACGTGGTGGAAGTCGCCAGTTTTTCAATCGTCTCCTGTGCGCTTCTCTCCAGGATATCCAGCGAAAAATCCGGGTGATCCTGCTGGTAGATTTTTTCCGCTACGCGCAGGGCGTTGATGTTGTAGTTCGGATCCCAGCACCAGACAGAGAGAGTCTGTCCCCCTTCCTCCCCGGCACAGGCCGTCATGGCCCCCGCCGAAAGGGAAGCCGCCACAGCGAAAGACAATGCAGCCGCCAACATCTGCTTTTTCATTTTCTTTTCCTCCTCCTTGAAATGAAATGGTTTCCAGTTTTTCCTCTGCCCGGTTTCGGGCAGCTGTTTTCCTATTCTTTTTTGCGGCTGTCCCGGTAAGCGGACAACGCTTTTGTAAACCGCAAAGTTTTTTCGTTTCCCGCAAACTGGGCAGCGCCCAGCGGATAATGGTCCGGCAGAAGATCCGCGCACACCTCCGGCTCCCAGTAAAAGATTCCGGTTTCCTCCCCATAAGAATGCAAAACGCGGATCGTATCAAGAAGAAACCGGTAGGAAGCCTCCTCTTCGCGTTCGGGAGCACCAACTTCTGCAAGCAGCACCGGCTTTTGAAAGCGGTCGCTCAGCCGCCTCATCTCTTCCCCCAGTTTTTCAACGCGCAGGGCATCTTCATTCACCGCTCTGCCCGGGATTCTCTGATACCAGTACGGATAGTAAGACAGTCCCAGAATATCCGTTCTGCCGCCGTATGCAAAAAACGCATCATAAAACCCGCTGACATCCGAGACCAGTACGCCCGCGACGTGCGTTACCACGAGACAGTCCGGGAATACACGTTTCACTGCGTCATATCCCGCATTCAGCATGCGAACCAGTCCCGCCGGATTTTCCTTTCTGCTGCCGACCGGAAGCAGAATGCCCGGATTGATCTCATTTCCTACCTGCACCCATTCCGGCGTAATTCCTTCCTCCCGAAGCGTCGTAAGAATCTCACTTGTGTGGGCCTCTACGCGCCGGATCAGACCGTTTTCATCCTCCATGCGCCATGAATCCGGGATATCCTGATAGATGGGATCCGCGAAATGACTGCTGTAATGGAAGTCCAGCATCAGACGCATCCCCTGCTTTCTGACGCGGCGGCACATCGTATACACGCTTTCGGCATCGCAGAATCCCAGCATGCACTCTGTCTGATCCGGCTTCTTCCAGAACGCTTCCTTCGGAGGATCCACAAAGACGCGCAGGCGCACGGCATCTGCCCCCAGTTTCTTTACCGCAGCGAGCGGATCGATTTTGTTTCCCTCTTCGTCAACCCATACGATGCCCATCGATTCCAACTGGCTGACCCATCCCAGATCCACTCCGTATGCGATTCTGTTTTCCAATCCTCGACCTCCCTTCCCTGGTCTTTCCTGTGGTTTTCCAACTGTGTGCTGCAGGCGGGATCCCAGGCTCTTTACAAATTTCGTAAAGGCAGCTATAATCAAGTTCGTCGACTGTATCAATTTTACAGTTAAGGGCCTTTTGGGGCAATAACAGGTCCCGATATCCTCACTCTGTTCTGTATCATATTCGGGAATCTTAAAAGGCGGGGCATCTTCGCCGGAAAGGCAAAGCTACGCGGAAAGGACGGACGGACTTAAAAGTCCGCCGTGGAAGAAGGGAGAAATGCCATGAAAGAAGATACGATCTACGCGGATCTGTCCGAGGCATCCGCTTTTAATGAGGCGAACACGGTCCTCAATGTCCATAACGTGCAGAGCGAGTCGGACGCTTTCTATCAGTTAAAGACTCCGTTTCTCGTCACTCTGGAATTTTGCAGCGGGACACACCCGTCCGATTACATCAACATCGTTACCCTCTCGGCCAACGAATCGTTTATCTACCGCGATTCTTTCGGCTCGCATCACCGGTTGTTCTTAAAATATGCTCCGCATATCCATGATTATTTTGAGCTCATGCTGGTCCTGAAAGGATCGATCACCCAGAAGATCGAGGGACAGGAGTATCTTTACCCTGCGGGCACCTGCTGTCTTTTGAACCGCAGCCTCGCTCACGCGGAGGATTTTCATTCGCAGGCCAGGCTTCTCTTTATCGGGCTTTCTGTGGAGTTCTTAGAAGAGATGTTTCGCTGTGCGCAGACTTCCTGCTTCGCGGAAGAGAAGGAGATTTTCCGCAGTGAACTGTATGACTTTGTTCAGTCGGATCTGAAATATCCCGGCAAAAAGGCCTATCTGGACTTTATCCCCGCCTACGCCAACCAGCAGCCTCTGGAGGATCTTACGGCTCTCACCGAGCAGCTGATCCGTACGCTGCTCTTTCCCCGGTTCGGTTCCGCATACCAGCTGAAAGGACAAATCTGCAGGGTGCTGCAGATTCTGTCCGCCCCGGATCGCTATCACTGCACACGGGTTACCCTGGATTCCAGCGGAGATTATCTGCTGTTCTCCCGCATCACGCATCTGATGGAGGAGCGCGACGGGCGAATCTCGCGCAGAGAACTGGAAAAGTCCTTAAATTACAGCGGCGATTACCTAAACAGCATTGTGCACAGATATTCCGGCATGTGCCTGTTTGACTACGGGATGAAGTTCTGCATGAAAAAAGCGGCCATGGAGCTTGCCGATACGGATAAATCGATCTCAGCCATCGCTGCCGGTCTGCATTTCACGAATCGGACTCACTTTTACAAAGTATTCAGGGATCAGTTCAAAGTTACCCCGATGGAATACCGCAGGAAACATGCGCCGGATACCGCGGGAGCGTCTTCGTAAGGGGCATCTGCGGCAGTACTTATACGCATACCCGCATCGCGCCGGGACTGTGTCTGCGTTTTTTTATGAACCCTGCTTATGCGGCCAGGCAGGGCTTTTCATGAATCGTCCTGGCCTGTATTTCTTCTGTTTGATTTCTTCGGTTTGATGCTTAGCAGCCATGGACGGAATCTCTTACCCGGAGGAATAAAAAACACCGCTTGGAAAAAGCGGTGCTTTGGAAAACTGGTTTGGTCTGGGAAACCGGACATGTCCGCGGGTTTTGAACGAAATCGCTGCGCTTTAAAAAGTTCCCAGCTTTTCCAGGTAGCGGTCGATCTTTTTTAACTTTTCCCCGTTGGAGCTGCCCACCTGCTGGCTTATGCCCGCGCAGAGAATCTCCATGACGAGCTGGACGCCGACGTAGGAATTGAAAAACGAGTTGGTGTCCACATCCACGGTAAGCAGAACGGTCGCGTACTGGGCTAAGGGGGCGCTGGGGCGGTCTGTAATCACAAGCAGGGAGGTTTTTGAATCCTCAGCCATCTGCACAGCCTGCCGGTCAAGATCCGAGTAGCGCGGGAAGCTGAAAAGAATCAGGCAGTCTCCTTCTTCCATGTCGCACAGATGATCGATTACACTGACGGAAGAATCCGCCGTCGAGTAGACGTTTGGCAGCATGTGCTTCAGCAGCAGAAAAAAGTAAGCCGCGACCCCGGAATTGGCTCTTGTGCCGAGAATGAACTTTTTGCGGCTTTTTATCAGCAGCTCGATAGCCTGGTCGAAGACCGCGCGGCTGTTGTTTTTCAGGACGGATTCGATATTCTTTTCTGTGTTTATAAGGAAGGTGCTGATGTAATCGTCCCCGGGGCGTTCGAGGCTTGCCATCAGGCGTTCATGGGGAACTGTGACGGCATTGGGCACCCGGCTGACCTTTTCTGTGTAGGACGCCTGCAGATTTTTCTGAAAATCCGTGTACCCGGAAAATCCGAGCGAGCGGGAAAAGCGCACAACGGAGGCTTCGCTTACGTTCAGGCGCATGGCGAGGTCGGTAGAGGTCATGAAGCAGCTTTCCGTGTCATGATCGAGAATATATTCGGCAATACGCCTGCCTGTCCTGGTTAAGGTGGCATTTTTGATCGCTTCTTTCAGTTCTTCCATAGTGTACTTCCTCTCTCCAGTTCATGAAAAAATTTCTTCATAACTTTTCCTAATTAAACCATATACCGGAGGATTAAGCAAGCATTTTCGCCACATTATACAAGAGAGGTGACTGATTTTTGTACAAAATTTCCTGTTGTCAGACAACGAATAGTGTGGTACGATCCAGATAGAAGAAAAATATTCTTCACTTCAGATCCTTTAGTAATAAATTTATTCACAACACAGCAGGGAGGAAACGGTTATGAGAATCGGATGTGTGAAGGAGATTAAGAATAACGAGTTTCGGGTGGGCATGACACCGGATAATGTCAGAACTTACGTGGCAGCCGGGCATGAGGTATTCGTGGAGAAGGACGCGGGTGCCGGTTCAGGATTTCTGACGCAGGAATATGCCCGGGCTGGCGCTGTGATCCTTGAGAGCGCGAAGGAAGTATGGGACAAAAGTGAACTGATGATTAAGGTCAAGGAGCCGCTGCCGCAGGAGTACCCTTTCTTTCATGAGGACCTGATTTTGTACACCTATCTTCATCTGGCGGCGGACCGGCCGCAGATGGAAGCTCTTTTGGCAGCCGGAGTCAAGGGTGTGGCCTATGAGACACTCATGGAGACCGACCACAGTCTGCCCCTGCTGGCGCCGATGAGCCAGATCGCGGGGCGATTAAGCATCCAGGAGGGAGCCAAATACCTGGAGAAACCGTTTGGCGGGCGCGGCGTTCTGCTCTCCGGTGTTCCGGGCACTCCGAAGGCGAAGGTGGTGATTTTGGGCGGCGGAAACGTGGGAACGAACGCCTGCAAGATCGCCGTGGGGATGGGTGCGGATGTGACCGTGATCGACAGGGACCTAAGCCGCCTTGCCTATCTGGATGACATTTTCGGAGCGCGGATTCAGACTCTCTACAGCACGGACGCCCTGATCGAAAAGGAAGTCTCTGCGGCGGATTTGGTGATCGGCTGTGTGCTGATTCCCGGCAGGGCCGCCCCGAAGCTCATTCGCAGAAGTTACCTGAAAAATATGCAGCCGGGAAGTGTGATCGTGGATGTGGCGGTGGATCAGGGCGGCTGCTGTGAGACGACCAGAGTGACCTATCACGATGATCCGGTTTATACGGTGGACGGCGTTGTGCACTACTGCGTGGGCAACATGCCGGGCGCTGTGCCGCGCACCTCGACGATCGCGCTGACAAACGCGACGCTGCGGTATGGCCTTCAGATTGCGAATAAGGGACTGGAGCGATCCTGTCAGGACAACCCGGTCATGTATTCCGCCGTCAATACCTATCACGGGTTTGTAACCTGCCAAAATGTGGCGGAGAGTTTCGGGGTGAAGGCAAAGGATGTGCGGGAACTGTTCTGACGCAGGAAGAGCTGATGGATACATGCGGGCATTCTCCCTTTGGAAAGGCCCGGCGGAAAGAGGCGGGGAGGAAAACAGCCTGCGGAACTGTTGAATCCGGTCTTTACTGTGGTGTATAATGAAAAAGATCCGGCGGGAGAAAGGTTAGCGCTTAGCGAACCCTGACCTTGCGCAAAAAAAGGAAGCGTTTTTACCGGGAAGTGAAGGAAAGGCGGCTGCGTGTCTGGAAGACCTTCTGCATGAAATACCCTTTTGATGAGAGGGCTTTCAGGGGCGCAAACCGTAAGGGAATGTGAAAAAGGCCTGCTTTTGAAAGGAACCATCCCGGCACCGCCAGTTGAAAATCAGGAACTTAGAGAGAACTTACAGGAGGAAAAGAGATGGGAAGGAACTTACGAACCTCCGCGCATCTTCTGGAGATGTTCATGCCTTATCGCTCGGATGAGGCGAGAATGATCGATGTGCTGAGAAAAGCAGTAGAGTTTGATTTTTACCGGGGAGTGGAGTTAGGGATCTTTTTCGATCCCACAAACCGGAAAACCGTGAGAGGGATTCTGGAGGAAAACCATCTGCACGGCACGACGTTTGTGACTCCCTATGTGAAGGACCAGAAGCTCAGTCTGTCCGACCTGGAAACGCAGGGGCGCAGGAAGGCCGTGGATCTGGTAAAGGAACTGGCCGGTTATGCAGCCGATGCCGGATATACAAACTTTTGTGTCCCCAGCGGGGATGATCCGGGACCGGTATTTCGCGGGCTGGCAAAATTAGCGCTCACGGAGTCGATGGTGGAGATCGCGGAGCGCTGCAGAAGTCTTGGGATGAACCTTATGCTGGAGCCGCTCGACCGCTATGCCTATAAGAAACAGCTGATCGGACCGATCGAGGAAGCCGCGGTCTGGTTTGCACCGATCCATGAGGAATGCCCCAATGCCTACCTTCACTGGGACAGCGCCCATGAGGCGCTGGGCGGCGCGGATCTGATGAAATCGATCGAGACGGCAGCTCCCTTCCTCGCGCAGATGCATCTTTGCAACGCGATTCTCGATCCGGGGCATCCGTGCTACGGAGATCTGCACATGGATGTGGGGGAAGCCCCCGATTTTGAGACAGAAGGGTTCCTTACACCGCAGGTCGGAGCGCAGATCCTTAAAAAAACGGCCTCCTTCGATCCGCCGCAGGGCATTGCAGAAACTTTTGTGTCGGTCGAGGTTCTCGGCCACCCGGGCGACAACCTGTGGCTGAAAGAGCGCACCGTCCGGGAGTTCTTAGCCAGATGCTTTGCGCTCGCAGGGATGGATACAAAGTAGGGAATTATCCAGGAAAAAAGGCTTACGCCTGGCAGAAAACGGACAGTCATTTTGCTGACAAGGAACCGGTCAGGAAACAGTCATCACAAAACAGGTTTAGGAAACAGCCGCCTTGGGTTAAAACCGGGGCGGTTTTCCTTTTGTCTTTCGGCCCTGCCGCCAAAGATTTGCTGTATCCGGCGGACGAAGATAAGGATCCGCCTGTTTGCATGTCCGCCTTCTGCTGTCATCCAGGTCAGATGCAGGAAATAAACGAATGCAGAGGGCAGATGGGCGGCGCAAATCTGCCCTCTCCGGGAAGAGGGTAAGTTCATGCATGAATCTTTTTAGCTTACTAATACAATGATTCAGGCATTAAAAGGCGACTACGGATTACTTCGCTGCATCGCAGCTTTCACAATTCTGTTCAAAGCTCTTGACGATCCATCGACAGGAAAGACCGGTCAGCATCCTTTGGCCGCAGATTTAATTTAACGCAGGCGGAGTGTCAAACTTTGCCAGCAGGCAGCGGAAGGTGTCCTGCCCGTTCAGGCAAAGATCGGTCAGAGCTCCTTTTTCGCTTCGCCACTGCTTAAGAGCGGCGTCGTAGGACTTCTTTTCGGAATCCTCAATCAGAAACGGAACGATATCGAACCGCAGACACTCTTTGACGGCGATCAGTCTGCCTACCCTGCCGTTTCCGTCCTGAAACGGCTGAATGTACGCAAACTCCCCCAGGAAGCGAATGATGTCATATATAGTGACGTTCGGGAGCTCATCGTATTCCTTAAGCAGTGCCTGCATGCGGCCGAGAACCTCGTTCGGTTTCGCCGTCTCCCATGCTTCATACGTAGTGGACAGATTCTTATACTCCCCGACGGCGAACCAGGTAAGATCGGCATCGCGGGTCCCCTGTTTTAACAGGCGGTGCAGCTCTTTCATGAAGTCTTCCGTGAGCGGCTCATCCGCGTAATCGATCATATAATCCACGGCGCGAAAGTGGTTCACGGTCTCGATCACATCGTCCACCGGAATCCCTTTCGCAGCAGTCAGAGTGCGTTTCTTAAAAATCATGCGCGTCTGCTTTTCACTTAAGGCCTTCCCGTCCATACAGCTGGAATAGTAGGTCAAAAGTATCTGCAGTTCCTCGTAGAGGCTGTCCGGCATATGTACACTTTTTTCATTGCGGAGCCGCTGCAGCAGGACATTATCCGAAACGCTGAGGCAGAGATCCTGGATGGAACAGCCCAGGTATACGGCGACTTTCTGCATCACCCGGTTCGCGATTTTTTCCCCGCGTTCGATTTTTGCAATGGTTCGGGAGGATATGCCGAGTTTTTCTGTTAAAGAGGACCTGGTAAGTCCCCGCTCTGAGAGTTTCTGCAGCAAACCTGCATAGGAATACATCCCATCATCACCCCTCTTTCTTGGCCCATCTTACCCTAAACAGGGAAAAAAGTAAAGTTGCAGATGGGAGGCAGGCGGAATAAAGAAAGATCAGAGGAAGGCAGTCTGTGAGGAATGGCCGCCGGTGATCTTTTCTCCCGCCTTTCGGACGTTACGAAATGCCCCGGGTTTTCCTTCGGACTTTACGAAGCGGCAGACATTCCCTGCCCGTTTTCAGCCCAATAACAAAGGCACCTCCTGGTTTTTAGCGAATCTTCCCAGGGACAGAAAACAAACAGGCAGAAGAATCTCTGCCTGTAAACGTTTGCCAGAGAGTTTTAATCTAAGGTAACAACGCGTTTCTGGGTGTAGGATTCTAAGGCCGCCGTCAGGACGCGGTGGCTTAAGTTGGCTTCGGCAGGCGTAAAACAGCCGAACGGACAGGGCAGACCGCGCAGTTCGCTGACGAAGGCCGCGAACATCTGCAGCAGGGAATCGGAAAAACCAAACTCAAAAATCGAGCCGGTGATCACGGGGTAGAGCGGTTTCTGACCGATCACCAGTCTGGCCCAGGCCTGTTCGCGCCCCACCGCCTGCGTATAGCGGATCGCGTTGGGATCGTCCGTGGTAAACTTTGCCGACATCTTAAGCCCGTAAATCTCATACTCCACGGTGTTGGTGCAGCCGGGAGCCATGCGCTTCATCTCCAGCTGCATGGGGAAGACATCCCCGGCGGCATCTTCAGTTTCGCAAAGCAGAATCGCATTGTCCCAGGTTTCACAGGGCACCATAGTACCGGTTTCATCCGGCCTCGTTTTGGCGATGTTGGCCAGCTGAGCGCTTACCGTGCGGGGGATAAATCCCAGACGAAACGGCAGGTGCTGCGTGTGAATTCCCAGATCTCCCATGCAGCCGTACTCCCCGTTCAGGGAACGGACGCGTTTCCAGTTGATCGGTTTGGCAAGATCCATATCGGAGGAATGCTTGATCGCAAAGCGGGCTTCGATGATCTGTCCGAACGCCCCCTCGTGAAACCATCTGACCATCTGCTGGACGGCGGGGTAGAACGGGAACTCGCTTGCGCAGCGCACAAACACGTCGGGATGTTTTCCGGCTTCCGCTTCGATCTGCCTGCAGGCTTCCAGGTTGATGCCGAAGGGCTTCTCCCCGATCAGATGCTTTCCTGCGCGGATCACATCACTGTACACCTTTGCATGCAGATGATGGGGAACCGCACAGTAGACCGCCTCCACTTCCGGATTTGCCAGAAGCTCCCGGTAGTCGCTGTAAAAATATCTGGTATCCGGCACCTGGCGGAACCAGTTAAGATTCTTATCCGAAAGATCACAGGCGGCGATGATGACAGGGCGGGGCAGTTCGCAGGCAAGGTGCAGCCAGCGCATGGAGACGCTGGCAAATTCACGGCCCATGAGGCCGCAGCCGATCACACCAAAGCGGACAGGTTCCATCCGGTTCACAGGGCAGCTCCTTTCTGTGCGGCTGTTTCGGACAGCGCACGGTCAAACAGGACAATGAGAGCGTCTATCATTGACTGGGTGGTGATAAGCGGCAGCTTGGTCAGCGCCGCCGGGGGACAGTTGGGCTTGTAGGTCTGCGCACTGATGTCGACGCAGAACTCTTTGTTCATGCGGCCGCAGAAATCCACGGCATCCTCTGCGCATCCAAAGCACAGAGCCGTCATGTGTCCGTCTCCTTCCACGCCGGTTACAAGCTGCGGATAGGCGTTCGCCAGGGAACGCATCTGTTCGTGGTAATAGCGGCCGGTCTCCTCAAATGCTTTCCCGTTGGCGGCTAAAAATTCCATGGTGACAAGATAGGCGAGACTCGCCAGTTCCTCCTGTCCGTTGGTCACCAGGGCACCGAACTGATTGAGGGTATCGAACGCGGAACTGGCAAGGATCCTGCTGGCAGGGTATACCCCTCCCGGGAAGCCTTTGCCGACGGAGACAAAGTCCGGCGAAAGGCCGTACTTACGAAACAGGAAGCATCCGTCATACCAGGCACAGGACTGGATCTCATCACACAGCACGGGCGTATCCGTCTCCCGGCAGACCTGATAGGCCTCCTGAAGATACGTTTCGGAAAGCCGGATGCCGCCGTAGTTCATGAGGATGATCTCATGACAGAAACCAGCCGTTTTATATCTGCCTTCGTTGAAACGGCGCATGACGGAAGTAAACGCCTCTATATCGTTGATCGGCACGGAGACCACCTTGTACAGTTCGCTCTCCTGCGCGGCCCTTGAAAACTCCGGCCAGAGACCGCGAAGCGTCTGTGCCAGTACGGTGGTGCCGTGATAGTTTCCTGTCACTCCTCCGGCATTGTCCGCGATGACCACGAAAACCGGTACGCGTCCCGCAAAGGGCGCTATGGAGCCGTCGATCGTGTAAAAGCGCGAGAGCATCATCTTTAAGGCAGCCTCCACGGCAAGGGAACCGGTCTCCAGGTTGATGACCGTATTTAATACGCCCGGCTCTTTGGAGGCAAGAACCTGCTCCAGCTTCGGATCATCAGGGGCAAGGCCGTTGGCAGACGCGATGAGGCGCCGCTCCAGAGTGCGGGTGATAAAGCCGCGGGTGTTGTTGTGAGTCGCATTGGGGATTCCTAAGCCTTTCGCCTTTTCAATGAGCGCGTAGCCAGGAAAGTCATGTCCCAGCGGCACCTGGTAATGCTCGCTTTTTCCCGCGAAATAAAGCTTCCCGTCCTCTCCGACGCGAAAGGCCCCCAGACCGCTTAGCGGCGCCGCGTCACTGTGCTGGGCCGCCCGGTAGGAATGCGTAGGCGCCCCATGCTCCGTGTTTACAAAGGCGGGGATTATCTGGCAGCCGACTTTGGTCATCAGCTCTTCCTGACGGCGGGCAAACGATTCAGGATAGAAATCGATCTTTTCCTCCGCCGCGGCGAAAAGTCTTTCGGTGCTTTCCCCGGTAAGGCAGGCACGGGCCTCACAGACGGACTTTACGTAGGGTGCGCCAAGCAGGTCGGTTAAGGAACGCCGGATATTTTTTGTCAAATCAATTCTCCTTTTCTGCCGCGAGGGCTTTTGGGTCAGACAATGGTAAACTCGATGCCAAGCAGGCGGCACAGCAGACGGATGCGCTGCGTATGCTCGCCGGGCACGATTGTCTCATGGTGGGTGCCGCCTGCTTCCAGCCACGTTCTGACACAGGTACGGACACCGGAGGATGGACGGAAGAACAGATAGGGCATGTCGATTTTTTTCAAACTGCATTCGTCCAAAATTTCTCCCGGGGCATACACCAGACGGAAACGGCCGCCGCTTACGTGCACCAGACTCATCACACAGGCGGGACCTGGCTGCGGGGTGAAGATGAGGGTAGGCGGATTGGACAGGCCTCCCTCATTGAACACGCGGTCCATCAGAAACGGTTTGCGGTCCTTCCGGCACATGGCCCAGTTGCCCTCGCCCGCGTGGCAGAGCAGAATCGCCTCCCGCGCAAGATCCATCATGTACATCTCGCTGAAATCGGCCTGTCCGCAAAGGTTCATCATGGCTGCCGTGAGCATGGCCGTGGTGGCATCTCCCTCAGCGGCATAGCCGTATCCTTCTGCCATCAGGTTGGAGGCGGCCAGGAAGGGCAGGTGCTCGAATCGTCCGTCTTCCCTGAACTCATCAAAGTGGATGGTATACCCGGCATAGTCGTTTTGAACGAGGTATTCTTTGATTCCTAAATACATGCGGACGGACTCCGCGTGGCGTTTCGGCGGCATTTTTGGATCAATGTCGAATACGGTGCGCTCATAGCGAAGACGCTCCTCGATTTTCTCCTGGGGAACTTCGGCGCAGAAGCGCTGCACGGTGCCGATGGAATCATAGACAAATTCCGGGCCTAAGGTGCGGTAAACCGCCATGTCGTCGGTGATTACATCGCCCATGCCGGAGAGTTTTCCGATAATGCCGATCTTCATCTGCCGTAAGGTTTTCACGGTGTGCGCCGCCGCAGCGAAGTCACTTACAAAGGAAGACAGTTCGCCGTTTTTGCGGCTGCCCGCGAAGAATACGCAGGGGATACCGGAACGCATCAGGCAGTTGGCGTTATCCTGCGAGCCGTGAATTCCCTGGTTGACGGTAAGCTCCCATTCCCCGAATTCTTCTCCCACGGTTTCATCCGGCTGCACCAGTGCCAGGGCTAAAGGAAGGGTGTTTTTTTGCATGGCATGCACAAGATACTGCCCCTGGGAGTAGCTTAACATAAGGATCAGGATGCCGTCTAAGTTCTCGGCGTTGTACTGCGCGGTGAGCGCCTCGATGGTTTCCCGGTTGGCGGCGATGCGGGGAAAGACAAACTCCGCTGTGCCGGAAAGGGAGGACAGCACCTCATGTACGTAAGTTTCCTGGCTTTTCGTGATCCCGGGAAACAGCGGTTCATAGTTTTCCAGCATCAGGGCTAAAACTCCCAGACGCGGTTTAGCGTTTTGTTCCATAGATTTCCTCCTGAAGAAAAGTTCTTAGCTGGATGGCAGGCTGTTTTTGTCATAGAGGGGCCTGACCGCGGCGTAAAGCTCCTGATACTGACGGTAGGCCTTATCATACGGCTGCCTGTTGGCATTGTTTGGAAGATAGACAGCGCTTTCCCTGCAGACGGGGAAAGTGCCGGAAGGGATCAGACCGCTTCCCCATCCGGCTAAAAGCGCCGCGCCCATCGCCGCAGCCTCGCTGCAGGTCGGCACGTGAAACGCGCGGCCGCACACATCGGCTTTGATCTGCTGCCATACCTGGCTTCGGGTGCCTCCTCCCAAAGAGAAGACTTTTTCGGCGGGACAGTCCAGGGATTCCAGCATCGCAAAAAAATCACGCAGCAAAAAGGCGACCGATTCCATCACGCTGCGCACAAAGTGCGCCCTCGACGTGGAAAGCCGGGCTCCGTAAAAGACGGCCCGGGCATTTGGACAGGTGTCCGGATCGACGCTTCCCGCCAGAAAGGGCAGGAAAGTAAGCCCGTCACATCCGCAGGGAACCGTCTGTGCCAGCGCATCCAAAGCCTGATAACCGGCTGCCCCTCCGGGAAGATCCCGGCAGAATTCATCGCGAAACCAGCGCAGAGCCATGCCTGCCGTATTGGCGAGGGGCAGATACAGATACCTGCCGCTTAGGGCGTGGCGGTAGATGGTCACGTGGTGTCCCTCGGGAAAACGCGGTCTGTCGGTGCAGGCAGCCACAACCAGCGCAGTGCCGGTCGTCTCGGTGATCGTCCCGGGAAGTGCGCAGCTTAAGGCAAGCGCGGCGGCGGTCTGATCCATCGCCCCGGTTACCACAGGAATCCCTTCGGGAAGTCCAAGAAAGACGGCAGTTTCCGGCAAAAGGCCCCCGACTGTCGTTCCGCACTCCAAAAGCTCGGGCAGCAGTTTTTCGTTTATCCCGGCGGCGCAAAGCGCTTTCGTCCACCAGCCGTCCTCTTTCAGGGAAAACCAGCCGGTTGAAGTCTGCAGGGATTTTTCACTGACAAAGCGCCCGGTAAGCCAGAAAAGCAGCCAGTCTTCCAGGAGAAGCACCTTGTGGGCGCGGGAAAAACTCTCCGGTTCGTTTTCCTTCAGCCAGAGCAGTTTTGCCAGCGGAAGCGCCCCGGTGATTTCCGGCAGCCCTGTTTCCCGGTAAAACGTCTCCTCGGGAAGTTCTTTACGCAAAAACGCTGCTGCCTCCTCCGCACGGCTATCCAGCCATACAAGAAAAGGCCGCAGGGGGTTTCCCTGGATGTCGAAAAGAGAAAGTGTCTCTCCCTGGGTGGTCACGCTTAAAGCGGCGGGGGTTAGCAAAGGAACCTGTGACAGCACTTCCTTAAAGCCGTCCCGGATCGCGGTCTGATACGTTTCGGCCGAAGCTTCCACGCGGGATCCTTCTTTTGTCAGGGAATATTCCTGCACACTGCAGGAAAGCAGCGTAAGGTCCGGGGAAAACAGGCATACCTTCACCGAGGTGGTGCCCACATCCAGGGCGGCGATACAGCTGCCGGAAGTCTCTTTCGCCTTTTTCCATTCGCGGGTGGTTTCTTCGCTCATCGCCTACGCCTTTCCGTCACTGCCGAAGACAAGCATGTGATGCATCGTCTCCTGTTTGACCGCCTCGGTGATAAAGGGCATCAGTTCAAAGGCCCCCGTCTGATCGGTGAAGTGCTTAACAGCTGCGCGGGCGGCCGTTAGGTTATTGTGGGTGAAAATGTTGATCTTGGAGATGCCCGCGGATACGCAGGCGCGAAACTCATCGTCGGTCAGACCGCTGCCGCCGTGCAGAACAAGCGGGGTATCACAGGCATTGGAGATACGGGCAAGGCACTCCAGGTTGAGCTTCGGCTTTTCCACGTACACGCCGTGAGCCGTTCCGATGGCAACCGCCAGGGCGTCACAGCCGCTTTCTTTCGCGAAGACAAGCGCTTCCTCGGGCTGGGTATAGACGGTTTTTGCCAGGGTCTCCTCCGCGGATCCGTTGGAACCGACATGCCCGATCTCCGCTTCCAGCGAGCAGCCGACTGCGTGTGCTTTGGCTGCCATCTCTTTCGTGCGGCGCACGTTCTCCTCAAACGAAAGCATGCTGCAGTCGTACATGACGGAGGAGAAACCAAGCCGGATTGCCTCCTCCACGATTTCCGGCGTAAAACCGTGGTCAAAGTGCAGGGCGACGGGCACGGATGCTCTTTTGGCCATGCCCAGCATCAGATCGGCATATTCTGCCAGGCTCGCGCCGGGCAGCAGACTCTCCGCCGGTCCGATGATGACGGGAGAGCGCAGCTGCTCCGCCGCGGAAAGGATTCCTTTGGTCATCTCCAGGGTGACGCAGTTAAACAGGCCGACGGCGTAGTGCTTTTCCCGGGTATCTTTCAGAATGGTGCTCAGATTGACTAACAAGACAGTCCTCCTTTGACGAAAGAAGACCAGGCCGGATCGAAAGGAAGGCAGCCTGGCGGAAAAAAGTGTCTGACAGAAAGCAGGGCTCCCTGTCCGATTAATACGAAATGGGAAGAAAACGTCCCTCTATCGCCGCCTCTTTCGCGGCAAGGCAGCTGGCGGCGCTCACAAGTCCGGCAGATAAATCAGAATGGGACTCCTTCCCCTCTAACACCTGCAGAAAATCAAGCGCCAGCATCTCGTCTCCTCCAAAATGCTGCCCCGCAGGAAACTGAAATGCATGGGTGATGGTCTGGGGAGAGAGATAGCGGTCTATGCGGATGGTGGCCGTGTAGAAGTCAAATTCGGCGCTGGCCTTGGTGCCGATCAGCCTGGCACCTCGTCTGGCGGCGCCTTTTTTGACTACAAAGTTCTGGTTGTAGCTGATCAGCATGCCGCTTTCCGTGGCAAAAATCGCACTCGCGCAGTCCTCGTTTCCCGTATCCACGGCAAAGCAGCAGGCATCGCCCTGTACGTCTTCCTTCAGGATATGGCTTACCACGTAGCTGCTTTCCGGGCAGGTGTGATAGTCCATGCAGTCCGGGCAGTGCAGATTGGCAGGGCGGTCCCCCTTAAAGTGCAGCTTGGCGGTTTTGGCACACACGGAAACGGGCCGCTCCCCGGTCAGAAAGGTGATATAGTCCACGTCATGGGTAGCTTTCTGCAGAAAAAGGCCCCCGGTCTCTTCCGGATCGCGGTACCAGCTGTGATAATAGACGCTGCCGTAGGGAACATTGTTGACGGCCTGCACCATGGTCAGTTTTCCCAGCACACCGCTGTCCGCGATGCGCTTCATCTCCTGCACGATTGGGGAGAGACGAAGCGGAAAGGAGACCACCACCTTTTTTTCCTGGCCGCTTCCCGCTTCGCGCAAAGCTTCATACTGAGCGCGGTTCACACATACGGGTTTTTCCAGAAAAATCGGCAGTCCCATGGAAAGAACCAGACAGGCGATAGGCGCATGAAGTCTGCAGCGGGTGCCGATAAAGACCCCGTCCAGCTCTTCCTTCGCAAGCATCTTTTCCGCGTCTTCGTACCAGTGGGTATCGGCAAAGTAGGGATCATTCTTAACGGTGGGGGCGATCGCGGGCCAGAGAGGGTCCGCCGCGGCGGATACACAAATATCCGCATCCAGCGAATGGAAGGCCTGAATCATGGTCTTTGAGCGCAGACCGTAGCCGATAAAACCAATGCGTTTCATATACTTTTTCTCATGCCTCCTTAAGATGTCTCAAACGCAGGAAACCGGTGCGGGCATTTTTTGCCCCTGAAACAGACAGAAAGCAACGACTCATTAAGCGCATAAAATAATAACTCATTAAACGGAAAATTCCCCTTCGAAGCGGTTCATTCACTCTTTATAAATAAGACAGTTTTTCGAAACATTTGTGCGCTTTTCCGATTGGTTTTCTAAAGAAAACGGATAAATTCGTCATTATTAATAAAAAATTAAAAAATCTGCGACAATTTCTTGTTGACTTTTCAGATTCATTATGCCATAATGCAGAAGGCAAGTCAAGCTTTTTTTGGCATTTCAAAAAGACAGGGAGGGAGGAATATGTCGAAGAAAATGCCAGCCAGAAGCGGAAATGGTGCTGATGCGGGACAGCATCATACAAGTATCTTTGCCTATATACGGAAATATTGGTTCGTATATATGCTTGTACTTCCGGGCCTTATCTTTATGATCATCTTTAATTATGGCCCGATGTATGGAATCCTGCTCGCATTCAAGGATTATTCACCGCGTCTGGGTGTGTGGAAGAGTCCATGGGTTGGTCTGGCTCACTTCCGTGAGATGCTGGTCGACCCGAATTTTATCCGTGCTTTTAAGAACACGGTGATCATCAATGTCTACAACCTGATATTCGGGTTTCCGTTTAACGTGTTTCTGGCCTTGATGATCAATGAGATGAAGCTGCGTCATGTCAAGCCAATTGTACAGACCTGTGTGTATCTGCCCTACTTTCTTTCCTGGGTAATCTTCGCGGGCCTTGTGCAGGTGTTCCTGGAGTACCCGTCCTCGGCGGATATCGGAGGCGTGGTGAATCAGGTGATTGCCGCTCTGGGCGGAGAGCCGGTGGATTTTCTGAAAGATCCGGCGCTGTTCCGCACCATTCTGGTGATCACCAACATCATCAAGACGGCGGGGTATTCCACAATCGTGTATCTGGCGGCGATCTCGGGCATTGATCCGGTTTTGTATGAGAGCGCTGCCATCGACGGGGCCAACCGGAAGGATATGATGATTCATATCACGATTCCGAGGATCATGCCCAGTGTGTTAACCATGCTGATTCTGCAGCTTGCCAGCCTGTTCATTTCCAACTTTGACCAGGTCTACAACCTGTACAACAACTACGTGCTCAGCACAGGCGATGTGCTTTCCACCTATATCTACCGTATCAGTCTGGGCGGCTCCGGCACGAATTTCGAGCTCTCCACGGCCATGAACCTTGTTCTTAATACCATGGGGCTGATTGTGGTGCTGTTTGCCAACCATTTCGTAGAGAAGATGGATGTTCAGGGCATATTCTGACGAGAGGAGGTCCTGAAATGAGTGCAAAGAGAAATTCCGGCGCGGACGGGAAGTACCGCCGCAGCATGCGTTCAAAGCTGGGGTTTAACTTCTACGATGTGTTTGTTGTGGTATTCTGTGTCACCTTTGCCCTGATCTGTCTCTACCCGATGTGGTATGTGCTGGTGGCATCGGTAACCCCTTATGAGGAGTATATTAAGGGCGGTCTGATGCTCTGGCCGACCGGCGGGATCGATCTGCAGTATTACAAGGCAATCTTCAACACGAAGAGCTTTACCAACAGCATGTGGATTTCGGTCAGTAAAACCGTCATCGCCACGATCTTAAGCGTACTGGTGACGTCCAGTATGGCCTACGGCGTGAGCAAGGTGCACGTCAAGGGCATGAAAGTGATCAATGCGCTGGTGGTTTTTAACCTGTTCTTTTCAGGCGGCCTGATCCCCACATACATTCTCTACCAGAATCTGGGGCTGCTGCGCAATTACTGGGTGATGGTGATTCCGGGTGCCTTAAACATTACCTACTTCATCATCATGCGCAACTACTTCTCCTATTCCGTGCCGAAGGCGCTGGAGGAAGCGGCGCTGCTGGACGGCTGTACGGAGATAGGCGTGTTTTTCCGCATCATCATCCCCATCAGCCGGGGGATGCTGGCGGCCATCGCGCTGTTTATCGCGGTGATCAACTGGAACGATTATTACAATTACATGATGTTCATCTCCAATAAGACGAACCTGCAGCCGTTCGCCTGGGTGCTGCGGCGTATGCTGGTGGATCAGACGATGATGAACCAGGTAAGAAACGGAGCCGTAGGAATGGGTATGCAGCTGCCGCCGCCCATGGCGCTTCGGATGGCCACGATCATCTGCGCCATGGTGCCGATCATGTGTGTATATCCGTTCCTTCAGAAATATTTCACCAGCGGCATTACGCTGGGAGCAGTCAAAGAGTGAGGCTGCCCAGGTTTTTTTCTCATGAAAGGGAGGAAGACTTAAGCAGCGCAGGTTAGGAAACAAAACAAGGTTGCATGAGCAAGGAGGACAGGGAGAATTTATGAAGTCGAACACAGGGAAGAAAAAGGTTTCACGTATCTTGTCACTGCTGTTAGCTGCAGTGATGGTGGCAGCTTTACTGGCAGGCTGCGGAGGATCGAAAAGTGACTCCTCCTCCGGCGGCAGTACCGCCACGGAGGCTGTTACGGAAGCGAAGGACTTGGAAGCGCCAGCTACGGAGGCACCAGCCGCAGAGGCAGAGACGGAGGCACCGGAGACAGAAGCGGTGACTGAAGCGGCGGCGACGGAAGCGCAGACGGAAGCTGCGGCAGCTGAAGCGGAAACTGAGGCCGTGACAGAGGCAGAGGCGACGGAAGCGCAGACTGAGGCGGAAGCGGTCGCAGAAGCCACGGAAGCTGAAAGCGATGCGGAGGCTGCACTGGCGGCAGAGGAAGAAAGCTCGGAGGCTGCGGAGACGGAAGCGGTGACCGAGGCCGCAGAAACTGAGGCAGTAACGGAGGCAGTAACGGAGGCAGCAGCGACCGAAGCAGGGACTGAGGGAGCGGAAACTGAGGCGGTGACCGAGGCTGCAGCGACCGAAGCAGAGACTGAGGGAGCGGAAACTGAGGCAGTAACGGAGGCAGCAGCGACCGAAGCGGTTACCGAGGCCGCAGAAACTGAGGCGGTAACGGAGGCGGTCAGCGAAGCAGCAGAAACTGAGGCTGCACAGACGGAAGGTCAGGAAGAAAGCACCGAAGGAGAGTCGGATGCGGAAGAACCCGCAGAGGCTCCGGACGCAGCGGTGCTGCCGGGAATTGATGAGAGCGATGTGTTCGCGCAGAATGCCGACAGGGATACGGTCAACATTCGTTTCGCGCAGTTTGGCAACAGCGTGGATGACATCGACGGCATGGAAAATGATCCGGTGAAGAAGACCATTGAGGAGACCGTGAATATCACCCTGGAGTATGATACAGGCACCGACGGCTTTGATGAGCGTATGCAGACAGAGCTCTTTACGGGCGGCGCGGCGGATCTGTTCCCGACCTGGGGCGAGAGCGAGAAGATCAAAAAGTGGATCGAAGAGGATCTGGTACTAAACATCGCCGAGGTGATCAACGCTGAGCCGGATCGGTATCCGACGTTGTATAAGATCATCAACAGCCCGGAATACAAGGCGTACAACAACTACTATTCCGGCGACGAGAACGCCGCTTACGCGATCTACTCCGTGGCGGCCTATTCGGAACCGAGCTTTGCCGGTGTGCCCGTTTACAACACGGCCATCTTAAATGAGGTAAACGGCGGGAAAGTCCCGGCCACCGTGGATGAATTCGTGGAGTTTACGAAGGCCTGCGGAGAAGCCGGGTATGTAGGCTGGTGGCCTCGCAATGACAAGCTGACCAACTGGCAGCAGATCGATAAGACTTTGGCTTCCCCGAGAGGGACCAGCATTATGCCTCCGAGCGGTGATGCCTGGACCGGCTTTGTGCCGGACGGCGAGATCGGCACCGACAGCGAGCACTGGACGCTTGCCACGGTAAGCGATGAATCCAAGGAAGTTGTGCGTCAGCTTGCCGATATGTACGCGGCGGGCGGTCTGGATACCAACATCGGCGTCAAGGGTGACTTTGATGATGCGTACTCCGATTTCGGCGCAGGAAAGATTGGGGCCGTGGACTTTGGGTTCGGTTATCCGGGTCAGTTCCGCGACTTCTATAAGTCCGCGTGGCTGGCAGCGAATCCGGACGCGCAGATGAGCGATCTTACCGTAGGCACGGCTTTGACGGCCGACGGCAGTTATGGAAAGACCTACACGACTGGTACCTGGATCGGGGCGCACTACTTCATCCCGACGACCTGCGAGTATCCGGACCGTGTCCTGGATCTGGTAGAGTTTTTAGCCAGCACCAACGGGCAGGATCTGCTGCACAACACGGACAATTACGCGTTCCGCGAAGACCAGGGCGCGGAGTTCTGGCAGCCGGTCAACGCGGCATATGGCTACAATGACAACCGCTGCAAGTATGTGTGGTTCAGCTATCTGTTCAGCGGAACAGAGTACGAACTCGATTTCGCGAATAACGACTGGTGGACGGCTGTGTCCCATCCGATCGACAACAGCGACAAGTGGGCTACAGAGGAAGATGTGCAGCTGGTTGATTACGCGAGAGGCGTTGTCTCCGAATTTGTCGATGAGGCAGTCGGACAGCTTCCCGGCTACTACAACATGGTTTCCCTGGCTCCGGAAGCGGCGGACATTCGTACCAAGATGCAGGATATCACCAATCAGTATCTGACGCAGATGATCGGCGGCAGGCTGGATATTGATGAGGGATGGGCAGATTACGTGAGCGAGTATGAAGCGGCAGGCGCGGCGGATCTGGAGACCATGGTCAACGATGCGATTGCTGCGGCCCGTGAGGCGGCACAGTAACCGGTGAAGCAGTCGGCTGACCGTTTGGAAACTGCAGAAGAAGAAAACCATCCGGCGCAGGATTTTTATGATGCCGGACGGCGGTAAGTGACAGAAATTGCGGGGGATCCCTTCCCTTTCAGAAGGGGTCTTCCCGCTGTTTTTAAATATGGCTTTAAATCATGAGAATAGTAGCAAAGTGGATATTGACGGAAAATGGACAGGTACGATATGATGGCAACGAAGCTGCCGGTGCGCTCATCCTAAGATCAGCCGCGAAGACGGACTGATCCTGGAAGGGCCTTAAGTTTACACATGCAAAGGAGGAGATAAAATATGCCCCAGGCAAAGCTGTCTGATCCTTCCGGACGCGGAAAGGTCGAAGGTTACAAAGTAATTTTCCCCATGATGCAGCACCCGTATACGGAGGCTGAGATTCAGGCCGTCGTAAATGTGATGCGCAATGCGGAAGGCCAGACTCAGGGTAAATACCTTGAAAAATTCGAGAAGGATTTCGCCTCTTTCGTTGGCGCCAAGTATGCTTTCGGCGTCAATAACTGCACCAACGCGCTGAAACTGGCGGCGATCTTCTGTCACATCCATCCCGGGGATGAGGTGATCATTCCCGCTTACACCTACTGTGCGACCGCCGTTCCTTTCGGGGATCTGGGGGCCAAGATCGTGTGGGCGGACATCAACCCGGATACCTGGACCATCGATCCTGACGATTTTGAGCGCAAGATCACGCCGAAGACGAAAGCGGTGGTGGCGGTTCATCTGCTGGGGATCCCCTGTGATATGAAGCGGATTATGGATATCGCCCGGCGCCACGGGATCAAGGTGGTGGAGGACTGTGCGCAGGCCATGGACTGCCGCATTGACGGGCAGCACGTGGGCACTTTCGGCGATTTTGGCTGTTTCAGTTTTCACGCCGCCAAGACAATGACAACCCTGGGCGAGGGCGGTATGTTTGTGTGCAGTGATGATCAGATTGCGCACAGTGTGCCGGGGATCCGTCACAACGGACTCTGCGCCTATCAGGGTGAGCGGGAGCGTTACTGGGTTCCCGCGATGAGCAACGTGGACGAGTTTCTGGAGGACCGCTGGCCGCAGAACTTCTGTCTGGGCGAGGCGCAGTGTGCGCTGGGTTCAGAGCAGTTAAAGAGCGTGATCGCAAACAATGAGATCTTAATCGAGCAGGATTTAAAGATCCGCGAGTGGCTCAAAGATCTCCCGGAAATTTCCTTCCCCGCCATCGTGGAGGGAGGCCGCTACGTTGTGCATCAGTATATCATGCACTATGACGGCAGCAAATACGGGAAGACCCGAGATGATCTGCTGGATCTTCTGACACAGAAGTACGGGGTTCGCGCTATCGTGCAGTACTATCCGCTTTACCGGTACCCGCTGTTTCAGAAGAAGGGCATGGGAGCGCATGACTGCCCGGTGCTGGATGAGTGGTTTGACAACAGTTTTTCGTTCCCGTGGTGGTGCGGCATCGACGACGAAAGCATGCGCATCATGTGCGAAGGTCTGATCGGCGCCGTCACGGATCTGCGCGGCTAAGCCTCCGCGCGGCGCAGGAGACAGACAGGAACTTTACAGGGACGAAAAAGCAGCGATCAAAAGGACAGTGGCCGAAAAGGCTAGGGGTTTGCGGGTGCCTTTCAGGGATCCTCGGACGTTGGCTTTTTCGGCCTTGTTTTGCCATCCCAAAGGGAGGAGAAGGACTATGGCTTTTGACAAGGCCCGGTTTTGCGGGGTTTTAGCCCCCATCGCAAATCCCTGCAGCGAGGACGATGAGCTGGATTTTGACGCTCTTCAGGCAAACGCGAAGCGGCTTTTGGAGACCGGTCTTACGGGTCTTTACATCAACGGGGGCACGGGCGACGCGGAGAATCTTACGCAGAAGGAGCGTCTTGCGACGGCGGCGTATCTGGTACCGCTTGCGCTGGAGAAAGACAAGATCGCCATCGTTCATGTCGGGCAGACCAGCGAGCGCTGCGCTCTGGAACTTACCCGTCAGGCCGCCTTGCTGGGGGCACAGGCGGTGGCCAGCATTCCGCCCAGGAAACCCTGGGCGCAGGTCTTAGAATACTACCGGGCGATTGCCGCCGTGGGAGTGCCGGTGATTGTCTATTACATTCCGGGAGTTACGGGAATGACGGCGGATGTTTCCGCGCTTCGAAGCCTCCTGGACATACCGGGCGTGGCGGGGATAAAGATGAGCGACTGGAACATTTTTCTTCTGCGCTGTGTTTCCCTGGAGTACCCGCAAAAGATCGTCTATTCCGGGTTTGACGAGATGCTTGTTCCCGCGCTGTATTACGGCGCGGACGGCTGCATCGGCACCTGGGTCAATCTGCTGCCGACAGTTTATACCAGGATTTATGCTCAGGTTATCGCGGGGAGGATCGATTCCGTGCGTCCGCTTACGCAGGAGTTTACCGCCTTTTTGTCGATCGGCTGGAACTATGGCATCCTGGATACGTTTGAGGAGCTGATGCGTGAAAGGGGATACGCGAACCGCTGCTTTCGAAGGCCCAGTACCTGGAATCCGGGAAAACTTCCCTCCGCTGTCAGGAAGGATCTGCTTAAGCGGCTGGAGAAACTGGAGGAGATGGCGGCGGCGCTTTAAACCGCAGAAAGGAGATACCCGATGCAGTATCAGACGATTCCGCACACCGACATGCTTGTCAGCAAAATCTGTCTGGGGACCATGACTTTTGGCAGCCCTGTGGAAAGACCTGACGCCGTGCGTCTGATCCGGTATGCGCTTGAGAATCAGGGGATTAACTTTATTGATACCGCCAACATGTACGAGGGATACAACCGCTACGCGGGAAGCGCGGGCGGCGTGGCGGAGGAGATCGTGGGCGAGGCTGTTGAACACCACCGCGCGGAGTACATCGTGGCGACCAAGGTGGGCATGAAAGTGGGCGAAACACCGGAGGATGAAAATACCAGCCCGGAGGCGATCAAAGTGCAGCTTCGAAGGAGTCTTGCCAGAATGCGCACGGACTATGTCGACGTTTACTACCTGCATAAGTATGATCCGGATACGAAGCCGCAGGAAATTGCCCGCGCGATGGGGGAGGAACTGCGTGAGGGAACAATCCGCGCCTGGGGCGTCAGCAATTATTCGGCCTCTCAGCTAAGTGCCCTGCTTAGTGCGGCAAAAGCGGAAGGGGTACCATCTCCGGTTCTTTGCCAGCCGCCGCTTAGCCTGTTAAATACTGCCGCCTTGGAGGAACTGATTCCGCTGTGCGTGAAGGAAGGCCTGGGCGTTGTGCCCTACCAGATCTTACAGGGCGGCATGCTGACGGGCAAATACCGCCGCGGACAAAAGGCTCCCGCGGGCAGCCGACTGGCGGAGAAGCCGGAATGGATGAAACCGTTTACCGAAGAAACGTTTGACGTAATCGAACGCTGCGCTGACAAAGCCAGGGCAGAAGGCATCACCATGACTCAGTATGCGCTTCGCTTTGCGCTTTCGCAGCCCGGCGTCGTAAGCGCCCTGGTGGGAGTAAAGAGGGAAGCGCAGATTGACGAGGCGGCAGGGGCGGCTGACTGAAGGCGCCTAAAAGGCAGTGCGCATAAGAAATGCGGAAAGAGGGTTTGAGCATGGCATTCGCAAACGACAGCATCCAGTGGCGCGGAGCATTTGAACAGGAAATCGTTTACGCGCCAAAGATACGGCCGGGATTTGTCGCCTGGGCCACGGCGTTTCCCTATGGGGACGGCACCATCGGACTTTCCTTCGATGAAACGGTCGAAGGGGAGAATCCGGACTTTACTGCGCCTCGTCTGGAATACGCTGAGTCGGCGGGTGTGCCGGTTTCCTACTGCTCTGTCGAAGGCGGCAGCCCTATTCAGCGGTCTTACCGTGTGTATCTGCGCTCTGCGGACGGAGTGAACTTTACCGAAACCGGACGCTGCGCCAGAAAGGACGGTTCTCTATGCAATGCGGGATTTCCGGACGGACGCATCATCGGCTTTGATGTGCCGCGACGCAACGAGGAGGGCACGGGCTGGGGAGATTTTATCCGGGTGCGGGAAAGCAAAGACGGGGGCAATACCTGGACGGATGTGCGCAGACTGCTTCAGGGGACCTCCCCGTATCTGTGGCGGGTTAGGCGTCTGGAGGACGGCACTCTGGTGGTGCTGGCCAGTCTGTACGGAACACCCTGGGGACCGGGAAAGGAACGCACAACGCGCAACACCATGCTGCCCGGCGAGACCTACCAGAACAAAATTCAGCCGTTTTTCTTAACGAGTACGGACGGATACCACTTCAGTGAACCCCATTACGTGCTGCCCGGAATTGGAGCGCATGAGTTTGATTTTGCGGAACTTCCCGACGGGCGGCTGCTGTTTGTAGCCGGGGATGTGCAGGGAACTCCCGTGGGCAGGCAGTTTGTGACGCCATCCCCGGATGGGTGGTTAAACGGAACCCTGTATCCGGTTCGCGTTGGAGCGCCCGAAGATCCAATCCGCGATCCCCAGGGCGGCTATGTCCCGGAGACGATCGCCTGGGATGCAAAGCATAATTGTCTGGTTGGTTACCGGCGCAACAAATGCTTTTCGCTTTCCAATGACTGCGGGGAAAACTGGATCCGCGTCAGACAGGATTTTCCGGTTGAGTTTTTATATCAGCCCTATCTGCTTTCTCTGGGTGACGGAAGGTTCGGGCTCTATGGGCATGTAGGGGGAGACAATGCGTTTGGCGAGAGGGATATGACGATCCAGGCTCAGATCCTTACCCCGGAGTGTGCGCTTGATCTGCCGAAAGCGGCGAGACTTTCGCTGGAACGTATGCTGAGCCCGGATGGGAGCCGGTATCTGAATTCGTTTCGCGCCCGGCTGACGGCGGGCGGTGTGCCTCTTGCCGGTCAGGAGGTGGAGTTTCGCTTCAACCCTTACTGGAATGAGGATGGGAGCGTGAATACCCGCTCCCAGGAGGAGGCGCCGGAGAAACAGTGGGTGCTTACGGATGAGGAGGGATGGGCGGAAGCGAGAGCGGACCAGTATGACGGCATCGCGGATATCCACCTTTCCTATACCGTGGATGTGATTTGTCCCGGATCCAGACAGGTGCGCTCCTGTGAGGGCCCGACAATGACCGTCTTAGCCTTAACCCCCCGCAGGGAGACTGCCTTCCCGTATGATGCCTATTTCGCGGAGGGGAATCTCTATCTTTCCCCGCAGTTTCTGCAGGATTTTCCGCAGAGTATGGAGGCCTTGTACCGGGCAAGAAGCAGCCATGATCTTCTGCCGACAGGGGTTCTTTGCGGGGAGGCCGTCGAGCGGCTGTTGGAGTGTGGTGTCTTAGAGAGGAAAGCGGACGGCACTCTGCACTGGATCCACAGTGTGCATGCACTGCGGCCCCTGAATGAGGTGCGCAGGATGGCCAGCGAGGACTGGTATGTCTGAAAGGGAACGGATTCTTAAAGAGGATCAGGATCCCTCTTAAGGAGCGGGTAAAGTCAAAAACTGTCCGTTTCTCAGCTTTGCCTGCAGCATACGAACAGAGGAAAGGAGCGGGAAGACAATGGAGGCTGGCGTGACCATCACGCGGGGCGCTTATCCCTGGCAGATTTTTGCACGGGGAGCGGACGGCACCGCAGCCATTTCCCTGGAAGGGAGCTATCATCTGGTACATCTGTCGCAGGAGCTGCCGCTGCGGTTTGAGAGTGTGCCCTATGCGAAGACAACCGTGAAGGTTAGGATCGCTCTGGAAAGTACCGGGGAATCGGTCATTCCCTGGACGCAAGGTACGGTGCTTGACGGGGAACACTGGGAGATCACCTTCCCCCATGTCCCGGCGGGAGGTCTCTACCGCATTGAAACTTACATGGAGTACGAAGGCTGGGACGGCTTATCCTGCACCCGCGGGGATATGGTGCACCATATCGGAGTCGGGGATATCTTTGTGATCGCGGGCCAGAGCAACGCGGGAGGACGCTCGAAGAACCCGGTGGAAGACGAGCCGGAACTGGGTGTCCATGTGCTGCGTCCAAGCGCCAAGTGGGATCTGGCGACACATCCTCTGGGGGAAACCACAGATGCGGTGCATGTGGGCCATTACGAAAATCATAATCCGGGACACAGCCCCTGGCTTCATTTCGCGAAGCTGTTAAAAAAGAAGCTGGGCTGCCCGATCGGTCTTGTGCCCTGCGCCTACGGCGGGGCGCCGCTTCGCTGGTGGAATCCCCAGGAAAACGGAGCGCTTCTTGCCAACATGCTGGAGATGTTAAAGGACTATGATATTCATCCGAAGGCCGTACTGTGGGTGCAGGGCGAGGCGGAAGGGTATGAAAACAGTGCAGAGACCTATCTGGAGCGGTTTTCCTCTTTTGTTGCGCAGACGAGGGAGGCATTAAAGCAGCCCGATCTGCCGTTTCTGACCGTGCAGATCAACCGCTGTATGGAACCTTCCGATGAACGGCTGGACCGCCAGTGGGGCATGGTGCGGGAGGCGCAGCGCCAGGCAATGCATTCATTAAGGCACGTGACGGTGGTTCCCTCCACCGATCTTTCCCTGTACGACTTTATCCATGACGCCTCGGAGGCCAACCTGGTGATTGGGGAGCGCTGCGCAAGGGCGGCCCTGGCCGAATGTTACCAGCAGGAGGTGGACTGGATGGCACCGGAGGTGGAATCGGTGAAGCAGACGGCTCCTGATACGGTCAAAGTTTCCTTTTCCCGCATTCGAAACTGGTTAAATACCTATGAGGTTCCGGCTTCCCTGCTGCCGTTTGACGCCGAGGATGAGGAGGGGTTGATTGCCCCGGCATCTTATGAGACCGGGGTGGACAGCCTGACGATCACTTTCGCGCGTCCTTTGGGAAAAGGAGCGCGTCTGCACGGAGCCTGGCGCATGAACCCGGGACCTGTCATCCCCTGTGACTGTATGCGGCTGCCGATGCTCTCCTTTTACGGGGTGCCGGTGAGTCAGGACTGAAAAGAAAAAACAGTGCTGCGCAAAGCAAATTTTCCAACAGGAGAAATGTGGATTTATGAAAAAGAGTTCGTTTCAGTATATCTTTCGCTTCTGCTGTGATCCGGGGTTTCATGAATCCAGGGAGATAAAGGCGCTGCTTAGCTACGTGGAGGAAGCGGACATTGACGATGTGGCGGTCTTTGCCAACGTGGAGGAATTAAACACCGGCCACATGAGCTTTGCGGAGCAGGATGTTTATCTTTCCATGATGGAAAAGATCAAAGATCTGCTGGCCGAAAAAGGGGTGACTATGTCAGTCAATCAGTGGCACAGCGTCATGCATGCGGATCTGGGCAAAGAGTTAAGACAGGATCAGCACTTTCGCCTCATGGTGGATTATACAGGCCAACAGGCGAAGCTGTGCGTCTGTCCGCTTTGCGAAAACTGGCAGGCGTACATCGCAGACCTGTATGCGCGGTATGCTGTGCTGGAACCATCTATTCTGTGGGTGGAGGATGATTTTCGTCTGCATAACCATGATCCTTTGGTCTGGGGAGGGTGCTTCTGTGACGAGCATATGAAGCTTTACAGCGAACGCGCGGGAAAGAAGCTTACGAGGGAGGAATTCCTGGAGGGCGTACTGCGCCCCGGGAAGGTGCACCCTTATCGGAAGATCTGGCTGGATGTCAGCCGGGAGACTTTGGAGAGCGCCGCGAAAAACATTGCCGCGGCGGTGCGAAAGGTGTCGGGACAGACAAAGATCGGGCTGATGAGTTCGGTGCCGCAGATTCATGCTGCTGAAGGGAGAAACTGGCATACGCTGCTTCGCACGCTGGCGTCGGGAACAACGCCTGTGGACCGCATTCATCTGCCGGGCTATCAGGAGACTTCCCCTTCGCACTACCTGCATAACCTGAACATGGTTTCCATGCTGACAAGGGCTATGCTGCCGCCGGAGACGCTTGTATATCCGGAACTGGAAAATTATCCGTTCTCCCTGTTTTCCAAGTCGCTGCGCTTTACGCGTTTTCAGCTGTTAAGTTCCCTCCCGCTTCAAGTGGCCGGGATTACGCTGGATTTGTATGACTTAAACGGCAACGGCATTGTCTGGGAGGACGGGTATCAGCGGATGCTTCACCGGACCAAGCCTTTTTTGAATGCCGTATCCGAAACCGGGGTGTTTGCGGGGAAGCCAGCCGGGGTTTCTGTGCTGTACAGTTCAAATTCCTCTTATACGCTGCATACCCGGGAGGGAACTTCCATGGAGGAACTGTATCCGCAGGAAGTCTTTTTTGCCGCGCTTCTTCCGGCCATGGGGGTACCGTATACCTATACGGATGACCCTGATCTTCACGGGCAGATTGCGGCGGTATCCGGCCAGGTGCTGAGAAACTATGATGCGGAGACGATTACGCGTCTTTTTGCCGACAACTTTGTTCTTCTAAACGCCGATGCGGTCTTTACCTTATGCGAACTGGGACTTGGGTTTTTAGCGGGAATAAAAAGGGTGCGCTGGATGCGGCAAAACGGCGGAGAATATGCCTATGAACAGGTCACGAACGGGAAGGTCTATCAGGGACGCGAAAATGCGCGGGCCTCAGCGATTCTTTCCTGCAGCGATGTGCTGGATGTCACGTATGAACCGCAGGCGCATGTGAAGGAATACACCGCATTTTACGATTCCTGCCGCCGCCGCAGAGCACACGGACAGGTGGTGGTGGAGGACCATGTGTGGATCTATCCCTTTGGCAATTTTGACGGCCCCTTATCTGTTCCTCCCATGCTGTTGAACAGCCTGCGCCGGGAACTGACGCAGGAGATCCTTCGCGGTGCAAAGCCTGACTTCCCGCTTGTGTGCGGGGCTTCTTACCTGGAGCCGTACTGCTTTGTACAGGATAAAAGAATGGGGATCTATCTGGTCAACGGCAGTACGGATGATCTTTCGGCTGTGGAACTTGCACTTCCCTTTAAGGGAGAGTATGATACACTGTCCATCTGGCGCTCGGAAAATGAGGACGTGTGCGTTCAGGAAGTGCCTAGTGAAGCCTCAGATACAGGTCTGAAACTGTCTGTTGGTCTTTCCGCGATGGAGAGCATGCTTATTCTTTTGCCCCTGCCGGAAAGCGGGGAAGTGGAGGAAAAAATTTATCCGTAAGTCTTTTTCAAACTTTGGGTGATCGTTCACACCTGGTACCGGTTGGTCCTGGAAACGGATCAGTAAGGAGAGCAAAGATGCAGGCAAAGATTGTGGATCGAAAGTGGGTTGTGGAATGGTTTGATGAGCGCCAGTGCTACCATATGCCGAGTCTTACGCTGGCGGAGAACGGAAATCTGCTGGCGGTGTGGAACGGGGGATTCCTGCAGTGGAACGGGGATCCCATGGGACGGGATGCCAAGGACTGGGTATCCGTTCTGGAACCGGGAGCGAAGGAATGGTCCAGCCCGGATGCGGTCGGCTGCGATATCCGTTACTGCTGTCATGATCCGGTTTTTCTGAAAAACAGGAGGGGAGAGATCATCCTTTTGTTTGCCAAGTTTCTGGATACGGAGGTTAACTTTACGACCTGGTGCAACGGCAGAGACGAGCTGTGGATGCGAAAAACAAAAGACTGCGGAAGGACCTGGGAACCGGCGGTACCGGCAGGGATCCAGAGCGGTCATGCCTCCAACGACAGTGTACTGCTAAATGACGGTACGATCGTATTCGCGTCCACCAGCAGTGAGCTGCCGGATAAATACTTTGGCGCTGTGCGGATTTATCTGTCGCACGATGACGGGGACACCTGGGAACAGGGGCCGCTTCTTTTCGCGGATGACGGGAACCTGATTCGCGAACCGGCTCTGTGTCTGCGTCCGGACGGGACGATCCGCATGTTTACCAGAACCTGTCCGGGTTCTGCGGGCTGGGGCGCAGGAATTTCGTCCCTGGTTTCCTACACGGCGGAAAGCAAAGACGGCGGGTATACGTGGACAAAGCCGGTGCCCACGACGATTCGCAACAACGAATCCAAGATCGATGTGATCAGCTGGGATGAGAAGACGATTCTGATGGCGTATAATGACACTCCTTACGCGGACTGGCACGAGCGCAGCCCGCTTATGCTGGCGTATTCCAGGGACGAGGGAAAGACGTGGAAGAATCTGATCGAACTTGCCCCCGCCCCGGGAAACAAGTGCCAGCCAGCCATGTGCAGGGACCGGGAAGGACGGCTGAATGTGATCTATATGCACCGCCATACGGCCATTGAGCATCTGGTGCTGGAACTTAGCGATGAGGATGGTAAAGAGTGAGGCTGTCTTACGTCCGGCATAAAGTTGGCGGAAAGCCGCTGCGGAGATTTTTTTGACAGGCGGGACTTTTCTGATACCGGGAAAGGAGTTGGAAGGGCATGAACATACAAAAAGAAAGAATTGCGGATCTTCCGCTTGTGTATGCGGCAGCGGATCTTACGCTTCAGGGAAAACGCTTTTTGGCGGCGGCAAGCGAAAAGAGGAATGAAAAGGCGTATCTGATCGATCCGAAGACCAGGGAGTGCAATAGGCTTTGGGAGGGAGATTCCGGTGTGATGAACGTGATCCAGATCCCGGGCAGGGAGGCGCTGCTTGCAATCGTGCGTTTTTATCCGGTCTTTCAGTCTAAGGAAGCGGCGGTCGTTCTGCTTACGCCGGGACCTGGCGGGGTGATGAGTCCCTGGAAAGTTCAGGAGGTGTTCTCCCTGCCGTTTTGTCATCGAATCGGCATCGTGGAAAACCAGTATGGTCAGTTTGTCTTAGCCTGTCAGCTCTGTGCGGATAAAGAGTTTGAGGAGGACTGGTCTAAACCCGGTGCTGTGTGGATGGCGCCTATCCCAAAGAAATCAGACGGGGAGTGGAAGCTTTATAAGCTGTATGACGGTCTGATCAAAAACCACGGACTTTGGATCGGGGAGAACAATCAGGCATTTATCTGTGCAGAAAACGGAATCCTGCATTTTGATCTGTCCTCGTATCATGCGGGAGAGACTGTTCTTCCGAATTTCGTCTCCACGGCACCGGCCAGCGATCTTTTCCTCGTAAAGAGCAGGGGACAGGCGTATGCCGGGGTGATCGAACCGTTTCACGGGGACAGTGCCGTTGTCTATCGAATCAGTGCGAGCGGCTGGGAAAGGATCCGGCAGTTTCCGATTCAGTTTGGTCATGTCATCTGGATCGGGGAACTTTTCGGAAAGCTGTCTTTGATCGTGGGAAGCCGCGGAGGAGAAAAACAACTGGAAGCAATCGATCTGGATACCGGGGAACGTACTGTCCTTGAGTCCGGTGTGGGCCCTGCCCAGATAAGCGTGTATCAGGAGGGGGACACGGTTCGAATCTTCGCCGCGAACCACGGATCCGGGGAAGTGACTCTGTATGGGCTGTCCGAATAAGACGAAGTGAAATCAACTGTGAATGAGAAAATCAAGGATTGTTTTTTGATTAAGAGTTATAGAAATTTTATAGAAATAATAGATATATACTGATTAAAACAGACAGAATGCATAGGACTTGGGACTCGTCTTTCAAACACGGAAAAAGTTCAGGAAACAGCAGGACTTTCAGAGAAGGATAGGACAGTTTTTCCGACAGACGCTGTGATATGGGCTGAAGTGATGCACACAGTAAAAAAATGTGTTCACGCATTTTGGGGTAAGTTTCAACTGACAGGAGGCGTTTATGGGCAGCTATTCCGTGCCGGAATCGATTCGCCAATACAAGCCGAAGGGCACGATGGTGAAACGCATTTCCGATCACTACTATGTTTATGAGTATTCCAATTACACGGATGAGAACGGAAAACGCCATACCAGGATGGGAAGACTGATAGGGTCCATCAGGGAAGGAGTCGGGTTTATCCCAAACGATGCCTATCTGTGCGACTCAGGTATAAGCTGTGTGGATTTTGGAGAATATGCTGTCACTTTTGCCAACTCTAAGAAAACGTTCTCCCTTTTAGAGGAGTGTTTCCATCCTCAGGACGCGGTTACGCTCTACATAGCCGCGATGATCTGTTTTATTCAGGGATTTACGAACCCTTCCGATATGCATCTGTATTATGAGATGAGTGTTCTTTCCCTCCGTTTTCCCGCTTTGAAACTTGACTGTAACGTCTTGTTGGATCTTTATGATGCACTTGGGCGGCGCGGGACGAATGTCCTTAAGATGGAACAGAAGCTTTTAGAAGGAAGCTCCCATCAGATAATGATTGACAGACATGTAATCAACCGTGAATCGGCACAGCACGACCTGCCGAAAGAAGGAGGGATCTTTCAGGAATCCGACGGAGCAGGAACAAGTCTTCTCATGGCCTATGATGTGCATAGCGGTATTCCTCTTTTGTCAATAATAGAGAATGAACAAGCCGCGGATACGGTCAGTATCAGGGGGTTCATGGAACAGACTAAGTGTAAGGATATGCTTTTTATTGTCGGCCGGGAGTTTTACAGTGCTGAAAACATCCGTCTTTTCAGCGAAAATGGAAACGCTTATATCATGCCTTTTGGGAAAAATTTGAAAACCTGCAAAGAGGATGTTTTCAATCTGCATTTGCAGGATCATTTTCTGTATCAGAACGGCAAAAAATCATCCGTGATCGGATATAGGGACGAGATGATCGATGGATACCGCGTCCTTGCTTTCCGCGACCTGAACGAGTTTGCCGAGAAGCAGAAAGAATTTCTGGGGCGTACAGCAAGTGGTGAGAAAGGATATTCCGCAGAGGACCTTGAAAGAAACAGCCGATATGGTGGCTTCATCGTTCTTCAGACCAGTCTTTTGAAAGAGACACCGGAAGAGATTTATACGCTTTACAAAAAGCCCAGCTCAATAGAAACTTTTTATGAGTATTTCAAAAATAAGGCTGGATATAACTGCCTTTCTGCAGATGATTATGGTCAAACGCAGGGGCTTGCCTTTCTGATGCTTGTCTCAGCGCTGATCCATCAGGAGGTGACGGCGGCTGTGGCGGGGATCAAAGACACAAACCTCTCTTCCTGTCTCCTTAATGCCAGTATGGTGAAAGCCTACATGAATGCAGGAAAGTGGAGAGTATGCAACTGCGGGAAGGAACAGAAAGAACTGTTTCGTCAGTTAAACACACCGTTAACGGTGGAACTAGAATAAGCATTCATAAAAACTGCGCGTGGGCGGAAGACGGAAATATCATAACTTCTGACTTAGGCAAAAACTCTTAGCAGAAGAAGGAACACCAGGTTTGAAAGTTGTTGGGAATAAATTGTCCGCTTTATTGCTGCATAAGTTTCCTTCAGTGACTGGCAGGCCTGGTATTTTCCTGACTTTTGAACAAAGCATCTCATGATGCCGACACCACAGCGAAACTTTCATTCGCGAGGCATTCCGGGAGGAACTATGAGAAAGATCACTTATTATTCCAGCAGGGGCCAGACCTATGCCAGAATTTCCCCTACCTCGTATCGGGAAGGCGGGAAAGTGAAAAAACGGGATGACGGCATTTATCTGGGGCGGGTGATTGACCGGGAGGCAAACGTTTTTTATTCCAGGGAACGCGGCCTGTTTACCTATGACGTACAGACAGGCCAGTACGGACCGGTGAAGGAAGCCCTTCCGTCTGATCTGCCGAAAGATCAGCGGAAACGTCCCGCGGGGTGTCTGAATTTTGGCGATTCCTATTTTCTGCACGAGTACCTTAAGTCAAGCGGGTATGACCAGGTAATGCGGTCATTGCCCTGTGAAAATACGGACACCCTTTTTGCGATGGTGCAGTATTTCCTTCTTCGGGATAAAGCGGTTTCGCATGCCCCTGTCTGGTATGACGGCAGTATCGTTAGATTTTTATACCCAAAGGCAGATCTTTCACTGCGGGGAGTATCCGGTTTGCTCTCATCCCTTGGCAGACCGGAAACCGCAGAAGAGTACTTCCGGTTACAGATTGACTGGGTAAAAGAAAAGGCATCCGGTCATCCTGCTGTTTTTCTTACGACCTCGGGACTGTCGGATGGTATGGATCATTCATGGACGGGCAGCGATGAGGCTGACGGAAATGCCGCCCGTAAAGTCAGAGTGATGACAGCTGTTGAGCGTAACCTTGGGATTCCCCTGCTGTTTCGCATTCTGTCTGACGGCGGCACGGTTACATCCGCAGCTGCCGGGATTTTGCAGGAATTGGTTAGGCATAGCGTCCATGCGGACTTCGTTGTTTTAGATGCCGGCTGCTTTACAGAAGAAATCACAGAGAAACTATGTGCGGCAGGCATTCCGTTTGTGAGCAGGCTTTCAGCCAGCCAGACAAACCTGTACGTCCAGTTGCTGGAGCAGTGTTATCCGGCACTTTTCAATAAGGAGAACCTGATTCGTATTCGCGGACATGCAGTCTATATCGTACGAACGGATTGTACTGTTGGGACACAAGGGACTCCCGCTTATGCCTATGTGGGCTGTGAGGCAGGCAAAGTATCAGAAAAAACCCTTATCGCAGCAGATAAACTGTCTGAAAAAGAACATACGGATGAGTATCTCCGGAAAAAAGCAGAGGATTCCGGCTGGCTCGTGTTTGTTTCATCCAGGCCTTTTTCAGCGGCTGAAATACTTTCTGCCTATGATATCGGGCAGAAAAAGCATTTCTTTGACAGAGGCGACCACAGGGACAATCTTGCTTTGCTTCGTGTGCAGAATGAAGGATCCCTCTGCGGATATTTCATCTTAGCAATGATGGTTGAGACGATCAACAGTTTACTTTCGAAAGCGGCAAAGCAGGTTCACCATACCAGGGATGAACTGCTCATGTCTCTGGAAAATCAGAAATGTCTTGTATACGAAACGACGGTGACTGTATTGGAAGGGCAGCCGCCGACGGACAGCTTCTACCATGAGTTTGATATCCGCTGCCCCTCCTCTTTTAAGCGTCAGAAAGACACGCTGACGCCCCGATATGATTCGGACACTTCCGGTTCCTGAAAAATGGGTGCAGCTGCAGCAAAATCCCGGAAATTTTGTTTCCCTGACAGGGGCGTTTTTTGATGTCTTCGCCAGCTGACAGGACTTTGATTTCTTCCTGCGTGCCGACTGCAAACGTTTTCTGATCTTGAAAGGTTTAAATTTTCCTGGCCCTGGCAGGGCAGGAATATCCTGAAAGAACCAAACTGCCGAACCGATGGATGCCACAAAGGAGCGGGCAGTAAAGTCAGGAAAGCGCACTGTTTAAGGAGGAAACTTTGAACGGTTTAAGGATAAGCGGCAAGAAAAAGACAGGGGCAGTCACCCCCGTCTTTTATGCGCTTTTTGCAGATGGGTTGCTTCATCATTTCTGATTTTCCGGCTTCACGACACGTGTGGAAAAACGTTATCCCTTCACGCCTCCGGCGGTTAAGCCCGCTGCCAGGTGCTTTTCGATGCAGAGGAAAAGGATAATCACCGGGACCGTCGCAAACAGGGAAGTCGCAAACAGATACTGCCACTGGATCATGTTGAAGCCATAGAACACGTTGATGCCCACGGTGATGGGTTTTAACGTATCCGTGGAGATCAGCGTCAAAGCCATCGTGTATTCATTCCAGGAATTGATAAACACGAAGATCAGCGTGGTCACGATGCCGGGAGCCGCCATGGGCAGAAGGACACGCACCAGGGCGCCGACAGTGCCGCAGCCGTCGATCTTGGAAGCCTGTTCCATTTCAGGAGAGATGGAGAGGAAGGTGCCCCTCAGCAGCCAGATCGTGAAAGCCTGGTTAAAGGCTGCGTTTAAAAGGATCAGACCGATCAGGCTGTTTACCAGTTTCAGCGCGGTCATCAGTCTGTAGATACCAACTAAGAGCACCACCGGGGCAAACATCTGGCTCATGATCACAAGTCCCAAGAAGAAGGTTTTGCCCTTGAAGCGCATGCGGCTCATGGCGTAGGCCGCCGGGATGCCGCACAGGATTGCCACAAGCGTGGCGCCGCCTGCCACAATGAGGGAGTTGATAAAGTACCTGAGGATCGGAGCCGCTGTCCAGATCTCAATGAAGTTGGACCATTTCCATTCCTTCGGGAAGATCGTCATGTTGAGCGCGTACATCTCATTTCTGTCTTTTGCGGCCGTGGTGAACATCACAAAATACGGATAGAGGATTACGGTGCACAGCACGATCACGAACGCATAGAGAAAAATTTTCTTCAGCAGTTTTTTCCTTTTCCGTGTCATAGCTGCTCCTCCTTTTCCGACCGCAGAGAGATGATCATATAGATGCCGGCGAAAACGCATAGGATCACGAAGCCGACGACCGAGACCGCTGCCGCCTGCCCGGATTTCCCGTTATAGAAGGACAGCTTATACAGGTAGGTCGCCAGAGTGTGCGTCATGTCTGCGGGATCGCCTTTGGTGATCGTCCAGATGATCGGGAACGAATTGAATACATAGATGATGTTTAAAACCGTAGATACGGTCAGGCTCGGCTTTAACAGCGGAATTGTGATCAGCCGCAGCTTCTGCCAGAAACCGGCGCCGTCGATATCGGCAGCCTCGTAGTAGGCATTGTCAATGCTCTGCAGTCCGGACAGGACACAGAACGTGACAAACGGGAACGTGACGAAGATGCCGATCCAGCACTCCCAGGCGAAATAGGAGGCGGCGTTGGGCGTCCAGTTGATATAGTTTTTAATGAGGCCAAGCTTGGACAAAAGGACGTTTAAGGAACCGTAATCGGCGTTGAGAATGTACTTCCAGATCACAGACTGGATGATTAAGGATGTGGCCCAGGGGAATACCACGATGGCCCGCACGATCTTGCGCCCGAAAAATTCCTGATTCAGCACCATGGCGATAATGAAGCCCAACACCGTGGAAAAGCCGACGACCGACAATGTCCAGACGAAGGTGTTCTGCAGCGTATGCCAGAAAGTGGACGAGGCAAAGATCGCCTTGAAATTCTCAAAGTTGTTGAATCCCTTGATCACACCTGCCCGTGTGATTTTCGACATGGACAGCTGAAACACGGTGATGATCGGGATCAGGATCATGACTGCCATTAAGGCCATGCTGGGAAGCATCCACAGATAGGGTTCTGTTTTTTTCAGCACACGGTGTTTTTTCATGCTGTCTCCTCCCTCCCTTCAGGTAAGTGCTAAGAATATTTTGCGGACGGGAAAACTGCCTGGATGCGGGCGGCAGACTGCCCCCGGCGGGCTGTTAGTTAAAAAGGGGCCGGATTGTGTCCAGCCCCTTTGTCAGGCCTCATCGCGTATGATTTACCGCTTCACGGGGACTATTCCGCGAGGGAGACAATCTCCTCCTGCAGCGCATCCAGCGTCTCCTGGGCATCCGCGCCCTGGCAGATCTGCTGTTCCGCATTGATAACACCCTGTTTCACATCGTTCCATTCCGGTTTGGACGCCGGATAGAAGTTGCAGGAAGCGAGCATGTCGCAGAAGGTGGCGAAGTATTCGCTGTTGCCCTGTGCGGAGCCGTCACCCTTGGTGTATTTGTCAGCACTCTCAGCCAAAATTTCTCCGGAATCCGTGGTTACCGGCAGGAAGCCCTCGAATACCATGTATTCGGAATAGGTCTCCGCATCATAGAAAGCATCGAAGAACTTGCTGATCGCAGCGGTACGGGCATCCTGATCCGGGGCATCCTCATCGACGAAAGCCATCAGACGGTCGCAGACACCCATCTGTACGGATTCGTTGCCGCCGTTGGTGGGCATCGGTGCCACGCCGAAGTTGATGTCAGCAGCGATGTCATAGAGGTTGCAGGGGCCTAAGATCATCGCCAGGGAACCGGCTGCGAACGCATCCTGCTGCGGATACCTAGTCTCGGTATACGGATCTGCCGTGCAGTAGCCGGAATCGATGAGCTTCTTCATGAATTCCACCGCTTCTACGTTGGCCGCGCTGTTTAAGGCCCAATCGCCGTTCTCATCCACAAAGCCGCCGCCGTTGTTCCAGGTGTAGTAGGAGAAGGCCGCCTGCCCTTCATCGGTGGAGATATCCAGGCTCCACGGAACAATGTTCTCATCGTAGGCCTTGATCTTTTCGCAGGCATCCAGCACTTCATCCCAGGTCGTCGGGACTTCCGCTCCGGCTGCTTCCAGGATGTCCTTGTTGTAGAACAGGGCACGCGCGGAGGCCAGAATCGGCAGCGCCCATACAGTGCCGTCGATTTCGTTCGCATTCCAGAAGCTCGGCAGAATCTTGGCCTTCAGCTCTTCGGAGGTGTAGTCTTCCGCCGGCATCAGCAGATCGTCCGCGACATAGTCGGCAAAGGTGTCGATGTTGAGAATATCGGGCGCCTGGTTCGTGGAGATCCGGGTGTTCACGACGGTGTAAAGGTCATTCCAGGAAACGATCTCGATGTTTAAGTCGATGTCCGGGTTCGCGTCTTCAAACTTGCTCTCGAACTGCGGCCACCACTCCTGGGTATGATCCCCGTACTGGGAGATGATCACGTCCAGGACGACTTTGTCTCCGCCCTCAGCGAAAGAGGTCGTTGTCAGCCCCATCACCATGCAAAGGGAAAGAGCGACTGCAAGAAATTTTTTCATGTTGTAAAAACCCTCCTTTTTCATTGAATATTTTTTGTGCGGAGTTTCCATTCGTTTTAGGAAGACCGCACACCGGAGATTGTGAAAATTCACAAAATCAGCTCGGTGTTTATCATTATACTTGTTCAATGTGCGAAAAAATAGGGGGAAACGTACAGAAGATAGTAAAATCGTACATTTTATGAAAAAAATTACAAATAGTCACAAAAGCTTAAGAAACCTTACGGCTGCGCATCCGCAGATCCGGTGAGATTCTCCCGGAAGGTTTTGCGGTAGGCGCTGGGCGTGGTGCCGGTTGCGGAGCGGAATACCTTGGAGAAGTAGTTGTAGTCCCCGATCCCGACCTCCTCGGCGATGGCGGATACCGGCTTGTCGCTTTGCACGAGCAGTGTTTTGGCGGCTTCTATGCGCCGCTGCGTGATCAGGCAGACCAGAGTCTTTCCCCCGGAGAGTTCCCGGGAGAGCTGGCACAATTTCGTGCGCCCGATGTGCAGGTGCTCAGAGAGGGAGGCCAGAGAGATCTTTTCCGTATAGTGTTTGTCGATGTAGAGTTCGAGCCTCTGCAGGTCGGTCAGTTCCGCCGAAAGGATCATCTCCTTCTGACAGATATAGGCGGTGAGCGCCCGCAGGATGTCCTGATAGGCGGCAAGCTGCGCGGGGGAATAGCGGTGAAACAGGAAAAACAGCCGGTGCAGGTTTCCCCGTTCCTCATCCTTCATCCAGGTAAGAGTATGCAGTGTATTCTCCCATTGTTTATCCGCAGGGGTGTCGTCCAGGAACTGTCCATAGATTAAGTAGGCGAGAGTTTCCTGCGCAGCGCTACTTCGGATGGGGAAAACGGTCTCGCAGATTCCTAAGTGGCAGCGGTACGCGTAGAATTCTTCCCCCAGACTGGCGCATGTTCGCACCGCCCTCCTGTCGCATTCGATGCAGCGGGCCTGTCCGCCTGGCAGCGTATGGACATACTCGCAGAAGGGAGCATGGTCGGTGGTCACACGGATGTCATGCCCGTCGGTGTCGAGAATGTTCGCATGAATCCCGGTCAGAGTGTAAAGACTGGAGAGGAGCTTTAACAGCTGCTCATGGTCAAAAAGGACGTTCATAGTCTGCCTCCTGTTTTTTAAGCGAAATCGCTGCGCGGTGGGATCCCTGATTGGATCGCTTTAAGAGATACTACCACACAAGGAAAGAAAAATCCACGGGGTTTCAAGGGCGGAGGCGGTAAAGAGCCGGAGCAAAGCCTGTCTTTCAGTTCATTTCCCTAGCTTTTTCCGGCAGCTTTTGTGCTTTCGAAAAACCCGCCTCTTAAATTCTTTAAGGGTTTCCCGCTTCCCGAAGAAATGGGAACTGCCGTATCCATGGTTTGAGAGAATTGGAAAAGAGTTTAAAAAAGAACCCGCTGGGCGGAAAATTTGGGAAAATGGTTAGAATTGACAAATCAAAAATGCGGGTGGTATAATCAAAATGTATTAGAATCCTGCACAGTATTGTGCAGTATTGTGAAAAATCAACAAATGAACAATTTACGGATTCGATGATTTGAAAAGAACCATCACGAGGTACCAGTATGGCCAATACGGAACAGTTTATCTTAAACATCGTTCACCGCCCGGAGATGGTGCCGGAGTACGCCGAGAAGGTGACCGGTCATGGACAGGCGGAAGATTTGGGACGCAAGGCGCTTCTTCAGGAAAGCCTGGACATTTTTAAGATTCAGCAGGAGTGTGCCCACAAAAACGGACTGAAGACAACGATTCAAATGACATATGCCAGCCTGTTTAACGACGAGGCAGTCGAGCTTGCCAGGCGGGATCATGAGCTTTACGGGGATGAGATCGGTCTTACCCTGCTGGGACTGCCCTGCAGGGAGTTTCGGGAAAAGTATCAGACGAAGGATTTCTGCATCTGGATGTTCTCCATGGAGGATAAAAAGGCCATCGTGCAGGATGTCTTCGAGAAATTTTATGACCGCTTCGGGTTTTATCCGGAGTCCACCGGTTCCTACTATCTGGATGCCGATCTGATCAACTACATCAAAGAGCGGTATCCTTCTGTGAAGTGCGCGGTGGCGACCTGCTGGGAGGAAGGCCCCAAGGCGTATCACACCTGCAATAACAGCTGGTATACTTTTATGGACGGCGGTCCCTGGGCACCCTGGATCCCTTCTAAGGCAAACACCCACGCGCCTGCGGCATGCAAGGAGGAGGATTCCGGCATTGTGGCGATTCCTCATCTGAGCCGGGATCTGATCGCCTGCTATGACGGGAACGGTTCCAACTTCGGCACCCATCCGCAGAATGTGCTGCGCGGGATGATCTATGACACCAAGACCTGGGAATACCCGTATCTTTACAACTTAATCGACCAGTACCGCTATCAGGCAAAATTCAATGACGGATACGCTTACAACATGATGTTTGTGGGACCCGGGTGGATGAACAAGATGGGCCGCTGGGAGGCTCCCTATGAGCTTTTGAAAAAATCCTACGAGGATGGCTGCGCCTACTACGGAAAGCTGAAAAAGGAAGGCCGTCTGATCGACATGACGATGAGCGAGTTCGCGGATTACTACCGACAGAAAAAGACCTACACCCAGCCGGAGTGTGCGCTGTGGCGCGATATCCTCTACGGCAGCAAGAAACAGGTCTTCTGGTACTGCGATCCCTATCTGAGAGCCTGCGTCAACATGGATCAGGGCGGAGCGATCGTTGATCTGCGCCCCTATGCGGCGAAACTGCCCTGGCCGGTAGGGATCGGCACAGCGCATGTGCAGGATGCGAGCTATCCGTTTTTGATTCAGGAGAAATACCGAGCCGGTTATTTCACCCACTATGCGGGGGAGGGAACCGTGCGCAGCGCTAAGATCTGCCATAACGGCGAGGAGATTGATCTGTGCCTGTGCCGCACGAAGGCCCATTTCTCCTGTGAAAAGACGGCAGATAACGAACAGGAAAATGTATCTGCGGACGAGGACAGGGAAAAAACAGGGGAAGGCAGGGAAACATCTGCGGCGCGGGGAAGCGTTGAGCGAGTGCTCACACTGGATCCCGTAGACCTGGAATTCTCCGATTTGAAACTGAAGCTGCAGACTCGACTTGCGTTCCCGGAAGGAAGCGGCGTGATTCGAATCGAGCGCAGGGTTCTTGCGATGAGCGATCCGGCTGCCGATGTGACGATCAACGAATACATGGTGGGCTGCTACGGCACCACCGAGTATCCGGAGGATATGAGCAGTCTGACGCTCTCTGCTGAAAAGGACGGGCAGTGCACTTCCCTTCCATATGAATACCGCTGCTGCGAGGTGGCTTTGGAAGGAGCCGACAAAGTAAGCTGCAAACTGCCGCCGATTCAGACGCTGGTGTCGATGCGCTGTGAAGGAAGCGAAAAACAGGGGTATTTCAAGGAAGGCTACGCGTTCAGTCCCATGTTTACGCTGGGATTTACCGGGAAACTTCACGAGAAGGAGGTGTTCACCACATGGCTCAGTCTGGAAAAGGCAGATTAAATTACCGCTGTCCCTCCTGTTTCATGCGGGATCTGGACATCGATATGTTTTATGACAAAGAGAAAAAGGAGTACTACTGTATCCGCTGCCAGTACGTGGGCACGGAGGAGGATGTGCTTCAGAAAAACGAGACGGCGAGGTTTCGCTACCGGGACATGATGAGACGCTTTTCCATGGAAGACTTCGAAAACTTTGAGGACTAAAAGCCTTTCAGGCACCCGTAGGAGTCTTTTGCTGCCCTTGGGGAGAAACTGTTCACGGTTACCTGATAAGACTGGGTATGACAGACGGTGAGGGAGCACCTGCAGTGAGTTAGGTTTACGGGCGATGGGAGGATGGGCATGAGAAACCGGATCACGGACATGGATCTTTCCAGCCTTGTGGAGGTAGAGCGCTGCGGCGGGGTGTTTTAATCAAGGGGAACAGAAAAGTGCCATGGAGATCCTGCGCAGGCGGTCTACTGGTATACAGAAGAGATGCTGGCCGTATGCAGACGGGAGGATCTGATGCCGCAGATGGCGGCGCCGGGAAACGAACTTTCCAACGGACTTTTGTGGATGCACGGGAAGGTTCCCAACTACCGCAATATCGCTGCTTTGTCAGTGCCGGTTTACGGGCAGTGCAGTTTTCTGCGCGACGTACTGCAGTTGGTCTGCGGGATACCACAAGGATTGGGAGCGGGCTTTTGCTGCTGGGAATCTGTGTTGCTTCCGGTGCCGGGCAGCGAATGGGCGAGTCCGCAGGCCATCGCTTACATGAATGAGAAAGGTCCCGGAGGCAACGAGTGGGCCAATCAGGCGCTGTTCGATTATGCGGACAATGCGCTTCCCGCGCTGGAGGTGATCCGCGAATTCGCCTGTTTCGGCGAATGATCCGGATGATTTTTCCTTACCTGTTCTGAACATAAGTCTTACGCAGAAGCTGTGGGGCTTTTGGGCGCACGGACAGACTTTACCCGCATCCGGTGTTAGAATGCTTAATCGAAAGGAAAGAAGGGAGAAGCCAATGAGCAGTACAGATGGCAGACGGCTGGTGACCTGGGCTACGCCGAGTTTCAGCGCCGATGGGCTGAAGAATTTTGCCTGTGTCATGATGCTTCTCTATTCGGTAGGAGTAATCGTGATCGAGCGGGGTCTCATTCACATTGATCAGTATACACAGCAGGAGCTGTCGGATGCTCTGTCCGCGGATTCCAGACTGATGAATTACGCTGGCTGGGGATCTGTGCTGGAACTGATGGTGGGAATGGCGCTTCCGCTGTTTGCTTTTCTGCTGGTCGAGGGCTTTTTCAATACTTCCAGTTTCAGCAAATATTTCGCGAGAATCGGGATTCTTGCCCTGATCAGTGAAATCCCCTATGACCTGGCGATGCGGGGGAAACTGTTTGATTTTTACAGTCAGAATCCTGTTTTCTCCATGGCCGTGTGTCTGGTCATGCTCTACTGTCTGCGGATCTGCAGGCGGCTGAAGGGATTTGCAGCGGTTTTAGGTCAGGTGCTCACGGTGATCGGTGCACTGCTGTGGGTGATGCTTCTGCGGGCGGATTTTGGCCTTGTCATTGTTTTGCTGGTGGCGGATTTTTATATTTTCTATGCCCGCAACGTGATCAAGACAATACTGGGGATTCTGATCAGTCTGATGTATGTGACGGGGCCGCTGTCTTTCTACGGCGTGTGGTGCTATACCGGAGAGCGCAAGGACAGGATCCCTAAGTATGTCTATTATGCGTTCTATCCGGCGCATCTGCTCGCGCTTTGGCTGCTTACGCGATTTTTACCGGCCTGATGGCGGAAACAGTCCATGCGGGACAGCCGTCTGCAGGAGTATTTTTAGCCGGTTACTGGGGAATGGTCCTCCCAGGCAGATATCTGCCCGGGGGATTTTTATTTTCGGGTGAGAGGAAAAAGATCAGAGAGAACAGCAGCTGCTTACGAAAATCTGACAGGAACAGAGTAGTTTTGGAAGGACTGGATCGCGCTGCTGCAAAAGGAACCTGGGAAACTGGAAAGCAGACTTTTACAGGAAGCTGTTCTTTGCAGCGAGAGGGAACGCAGGGGCTGCTGCGGGCGGCAGATGAGAGCTGTTTCCTTCACCCTTCTTTGTGTCTGACGGCTCTGAACAAACAGGAAGAAAAGCATCGGTATCAGGAGATGGAGGAGACGGGGGGACACGCGCTGGAAACCGGAAAATCTGTGCATCAGAGGCAAAGCTGCCCTGAAAGCCGCCGAAGCGAATGTTTGCCTGGGCGCAAGAGTAACCTTCGCAAAGCGGATTCGATTGTGCTTTGCCAGAGCCAAGACCAGTGCTATGACGCAGCAAAGCTGCTGGCGATGACCGCGGAGATTCGGGAAACTCAGGGACAGGCAGCCGCCGCACAGACTGTTTACCAGGAATATCAGCTTAAGTTTCCCAGTGCAACGCTGTTTCAGAAATATAGGAAAAAGTTTTGAAGATAGCGTAACCGGACGCAAAGTCTGACAGGAACCTGATTGACGAAAGTTCCGCCCGGTGTTATGATGTTTTCATCGAAGGACGGAAGGGAGACAGAAATCCATGAGCAATTCCGGCGGGCGGAAACGGTCATTCCTGCCCAGTATCAGCGCAGATTTTCTGAAAAATGCCGCGTGTGTCATGATGATCCTCTATTCGGTGGGAGTGATCGTGTTTGAGCGGGGTCTGCTTCACATCGATCAGTATTCACAGGAGACTCTGTCGCAGATGCTGATGGAGAATTCCAGACTGATGAATTATGCCCTCGTGGGATCCCTGCTGGAAATGATGGGGGGAGCGGCGCTTCCGCTTTATACTTTTCTGCTGGTGGAGGGATTTCTGCATACCTCCGATTACAGGAAGTATTTCATGAGAATCGGGATTTTCGCCGTGGCCAGTGAGATCCCCTATGATCTGGCGATGCGGGGGAAGCTGTTTGATTTCACGAGCCAGAATGCGCTTTTTTCCACGGCGGTCGCTCTGTTCATGCTCTACTGCCTGAGAATGGCGAAGGATATGAATGGATTTAAGCGCATTCTCTGTCAGGTGGTTTCGGTTGTCGGCGCTTTGCTGTGGTCCTTCCTTCTGCGCTCGGAGTACGGGCTGGCGGTGGTTCTGCTGGTGGCCAGCTTTTATATTTTCTATGACCGTACCTTTGCCAAGTTCGTGGTAGGCGTTATCATCAGTGTGCTGTATGTGACGGGACCGTTTTCCTTCCTTCTGATCTGGGGATATTCCGGAAAGCGCAGGGATCGGATCCCCAAGTATGCCTATTATGTATTTTATCCGCTGCAGATGCTGGTGCTGTGGGTGATCATGAGATTTGTGCCGGTCTAGGACACGTCGGATTTTTCCCGCAGACGGAAAGAGGGGTTTTCCCGGGCTTGGGGTGTCTTACAGAAAGCAGAACATACATTCAAAAAAATGGGCGGAGCTGTCAAAAAAACTTGACAGCCCCGCTTTCTTTCCGTTATAGTTTAAGTAGAACAGACAGCGCAGAGGAAGGAGGGCGAGGAGTATGGTCATCGAGGTTGATTTTCAGAGTGATGAGGCGATCTACATCCAGCTTCGCAATCAGATCATTCTCGGGATTGCCACGTCCGCGCTTCGGGAAGGAGATTCGCTGCCGTCCGTGCGTCAGCTGGCCGAAGATATCGGCATCAACATGCATACGGTCAACAAGGCATATTCCGTGCTGCGCGAGGAAGGGTTTGTGACGATTGACCGGCGCCGCGGCGCAGTGATCTCTCTGGATGTGGACAGAGCGCGGGCGCTGACAGAGATGAAACAGCAGCTTACAGTCATCTTGGCGAAGGCAAGCTGTCACCATATCACCAGACAGGAGATTCACGGCCTGGTCGATGAGATTTTTTCAGAATACGAAACACAGGAGGAGTGAGGATGCTGGAACAGTTTACAGACAGTGCACAGCAGGCGGTCAAGCTGGCGAAACAGGCCGCTGCGTCCTGCCATCACAGCTATATCGGTTCAGAACATCTTTTGCTGGGTCTGATGCGGGAGCCCAAGGGAACGGCAGGGGCCGTGCTGAGGGAATTCCAGGTAGACGAGAAGAAAGTGCAGGATTTGATCAGTCAGCTGATTTCGCCGGAGAGCGAAGTCCTGACGGCAGATCGGGAGGGGTACACTCCGCGGGCGGAAGGGATTTTGCGCAGCGCCATCGAAGAAGCTCATCAGTTTGGTTCGGAGAAAGCCGGAACGGAGCATATTCTGGTGGCAATGTTAAAAGACCTGGAGTGTGTGGGGACACGGCTTCTGCACACAATGGGGGTGAACCTGCAGAAATTGTACAGCAGGATCATGGATATCATGGGTGTGACGGACAAACGGTACCGGAGTCTTAAGAGAAATGCCCACAGCGCACGTGAGAGTGCGAGTGAACGGACCCCTTTCCTGGATCAGTACAGCCGGGATTTGACGGAGCAGGCAAGGGAAGGGCGGACGGATCCGGTTGTGGGACGCCAGACGGAGATCGACCGCATCATGCAGATTTTGAGTCGCCGGACTAAGAACAATCCCTGCCTGATCGGGGAGCCGGGCGTTGGCAAGACCGCCATCGTGGAAGGTCTGGCGAACCGGATTGTAGCGGAGGATGTGCCGGAACCCCTGCAGGGACGAAGAGTGGTCTCCCTTGATATGGCCAGCATGGTAGCCGGTTCCAAGTACCGCGGCGAGTTTGAGGAGCGCATGAAGCGTGTGCTGGAGGAAGTGATGGACAGCCAGGAAGTGCTGCTTTTCATCGACGAGCTGCATACGATCATCGGAGCCGGGGGTGCGGAGGGCTCCCTGGATGCTTCCAATATCATGAAGCCGTTCCTCTCGCGCGGAGAGATTCAGGTGATCGGAGCCACGACGGTGGAGGAGTACCGCAAATATGTGGAGAAAGACCCGGCTCTGGAACGCCGCTTTCAGCCGATTATGGTGGAAGAGCCGAGCGTGGCGGAAACACAGGAGATCCTGCGGGGGCTGCGCGGAATCTATGAACAGCATCACGGGGTAACCATTTCGGATTCTGCCATCGATGCGGCTGCGAAACTTTCGGCACGGTACATCAATGACCGGTTCCTGCCGGACAAAGCAATTGACCTGCTCGATGAAGCCTGCGCGAAACGGCAGCTTGGCTCCTATCGGATGCCGCAGAAGGTACTGGATCTGGAGGAGGAGTACGCGGCAACCTCCGCGCAGATGGAGGAGCAGATCAAGTCGGGTGATTATGCGGGCGCATCGAAAACGCATGAGGTTTTGCAGGAACTGCAGAAGAAGTGCGAACGGCAGCGCAGTCAGGCACAGAAACGGATCCAGAGTGATTCGATGGAAGTGACGGAGGAGGATATCGCCGAAGTGGTGTCCGCCTGGACGAAGATTCCGGTGCAGAAAGTCGCGGAGCAGGAGGGAAAGCGCCTGCTGAACCTGGAGAAGGATCTGCACAAACGGGTGATTGGACAGGACGAGGCGGTGACGGCGGTCGCGAAGGCGATCAAGCGCGGCCGCGCGGGACTTAAGGATCCACGCCGTCCGATTGGATCGTTCCTGTTTCTGGGCCCGACAGGTGTTGGAAAAACGGAGCTTTCCAAGGCGCTGGCGGATACCGTGTTCGGCAGCGAACAGTCGCTCATCCGTGTGGACATGTCCGAATATATGGAGAGCCACAGCGTATCGAAGCTGGTCGGTTCCCCGCCCGGATATGTGGGGTATGAGGAAGGCGGACAGCTCTCGGAAAAGGTGCGCAGACATCCCTATTCCGTGATTCTGTTCGACGAGATCGAGAAAGCGCATCCGGATGTATTCAACATTCTGCTGCAGGTTCTCGACGAGGGACATATCACCGATTCGCAGGGGAGAAAGGTGGATTTCAAGAACACGATCATGATCATGACCTCCAATGCGGGCGCCCAGTCGATCATTTCCCCGAAACGGCTGGGATTTGGCGCTGCCGCGGATGAACAGAAGAATTACGAGGCCATGAAAAGCAGCGTGATGGAGGAGGTCCGGCGGCTGTTTAAACCGGAGTTTCTCAATCGAATCGATGACATCATTGTCTTCCATTCTTTGAACGAGGAGCACATCCGCAGCATTGTGACGCTTCTGTTTAAGGAACTGCAGAACCGCTGTCTGGAGCAGATGAATATTCGTTTGAATGTGCGCCCGGCTGTGCGCGACTATATCGCCAAGAGCGGGTTTGATGAGAAGTACGGCGCGAGACCGCTTCGCCGGGCGATCCAGAATAAGGTGGAGGATGCCCTGTCGGAGGAACTGCTCTCCGGCGCAGTGAAATCCGGAGACGAGGTCACGGTGACGCTGGTGAAGGAAAAGATCGTATTTCGCGTTTCCCATCCGGAGGATAATAAGGACGGGGCTGAAAAGGCGAAAGAGGCTGAAGAATCCCTGCCGGATGCGGATGAGACCGGTTCCGATGCGAAAGCGAAAGACAAGACGGGAGGGGAAACGAAAAGGGAAGCGTAAAGGAGAAAGTGCCGGCGGAAAAGGAAGGACGAAAAATGGTCCGTGCGGTGCATGTGCAAGGGAGGAGAAACTTTAAATGCCGGTTGGAGGGGAATTGCTGCAAACGCAGCCGGATGGGACATTAAGCTTCGGCGACTATACGCTTGAGAAGAAAGCGAAGCTTTCCGATTATGAGTACCGCGGAGATCTGTACAAGGTGAAGACTTTCCGGGAACTTACAAAGCTGGAAAAGAACGGGATGCTGCTGTACGAATCCCTGCCTGGAACCAGTGTGCGTTCATTTTTGGAGAGCGGGGACGGTCTCTCCTTTGTGGCGGAGGGAGCCGGTGATGTGCAGGTGACTTTAGGATTAGAGGAGGAAGCGGTCTATCAGGTAATGATCGGAGGCAGTGACTGCGGTCTTATGAAAACCAGCATGGGCGGGAAACTCGTGCTGAGCGTGGATTTAAAGGAGGCCGGGCAGGCACAGGTAACCGTTGTAAGGCAGTAAATTTTCATCCGGAAAATGCGTGGAGGGGCTATGGCAAAAAGTAAGGGCAGCGTCTATTTCTGTCAGAACTGCGGGTATGAATCAGTCAAATGGATGGGGCAGTGTCCCGCCTGCAAAGAGTGGAATACGTTCGCGGAGGAACCGGCAGCGAAAATCAGCGGTTCGAAGGTGTCAGCATGGCGGGAGGGAAAAGTTTCCAAACCGCAGATGCTGCGCGAGATCCACATGGAGGATAAGCCCAGGGAGAGTACCGGAATCGGGGAACTGGACCGCGTTTTGGGAGGCGGCATCGTTCCCGGTTCCCTGGTATTGGTAGGCGGCGATCCCGGAATCGGGAAATCGACGCTGCTTTTGCAGGTCTGCCGCAATCTCGCCGGGCGCCAGGAGCGTGTGCTTTATATTTCCGGAGAGGAGTCGCCGCATCAGATCAAGCTGCGGGCGAACCGCATGGGAGAGTTTTCGGATGAGCTGCTGATCTTATGCGAGACGAACCTCAGCGATATCCGGGAAGCAATCAGCCGGCTGAATCCGGCGGTGGTGGTGATCGATTCGATCCAGACCATGTACAATGAGGATGTCAGCTCCGCGCCCGGCAGTGTCTCCCAGGTGCGGGAAACCACCGGGGTGCTGCTGCAGATCGCCAAGGGACTGGGCGTGACGATCTTTATCGTCGGCCATGTGACAAAGGAGGGCGTGGTGGCAGGTCCCAAAGTGTTGGAGCACATGGTGGATACGGTCCTGTATTTTGAGGGCGACCGTCACGCGGCGTACCGGATTTTGCGCAGTGTGAAAAACCGCTTCGGCTCCACGAATGAGATCGGTGTCTTTGAGATGCAGGAGGAAGGGCTGAAAGAGGTTTTGAATCCTTCAGAATTCATGCTGGAGGGCAGACCGAAGGATGCTCCCGGTTCGGTGGTCGCCTGCTCGATGGAGGGGACGCGGCCGATCCTGGTTGAGATTCAGGCCCTGGTATGCCGCACAAATCTGGCATATCCCAGAAGAACCGTGGACGGCGCGGATTTAAACCGTGTGAATCTTTTGCTGGCTGTGCTGGAAAAGCGGCTTGGGTTTCAGATGTCATCGTGCGATGCCTACGTCAACATCGCCGGAGGAATCCGCATGCGGGAACCGGCGGTGGATCTGGGCATTGTGATGGCCCTGATCTCCAGTTACCGGGATTCCATCATCGACGAGAAAACGCTGGTGTTTGGAGAGGTCGGATTAAGCGGAGAAGTACGGGCCGTGAGCATGGCCAGCCAGCGGGTGCAGGAAGCGAAAAAGCTCGGCTTTCAGACAGTGATTCTGCCGCAGGCCTGTAAGAGAAATGTCGGCAGTGTGGAAGGAATTGAGTTAAAAGGGGTAAGAAGTGTGCGCGACCTGATGCAGCTAAAAAGCGGCTGAGTTTGCCTTAAAGGAGTGTGTCTGATGGAGGAAGCATACGGAAAGGTGCGAAACGTTGTCCTGATCGGAATGCCCGGTGTGGGCAAGAGTACCGTGGGTGTGATTTTGGCCAAGCAGCTGGGGTTTCAGTTCGTGGATGCCGACCTTTTGATCCAGCAGCAGGAAGGGCGTCTGCTGCACGAGATTATCACAAAAGAGGGGATAGACGGGTTTTTATCGATTGAAAACCGGGTGAATGCCTCGATCGATGTGAGACGGGCCGTGATCGCTACGGGCGGAAGCGTTGTTTACGGACAGGAAGCGATGGAGCACCTGAAAAAGATCGGCACAGTAGTTTATCTGAAACTTCCGTACGATACGCTGGAGCGGCGTCTGAAAAATCTGAAGGACCGCGGCGTGGTGCTGAAAGAGGGGCAGACTTTATATGATCTTTTTCAGGAGCGGGCCCCGCTTTATGAGAGGTATGCCGATCTGATCATTGACGAGGCCGGACTGGATATCGAAGAGACCAGGGAAGCTTTGGAAGATGCGCTGAAAGCCCTCGAAAGCGCCTGAAATGAGAGCTGGCGGAGCTTTTCATGGCACACGGGATCATGCCGTAAGAGGAAGGATCCATCATAGAGACTGTTTTCATATACGATGGGAAGGCGGACGGATGAACACAGGTACGTTGGGGGAGGAAATTTACCGCACTGCTTTAAAGTGCGGGTTTGACGACTGCGGAATTGTTCTTTTGGACGCTCTGGAAGGGTTTGAAGAACTGCTGGATAAGAGAATGCGGGATGTCCCCTAAGCATACCTTTTTATCAGGGAATGAAAGATCTCTGCAGGATTCGGGAACGCCTTCCGTGGGCAAAATCCTTTGTGATTCTGGTTCATGATTATGGGAAATACCGGTATCCCGCAAAGCTGCAGGGGAAATATGCGAAGGCATTTTTCCTGGATCCGGGATCCAATAACAAAAGCCTGCTGGATATAGAAGGGTTTCAGCAGTGGTTTCTTAAGCGGGGAATTCGTCTGGCGGGAGAGAAGGAGGTCGGCAGCATTGGCCCGCTTCGCTTTCTGGCGGCAAAGGCCGGACTGGGGATCATCCGCAAAAACAACTTTTTTTACACGAAAAACGGGTCCTACAATCAGCTGCTGGGATATCTGATGGATCAGGAGTGTGAGCGGACGGGAAAGCCCGATCTTTCTCCCTGCAGTGAAAAGTGCAGTCTGTGTCAGAGAGCCTGTAAGACGAAAGCCCTGGCAGCTCCCTTTACGATGAACCCGTTAGCCTGTGTTTCCTTCTGGACAACATTTGGCAATACCGATCGTGCATCCGGTTTAAGTGAGGACCTTTTTGAGGAGTGGGTGTGCGGCTGCGATAACTGTCAGGATGCCTGCCCCTATAACCGAAGACATGACTGGGAAAGAGGAGAGATTTTCCCAGGACTGGAACAGGCTGCCGACATGGTTTTGCCGGAAAATTTTGAGAATCTGCCGGATGAGTTTCTGGCGGAACAGGTGATTTCGAGAACCAGCAATCATCTTAAGAGGAGCGATGCGGCGGCACTTAGAAGAAATGCGGCAAGATCTGTGGAATATAAAAGGAATAAGCAGAAGGATTCTTTGAAAGACGCAAACTGACATAAAGATTTGCTGTGATTAAACCGCTTTGGAAAGCGGCAGGAAGTTAAGGGACTTTTTCTGCGGGTCAGCGAATTACTTTTTGCCGCAGAATCGCTTCCAGTATAAAATCAATCAGGAGTTCTAAAAATTATTTTTTGCAGTCAAAGATACATTCAACAGATGAGGGGGAGAGTTAAAAATGGAAGAGGACAACAGAGTTTATCTGCCTTGGCAGCTTACGGATGATTTCATTACGGCGGTGTTTGTGAAACTGGGAGTACCGGAAGAGGATGCGAGACTTTGTTCGGATGTTCTTCTGGAGAGTGACCGGCGGGGAATCGAGAGCCATGGCTGCAATCGGTTTAAACCGATCTACGCGGACCGGATCAAAGCGGGAATTTTAAACCCGGTGACGAAGATTGATGTGGTGAAGGAGACGCCGACTACCGCCGTGCTGGATGCGAACGACGGCATGGGCATGGTTGCCAGCAAAAAGGCGATGGATCTGTGCATCGGGAAGGCCCGGCAGTACGGCATGGGTATGGTGGCTGTGCGGAATTCCTCCCATTACGGAATTGCCGGATACTGGGCCGGACTGGCGGTAAAGGAGGATATGATCGGGATTACCGGGACGAACGCCAGGCCTTCGGTGGCCCCGACCTTTGGCGTGGAAAACATGCTGGGGACGAATCCGCTGACATTTGGGATGCCGACGGATGAGCCGTTTCCTTTCATGCTGGACTGCGCGACCTCGATCATCCAGAACGGGAAGATTGAATATTATGCCAGGATCGGGCACGATGTACCGGCGGGGCTGGTGATCGGACGCGACGGGTCGGAAATGACGGATACGAAACAGGTTTTAAAGGATATCCGCAGCCAGAAGGCCGCCCTTGCGCCGCTTGGCGGATTCGGGGATCAGTTCGCGGGTTATAAAGGGTACGGATATGCGACTGTAGTGGAGATCCTGAGCGCCGCCCTGCAGGCGGGTATTTTCCTGAAGGCTCTGGAGGGCAAAGACGAGGACGGGAAGATCCATCCCTATCACCTGGGGCATTTCTTCATGGCGATTGACACGGAGGCTTTCCTGGGCGCAGAAACGTTTAAGAAGACCTGCGGCGATATTTTAAGGGAGCTGCGCAGTTCCCAGAAGGCGCCCGGACAGGAGCGGATCTATACTGCCGGAGAAAAGGAATACGAGGTGTGGATGTACCGTAAGGATCGGGGTGTGCCGATCACCGAAGAGGTGCAGAAGGAATTTGTTCAGATGCGTGATGAATTTGGCCTGACGCAGTTTCACTTCCCGTTTGAGAGTTAACAGACCTTGTTCGAAGCGCCTCTGGCATCGGCTTGTGGAACTGGCTTTACGAATGAGAGACGGTGCCGGATGCCGGGGAAGGATAGGGAGGGGGTTCCCGTATGCGGGCCCCCTTTTGCTGTGTATCTGCGCTCCCTCTCCGCTTTGTTTTGCGCAGAATGCTTTTTGTTTTCGTTTCAGCAGGGAAGGTGCGTACACAGCGGAGCAATCCGTAATCACCTTTTGACGCCTGAATCATTTCATCCAACACTTCCCACATCCCAAGAGCTCAATTTACTCTTTACTGTTCACTTGGTTTAAAAGATTCTGTATTGACTCACAAACGGCAGCCATAGAAAAATGTACGGCTCCTGTAAAGTATTCTGGAGCTTTCTGTCCAGATATGCGGAAGAATTCTTCAAGTCCGGATTTTCACTCTGAATATCGGTTTGCTAATGAATCGGCACTATCGTGTTAAGCTTACTATTTGCTCTAATTTCATTACACAGCAGGAGAAGTAGACTGTTAGATGCTGTGTTAGGAATCCCGCATAAGATAAGGAATAGGCAGCAAATCTATGGGGGAAGTGTCAGCAGGGGATATCTTGACGAATCATGCCATACTCGAATATCAGTTCTAAATTTGTACCAAATCTAAGATTTCTGCGCGGATTTGAAAGAAATATTGGAAAACAGGAAACGAGCCTATCTTTTTCTGCCCTTCACTCGTTATACAGGATAGAAAGACAATGCGCACGGTCTTTTCCTTAGGGGAAAGGAGGATTTTTTGGACGCTGATCTGCTGTTGATACAAAAGATGAAACGAGGCGATGAAAAAGCTTTTGATGTATTTGTCCGCGAGCATTATCAAGAGATTTTAAGATACTGTCACTATCACTGCCTGGACCAGTCATATGCCGAAGATCTGGCTCAGGAAACGTTTCTGCGTTTTTTCAGGAAATTATCCGATTATCATTATATGGGAAAAACCAGAAATTATCTGTATACCATAGCCGGCAATCTATGCAGGGACTATTACAGAAAGACAAAGGACAGTCCCGTAGAGGAACAGTCAGAGAAGCTTCAAGAGGATTTGCAGAAATCGGAGGAGGAGGATGTTCTTAACAGAATAACGGTTGAAACGGCCTTAAAGCGTCTGCCGGATGATTTGCGGGAGGTGATCATACTCTACTATTTTCAGGATCTGAAGCTTACAGAAATAGCGGGAGTGCTGCAAATCAGCCTGCCGCTGGTAAAGTACCGGATCAAACAGGCAAAAAAGAAATTAGAAGAACAGTTAAGGGAGGAGTGACCCGATGGAATTGGAAAAAGCCCTTCATGATTACAGGGAAAATGCAAATGTAATTTCTAATGAGGAGAAGGTAGAAGAGACGGTAAGAAAATCAATAGAGGCATTCTATTTTGGGGAGCAGGAGCGCCGCTTGACTTATGGGGAGTTCTTACTGACGCAGCTTCATCTGATCCGAAAGAGATGGTGGATACTTCAGACACTCCTGCTTATTTTATTAGTAAGTGTACTGCCTTCCATGCAGGCGGGACAGTTTATACAAAGGATACTGGGTGTTTCCGCTTCCCTGTTTGTTATTTTGGTCATTCCGGAATTATGGAAAAACCGGACAAACCGGTCAATGGAAATTGAAAGCGCATCGTTTTATTCGCTGCGGCAGATCTATGCGGCCAGAATACTGCTGTTTGGCATTGTGGATATGGTTTTAATTTCGGCTTTCTGTATCTTCACCGCCGCAAGAACAGATATTCTTGTTTCGCAGCTTTTCGTGCAGTTTTTGTTTCCTATGACGGTAACCGCGGCAGTCTGTTTTGGAGTCCTATGCAGCAGATTTTCCCTGCAGGAAACGGCTGCAATGATGCTGTGTGCGGCGTGGAGCGCGATCTGGCTTACGGTGATCTTAAACGAAAAAATATATGCGGCCATTACCTTCCCCCTTTGGCTGACTTTTATGGGAATTGCTCTCGCATTTCTGGCATTTGCGATCTGCAGGACGCTGGAAGAGTGCGGTCACTTTATGGAGGTTAACGCAAATGAATTTGGTATTGGATGATCTTACAAAAGAATTTTCCGGATTTGCCGCGGTAAATCATATCAACCTAACCATGACTGGCGGCGTATACGGACTGCTGGGCGTCAATGGGGCGGGAAAAACAACACTGATGCGGATGCTGTGCACTTTGCTGAGGCCTACACACGGAGACATTCGCTGCAATGGAAAAGATATTTTTCAGATGGGCAGCGAGTACCGGAACCTGTTGGGGTACCTTCCGCAGGATTTTGGCTTTTACCCGGAATTTTCCGTAAAGGAGTATCTTCTCTATATCGCGGCGATCAAGGGGATACGGCCTGCTCTCGCGGGGAAGAGGGCAGATAAGCTGATGGAGCAGGTTGGACTGGCGAAGGCAGCGAATAGAAAATTAAAAAAATTGTCCGGCGGAATGAAAAGGCGTGTCGGGATCGCGCAGGCAATGCTGAATGATCCGCAGATTGTGATCCTTGACGAACCGACGGCAGGGCTTGACCCTAACGAAAGGATTCGTTTCCGAAATCTGATCAGCGAGATTTCGGAAGAACGTCTGGTATTATTATCGACTCATATTGTTTCTGATGTTGAGTATGTCGCCAATGAAATCCTAATGATGAGAGACGGCGCGATCGTCAACGAGGGAACGTCAGACCAGATCATCCGTTCGATGCCGGCAAAAGTCTGGAGCTGCCATGTTCCGCAGCAGTCGGCATCTGCCCTGACAAAAGAATATAAGGTTTCCAATATGAAATCGGATCATCAGGGCGTGGAACTGCGGATCATTTCGGAAGAAAAGCCGCATGAAACGGCGATCCGTGTACCTCCCACCCTTGAAGACGCGTTCCTGTTCTATTTTGGAGAAAAGGCTGGTGATGATCATGACATACTTTGAATTGAAAAAAGTTTTTTCAAAGCCGGTCAATAAGATCGTGCTTATCATACTGGCAGCTTCCCTGTGTGTTGTCAGCGCTCTTGCGATTCGATTCACGGATTATGTGGATGAAAACGGAGAAAGCACCGTTGGAATAGCCGCCGCTTCGGCATTGCGGGAAAAGAAGAATGAATGGGCGGGATATCTTACGGAGGATGTGCTGCGAAGGGTGCTGAAAGAAAACGCGATGATCAACAATTCCCCAGAATACCTTTCCGATGATGTAAGGGAAAACAATAAAGCATACGCAAAAAAGCAGGGTTTTTCCGACATCAGAGAAATGATAAACGAGGCATTCTGCGGTTTTCAGGAATTTGATTACTATCGGGTGGACACTGTCACGCCGGAGGAGATCGATTCCTTCTACAGCAGACGGACTGCGAACCTGACTAAATGGCTGTATTCTAAGGAGCAGGAATCCCGCTTTTCTGAACAGGAACGGCAATTTTTAATTGCGCAGTATGCAATGCCGTTTAGATAAGGTCTCTCGATTTGAAAGCCTATGCTGCAAATTTTGCA